>CBDUGP010000006.1:0-191591 GCA_965366625.1 uncultured bacterium
ATCCGTCGGGCACGCCGTCGTTGTCGGCATCGGCGGAGTCGTCGGATCCCTCGCAAACATCGCATCCGTCGGGCACGTCGTCGCCGTCGGTATCGACGGAGTCGTCGGATCCTTCGCAGACGTCACATCCGTCAGGCACGTCATCGCCGTCGGTATCGACGGAGTCGTCGGATCCTTCGCAAACATCGCATCCGTCGGGCACGTCGTCGTTGTCGGCATCGACGGAGTCGTCGGATCCCTCGCAGACGTCACATCCGTCGGGCACGTCGTCGCCGTCCGCATCGTTGGCGTCGTCAGATCCTTCGCAGAGGTCGATGTCATTGCAGAAGCCGTCGGCGTCGCTGTCGTTCGTGGCGTCGTCACCCTGGCAAATGTCACATCCATCGGGTACGCCGTCGTTGTCGGCATCGGCTGAGTCGTCGGATCCTTCGCAGCTGTCGCATCCGTTGGGCACGTTGTCGCCGTCGGAATCGTTGGCGTCGTTGGAGCCGGGGCAAGCGTCACAGCTGTCGGGCACGCCGTCAGAGTCCGAGTCCGGGAGCTCATATTTGGCAGCACGAGTGACCCAATTCATGCTACCGCTGACGACACCCGAATACTCGCCCAAGTACCAAAGACCGACTCCGTCGGGGGCGATAGTGGCCCCCGTGTAGTCACCCCAACGGAGCGGATCGCCGTCGAACGATCGGTAGGTGACGGTGCCGACTTGCATGGAGGTTAGATTGCCGAGCTCGCCGGCAGAATCGTCGCTTTCGCGCGCCGCCACGTAGGTTCCGGGAAATAGACTGCTGCTGGAGATGGAAAAGCCCACCAACAGGTCGTTGCAACGATTGACCGCCAAGTCCGGATGCAGGGTGTAGTAGGAGTCTCCCGGCGAGTAGACCGCGGCGTCGACAATCGAGTTGGCAGCGGGATCGAGCTGGGCCCAGCGGATGCAATTGACAGTGCCGGAGCCCGGGTTGCACGACAAGTTCTGCACCACCCAGCCGAAACCGTTGCGGTATTCGAAGTCGAGGGGGCGCCAATCTCCGCCATCGATGGAATCGGTGCTATCCAATTGAGGAGGGTCGACGGGGGTGCCTACGGAAACGCCCGTGTAGTTGGTGAGATTCAGCTCGTCCTGTTGCACCAAGGTGCCGCTGCCGAAGGGGTCGTCGATCGACCAAATGTTGACCTTGTTGACGTTGCCTTGGCCGGTGAGGAAATAGTCGGGTCCGGAAGTCGGCCAGCTGCCGTCGTCATAGCCGTGCAGGTGCAGGGGCTGGGGTGTGAAGGCGAAGTCCGTAAAACCGTCGAGGGACCAAGAAACGGCGGTCGTCGACTCCTGCGCGTAGACGGCGGCCTTGTCGATGGCGAAAAGGCGTGCTTCCTCGAAGCCGCCGACGAATTGATTCGAGCCCATATAGAAGGCCTGCCGACCCACACCCAGGTGGGGATAGTCGAAAAAGGCGCCACCGATGTCGGTAGGGAAAGAATAGACCGCCCAAGAGCCGAGGGGATTGTTGGTGAGGGAAACTCCGAGGCAATAGTCGGTGCCGTTGGCGTCGGCTCCCATCAAGAAGCGATCGGCTTCTTCGTCGTAGACGATATTCGGATCAAAAAGCCCGGAGTCGCAGTCTGAGTTGGAGCCCAGCAGATCGGTGAGGTTTAAGGCGGCCGTGAAGGCGCCGCCATTCACAGCGGAGTAGATCTGAAAATCCCTATTGACCACCGCGATGACATAGGCATTGCTCACCGCTAGCTCCGGATCGGGGGGTACCGAAGTCGAGCTGGAGGCGTCGATAGCGTTGAAATTGAGGGTCGACGACAGGGACTTTTGGTGAGCTTCGGCGGGATCGGCGATGTCGATGCGATCGCTTTCGGGCAGGAAGTAGGCCTGCAGCTGCATCAAATCCACGACATCTGCGGGCAGGATCCCGGGGATTCGCCCCTTTCGTTTTTGGGGCTGATCGGGGGTGCCGGCTGCCAAGCGTTGCTCAGCTCGGGCCTGCGCCTCCTCCACGGTGACGAAGACCGGCGCAGCGGTCCAGGTTTGGGTCCGTCGCGCCCAGGGCACTCGGACGTCGGTCCGCCCGGTGAGTTCTACACCGGCGGGCGCTTGGGGGGCTCCGGCTTGATGCAGCGACACGAGCTGGTCGGGATCAACGGAAAGCAAAAGGGTCAATACGAGCACGGGCAAATCAAACATGGCGTTCTCCTCGATCTCGACGGGGTTGGAACGGCGGCGCTCGGCCTCCTACCCAGACGTGCGGGAAAACGCTTCAATGGGCTTCAAATTTTTCGTCTCGGAATCGACCTCCCTGTTGTCGCGTCTACGCCAAGGTCATCGAGCAGAGGTTCTTCGCAATCTTAAGATGGCCCGGGTGTGGCTCGCCGACCGTTCAAGAACGTGGCCTCTAGAAAAACGTGACCTCTAGAAAAACGTGCCTCAAGATTCGAGATTGTCGGCCAAGCGGCGTTCGAGATCCATGGCGTCGAAGGCCGCCAGCATATCCAGGCCGTCCTGAAATCTCTCCAGGCGTGAGGAGCGGGTCGCACGCACAACAACTTCCGCGTAGGGCGCCGGCACTCGCTTTCGAATCTCCTGCTCCGACACCCTCGATGACTCGGACAAGGTATCGAAGTGGCCGCCTGCAGGATTCTCCGCCTCTCCCAGAATCTCTAATAGCAGCAGGCCGACGGCGAAGACATCGCTTCCCAGAGAATACGCATCGCCGGCGCTCACCTCGGGTGCGACTCTTCCCGTTGAAAGTAGCAGCTCCCGATCCAACGTATATTCCGTCTCCAGAATACTTCGATAGAAATGGTCGATCTGGGCCACGGGCCGAGAACCTTGCTCGCCCACTGCCCTAAGCCAAATGCTCCTCGGGCTCAGATCCCGATGCAGGATTCCAACACTGTGCAAGGCGGCAAGCCCTTCCAAGACATCGCGGCAGAGGCCGATTCGAAGATCGATGGACGCTGCATCTCGCTGATCCGCCAGCCACTTTTCCATCAACTCGCCACCTTCAAAAATCTTGACGAAGCCGTAATAGGGCCCGTCGACCAAGAAGCTTCGAATGGGAACGAGATTGGAGTGCTCCAAGGCCATCAGGCGCTCGGTTAGGCTCGACAATTGGTCTAAGAAAATCTGACGAGAAACGGAAACCTCTCCCACCGGGGCGACTTCCAGCAGCACGCGGCGATCGCTATCCCGGCTGTCGGTCGCCAAATAGCCGCTGGAGACGCCCCGCGTGTAAAGCAGCCGCTCCACACTGTACCGACCGGCGATATTGGAGAACTCGAGCATGGTAGGCGGGGCCCTCGGCAGTTGACTAATCCTTGAGACTAGGTTGAGGTACAACGAGAATCAGCATACCCAAAGTCACGCCCACGCAAAAGGCCCGCGGACCTTCTCAGGAACGCGGGCCTCTCTTCGTCGACCGTCGGCCGATCGATTCCGGACCTTATTGGTCGGCCAAACGCTTCTGCAGCTCTTCGATCAACGCGCCTTGCTTTTCGATGAGCTCTTGTTGGGAAAGGGTGTAGAGGGTCAGCTCCTCGACCTTCTCAAGGATCTCGAGCTGAAGCTTGGTCATATTGATCCCACCGGCCTCTTTCACATCCTCCCGAGAGGTCACACCAGGAAGATGCCCCTCTGTTTTGATGAATTCGGCAAGCTGATCCAGCGTCCTCAACTCATAGCCTTCTTCGAAGACATAGTCGGGAAACGTGTCGTTCGAGGTCCCAAAGTTCGCCGTCAAATTCCCTCTAATCTCCAAGTTACCAGAACCGTCCAGCAAAAATTCTGTTAGGCCGGTTCCGCCTTTGGAAATCTCATAGTCACCAAGTTTGACACTCGTATTCCACCGCTCGCTCGTGCTGGTGTCTTCCAACTGAAATGTAGTTGTTCCATTGTTGGTCAGCCTCATGAGCACGCGTTGGATACTCGTGCCGTTCACATTTTCGGAAAAGATTTGGCCGTCGTCGGCGCCAGACGCAGTGGACCGAACATGAAGGTTAGCGGTCGGAGCGGACGTCCCTAAACCGACGTCGTTGTTACCTTTGATATGGATGGCACTACTGGAGGCTCCGGGATCAATTCGGAAAGGCAGGGTTGAGCCATTGGTGGCGTCGCGGACAAAGAAGTTGGCTTCGTTTCCGGCCACATCCCAGGTTTGGGCAGTGAAACCCGAGGTGCCGTCTTGCTCCAAACGCAAGGTGGGGGTGTTGCCGTCTTTAACATGAAGTTGGACTACGGGCGTCGCGGTACCCAAACCGATGCGCCCACCATCATCAACGTAGAGTGAGTGGCTAGGTGCGCCTGCTTCAATCGTGAAAGGCGTCCGCCCGCCATCGATATCGTCGATGGCAAACTTATTCTGTCCACCGTTGGTAGAATCGTTGAAGGTAATCTGCCAGTCTCTGGACGGGAAGCTAGCTGTTGTGCTGGTGTCCTGGGCCCTAATGCGAAGATTGTTCTCTTTCAGCCGCAAGGTATCAAAACCGAAAGACTCGCCGTTCACACAATCCTGGCCGATGCAGGCGCTGCCCACGACGATGAGGTCGTCGAGAATCTGCTGATCCTTGGTGGGAACGTCGACTTCCGAAGAAATCCCGTCCCGGCCCGTGGGCACCACGAGCTGAAGGCCGTCGAAGTAGAACGCTCCCGACTGCTCGACGGCACGGAAACCGGCCGCGGCTTTTATCTCTTCGATGGCGGAAACATCCCCACCGTCACGGGCGACTTTCATCGCCTCCAAGAGTTCAGGCGACAGACCGGAGACCGTGGTCAAGCTCCAGGTGTAGGAACCGGCGGGCAGCTCGCCCAAAACCGAATCCAAAGAAAATGACGGGCTTTCACCCGCATTGAAGACCCGGTGGAACATGAAACCGTCGGGACCGCTGATGCGCAAGTCCGCTCGGGACAGCTCATTGTCAGAGTTCCAATGGATCTGATTGCTGGTGGCGGTAAGTTCGGTAGCGGCGAAAGACGGGGCTGCGAGTAGCCCAAGCACCAATGAGAAAGCAGTTACGAATTTCGAGGTCTGAGTCACGTTTTTCCTAGCCTCCTGGTTCGAAAAAGTAGATGTCGAAGAAGCGAGGATCCGTCTTCCCCAAATGCGACGGAGCAGCCCGTGCGCGGACCGCATCTCCTGGATTCAACGTCGGTGGTAGAGTCGAGAGATCTCAATGTCGACTCGCCATGATTAGAGTGAGGATGTAAATGTACCCGTCTCAACAAAGGTAAATAGATACACGTCTAGAATAGCAGTCGCCCTATATCTGGTCAAGATTGCTTCCAACCAAAACCTTCTAAAGAGCTAGTAAAATTGCGCGCAAATCGCAGAATTCTTTATCAGATCGAGATCCTCCGAAGAACCTTCTATCCGACCAGGCAATATGGTAATCATCAGCTATTTTAAATATTTTTATAGAGAGCCTGCCCATGACTACTGAATCTCACATTCAGCTCAGCGCGCTGCTACCTCATCCGCCGATCATTGTGCCCGAGGTAGGAGGAGCCAGATTGAGGCAATGCTCCGGCACCGTCAACGCATGCCGGGAAGTCGCTCGTCAGCTGGTAGCGGCCCGACCCGATCGCCTGATGTTGATCTCTCCACATTCTCCAAGGAAAGGCCGAAAATTCGGAATTTGGTCGGGCCACGATCACCGCGGCAATCTAGCCGCATTTGGGGCTCCGGGGGCCTCGATTTCGTTGCCCACGGACCCGTGCCTAATCGACGCTTTAGAGTTCGAAGTTATGGGCGTCGGCAATTATTGGCGAATCTCCTCCGGACCTCTGGATCACGGTGCGGTAGTGCCGTTGTGGTTCTTGCAGCAAGCCGGTTGGCAGGGCCCCACCACCATCTTGTCCTTACCGGCGCAAAGCGTGTCCCACCAGCAGCTTTGGGCGATCGGGGAAGAACTCGCCCTAGCGGCTTCCCGGTGCCGAGGCAAGGTTGCGATGGTCGCTTCGGGCGATATGAGCCATCGATGTCTGCCTGGCGCCCCTGCCGGATTCCACGCTCGCGGGGTAGAATTCGACCGAGAGTTGACTTCTCTAATTGCTAAGAAACGGTACCGAGAAATCGCCGACATCGACCCCGACCTACGGTCCTTGGCGGCCGAGGACACGATCGAAACCTCGATGATCGTCACCGCCGCGACCTCATTCGAATCCACGGGCGGCAAGGTGCTTTCCTACGAGCATCCTTTCGGCGTGGGTTATTTGGTGGCGATTTTCCACGACCATTCAGCCGGCTCTGCCGACCACGAATCGTGACTTCCCAACCTGACGAGAATTTCCAACAGAAGCAGTGGAAAACACTGTGGAAAAATCGCGAAAAACACCCTCATCTACCAAGTCTTATCGACACTTAGACCTCTATGCACAATTTTCTGTGCAAAAAATCCTAAATATTGCAATATAAGAACTTAGGTTCTATTCGCAGATCTTACGCCCTACTTTCGCCAGAGCTTTTCGGTCGACCCGTGAGTTTTCCACAAAATTTTCCACAAGCGGTTCCATAGGAAGTGGAATTCAGGGCTGGTTCCATAGGCTGAAGGCTTCAGTGAACCCACGGCCCTTTGACGACGCCGCTTCCGTCACCCTTTCCTTTTCGCATTTTTCGCAGCTTGGCTTCGATCAGCTTACGCTGAATCCGCAAGCGAATTTCGTGCAAAAAGCGCCTCGGGCTCACGCCCGAAAACAGGAAATAAGCCACCGTGACCGCGGCGCAAATACCGATGAACCCAGCCAAGTCTTTCGACGAAAGAAATGCGAGAAAAGCGAAAAGGATCTCGAGACCAATAAACCAAGAGGCTTTGACCGGTAGCACGAACATCAGGTAAACGGTGGCATGTCCGTAAAGGGTTGCGAAACCGGTGATGAGCACGGTCAGCACGATGAGCTGCCCTTGCATCATGCCGAAAGGCAAAAAGAATGTCGGCGCCATACCCGCCCAATCCATCAGGTATTGAACGACCACCGCCACACCGGCGGCAACCATGGTCGACGAGAAGAACGTCTTCCAAAACGCTTTGCGGCCGACGAAATAATAGACCTGCTTGCCGAAGATCAAAACCATCCACAGGCTCAATATCAATCCCAGGGGGTGACCGTAGTCTGCAGCAAATGGATAAGTGACCAACTGCCAAAAGAACCCTTCTTGCCAGATGGACCGCGATAGCCGAGCGGCCGCCACGAGTTCCCGGGTCGATTGAAAGGCACTGAATGAGTAAGTGATGAAGAGGCAGGCCATCAAGATCAACAGGTCCCGGGGAATTGGACCGTCCAGGCCAAAATCAATGGTTCCCCGACGCGGATTAGAGCCGATCATCCCTACTCTCCAGATTCTTCCTTGGGCTGCAATACATTCTCCGGCAGGATTCGAACGAGCTTGATTTCGAAGATCATCATGCCCTTAGGGCTGTTCGGCCACTGCCCTTGGTGGGCAAATTGGGGAATCCACAAATATCGACTCTCACCCACAGTCATCTCTTGCACCGCCTCGGAGAAAGCAGGCATCACTCGATCGAGCAAGAAAGCAGTCGGTCGATTGCGGCTGAAGGTCGAATCCAGGGTTGTGCCTTGCTCATTCCAAAGCGTGTAGTGCAGCAAAACCCGCCCTGTGGGCCCAGGTAGCTCCCCACCCTGACCCGGCTCAATTTGCTTGGTGAACGTTCCAGACGGCAAGCGCTTGGCTGAGGGATCGGGTTTGTCGAGGGTGGCCGGTGGCTCAGGGAGATCCAGGATATCCAGCAGCTCCACGTCAAAAACCGCCGATTTGGGTCCCGTACGGGCATTGGGTGGCCCCAAATGCTCAGGCACCCAAAGGCGCCGCTTCTCTCCGACCACCATTAGCTGAATACCTTCACTCCAACCCGGAAACACTTTGTCCAAGGGAAAAGAACCCGGTTTGTCGCCACGGGTGGTGCGAAAAACCGCGCCGTCTGGGGTCCAACCCGTGAAATGGACCCGGGCGACGTCATTGGGATCCGGATGCCGATCTCCGGTTCCTTCTTTAAGCTTCAAGCTGACCAAACCGGATTCATGGCGCTCGGCATGGGCCGGCGGATTCTTCAGCTCCTCGGCGGTCGGCCCAGGGTCCTCAGCGGTCGCAGGTCCTGAAAGACAGAACGCGATGAAAAGTGCGGAACAAAGCGAACAAAATTTTTGCATTCGATACTCTCGTTGATCAGGGGCTACCGCGACCGGACCAGCCACGGCTTGGAAGGTGAACGCTATCGCCATCGGTCGGCGGTCGCAAGCCGCTGATGTCTAGAAGATGTAACGACCGACCTGAGGCATTGGGCTCGACTTGATAGGCTTTTGGCATGCGAGACGAATTCAACTTCTTCATCCCGGTCTCGGTCCGCTGGGCCGATATGGACTCCTACGGCCACGTCAACAACGCGGTCTACTTCACCTATTGTGAGTCAGCTCGAATGGCCTATTTCGAGGCTATTCGCCTCGGCGACGCGAAATCTAAACCCAGCCTCGGGCCGGCCTTGGCCCAAGCCTCTCTCAGCTTCCGACGCCAAGTGCACTACCCGGCGGAGCTGGAAGTGGGAGCCAGAGCCACCCGCATCGGCAGTTCGAGCTTCTCCCTCGACTACGCCATCTATCCGCACGGCGCCGACCACCCGGTAGCCGACGGCACCTCGGTCGTGGTTTGGATCGACTATGAGATGGGCAAATCCGTTGCCCTACCGGACGACCTGCGTGGTCGAATCCTACAACTCGACCCTAAGGCTCAGACCTGAGCCGAGCCCGAAAACTCCCAATGTGCCGCCACATCATGGCGGTTAGGATAGTGACATGTCGAAAGCAGTCCTCGCATTAGACCAGGGAACGACCGGAAGCACGGCTTTGGCCTTTTCTCACCGTGGGGAAATCCTAGGACGAGCCTACTCCGAATTCACCCAACACTTCCCCAAACCAGGTTGGGTTGAACACGATCCTGATGAAATTTGGCGGGTCAGCCTGAAAGTAATGGCTGAAGCTCTGGCGGACGCCGGCTTGGGTCGACGGGATCTCGCGGCGATTGGAATCACCAATCAAAGGGAAACCACAGTTGTTTGGGACAGAAGCACCGGCCGGCCGATCCACCGCGCCATCGTCTGGCAGAGCCGACAAACCGCCGGCCTCTGTGAGACCTTACGCGGGCAGGGTCTTTCCGAAACGTTTCGCACCAAAACCGGTTTGGTGATCGACGCCTATTTCTCGGCGACCAAAATCCGCTGGATCCTGGACCAATATCCTGACCTTCAAGCCAAAGCCGAACAAGGAGAGATCCTCTTCGGCACCATCGACACCTGGTTACTTTGGAAACTTTCGGGCGGTAAATCCCATCGCACGGAGCCCACCAACGCCTCGCGGACCCTGCTTTACAACATCCATGACCGGCGCTGGGATCCCGAGCTGCTGGACTTGCTGTCGATTCCGGAAGCCATGCTGCCGGAGGTCGGCACCGGATCGGCGATGCTCTTCGGCGAAACCGTCGACTTTGCAGAAATCCCCGCGGGTGTGCCGATCTCGGGCATGGCCGGTGATCAACAAGCCGCGCTTTACGGCCAGGGTTGTTGGCATCCGGGCCAGGCCAAGAATACTTACGGCACGGGCTGCTTCCTGCTGATGAATATGGGTGATCAGTCGGTGATCAGTGACGGCGGGCTCTTGACCACCCTCGGCTGTGACCCGCTGGGAAAGCCGGTTTATTGTTTGGAAGGCTCCGTCTTTACGGCCGGTGCCGCCATCCAATGGCTGCGCGACGAAATGAAGATGATCCGCAAAGCCGACGAAAGCGAAGCGATCGCCGAGGCCGTCACCGACACCCTAGGGGTTTATTTGGTGCCCGCGTTCTCGGGCTTGGGCGCACCCTATTGGGATATGGACGCCCGGGGCACATTGGTCGGCCTGACCCGAGGGTCTGGCCGCTCCCACGTGGTGAGAGCCGCACTCGAATCCATCGCATACCAAAGCCGAGACGTGCTCGATTTGATGAATCGAGAATCGGGTCGTCCGATCACGGAACTGCGGGTCGACGGCGGCGCCAGTGCCAACAACTTCCTGATGCAATTTCAAGCCGACATCAGCGGCCTGCCGGTGGATCGCCCAACTTTGGTGGAAACCACCGCCATGGGGGCGGCGTTTCTGGCCGGATTGGCGGTGGGATTCTGGCAAGACCCGAACGAGATCGCCCACGCCAGGCGGCGAGAGCGCCGTTTCGAGCCCAAGATGGACGAAACACGCCGCGACAACCTCTACACAGGTTGGTTAGAGGCCGTACGACGCGCTCGCAGCTCCTAGCTGGTCTGTCCAGGTTTGCGGTTTTGAGGATCTAATAGGCACGGCGCGCCGAGCACGGAAAGCGAGCGTGTCTGAGCGATACAGCATATAGATCGGCTTAAGCTTTTACACATCAGCAATTTGCGACGTCAGCGCAGCGGTGGCGCGAGCTCGGAGCGAGCGGGGGCCGCCCAGGCCGCAAGGCGCCGCGCCGAGGTGCCGGAGAGCAACCCTGGATGGACTTCAGCTAGCCTCCGGCTCAGCCACCCAAGACTTGGGCGGCCCGATGGGCAAAGTAGGTCAGCACCATGTCGCTACCGGCCCGACGGAAAGCCGTCAAGGTTTCGAGCATCAACTGATCGCTGTCCATCCATCCGTTTTGCGCCACCGCCTGGATCATGGCGTACTCACCGCTGACCTGGTAGGCGGCCACGGGCACCTGAACCGCATCCCGCACTTGGCGGACCACGTCTAAATAGGGCAGACCCGGTTTGACCATAACGATGTCCGCCCCTTCTTCCACATCCAACAGCACCTCGCGGATGGCCTCCCGCACGTTGGCCGGATCCATTTGATACGTCTTCTTGTCTCCTGCGCGAGGCTGGGAATCCAAGGCTTCACGAAAGGGACCGTAAAACGCCGAGGCATATTTTGCCGAATAGGCCAAAATTCCCACGTCTTCGAAACCCTCATCGTCCAAGGCTTCCCGCAGGATGCCGACCCTGCCGTCCATCATGTCCGACGGCGCCACCACATCGGCCCCGGCTTGAGCTTGGGAAACGGCCATTTCCGCCAGGATTTCAAGGGTTGGATCGTTGAGAATTTCCCCGTCTTTGACATAACCGTCGTGACCGTCGGAGGAATATGGATCCATGGCGACGTCGGTGATTACCAGAAGATCCGGGCAGGCCTCTTTAATCGCTTGGATCGTCCGCTGAAGCAGACCCTCGGCGCGGGTGGACTCGGAAGCCACTTTGTCCTTGAGGCTCTCGTCGAGGGCCGGGAATAGGGCCACAGCGGGCACCCCGGCCCGGTGGGCGGATTTGGCCTCCTCGACCAATAAATCGGTCGACCAACGGAAGACTCCGGGCATGGAGCCGATTTCCTGTTGCTCCCCTTTGCCGTCGATGACGAACAGCGGATAGATCAAGTGATTGGGGGTTAGGTCCGTTTCGCGCACCAACGCTCGCATGGCGGCGGTGCGGCGATTTCGGCGCGGACGGATGGGAAGGTCGAAAGCGGTAAACTCTAATTCGTCCATCAGATGGATTGAACCTCATTGATCAGTTGGGTGTGCCGAGGGAATCGCCGGCACGAATCCAAATTCCATCACACCTCCACCCCCGACGGGTGATTTTCGCCCCAATCCCCCTCGATCGCTGCAGCGCGACCTTCAGGAGCCGACCATGATCCGAGGCTTTGTACCCCACCTCCACCCCCGTAGCAAAGCATGCACCGGGCTTCCCCGAGCCCTCGTTGCCGGCGCGCTCCTCGCTCTCGGAATCTGCGCGGCACTCGCTTGGGCAGGTTGCGGTCCAGCCCAAGAGGCCGGCCAACAGCCTTCTTCAGAAACACCGAAACCCAAGCCACCCCGGGTGGCCGCCACCACTTATCCCCTGGGTTTCCTCGTTACTCGCCTAGCGGGAGATTGGGTCGACCTGCAGATGGTCCTGCCCCCGGACGGTGATCCCGCACACGGCGCACCGACCACCGAGCAACTCCTCGACTTGCAGAACGCGAATTTGGTGATTGCCCATGGCGCCGGATACGAGCAGTGGATGACCACCGCCAGCCTGCCAGAAACCAAAGTCTCGAGGACTGCGGAGCAGCTCGACCTATTGAGCATCTCCGGCCGAACCCATTCCCACGGCAAACAAGGAGAGCACAGCCACACGGGCACGGACCCACGAGCTTGGTTGGATCCAGATCTCTTTCAACGTCAAGCCGAGCGAGTGCAACAGGTGCTGGCCGAGCAATGGCCCAATAGGGCGGACTCCACCGAGCAGCAGCTCTCGGAACTCAGAGACCAGCTTCGGGCGATCGACCACCAGCTCGAAGAGCTTCTAGGAGCGGGCCCTGCAAGCCGATGGTCTTTTTGGGCTGCAGACCCCGACAGATACGGGTATTGGCAACGAAGATACGGAATACAAATCCAGCACTTGAAAATGAGTTCGCCGGCGGACATGTCGTCGGCAGGAGGACCCGAGCTGGACCCTCAAAGCCCAGTGTTGTGGATCTCCGGCCGGAGATCGGAGGCACCACCCACCGATACACGCTGTGCGGCGGCCATCGACCTGCTGAGCCGCCCCTCCGACGGAGCCGTCTACGACTACCTAGGCCAAGCGAAGGCCAATCTCGCTCGTCTGCGCTCAGCCTTCGACCAATGCCCCGAGAAGCCCGATTGACGGCATATTCACCGGCTCGGCGCGGGCTTTCAGGTCCGACAAGCATAAGACTCGGTGATACAGTTCAACCATGCTCGACACCCACCCCGAACCTTCTAGGATCAGGAGAATATGATGCGAACCCCCAGGATCCCCCTTCTCATTTCCGCCTTGGTGCTGGCCGCTCTGATCGGTCCGGCGATTTTCGCCCATTGTCAGATTCCCTGTGGCATTTACGGCGACGAAACCCGCTTCGTAACCCTTCGCGAGCATGTGACCACGATCGAAAAGTCGATGAATATGGTCACCGAACTCGGCAAAGCCTCTCCGGCCGACTGGAATCAGATCGTCCGCTGGGTGGAGAATAAGGAAACCCACGCCGATGCGCTCTCCGAAATCGTCACCTATTACTTCATGACCCAGCGCATCAAACCGCCCGCGGCCGACGCTGACGACGCGGCAAAGGCTAAGTACCAAGAAGAAATCGGCCTGTTGCACAAGATGCTGGTCCACGCCATGAAGGCCAAACAGACCACCGACACGGCCCACACCCAGGCCCTCGGCAAGCTCATCGACGCTTTTGAAGCCTCCTACCTCGGCAAACACGAGCACTGAGCCTCTATCTGGTCCCACCGCCCGTCCTGAGGTTGGGCGGGCAGACCATCGATCCGAGTCATTCAATCCTTTAACACCAAGCCCCCCCAAGTCTCAAAGCTCAAGATTTAGAGCCTAGGATCCAAGTGCCCAAGCCCATGCCGCTCCCCAATTCTCAGCGCAGCAATCCGCTCCCTTGGATTCTCGCGGTTTCAGCCGCGGTCGTCGGTTTCCTGGTGTGGTGGATCTATTTCAAGACCACTGCGACCTCGGAAGCGGCGTGGATATCGTTGCTTCCCGCCGCCAACGCGACCTTCAACACCTTCTGCGCTTGCTGCCTCTTGGCCGGTTACGCCGCCATTCGTCGCGGTGACAAGAAACGACATCGTCAATTCATGTTGGCGGCGGTCACCCTTTCGATCCTCTTTTTCGCCTGCTACCTCACTTACCATCATTTCCACGGCGATACCCAATTCCCAGGCCAAGGCTGGGTGCGTCCGGTTTATTTCTCGATCTTGATCAGCCATATCCTGCTGTCGATCACGGTGATTCCGATGGTGCTCTCGACCCTCTTCTTCGCCCGGACCAAACGATTCAGCAGCCATAAGAAAATCGCCCGTTGGACCCTACCGATCTGGCTCTATGTGTCGGTCACGGGAGTCGCCATTTTCTTCTTCCTCTCCGCTTACACCTGACCCGCCGTATCTTCCCTCTCAGCGAATCCAGACGGTTTTCGGGTTGACCCACTCCATCAGCCCGAGAGTGGAAAGCTCCCGACCATAACCGCTGTCTTTGATACCCCCAAACGGCAGTCGAGGATCGGAGCGGACGAAATCGTTGACGAAACAACACCCGGCTTCCAGGTGATCCCGAGCCAACGTTTCCGCCCGCTCCAAATCGCGGGAGAAGATCGCCGCGCCGAGGCCGTAGTCACCGGTATTTGCCAGAGTCAACGCTTCCTGCTCATCCGCAGCCGGGATTAAGGCCGCCACGGGACCGAAAAGCTCTTCGTCAAAAGCGGGCATGCCCGGCCGAACATCCGACAACAATGTGGCCGGATAGAAGAAACCGGGACGGTCTGGTATCGAGCCACCCAACACCAATCGAGCTCCACTCTCAACGCTTCCTTGCACTTGGCAATGAAGCGAGTCGCGTAAGTCGCGCCGGGCCATGGGGCCGAGGTCGGTGTCGGAATCGCCGGGCTCGCCCATGCGCAAAGCTGCCAACCGCTCGCCCACCCGTCGCTCAAATTCCTTCAGCACCGATTCGACCACGATCCACCGTTTGGCCGCGATGCAGCTCTGCCCGCCGTTGATCATGCGGCTGGTGACGCAGACCTCGGCCGCCCGCTCAACGTCCGCATCGTGCAGAACCACGTAGGGATCGCTGCCCCCGAGTTCGAGGACCGTTTTCTTCAAGCCTTGGCCGGCCATGGCTGCCACAGCCCGCCCCGCTCGGGTGCTGCCGGTGAGCGTGACTCCCCGGACTCGGCGATCCGAGATCACCGCCTCCGCCCGTTCGTCTTCGATCAACAACGAGAAGAAGATCTGCGGGTCAAACCCCTGATCCCGCAGCACCTGATGCACCAACGCTTCGATCGCAAGAGAGCAACCCGGGACATTGGATGCGTGTTTTAGTAGGGCGGAATTGCCGGCCAAGAGCGCCGGAGCCAAAAACCGAAAGACCTGCCAGAAGGGGAAGTTCCAGGGCATGATCGCCAGGATCAGTCCCAGGGGCTGATAGGCAATGTAGCTCTTGCTCGCATCCGAATCGATCGGCGTCGAGTTGAGCATGTCGGGCCCCTTTTCCGAATAGTACTCACAGACCCAGGCACACTTCTCGACCTCCGACTCCCCTTCCTCGGTTCGCTTGCCCATTTCGCGGGTCATCAACGAGGCCAAATCGCTTTTTTGGCGGCCCAGCTCGGTCGCAAGTCCTTTCAAGACTTCGGCACGCTGCACGATCGGCACTGCCGCCCACCCCTTTTGACGATGAAAGCTGCGGTCGAGGGCAGCCTCGAGCGCCTGTTCATCCAACGCTGCAAATGAGTCGGTTTTCTTCTCGGTCGTGGGGTCGATTACATCAAAGCTGCTCATCGCGACTCCTTTTTTGGCGGCCCAGCGGTTTTCGTTGAGTGAAATTCCTCTAATTGAGTCAGAGCGGGGGCAGCTTCTGAAATCAAGTGCTCCGCTATCGCTGCCAACTTTTCGTGGTCTGCTTTGTCAAAAGATTTCAAACCCACTCGGCGGCGGACTCCAGAGAGCCGATCGATCAATCCAGAGCCGACCGCATATCCTTCGATCCAGCTGCCGTAAGCGAGCTGATCCAACATTTGTTCCAAACGGGAATCGAAATCTGCCGAGCTCTGCCAGTCTTCGGCGAACGGGGGCCGGTGCCACTGCCGCAGCCGACGCAAGGGCTCACCCCGGCATTGTTCGATCGTCGCCCGGACCTGGGCGACCATCTGCGTGGCACCTTCCCGTCGTAGAAGCGCCCCATCGAGGCACAGCTCCCATCCCACGTGTGCCAATAAGCCCATTCGATCGGCCTTCACCGATTCGGCGGTGAATAGGGTCCGTGTTTGCGCTTCGCCCTCGAGGAACGCAGGGTGGCGGTGGAACCAGTGGTCTGCTTCCAGATGGTGATCGACTCCCCGTGCCAGATCAAACACTTTCTGATCGATGCAGGGATCGCCGGTCAGAGCCCGAGCCGACACCGAGGCCCGTGCCCGCATCCGGCGATCCGCCATGCGCCACAGATCGGGCAACATAGCGCCGAGCCCAGCCGTTGCTGAGCCTAGATCTCGAATTGCTAAATGGCGATGCAATAGAAAATTCAGGTGTGTCTCCTTTGTTGGGCCGACACCGAGCGGTCCCGTCCTCGATAGTCTTCGACTGCTCCCATTCAGAAGCCGACCCATCCCACGGGCATCCCCGGCACGAGCAAAAGTGAATCTACTAACTCCTTGAGTCGCAAAACCCGGGAGCCCCTATGCCGAAAGCCCAACCCGTTCTCAGATCCGTAAGAATTCTATGCTTGATCCTCTTCGTATGCCTTTCCGGAACAACCTGGGCCCAGTCCGAGGACCCGGAGGATGCCGAAGAAACCCTCTGGCAAGCTCCTCCCCGCCTGGTCTTCGATCCGGATCTTCGGGTCGATCTGAATTTCCCCAATCCGACCCCAGTAGACCAAATCTACTCATCCTTGGGAGAAGCCTTCCGCTTGAACATCGTCTTGGACCCCGGCTTGCGAACCCGCACGATCAAGCTTCGCCTCTACGACGTGACAGCCCTGAAAGCCCTGGAAGCCACCACCCGGGCCGGCGGCCAGCTCTATTCCCCATGGGGCTCCAACACCGTGATGATCGCAGACAATACTCCTGAAAACCGCCGCAAATATGAGCACCAAGCGCTTCGTGCCTTCCGCCTGAAACATACAGACTTGAAGTCGGTCGGCACGGCCCTGCGCTCACTTCTCGGGTTGAAATATGTGGCTTTCGACGAGCAAACGAACCGAATCTGGGTTCGCGATTCCCTAGCCAAGCTCGAATTGGCTCAGATCCTTGTCGATAGCTTCGATGTGCCGAGGGCTGAATTCGATGTCGATGTTCAATGGCTGTTGTTGGCACCTGTGCCATCCCTATCAGTGGGTCGCAACCCAGGTCGAATCCCAATGGCCGAACTCAACGAGTTCATGGATCATCGCAACGCCGAAGTGCTGGGCACCACGACGGTCAGCGTGATGAGTGGTGAGGTCGGCCACACCGAGCTGGCGAAGTCTTTGCTCGGGGCCGACGGACAAGCCACCCACGACTTGAAACTGCACCTAACCGTGGACCTGGATGTGGATGAGGACACCGAAAATCTCAGCCTTTGGCTCAAGGCCAAGACCAGGGTGAACTCACGGGCAGCCGGTAGCGAGCCGGAATCGCGAGAGATCGCGTCCAATTTTCACCTGGAAAAAGATCATGCCTTTTGGATGGGTGAACTGGGAGTGGGAAACCGAGCAACAAGCAGCAGAAGCAGTGTCGAGACGTCGAGCCCATTCGAGGTCGCGGTGATCGTCAGCGCGAGGGTGGTCCAAGCGCCTGCGGAGATAACCTTGGACAAGCGACTTTTTTGGACCGGCACGGAGGCACGAATGCGCGAACCCGGGATCTCCCTTGGAGCCCAACCGCCTCGATAACGCTTACCTCGGCCATGGCTACCCTCAACCAAGGAAAGAAATCAGCCGCCATCGGCAGAAAGCTCTTGAACCCGGTCGGAGCTGCCCATAGCATCAACCCACCAGCCCCCCTGACATGAACACCGGCGCCGAACCTTTGCTCGGCGCCTAATCAGTGAGGACAGCTCTGTGGTCAAAAACCCAAAATTCCAGATTTTTGCCGGCAAGAACGACAAGATTTATTTCCGTCTCAACGCTAAGAACGGCCAGCAGATCCTCGCCAGCCAGGGCTACGCGGACAAAAAAGGATGTAAAAACGGCATCGAGTCCGTGCGCAAAAACGGCCTTCTCGAAGAACGCTACGAGCGCAAGGAGGCTTCCAACGGCAAGTTCTTCTTCAATCTGCTGGCCGCCAACAATCAAGTCATCGGCTCCAGCCAAATGTATTCAAGCGCAGCCTCTCGGGACACTGGAATCGAGTCGGTTAAAACCAACTGCGCCGACGCACCGGTCGAAGATCAAACCGTCTGAGATCAAACCGTCTGAGATCAAACCGTCTGAGATCAAACCGTCTGATCTCTGAGACCAAGCACGCAGGCTCCGAGTTTGCTCCCTGCTTGCGGCTCACTCGAAAAACCCCGCTTTTTAAAGCGGGGTTTTTTCTGTCTCGGTTGAAATCTCAGGCGCTGATGGGTGGCGACTGTCGACATCTCTACCGAGCGATGACCCTGCGAGATGAAATTTGATCATCTGCGCCAGCTGTTTCTCTGTGCAAGGCTTGCGCAGATAGTCATCCATGCCGGCAGCGAGACATTTTTCCCGATCACCCTCCATGGCGTGGGCCGTCAAAGCGATCACCGGCAATCTTCGGCCAGGGGTCTCGCGCGCCCGAAGCCGCCGGGTGGTTTCGTAGCCGTCCAGTTCGGGCATTTGACAGTCCATGAGGACCAAATCGAATTCTTGCTTTTTCAACAGGTCCAGCACCTCCAAACCGTTTTCGGCCGTCTCCACGGTGTAGCCCAAGTCGCTGAGCTGCTCGCTCAAGACGACTCGACTGATCAAGGTATCTTCCGCCAGAAGAATTCGCGCCGGAAAGACTGCTCGCCATGAATCCACCTCCACGGCTTGCTCGTCTAGGCCTAGCTCGCCCGTCACCTTCTCGAAACGAGCATCGAACCAGAAGGTCGAGCCCACACCCGGCTCACTTTCAACCTTGAGCTGCCCCCACATCAGCTCGACAAGCTTGCGACTGATCGACAGCCCCAGACCCGTGCCGCCAAATCGACGGGCGGTTGAGGTATCCGCTTGACTGAAAGGCTCGAACAGCCCTTGCCTGGCCTCGCCGGCGATCCCAATGCCGGTATCGAAGACCCGAAACCGGAGCCACAGACCCTCGGGTGCTTGGAGTCGCTCAGTTGGGTGGTCATCGGCCAGGTCATTCTCGCCGGCCACTACGCTCTCAACCGCAAGCCGAACCTCACCTTTGGGTGTGAACTTCACCCCATTGGCAACCAGATTGATCAGGACCTGCCGTAAACGTAAAGGATCCCCGCGAACCAGAGCAGGCAGACCGGCTGCCTCGCTCAAGCGTAAATCAATGCCTTTGGCGTCCGCCTGGGGTTGGAGCAAATCCACAACTCCTTTGACCACCTCTGACACAGAAAAGTCTGTGCGCTCCAACTTGAGCTGCCCGGATTCCACTTTCGAAAAATCAAGAATGTCGTCAATCAAACGCAGCAACGCCTGCGCGGACGTGTTGATCATTTCCGCATGGCTCCGAGCCCCGTGGGCGAGATCTTGTCTCAGCATCAAGTCCGCGGCCCCGAGAATTCCGGTCATCGGGGTTCGAATTTCATGGCTCATATTGGCCAAAAACTCCGTTTTTGCCCGACTCTCAGCAGCGGCCGCCTGCTCGTTGCGGCGTAGGTTCTCGAGTTCGTTAAACACCCTGGCAAATTGCGCCGCCAGGGACAGTGCTAGGCACACGACGAAGAACACGAAGCTCAGCTCGGCGAGCTTTGGCCCAACGTAGAAACCCCGATCAATTCCCGTTTCATAAACGAACCCTATCGACACCACCAAGGCCCCCACCGCCACATATCTGGCTTCGGGATGCCCCTCCCGCAAGCGCCTGAAAACGTGAACGATGAAGAAGATCAGCACGGACATCATGGTCGCTTGCCAAAACGGCAACAACACCACGTTGGCCCGCAAGCCCGGCAAAACCACGATCACGGCCGCCGCCGCGCATGCCCATTGAACCGCTCTCAGACCGCGACCGATACCTTGGCCGAGGATCGGCCACATGACCTGGATGAAAAGCGCTAGGGCAAAATAGAGATCGAGGTGCTCGAGCTCCTTGAGCAGAATGAAATTCTCACTGAGTTGATATTTCCACTGGGTTCGCAAGAAACTGTGGACAGCAAAGGAGCAGCAAAGCAGCGCGAACCATAAATATCCCTTGAGCGCAGGTCTCCGGCGGAACAATTCGAGATGCACGAAGCCACAGAGCAGGAACCAACCGGCCAATAGGAGTGAAAGCAGCTCGGACTTGAGTTCCTTCTCCACCAGCTTCCGCGTCGGCCCGAACAAGAAGGGGCCACCGTGGGGTCCGCCCACCGACGAGCGGGTCTCAGGGCTTTTCCACACCCTCAGAGCGACCAACACTCGACCGTCGTCGCGGATCGCAGCCGCTGGAATCTCGTAGATGCGGTGTTGGTCGTAGTCCAGCCTGGGATTCGGCGGCATCACGCCGACTCCACCCAGTCGACGCCCGCCGGCAAATACTTCGTAGGCGCTATCGACCTTGCCGATCGTGACCCCTAGTCGCAAATCGGCGATTTGGCTCTGGGTCAGCCGAGGCGCCCCGGTTTTCACCATCAGCTCACGCCGGTACCAGGCCATCTCAGATTCCACGTCCCTGCGTCCGAATCCCGTGGGAATCCGAATCGAACTCCAATTTCTAGAATCAAAGTCGGGGGATGCCCACCGTGGATCGTCACCGGGGTTGAATTGCCAGAGTCCCGTGAGATCCGTAATCTGATCCGGCGCCACGACCTTCGGATCGCCGGCAGCCAACGTTACCGCCGCCGACACCAACCCCACCAAAGACACTGCTCCCATGCGGAGGAATAGACGCATTCCCTCCAGGCGGGGTCGCGCTGTCCAGAGGGTATTTATCCCTAGGTCCAACTGCTGCTCCGAGAAATCGACATGGCAGCAAATAGTAACACCGCACTCGACCTAGCCATCCAGCAGGGTCTGCTCGTGAACAACAAGTTTGGAACAGAGCTGAGGTTGGAGGATCCGAGCCCAGTCAGGACTTCTGGAGATAGGCCTCTTGGCTACCCAACAAACCGGAGGCGCCTTCCAAGCGCAAGCCTTCGATCTGAGCCCCGTTTCCGCCTTGGGCATCAACGAAGCGAGCTGCGACCAAAAGACAATCCCGGAAATCCGCGTTTTTCAGATTAGCGCCGATGAAGCTTGCCCCCTCGAGATCGGCACCCCGAAGGTCGGCTCCCTCGAGGTCCGCGCCATCCAAGTTTGAAACGCTTAGGTTGGCTCCCCTCAGGTCGCAGCCCGCCAGCTTGGCGCCCCGGAAGGTGCAATCCTTGAGCTGAAGCTCTCTCAGATCCTTGTCCTTGGGCTCCCAGCCATCTAGGTCGAGCCCGATCAGGATTTTTTTCTTGGCTCGCCAGCGATCGAATGAGGTCGCCTCACGCAACTGGAAAACCTGCTCGGGTCTTAGAGAACCGGTGATGAACCGTTCGTTCCCTGCCCATGGATCGCCATTGTTGTGATAGCTGCTTTCCCGCTCCCAATAGCCGAGGCGATCCTGTGCCATCAGCTCGATGCGATGGAGCCATTTGAGGCTTTTATAAAAATATCGGGAGGGGGTCAGCACACGCAGGGGAAAACCATGGTCGTGGTCCAGCTCCTTACCTTCGAAGGAGTGGACCAACCAAGTGTCTTCCAAGGCCAAATCTAAGGGCAAGGAGGTCGCGTGACGCCGTGCTGAATAGGCTTCAAAACGTACGAATTTGGCTTCGGGCATGATGCCGACATATTCGAGGATCGTCTTGAGAGGAACACCGGTAAAAGTGCAGTCAAAACGCGACCAACCCGTGACGCAGTGGATGTCGACGGTTCGTTCGTCCTCGGCCAGAATCTTGAAGTCGGACCAGGTCCAAGTGAACGGCCGGTTGACCAAGCCGTGCACTCGAAGTCGCCATTTTCCCAGATCCAAGGCGTCTTCAGTGGGTAGTTTTTCACCCACGACCGGAAATTTCTTGGTCAAGATCTGACCGGGAGGAAGCTTAGAGGCTTTCTTATCTTCGAGCGTCATCGCAGGATCCCGCAAACTTGGAATAGATGCCGCAAGATTACCCGACTTTCAGCGCCATGGGTAGACCCAGAGTAGACCTCCACCGGAGACCTGCACCCAGGCGGCCGGCCAGAGACCCATTAGGAGCCCGAGCTGAAGCCTGGGAATTCCGGCCGAGCCTTCAACAGCGCCTCCGCCTCTGGGGCCGGCAGAGCCTTGGCGAATAGATAACCTTGGCCGTATTCACAACCCAATCGGCGGAGCTCTTCTAGCTGAGATTCTTGCTCGATGCCTTCCGCCATGACCTCCAGCCCCAGGTTATGGGCGAGCTGAATGATCGCTCGGACGATTTCGTGATCATCGCCTTTTTCCTGCATCCGAAAAACGAAAGAGCGGTCGATCTTGAGCGAATCGACGGGAAAGGCCTTGAGTTGGCTTAGGGACGAATAGCCCGTGCCGAAATCATCGATGTGAAGGTGAACGCCACGTTGGCGCATTCGCCCCAACACCGAGGCCACCAGCTCAGGGTTGTGAATGATCATGCTTTCGGTGATTTCCAAGCGCAGCCGCTCAGAGCCCAATCGATTGCGGGCCAACGTCTTCTCGACCCGATTTACCAGATCGAAGGCCGACACTTGGCGGCCGTCCAGGTTGACGCTGACCGAAATATCCTCGGCAGGATCTCCCCACTCCCGCAACTGTCGGCAGCTCTCGGACAGCACCCACCAGCCGATGTCGGCCGAGAGATCCGATTCCTGTGCCACGGCCAAGAACTCACCGGGCATGACCAAACCCCGCTCGGGATGTCGCCAGCGCACCAAAGCTTCGAAGGCAGACAGCCGACCGTTGCGCAAGTCGATAATTGGCTGAAAATGGACTTCGAGTTCTTCCCGCTCGATGGCTCGGCGCAGATCATTTTCGAGATGTAGCGCCGCCATGGCCTGGGAATGCATGTGCGGTTGGAAAATCACCTGGCGGCGACGTCCCAAGGCTTTGGCGCGATACATGGCGATGTCCGCGTCCCGAAGCAGGTCCTCGGGTTTGGAATATTCTGCCGATGAAAGGGCGATTCCCAAGCTCGCGCTGGTAAAGCACTCATGACCATTGATGTCGAACGGAGCCTTGAGTTCCGCTTGCACCCGCTCAGCAACCGCGTTCACCTCGGTGTAGTCGTCCAGCAGAATGGCGAATTCATCGCCCCCTAATCGAGCGACGGTATCCACTTGACGAAGACAACCAGCCAGTCGTTGGCCGATGGCCCGCAGCAGCTCGTCACCCGCTTGGTGACCGAGGCTGTCATTGATCAATTTGAATCGGTCCAAATCCAGGAAGATCACTCCGAAGGTGTGGGAGTGACGCTGGGCGCGAGCGAGGGCCGTTTCCAATCGATCCATGAACAAGGTGCGGTTGGGCAGGCCGGTCAGATCGTCATGCAGCGCCGCATGAATAAGTTGAGTTTCAGCCCGCTTACGATCCGTTACGTCTCGTTGGGAACCTGCCAGCCGGGTCGCCCTTTCGTCCGACCGGACCGCCAGACCCCGCACCTGCACCCAGCGATACTCACCCGAGCGGGTACGAATTCGATGCTCATTTTCGAAATAGGGCGACTGCCCTTCGACATGGGCGTTGAGCTGAGTTTTCAGCAGGTCGAGATCTTCAGGGTGGACCAAATCGAGCCAGGAGTCGATGTGGTCGCCGATCTCCTCATCCAAATAACCGAGGGTGGCCTTCCAGCGGTTTGAGTAATAGACCCGATCGGTCAGCAGGTCCCAGTCCCAGAGGCCGTCGTTGGCGCCCGACGCTGCCAGGGCATATCGCTCTTCGCTGACCCGCAACGCTTCTTCCCAGCGCTTCCTTTCACTGATGTCGCGCACGGCGCCGACCGCCGCCACCCGATCTCCCTGTTCATCAAATATCACCGAGCGTGACAGCAGCGCCGGGAATCCGGAGCCGTCCCAACGTCGCTGCACGCATTCACCGCGCTGTCCCGATCGGGGTAAATCTCCGGGCAAGATGGGCTCGAGTTCGTGCTCGACGTCCTGCGACCACAGCATCCCGGACGGGCGTCCCAAGACCTCCATCTGGCCGTATCCGTACATTCTGGAGAAGGTTTCGTTGACGAAGATCAACTTGCCCTTCAAATCGGTGATGAAAATGGCGTCATTGATCGACTTTAGGGCTTGGGTCAGGATTTGAACCCGGCGCTCGACGGCATGCTGGCGCAAAGCGTTCTCGACGATCACGGGCACCATCTCCAGATAGCGCCCGTGGGTGTCCTTGACCAAATAGTCGAACGCTCCCGACCGCAACGCACGGACGGCCGTCTCCTCGCCGCCGGCCCCGGTGATCACCACCATCGGGATGTCGGATTGAATCTCCAGCAGGTCGAGACCGTTGCCGTCGCCGAGATGAAAGTCCGTCAGAATGACGTCGAAGGTCTCCAGCTTGAGCAGAGCCCGAGCTTCCGCGAGACTCGCCGCAACCCGGCAGTCGTAGGGCAGCTGGGCACGGCGAACCAAGCGCTCAAAGGCCATTCGGTCAACCTCGTCGTCCTCGACCACCAACACCTTGACAACCTCCGGCAGCCGGTCGGCGTCGAGTAAGAGCTGGTCGTCGGTCGAGAGAGTCATGTCTATCAAATCGGCGTTCATCCCTCTCGCCTCATGCGCTCAGAGTGTCCGGGCTCCTTCCAGAGGCTGCTCCTCCCGGAGGCCCGGCGGTCCGCCGCGACCTAACGGGGCAATTCGCTCAAGGTCCAATACAGATCGATCGCCTGCATCACCTCGACGAATTTTCGATAGTCGACGGGTTTGACCATATATCCTGCGACATTGAGGTCGAATCCCTCGAAAATATCTTGATCCTGGCGAGATGTCGTCAAGACCACGATCGGAATTCCCCGAGCGACCTCCTCTTCGCGTGCCGCACGCAAGAACTCCAATCCGTTCATCCGCGGCATGTTCAAGTCTAGAAGGATCAAAGCCGGCCTGGGCCGTTCTGGATCCCGAAGGATGGTCAGAGCCTCTTCCCCGTCACCGGCGACCATCAGCTCGTTGGCCACGCGCAGGTCGCGCAGAGCTCGCCGAACTGTCAGGACGTCGACTTCGTCGTCCTCGACCAGCAACAGGGGTTTGTTTCCTCTCATCACTCTCACAGTCGTTCCTTTGCTCGAGGCGGAGGTGAAATCTTTCGCGAGCTTGCTAGTTTAACCATTTTCACTGTCAAGTCCAACGTGCAAGTGAGGTTCTTGTTTTGGCTGCTTCGGCCAGGTAAAGCAAAAGGTCGCCCCTTGTCCAACCTCCGACTCGACCCAAACCCTGCCGCCTTCTTCCTCGACCAATTTGGTCACCAAGGACAATCCGAGCCCCGTGGATTCGATCTTGTCCCGCGGCGCCAACGTTTGAAACATCAAGAACACCCGGTCGTGATGACGGGGGTCGATCCCCGGGCCATCGTCCTTGACGTAGAATTTGAAGTCCCGAGGCTCCTCCTCGACACCCACTTCGATGGTACCTGCCTCGACCCGATCATGATACTTGATCGCGTTCGAAATCAGGTTTAAGAAGACCTGCTCTAGGCGTAAACGCTTGGCCATGAAGACCGGCATGCCCGGACCCACCGTCACTTTCATACCTTCCGGGGGTGACAGCACTTCGATCAACTCACGGATCATCTCATCGGCATCAACTTCCTCGCCCTCGGACTCCAAGCGCCCGACCCTCGAATACTGAAGGATTCCGTCGATCAAACCGTCCATGCGCGCGACTCGGTTCTGCATGAGCTGCAGCTGCTCCCTGGATTCCGGCGTAATCACCGGTTCCAGATCCTCCTCGATCCAACCCGCCAGGGTGGCGATCGCCCGCAGCGGGGCCTTCAAATCGTGGGATGCCACGTAAGCGAATTGATCCAGGTCGCGATTGGAACGTTTCAGTTCCTCCTGCCGCCGCTGGATCTGGCTGAGCATCTCGTTGAAACCGTCATAGAGTTCGCCGATTTCATCGTTGCCGGGTTTGCGCACCCGGACAGAGTAATCGGCCTCCTCGGAGGAAATCTGCCGGGCGGTTTCGGCCAGTTCGAGAATCGGGCTCGAAATGAATCCTTGTAGCCCATAAGCGGTAGCGCCGGCAAAGAGCACCAGCACCAGACCCAGCCCGCCCATTGAGAAGAGGTATTGTTGGATCTGCTCGTCCAGGGAAGCCGCGCTCGCTCGAACGTAGATGGTACCGTATCGATCACCTTCGAAAATCACGGGTCGAAAGCAGTGAACATAACCGTCGCGAATTTCGGAGTGGCCCTCGTGCAGGACCTCCGGCACTTCAATGCTCTCGCCCTTGCTGTAGTAGTCGAAAAGCTGGTCTTTGAGATCGAAAAGGTAGACGTCGGTGACCATCTCCAAGGCGCGTAACGGTTGGAGCGAGGTATGCGCTTCCTCGGGATTTTCAAAGGCCAACGGCAGGGCTGTGTAATTGCCCACCGCTTCGGTGACCGTCTCGGTAGTGGTAATCAGCTCTTTGCGGAATCTTTGGATAGAAGTGGTGATCACGAAGGCAAAACCGGCGGCCAAGGATAAGACCGTCGAGATGAGGATAATCCCGATCAACTTGTTGCGGATCGATAGGTTGGTGACAATTCTCAAGATGTTTCCGATCCCTGCGCCCGGGCTGTTCCTGCCATGCTGAATCTGAGGTTGGGTCCTTCGTCGGCGAATTCTATCTGATCCGGTTCAAACTGCCATCCGGCTGCCCATCGGTTTCGGCGCCATTTACTCTCAATACCTGGCCGTATCCTCCTAAATGAGACTCGGAAACCCTTAGGTGCCCTCGGCCGCGGTAATCAGACACCGTAACCTCACACTTCGCCGACGGTTAAGGAGGAGCGGGAGGGGGCAAGCCCTTCCTTACATCAAGTCATTTATAATCAATGGTTTGTGAAAATTTCGAATCGTCGGGATAGAATGCCATCGATAAGTGGTGTCATGGAGAGACGGTGCGAGTTCGGCCGTCGCTGATCGGAAGTGAGCCGATCCCGGGCAGTACCAGATCAACTCGACATTTCACATCTTACAAACTTTGAGCTCTCGGTGCTCCCAGGTGGGGCTTTTCGATTCGGAGGCATTATGAGCAGGCGCCCAAAGGATCAGAATCAAAGCCTTGCAGAAGAAATTGAAGCTTTAAAGGAAAAAGCCAAAGAACTCGGCATTGAGACCGGCGACCTCGATGCCGACACGCCGGAGGACGTGCAGCACACTTTCTGGTCCGATCTGCTGGCCTATGAGGCCGCCGAGGCTCGCCCGGTCTTCGATGTCCTAGCCGCCAGCGGTGTGAGCCTACCTTCCCCCTTTGGCCTTGCCGATGATCACGTCCACGAGGTGCTTTGGGAGGTGGTTCACGGCCTTGCCTTCATCGGCACCTTCCTGCATCACACCGACCACCTGAGTGATCGCGAGCTTTACACTCAGCTATGGAAAGATTGCTTGCGTCGCCCTGCGGTTTTGTTGCCGGAAAACCCCAGCTTCGGCTACCACATCGACTTGGTGGGCGGCACGACTCGCGAAGAAGAATTGCTTCGCCTGCGTTATTACGCCGACGACGACGAGCGTCGCGCTTGGGCCTTGGACCATTCCCCTTCGGAGCTTCCCCCGGCGCAAGAAACTCCTTTCGACCGCGACAACCGCTTACCGAGCCAACCCCTCAGCGACGCATCCATGCCCCAGGAGGTCCAATGAGTTCGCCGAGCCATCCCCAGATCCTCGCGCCTCGCACCCGCTGAAGGCCACTCGGCTTCTGACCCAGCATCGGGACTGAACTCAGAGGCCGCCCCGCCGTAACTCATCCTCGATTCACCTTTGATTCACCTTGGAACAACAAGCCCCCAAGGTTCCGCCCAGAACTCAACAATCTCAACGAGGATGTCCATGCTCAACGTCTCAAAACCGAAACCGACCCAAGTCATGCCCAAACCATCCACCCCCAAGGCTCTGCACCGGGGGCTGGCTGCCCTCGCGGTGGCCGCCACCGTGCTGGCTGGAGGCCCGCTGGCCGCCCAATTTCCGGGGTTGACCACTCCTCCCGGGGGCGACAACCAGAAATCGGTGGTGACCCAATACATGGGTTTTGCTTCGGTCACGGTGACGTACAACAGCCCGGACGTCACGAGTCCGACCGGTGAAGACCGAACCGGTAAAATCTGGGGCCAATTGGTCCCCTTCGGCATGAGTCAAACCGGCTTCGGCAATGGTCTTCCCAGCCCATGGCGAGCCGGTTCCAACGAGAATACGACCCTTGAGGTTTCCCACGACGTGGAGGTCGAGGGCAAACCTCTCGCCGCCGGCAAATACGGCTTGCACATGATTCCCGGTGAGTCTGAATGGACGGTTATTTTTTCCAACAACCACCACGCCTGGGGCAGCTTCTTCTACGACCCCGCCGAAGACGCGCTCAGGGTGACCGTCAAACCGGAAGCAGCAGAATTCCGCGAATGGCTGACCTTCGATGCGCTCGATCGTCAGCTCGATTCGACCGTGATCGCCCTACATTGGGAGAAGCTCCGAGTGCCGTTCCGGATCTCGATTCCCAACATAATCGACCGCTACGTCGACATCATGGGCCAAGAGCTGACCGGCTCGCCCGGATTCAGCTGGCAGAATTGGAATGCCGCCACTCAATTCCTGATCAACCGGGATACCGAAGGGAAATACAACGAACTCGCTCTTCAATGGGCCGACTCCGCCATCAGCGCGCCGTTCATCGGCCGGGAAAACTTCCAGACTTTGACCTCTAAAGCTCAGGTTCTGAGGAAGCTCGGTCGCACTGAGGAGACCTTCGCCGTTCTCGATAAAGCGATCGGCCTGCCCTCCACGACCACCGTCGAAATCCATCAATTGGGGCGCACTCTTCTGACTATGGGCGAAAAGGAGCGCGCCCTCGAGATCTTCAAGAAAAATCTCGAGCGCTTCGACGGGGTCTGGCCCACCCACGTGGGCATGGCACGGGGTCTTTCAGCCGTCGGCCGCTACGATGAGGCGATGAAACACGCAAAAATCGCCTTGGAGCAAGCCCCGGACGATCTCAATCGCGGCAGCCTCGAAGGCATGATCGAAACCTTGGCCAAAGGCCAGGACGTCAACTGACCTGACCCAACCTGACCGGCTCGGACCGCCCCTTTCCGGGGCCCCGCAGCTTGCTTTGAGCAGTTGAACTCGGTCCGGTTCGAAGGCGCGTCAGCTCTCGTCGAGTTCGCGCAGACGACGAGCAAGGCGCTCGGCCTGAAGATCCGCAACTTCCACCGTCTGGGACAACACCTCGCATTGCAGCCGATGAACTTCTCGGCGCAGGGCGTCGATGCGTGCTGATTTGGCGGAAATTCTTTGGTCGAGTTTCACTTTAGGGACAGTGAAATCGGTAGGCACAGTGAAATCGGTAGGGATAGTGAACTCGGTAGGCACAGTGACATCGGTAGGCACAGTGAAATCGGTAGGCACAGTGACATCGGTAGGCACAGTGACATCGGTGGAACCGGCAGGGGCGGTGAGGTCGGTAGAACCGGCCTGCTCGGGCTCACCGCCTTCAATCTCATCGAGCCGCTGATTCAAGTCGTTGACGGCCGAAATGAGTTCGTCGAGCCGGGCTTGGGTCGCGGCCATTTTATCCAGAACGAGATGATTGAATCGTCGTTGATGGACACTGATGAAACCGGTCATGAAGAGAATGACCCGGCTCATGCCCTTGGCCAGCCACCTCAGACCAGGCGAGTAATATTCAAATTGCGGAATCCAGCGACCGGTTTCACCGGCATATCTGACTTCCTCGTCGTCTAGTTGGCCTAATGGCTCAATCGGCTCGGGGGCGACAAAGGGCTTGCGCTGCTGAAATGAGTCGGCACGCACCAGCTCGAGTTCGGCGATAGCATCATCTCTTCGCTTGAGTGAGGCCTGCCACAGGCGGTGCTCAGCGGACCGGCGCTCATCTAGCTCCGTTCGCTGATCGCCTCGGCCCTGGCGTTCGAGAATCGATATCCACTGCGCGCCGTCGGGGGGAATTACGTCTTGCTCAGACATCGGTTAACCACAAAGAATTGAAGGGAATGGCAGCTCAGCAGTTAGAACTCTAACACGTCGATAGCCACGGCGGGAGGAGGCGGTCACGGCGCTTGAGGCTGCCCCATGGAGCGAATACACTCGGCAGGCATGCCACCGATGAAGATCATCGTAGCCAACGGTCAGATTCCGATGGTTGAAACCTCCAACGACCGATTGGCCGACACCCTCGTGGGAGCCCTTCAGCACTTTGGCTTTCGGGCCACGCGCTTGCGCCTGCCGTTGCCACCGACTTTCGAAGACTTCCCGCAGCACCTGGCGGCATGTCGCCTCTTCGACCTTCAGGCCTGTGATGGTGAACCCGGGGACGTGCTGGTGGCGCTCGACTTGCTCACCGCCTGTCTGCGGCACCCCCGCAAGGTCCTGTGGATTTGCCAACCCTTCGGCGGGCTTCAGCCGTCGGCATTGGCGACTTTGGCGACTTTGGCGACGACACAATCTGCCCCAAATCCGTTGAATCTGCTACCTTCGTCGATCCGGCACACCCTGAAGCGATCAACCAGGTTATTTCTCACCGAAGCCGACCGTAGACTCTGTACCTCGGAATCAGTAGCCGCCGGTCTACAAGAGTTTGCGGATCTCGGCATGCGCTCCCTTTGGCCCCCGCTGCCCGGAAATCTACCGGTTTTCCCGGATCCTGGAGACTCCTCTGAACCATCAGGGTCTGAAGATCGGAAGTCCACTGTTCTCCTGATGCCATCCGAGGCCGGTTATTTGCCGGTCGATCGAATTCTTGCCGTCGTGGACGGAAGCCGTGACCACCTTTCCTTCGCCTGCGACTCAGCCCCGCCCGGCAGTCTGGCCGAGGCCCAAGTCGAGCTTCTTTTCCAATCCGCCGAGGAACGCGGACTCGGCCTGGTTCGCCGACAGTCCCCTCGAGAACCCGATCCATTCAGCGGGGTCTGGCTGTGCTCCGTCGCGGAAAGCTCACCGTGGCCGGCATGGCGAGCCTTGGCCAGAAAGCTACCCATGGTGACCACGGCCGATGCCGGAGCTTGCGCGGAGCTGGTGCGCGAGTCAGAAGCAGGCACGGTCGTGCCACCGGACGTCGATCTCCTCACGGAAGCCCTACTCGGACTGGAGAATCATGATCCGTCGAGGTTCACGATCGCCGGCAGCGCCAGGTCCTTCCTAAACCGGTCTTATCCAACGTGGAAGTCCGCCACTGATGAGCTGTTGCGGGTGGGCCGCTGATGCGCATCGTCATCGCCACCGTGCAGACCCCTTTTGCCACCGGCGGCGCGGAGGTCCTGGTGGAGGACCTGCGCCGAGCCCTGGTCGTATTTGGCCATGAGGTCGACGTGGTTGCGCTGCCCTGGGGCTGGACCAGCACCGACAGCATCATGGACCATTTGACCGCCTTCCGTCTCTTAGACCTTACCCATAGTGCGGGCAAACCCATCGACCGATTGGTGGCGATGAAATTCCCCGCCTACTTGATCCCCCACCCCAGCAAAGTCGTGTGGTTGATGCACCAGCAGCGCCAAGCCTACGAGCTTTGGGACGACCAATTGGGCCTTTCCCAGGTCGCGGGCGGGCAGCAGATCCGCGATCTCATCCATCAAACCGACCGCCTCGGTTTGCAAGAGGCCGAAAAGATCTTCACCATCTCCGAAACCGTCACCCGAAGGTTGAAGAGCAGTCTGTCCATCGCCTCCACGCCCTTGCCTCCGCCACCCCGTAACGCGGAGAAGCTCTACTCAGCCGAAGCCGAGGACTATCTCTTTTTTCCCAGCCGACTCTCCCCTTGGAAACGGCAGCGCTTGGTCCTTCAAGCCCTGGCCAAAACCCAGGAGAAAGTACAAATTCGGTTTGCGGGCTTCCGCGACGACTCGCCAGAGCTCAAAGCATTAGCTCAACAAGCCATTGAGCTGGGGATCGACCATCGAGTCCAATGGCTGGGGCTGCTCCTGGAGCAAGATTATTTAGCATGTTTCGCCCGGTCTCTAGCGGTGCTTTTTCCGCCTTACGATGAAGACTATGGTTACATCACCGTCGAAGCCATGCTCGCGTCCAAGCCCGTGATCACCTGCACCGATTCCGGGGGACCCCTAGAGTGGGTGCTCCATGACGCCACGGGATGGGTCACCGAACCGCGACCGGAATCGCTGGCTGCCGTTTTCGACCAGGTATGGCGAGACCGGGAAAAAGCACGACAACTCGGAATCAACGGCCGTGATCGCTGGCATCGGCTGTCCGTCTCCTGGCATGAGATCGCGGATCGGTTGCTGAAATGAGAATAAGTTGGTTTACCCCACTTCCTTCCGAGGACAACGACCCGGAACTCCCGATTTCGCTACGCCTCTACTTGCAGCACCTCTTGCCGACCCTGCGAAACCATGTCGACCTAACGGTATTTACCAAACAGCAGCGGTGGGAGACCTGGATCGATGACTTGGTGACGGTCAAACCGATCACCGCATCCGACAACTTCTGGTCAGAGGTACACCGAGGCCAGCTGGCCGTTTACCACCTTGCGGACTATCCCCGCACGTTTGCCGAGTTCTTCGATCTGTCTCGGACTCAGCCTGGATTGGTGGTGCTTCACGACACCACGATCCACTCCTTGGTGGCCTTCATCTGGGCCAGGTTCCGCAAACAGCCGAGAACCTATTTGGAAATCTTGAAGAGGTACGCCGGCGAGCAGCACGTCGAGGCCGGCCGACAATGGCTGAAAGAAGGCCTACCCCCCGGCCAAGCTCCCGCCGACGCCCCACTATTGGAGTATCTCTTAGAGTCGGCCCTGGCCGCCATAGCCCATGAGCCATCGGTGGGTTCGCAGCTAGAGGCTTCGGCTCGAATGCCGACCCAGCTAATTCCCCTTCCATTTGCTGTCGAGCCGAACCCGAATCTACCCGCTAAAGCCGCCCCCAACTCCGAAAGTCGAAGCTTGGTGTTGTTCGGCGAGCCGGAGCTGAGCCTTTTCCCAGTGCTCGAAACCTTAGTGCTGCATCCCGTTCGACCGCACCTGGACCTGGCAATATTCGCGCCGAAGGCACAGCGGCGCAATGTGCAAGCCGCTCTTCAGGAGCTGGGGCTGACCCACCAATCTCAGCTCTTTCACGATCCTGAAGACCCCGGGCTCAAACGCCGCATTCACAATGCGGATCTGGTCGTCGACTATCGCCGAGCCCCAGAGCAAGAACTCTACTATCGGCTCTTCTCCTTCTGGCAGTCGGCCACTCCCACCAGCGCTCCACTGCCTCCCAGCCACCCCTTGTGTCGCCAAGGATTGGTGCTCGGTATTCGGCCGGACCACGCCTTGGAAGATTTTAGTCGACATCTAAATTTGCTCCACGGCTCCATGGACTCCCTCTTCGAGCTGGGGCAAAGGGTCCAAAAGCATTTGCGCACCGCGCACCATCCGGACCGCTATGTGGAATCATTGCTCGAGATCGCAGATCAGGCCGTCGATCAAAATACCCCGGCCGCTTGCCGACGTTTCGCCCATCGGATGAGCACCCGGCTCGAGTGGCTTCCCGACGCCGAGCGCGGCCCAATCCAGTCTCGGGTTGCATCCTTTCTCGATCGGCTGAGTCTGCAATCACCGCCTTCCCGACGCCGACGGAGCCCTGCCATGAGCCGTTACGAATCTACTCAGCCACCCGCCACCGCTGCCGACCAGCTGCGGGAGCTGCGCCAATCCTTGGCCGCCGAAAGAAAAGCCCGAGAGCAAGCAGATGCCCGCCTGAGAGCTTTGGAATCTCAGGTGGCCGAGTTCGCCGAAGGCAACCCTCAGGGTCGGGCAGCCGGTTCCCCGGACCTCGATCGCTACTATTTGGCCTTTGAAAATAGGTTTCGGGGTAGCTCTGAGGAGATCAAGAAGCGACTCGAAGTTTATGGTCCGCAGATCTTGGAAACTGCCGCTTGCTTTCCCGGGGGGTTATGCCTCGACCTCGGCTGTGGACGGGGTGAATGGTTGGAGATTCTCTCCGCGAGAGGCTTGCGAGCGGTGGGCATCGACCGCAATACGGCCATGGTCGAAGCTTGCCGCGAGCTGGGATTCGAAGCCGCCCTGGGCGATGGTCTAGAGCTGCTGGCAGATTATGAAGACGGGTCGATCGCCCTATTTACCGGCTTCCACATCATCGAACACCTGCCCAGCTTCGAAAGCTTGGCAGCCCTCGTCCAGGAAGCCATGCGCGTCTTGATGCCCGGTGGCCTGGTGATCTTCGAGTCTCCTAATCCGGAAAACTTGACGGTCGGAGCGTGCTCGTTCTACCTCGATCATACTCACCGCAAGCCCCTACATCCGGAAAGTGTCGGCTTGTTGCTTCAAACGACCGGTTTCATCGAAAACAAGATTCTGAGATTGGTCCACGGCCGAGCATCCGAGCCCCCCTTTGAAATGCCCAGTCCTGAAGCTCCAATGTCCGACGAGCTGGGCAAGGTATTTCGGCTGATCAACAACCATCTTCTGTCGGCGCCAGACTACGCCGTGGTCGGCCGAAAGCCCCTCGACGAGGCTTAGCTCGCCCGCCTGAGATCATGGACTTTCTGCGCCTGGAATCCCGACTTTGGGGATCGAGCCTTCCGATTCGGCGAATGCTGAGGACCTGGTTGGGTCGGCTCGCCGACGGTAAACATGCCTTGAACAGTTGGGTCGGGCGCCGGCCCCGCACGCGCATTCGGGCTTTCCTCGCCACCGAACCTCGAACGGCCGTGGCAGACCACGACAGAGGAGTCCTCGACGGTCCGAGTTCCCGGCTTTCCGTCGTCGAACCTGTCTTCGTCGAAGAAGCTCTCCGGCTGGTCGCCGCGGCGGAAGATTTGGAAGCGGTGGTCTGCGCTCTTGACTCACCGACCCGAGAGTCCCCGGAGGCCGTCCCCAACTACCTGCCTCCCGGATCCTACGCAAGATGGGTGAGCTTACCCATCGCGCCCTCAAGTTCGAAGTCCAATTTCAGACCCACGATCCGGGCCAAAACTATCCCTTTTTTCTTCTCACCCGCAGCGAATCCGGATACCGACAAATCGTACGATGGCGCCGATCCCGGCGATAGCCAGGACGATCAAAGCTCTTTATTGCCCCTCGAATTTCCTTTCGCCTCGGTCGGCGGATATTGGCTGCCACCCGGTCAGAGTCACGGTCAACGCTTTCGGCACCCCGTCTACGACGCTTTTGACGTGCTGCACCGGCTTCCACAGCTGGAAGGCCCCCCCACCTTCCTTTTCTTGCTTCCCTTTCTCGCCGTCGGTGGTGCCGAGCGTCTGCTCTTCGACCTGCTGGCAGAACTCACTCCCCACTATCGCTGTCTAGTGGTGACTCTCGAGCCACACCGCCCCCAACTCGGCATTACCCTCGATCGTTGCGCCGAGCACACGCCCTACATCTTTACCTTGGGCGATTGGTTGCCACGGGAAGCCCATTTCGGCGCACTGAGCCATCTCTTGAGACGTTTTTCCGTCCGGTCTCTCATCTCCTGGAACGGCACGGTTTTCTTTTTCGACCGGGTCGCCGACCTTCGTCGACGTTTTCCTGATTTACGGATTCTCAGCCAGCTCTACCACTTCGAGGGTGGGTGGACGGCACGCACTTCGCCGGCGGTTATCCGAGCCGTAGACACCCATCTGGCAGTCAATGGGCCGATCCGCGATGCCTTGGTCGACCGCCTCGGCGTTTCTCCCACCCGAGTTGAGCTGATCTACCATGGAGTGCCGCTCATACCCGAAGCAGATCAAGACCCTCAGGGCGAAAGGACTAGGGGTCTAGAGCTGCGTGCACAATTGGGAATCCCCCAAGGCGCGGTGGTGATCGGCACCTTTATCCGCCTGCATCCCCAGAAACGACCCCTGGATATTTTAAAGCTCGCCAGACGAGCCGCAGCCGAGCCGTCCCTACCGGCCAGACCGTGGTTTGTGCTGATGGGCGGAGGTCCCCTGGACGAAGACATCGACCGTGATCTCGCCGAGCGACCCATCCCAGGATTCACCCGCTTGCCGATGCAATCCGATCCCCTGCCCTACTACGACCTCTTGGATCTTTGCTTGATGACCTCCGAATATGAAGGCCTGCCTGTCTTTCTGCTCGACGGCATGGCCCGAGGCTTGCCCGCCATCGCGCCGGCCGTGGGTGACGTGCCCCTCTTGGTTGAGGACGGCGGCGGCATTGCGACCGGAGCGCCCGGTGATCTCGAGGCCATCGAAGCGGCGATTGTGAAGTTGCTAGATCCCGAAACTCGGGCCCAAGCAGCCCAATGCGCCCGAAGCACCATTGAAAGTCGATTCGGCCTAGCCGACTATTGCGCCGCCTACGAGCGAGTGTTTTTGGGACCGCCGGCTGCCGGGGACGCTCATGGATAGGTCAAAAACTCCGAAGGTCTCGGTCTTGATGCCTTCCTTCAACCACGAGCTCTACGTTGAAAAGGCGGTGGACAGCGTCCTGGACGGGACCTTCTCCGATCTCGAGCTAGTGGTGGTGGATGACGGCTCCACCGACTCCACCGTCGAGCGGCTTCGAGCGATCGACGACCCGCGTTTAGTGCTCGAGACCCAACCCAATCGGGGCGCGCATAACGCCTTTAATCGCGCCCTCGAGCTGGCCTGGGGTGAAGTCGTTTTCCTGATCAACTCCGACGACCAATTCACTCCGAATCGCATCGAGCACCTTTACCCAAAGCTGATGTCCGGCGACGTCGTGGCTGCCGCTTCGTGGATCGAGCTGATCGATGGCGAAGGAAGGCCTATGGGAACCAAACATGCATGGCACGACATGCCGCCCTGGCCCCCGGCCTCCCGCCGACCACGTCTCAGTCCTCTAGGAGATCCGAGACTGGCCCTATTGGAGACCAATTGGGTCGCCACGACCTCGAATATCGCATTCCGACGATCTGCGGCAGAAGGGCTCAGATTCCGAGACCTACGTTATTGTCATGATTGGGATTTCTTCTTGGGTCTCGCCCGCCGCGGTCCCATAGAGCTGGTGGAAGAAGCCTTGGTTCGCTATCGAGTCCATCCATCCAACACCTTGCGGGAAGGCCGGCACATCGGCCAAGCGCAGATGTGGCTCGAAATCTGGTGGCTGCTGTTGGCCCACGGTCGGCCCTTGCTGGCCGAATTTCCCCAGCTCGCCGACGCGGCTTCGAGATTTGGAGCAGGGTTACCTCATTTCGCTGGCCAAGAGCCACCCGCCGCCCTCTTCGCCTTGCGCGGCCCCGGACGAGATCCCCTGCCCAGCTTCATGGATTTGCTGAAAGACGACGACCCGTTCAGACAGGAGCTTCTGAGTTTCTTGGAGCGGTGCATCGAGACGGAAGGACACAGACATGGACGCGCACATGGAGCCTGATCTCGAGCTTTCAGTGGTCATCCCAACCCGCGATCGACGTAAGCGTCTGAGTGAGACCCTGGACGCCTTAGTAGAAGAAGCCCGAGAGGTGCGTTTCGAACTGATCGTGGTTCACGACGGCGGCACCGACGACACCGTGGCCATGCTCGAACATCGCCAGCCCCACCTGCCCTTCCCGCTCCAGGTACTCGAGCAGGCTGCGCTCGGCCCGGCGGTGGCGAGAAATCGGGGTGTCGAGATCGCGGGCGCGGCGACCATACTCTTGCTCGGCGACGACACCCGGCCGACGCCCGGAACCCTGCGCACCCACCTCGAAACCCTTCGAGCCACCGGGTCCGCCGTCCAAGGTCATATCGATTGGGATCCCGACCAAGAAATTACGCCTTTGATGGAATTCCTAGCTCCGGCAGGGCCGCAATTCTACTTTCGAGGCCTAGAAAACGGCCGACAGGTGCCCTTTACGGCCATCCTGGGCTCCAACCTTTGTGCACCCAAACAGTGGATTTTGGAAGAGCCGTTCGATGAAAGCTTTCCCTATGCCGCAGTAGAAGATACCGAAATGGCTTGGCGCTGGTATCGGCGTGGTTGGACCGCCGTCTATGGGGCCGAGGCTCGATGCCTGCACCATCACCGCTATGACGATTTGGAAGCCTTCCTTCAACGCCAAACACGAGCGGGCGTTTCCGTTCGATTCGCGGTCAAACGCCATCCCCGCCTGCTCTGGCCCCTGCTTCTACATCCGACGATTTTCTCGCTCTGGATTCTCTTCCGAGGTTGGATCGGCAACGGTAGGGCCACTGATGTTTGGGATCTGGCTTGTCGCCGCGCATTGCTCGCGGGCTTCCTGAAAGGTGCCGCGAGGTAGATCCAGCCTGCGCGCGTCGGCTAGGGTTTGAAACCCACCATGCCGAAGTCTCGGTCCCCAAAGAGTAGATCATCCAACAGATCTCGCATCCGATTCACATGGTCCCCAAGCTCCCGCTGAGCCTCGGGAAGGCCTGAGATATCGAGTTCCGGCAGGTGTTGGTCATCTGGGAAGGGATGAAGGTCCACTCGATGAACCGGCTCAAAGCCGGCCTCACGGAAGGTGGTTTCAAGGTGGGAGGGATGGACCGGTCGACGGTGGGTCGGATCCATCCAGAAGTCCCGTGCCGACATGGCTAGGGAGAGGGGGCTCGGCGTCTCGAGGATCAAAACCCCGCCGGGTTCGAGGGCACGCCAAGCCAATCGCACCAGACGAGGCACGAGGGTCGCCGGCAGATGCTCAATCACGTGGAAGGAAACCACAGCGCCGAGACTTTCTTCGGGTCGAGCCGCCAGCAGATCGAATAGATCACCTTGCTCGGCGGTCAGTCCTTTCTCGCGACATCGGGCGACCATTTCCGCTGAGCTGTCGACGCCTTCCGCCCGCAACCCGTAACCGGAGAATATTTCTAAGGCCTCACCTCGGCCGCAGCCGAGATCGAGCACGGAGCCGCGTCCCTCGAGATATTGTCGATAGGCCGAAACCCTACCGGCGATATCCGACTCTGAGCCCCGGAAGCGCTTCTCCAACGCTAGATACTCTTGTTCTTCAAGGGTTTTGGCACCCGCCAGGACCTTCTCAGGGGTTGTGGCTGATTCCTGAGCGGTGATCAATCCGCCCAATCGATGCCAAAGATCTTTGGCGTCTCGGCGGTAGCGATCCATCTTCTGATCCACACGGGCGAATAGGGCGTCGTTGTGACGCATGACTTCTTGGAACCCTTGGATCGTCCGGGCATCAAGGAACTCCAAGCGGGCATGATGCTCGTCTAGGCGGTCGTTGTACTCCTCCCGCTGCTTGACCAGGGTCTCCAGCAGGATGAGATTGAAGACTCGCTGTCGATCCCACAAGTCCCCGAGAGAGGCTCTCAAGATCGGCCGCAGAAGTTTCTTCACCCAAGAAGAAAGGCGGCCCCTTAGGCCGCCTCCACTCTGTACGGGAAATTCGAGATCTTCCGTCCAGAGTTCGGCCCAGGCCACTAGATCGCGGGTTGGCTCGCCGAGGAAATCCTCAACGGTCACCGGACCGGCCGAGTTCTCTCGACCGGCCTCCTGCGAATCTACCTGGACCGACTCGTCCGCCACGCCGACTTACTCTGCGGGAACGATCGACACCACTACACTCGCATCCACATCTGCGTGGAGGTCGACGGCAACGGAGTGATCACCGAGAGTTTTCAAGGTCGGCGAGCCCAAATCGAGCTGCTTCTTTTCTACCGTGACGCCCTTTTCGGCCAAGGCCTCGACGATATCGTTCGCCGTCACCGAGCCGTAGAGGGTATCGCGATCGCCCACGCGCTTCTTGACGGTGATTTTGATCTCGGAGACCTCTTTCGCCATCTGCTGAGCCTCTTCGAGGCGCTTGGAGTGGGCGGCGTCGATTTTGCGACGCTGTTGCTCGAAAAAGGCGATGTTGCCTTTTGTGGCTTCGAGCGCGACTCCCCGCGGAAGCAGGAAGTTGCGGGCGTAGCCCGGCTTGACTTTGACCACGTCACCTCGTTTACCGAGGTATCGCGAGTCTTCAAGGAGAATGACTTCCATGTCGACCTCCTATTAATCCGCGGTGTACGGGATCAGCGCCATGTGACGGGCGCGCTTGATGGCTTTGGCCAACATGCGTTGGTGCCGCGACGAAGTACCTGAGATCCGGCGCGGAAGAATTTTCGCCCGCTCCAGGATGTAGGCCTGCAAGAGCTTCACATCTTTGTAATCGATGTGCTCAATACCCTCAGCAGTGAATTTGCAAACCTTACGGCGACGATAGAAAACGCGTCTGCGTGCCATTATTCGTCCCCCTTGCCTTTCTTGTCGTCGGCTTTGGGAGCCGCGTCCTCAGCGGGAGCTGCTTCCTCAGCGGGAGCTGCGTCCTCAGCGGGAGCTGCGTCCTCAGCGGGAGCTGCTTCCTCAGCGGGAGCTGCTTCCTCAGCGGGAGCTGCTTCCTCAGCGGGAGCTTCAGCTTTCGCCTCGGCAGGAGCTTCAGCTTTCGCTTCGGCAGGAGCTTCGCCATCGGTGGTAGCCGCTTCGGCTTTCGCCTCGGCAGGAGCTTCGCCATCGGTGGTAGCCGCTTCGGCCTCGACCGGCTCAGCGCCTGGAACCTGCGGTTTGACCTTGCCCTTGCGGTTAGCGCGTTTCAGATCTTCGTCGGTGCGAATCACCAAGAATCGCAGGATTTTTTCGTCCTGCATCATCAAACGCTCAATGTCGGGCCACGGTGGGCTGCCGGTTTCGGCGGTGACATAAACGAAGACGTATTTGCCTTCTTGGAACTTCCGGATGGGATACGCGAGTTTTCGCTTGCCCCAATTGTCAACATACGTGACATTGGAGCCCGCGTCCTCGAGCATGCCCGTGAAGCGATCAGTGATCGCTTGGACCTCATCGTCGTTTTGCCTTGGCTCAACGATGAAACCCAGCTCGTAGGTACGGGTCATTTCTTGACCTCCCTCTGGCCTCATTCGGTCCCGATCCCTACAGGTCGGAACAGAGAGGTTTCGTTTCAAAGATCCGCCCGCCACAACGGCGGACGGAAGGCTCGCTATTGTACGAGCTCCTGCCGAAAAGGCAAGAGCCGTTACAAGGGCGGGTTCTCCCCGCCCACAATCAACTAAACGAGAAGCGGAGCGATCACCAGGGCGACCACCGACATCAACTTGATCAAGATGTTCAAGCTCGGTCCGGAAGTATCCTTGAAGGGATCGCCGACGGTATCGCCGACCACGGCCGCTTTGTGGGCCTCGGAGCCTTTGCCACCGTGGTGGCCCGCTTCGATATATTTTTTGGCGTTGTCCCACGCACCACCGGCGTTGGATTGGAAAATCGCCATCATGACACCGGCGGAAGTCACACCCGCCAACAGGCCGCCAAGGGCGGCGACGTCGTAGAAACCGACGATCACCGGCACGGCCACCGCCAAGGTACCCGGCATGACCATTTCCCGAAGGGCCGCGGTGGTGGAAATGTCCACGCACTTGGCGTACTCAGCTTCAGCCTTGCCTTCGAGCAACCCCGGGATTTCCCGGAATTGGCGCCGGACTTCCTCGATCATCTCACCGGCTGCGCGGCCGACGGCCTCCATGGCCATGGCCGAGAAGAGGAAGGGCAGCATAGAGCCGATGAATAGACCGCCCATCACTTTCGGATCGGAGACATCGATGGTCTCCAAACCGACGATGGTTCGGAATGCGGCGAAGAGGCCGAGGGCGGTCAACGCCGCGGACCCGATCGCAAAACCCTTGCCGATCGCGGCAGTGGTATTACCGACCGCATCGAGCTTGTCGGTGCGGGCCCGAACATCCTCGCCCAGGTGAGCCATTTCCGCGATACCACCGGCGTTGTCGGCAATCGGCCCGTAAGCGTCGACGGCCAACTGAATCCCGGTGGTGGACAACATGCCCAAAGCCGCAATGGCAATACCGTAGAGGCCCGCTTGGTCATAAGCAGTGAGCACGACGGCGACCAAAACCACGGTCGGTAAGGCAGTGGATTTCATGCCCAAGCCCAAGCCGGCGATGATGTTGGTGGCAGCCCCGGTCTCAGACTCCTTGGCAATGCCTTGGGCGGGCTTGCGCGATTCGGCCGTGTAGTACTCGGTGATCATTCCGATCGCCACACCACCGATCAAACCGGCGACGGTGGCCAAGAAGATGCCCATGCCGGTGAATTCGACACCTTGGAGCGTGAAGGTGCCGGTCGCGAATTGGGTGCAAACCACGTAGGTCACCACCAGCATCACAGCAGCAGCAGCCCAGGTTCCGGTATGCAAAGCGGTCGACGGGTTGCCGCCTTCTTTGGTGCGAACCAGGAAGGTGCCGCCGAGAGAAATCACGATACCGAGGCCCGCGAGCATGAGGGGCAGCAACACTAGAACCGGCATTTGACCTTCGGCCGCCGCCACTCCACTCGTGGCAGCCGCGCCCAAAACCAAAGCACCGATGATCGAGCCGACATAGGACTCGAAAAGATCCGCACCCATTCCGGCGACGTCACCGACGTTGTCACCGACGTTGTCGGCGATCGTGGCAGGGTTGCGGGGGTCGTCTTCCGGAATCCCGGCTTCGACCTTACCGACCAAGTCTGCACCCACGTCCGCAGCCTTGGTGTAAATACCACCACCCACGCGGGCAAAGAGTGCAATCGAGCTGGCGCCGAAGGAGAATCCGGTGATCACGTTGATCATCTTGCTCAGGTCACCTTCAAACATGCCCCAATAAAACAAGATCAACAGGGACAGCCCAAGCACGCCCAGGCCGACCACCGCAAATCCCATCACTGCACCGCCGGAAAATGCGACTTGAAGGGCATCGTTGAGGCTGGTGCGGGCAGCGGCAGCGGTGCGCACGTTGGCGGCGGTGGCGACTCGCATGCCAATAAAGCCGGCAAGGCCCGAACAGAAGGCACCCACCAGCACGGACAATCCGATCAGCCAGTGGCTGTCCGGGCGACCATAGTTGGCAAAGGCCAAAAGACCCGCTACCACGACGACAAAAATACCCAAGATGCGGTATTCACGGGCCAGAAAAGCCATGGCACCGTCACGAATATAACCCGCGATCTTGACCATGGTGCCGTCGCCGGCATCCTGCTTGTTGATCCAACCGCTGCGTAAGAACGCAAAAAGCAATGCTAGCGCGCCGGCCACCGGCACGGCGAAAAGCAGAGTCTGACTATCCACGTTTAATCTCCTTCTCTATCTCATTTAATCCGGATCAGCCGTTCAGGCTTCAGGTCCTGGATGGCGGACCGTTGAATTTCTGCATGGCCGGCTCCGCACCGTTCCGGCACCAAACCTCACAAGCGTCGGCAGCGCGAAGAATCATCTCCTGCACTGCGTCGTGCTCCTCGTCCGCAAACTCTCCGAGCACAAAGTCCACCAAATCTGCGCCATCCAGCTCGGCTTCACCGCCGACCCCGAGACGCAGCCTGGCCACCTTGTCGGTGCCGAGGTTTTCGACGATGGACTCCATGCCTCGATGACCACCCGGGCTTCCTTGGGTGCGCAAACGCAGAATCCCGAGGCCCAGGTGGACCTCGTCGTAAACAACCAAAAAATCCGTGACGTCGAGGGCAAAACGTTCTTGAAGGCAGCGGACGGCAAAACCGCTACGGTTCATGAAGGTCTGCGGAGCGACCGCCCACAGCTCGGGTTCCGCCTTGGAGTCTTTGAAGATCTCGGACCGGCAATCTTCGCCGCCGAGAACAGCTCCTCGCCGTCGCGCCAGCTCTTCCACCACTCGAAACCCCACATTATGGCGAGTATTCGAGTACTTAGAGCCCGGATTCCCAAGGCCGACGACAACTCGAGGCTTTAATGGCGTTTCGGCATCGACCGGCATATCCAGGGACAAAGAAGAACCCGAAGGTTCGGTCCCCTGATTTGAAGGCTCTGTGCTCTCTCGATCTTTGGTCATCGTGATGGTTTCCGGCCTTGAGCGGCCGCGCGGCTCCCCGCTTCGGGCCAGCCGCCGGAATCACTCTTCGACAGCGCCGCCGATACGTTCCGGCTCGACCAGCTCGTCGGCTTCTTCCTCTTCCTCGACCACGGTTTGACTGTGGATCGAAACCACCACGCGCTCAGGATCGGTTTCGAGCCGTACGCCTTCGGGTAGCTCGACCTGGCCGGCTTCAACGTGTTGGCCGATGAGCAGCTCCGAGACATCCAAGTCGAGACGGGCCGGAATGGAATTCGGCAGGGCCCAAATCTCGAGCTCGCGAGTGACGAAGTCCAACATGCCGCCGTCGGTCTTGACCCCCACCGGGGTGCCGTGTAGCTCGACCTGAACAGATACGTGGACCTCTTTTTTCAAGTCGATCCGTTGGAAGTCAATGTGTATGTACCGACCGGTGATCGGATCGGTCAGCAGCTCGCGGATCATGCAGTGACGGCTTTTGTCGGTGCCGGCCAGCTTGAGCAAGAAGACGGGGTTGTCGCCTTCGGTCTTGCGCAGTAAGTCGCGCACGGTTTTGCTATCGACCTGGATCGCAGCCGGGTCCAGGCCGGAACCGTAGACCACAGCAGGCACTTCGCCGCCGGCGCGCAGGCGACGATTGTGGTTTTTGCCGGTTTTCTCTCGGCTTTGGACTTCAATGACTAGTTCGGACATGGTGGATACCTCAGTGAATAGGGAAGCTCGGTCGAAGCTTCAAGCTCTCACACGAAGAGAGAGCTGACCGAGCTGTTGCTGTGAATTCGTTGAATCGCCTCGCCTAGAAGAGCTGCAACGGAAAGCGGCTTCAATTTGCCACAGCGCTCCAGTTTTTCGTCGAGGGGAGTAGTGTCTGTTATCAAAACTTGCTCGATGGGCGAGTCTTCGATCCGCTCAAGGGCAGGACCGGAAAGCACACCGTGGACGCCTGCGGCGAAGACACGATTCGCGCCTTTTTCCTTCAGCGCATTCACGGTATGGGTCAGAGTTCCCGCCGTATCGATAATGTCGTCGAGGATTAGGACCGAGCGATCCCGCACATCACCGATGATGTGCATGACCGAGGCCTCGTTCGGTGCCGTACGCCTCTTATCGACGATCGCCAACCCGCAGTTGAGGCGCTTCGCCACCGCCCTCGCCCGTTCGACGCCACCGGCGTCCGGGGACACGATGACCAAGTCCGGAATGCCCAGACCGCGGATTGCTTCCAGCAGGACCGGCGTGGCGAAGAGATGATCCACCGGCATATCGAAATACGCCTGAATCTGCGGCGCGTGCAGGTCCAGCGTCAGAATGCGATCTGCACCGGCTTGGGAAAGGAGATCCGCCACCAACTTGGCCGTAATCGGCACCCGGGGCGCATCCTTCTTATCCTGCCTGGCATAGCCATAGTAGGGAATCACCGCCGTCACCCGGCTGGCTGAAGAGCGTTTGATCGCATCGAGCATGATCAAAAGCTCCATCAAATTTTCGTTGACTGGCTTACAGGTTGGCTGAATCACATAGGTGTCGGCTCCGCGAACATTTTCGTGAAGCTGGACGAAAATCTCTCCATCGGAAAAATTGAAACAGTCCACCCGTCGCAAAGGTGTATTCAGATAGTCTGCAATGCCCTGTGACAGGCTGGGATGTGCCCGCCCGCTGAAGAGAATCAACTCGCCATACATCATGAATCGAGCCTGAGGTTCTGAAAGCCGGTGATCTGGGCCGGACCCGTAGCCCTCCGAGGACGAACCACGGAGATCTGAGATGAAATCCCGAGCTAGTTGGAGCCGGTGTTAGCTGGAGCCACTGTGTCTAAACCCTGTGTGTGTCTAGACCCCGTGTGTGTCTAGACCCTGTGTGTCTAGACCGAAATAAGTCGAACGTCGAAGCGGGAGCTTCGGCATGTCCCTCAAGAGGCGGCCGCATCCTAGCCGACGCTGAGAGCATCTGGACAAGGAGGTAGCGGGCGCCCAAGAGAACACACGTTCGTTGCGCGGCTTATCTTCGGTGGAGTCGGCCCTCGGCGTCAAGCGTCAAAGAGCCCTGAGGTCAAGAAACCGACCAGAAAGAGTCTCTCAAATGCATTTCCTGGACTTCTTCCAAGGTTTTTTCCGGAGCTGACGCCGCGGCGGGCTCGGGAGGCACGACCAAAACGGGTTTCGCAGGAGCTTCGGCTAGGCCATCCACGAACTCACGATCCGGTCGACGAGGGGTCTCGTCGTCCACCACCGCCCGATACTCCGTCAGCACTTTTTCTTCCAACAAGCGTCGGGTCTCGTTGTTCAAAGGATGGGCCACATCTTTGAACTCGCCGCTTTTTTTCCGTCGACTCGGCATGCTCAAGAAAAGACCGTCTTTTCCTTGGATGACCTTGATGTCGTTGACCATGAAGCAATGGTCGAAGACCACCGATACAAAGGCCTTCAGCTTGTCTTCCTGGACCGGGAAGATTTTGACCTGGGTGATATCCATAGGAGCTTCTCCGAGCTGAGACGTCAGGACCGGTGAATGACCGGCGTGTAAGAGCGGCGTTGACCTATCGATCCAAGCCCCAAAGAGGGCCTACTGAAGAAGGCACGTCAATGCTAGAGGTCCACGAACTTACTGTCAAATGTCTATAAATTATAGAGTTTCCGCCTTCGAGTTCCGGGCTTTCTACGATTCAGCGAAGCCCGTTTGCTTCTTTTCGCCATAGGATCCAGGCGGCGATGGAACAGAACAGAGCATAGCTGAGTTCTCGGATCTCCGAGATCGCCAAATGCAAGAACATTCCGTCCACAATCACCAGCTCCAGGACTATCGTCAGGCCGAAAGTCAAGGCTAAAAGCAACCCGAGACTACGCGGCACTACCGGGCCACCGAAGCGATCGATCCAATTTCCCACCCTCGGCAGCACATGATGGGCCCAGGGCAACAACCACAACAGCGTGATCATGAAGTAGTCGAACAATCGGTTGGAATTCACCAACGATCTCCATCCAGCTTTCTTTTCGCCTTCAGGACCAAAACTGTCGAGCAACCAGAGATTGTGAAGATTGAATTCCTGTTGCGCGTTGAGTTCCTTGATCGACTCCGGTGGCTCGAAACCCAGGAGGTGTTGACCCCAGCTCAGCTCCTCGCCACAGGCCACAAAGAGTAGAAGAGCTAGTAGCCCGTAGGCGACTCTCCTCCAGCGGGATTGCGTATCCCGGCTGTCTTGCCGCCCGACCGCCCTAAAGGCTCGAAAGAAGAAAACGCTTGCCACCAAAAAGAGGATGGAGCCGAGGGTTTCGAACGCCATCTCACGCCCAGCCAACACCTTCACCCACCACGGGGGCAGCAACACCACGCAATAGGTAGCGATGACGAAAACGCTTGCCCACCAGACGACCTTCCTCAAGTGGTCTTCGTCGATCATAGGTTCTTCGATCATAGGTTCGTCGACCATAGGTTGTTCGTCGATCACCGTGCTTCCTCCGATTTACCCTCGCGCGAGGGTTCTGCAGCCGGATCTTCAACCTGCTCCTCTGCCTGGGGAGCCCGAGCCGGATCTAGAACTTCAAACGAAGGCCTGCTGGGCGCGGACGCCAGGCTGCCGGAAGGCCAGCCGGAGTCGATCAAACCCCTGGCCAAAGCTTGGCCTGCCACCCGGTGACCGGCCTCATTCCAATGAGGGTCATGCTCAAACACCAACGAAACGTCAGGTCCCGCACCCTGTTCCTTGAACGGTTCGAGCAATGACCAGATCGGAAATCCTGCGGAGCCTCGCATTTGCTGGTCGAAGAACTCGAGAAAGACGTTCTCGAACGGCTCGTCGACCCCATAGCGGTCCTTCTCCCAATTTTGGGGGCATTCCCGATCGTCCCAATGGAAATATCTGGGCATCACCACCAACACAAAGTCCGAGCCGGACGCTTTCACATCCTCGGCAACGTCTTGGATATAGGCCCAGCTACGCTCAAAGTAGGGCTGGGTATCGACCAACGGATGGCGCACGATGAAAAATCGATTGCGCTCTTTGACGCCGGCCACTTCGAGTTCGAACGCGTAGTAGTCGTAAGCCTCACGATGTCGACCGAGCAGATTGAGCAGCACCTGTTTCGGTTTGCCGAGACGATCCCACAAGGGTCCGAGGCTGCGACAGATCGCCGACAAATCGCATAGACCGGGGCTGGAATCCTGTAACGGCGGCACGTCGAAGCGCGGCTGGTTCGGGTCGCCGGACACGTTCTCACGAGAATATTGATAATCGTCGCCGATATCGTTGGCGTCCACCAACATCAACGCCACGGTCGGTCGATAATGGCGCACTACCTCGCGAAAAGATTGGCGGACCAACAGGGGCGAGTAGCTGATGACACCGGTGTTCAAAACACCCACAGAGCCGTCGATTCCGCTCTTCTCCAAATGGCGCTTCAGCTGCGATTCCAGGATCGCCGCGACGGATTCCTGCTCTGCCACACCGAGCCCAAAGGTATAGGAGTCTCCCAGCAACACCACCCGGTGTTTGAAATCCAGGAACGTCTCCCGATCATAGGCAGTTCGAAAGCCGTCCGAATTGGTCTCCACCCACTGCCGACCCATCCCCAGGCTTCGTCGGTTTGGGGCATTGCGATGATGAAGAGTTTCCGAGGACAGGCGCTCGAACGGCTGTGCGGCCGCATGGGGTCGGAGCAAACGCAAAGCGACTTCGGCAAACGCGAAAGACACCAGGGTCGAGAAAGCCAATAGGGCGATTTGACCCTTGATCGAACCCAGGAATCGCAGGACCGACCTGCGATTCCTCAAACCGGCCAACACCAGAGCTGCCAAGACCCAATAGAGTCCTAGGTTCAAAATGAGAGTGCGCTCATAGGCTATTTCCTTCACCCTCGGCACAACGCCGGCCCGGTGCAGCAACAGATATCCGATCAGCGCGACAAATGGCAGAGCAAGCCGAGCCGCAGCTTTGACCACCGCCAGAATCGCTGCTTTCCAACTCGGCTGCCCTGACCCGCCGTATGCAGGGCTCTGACTTTCACTTGAATCGCTATCAACCATCTTCCACCTCCCCCGCCTCTAGTTGAATCGAATAGTTGAATCGAAATTTCTTCATTCCGGCCGCCCGCGGATGAACGAGCCAATGGGTTGATCCATGCGGTATCCCTGATGTTGAAGCATCTCGATCTGTTCTGGGTAGGAACCCAGGAACCATATTTCTCGCCCGTCTTCCACCGCCCGTTGCCGGCGCGAAGTCGCCTCGATTCGATCTGCCTCACCCCACCGACCCTCCAATTGGGCCAGGTTGATCCAGGTGCCCGTATAGGACTGCCGAAAGAGGTAGTGCTCTAAAAGGATGCCTCGGTCCCAAGTTCCCACCACTCGATACTGCGGGCCCGCGCTTTGCCCGAGGGCGAGGACCTGCTGACGATAGCTGTCTATGGTCTGGTTCTCGTGCTCGACCAAAAAACAGACCCATGAGAAATTGACTAAGAATGCCAAACCCACGATCGCGAGCATCCTCCGGGTCGGATGGGGTCGTCGAGCCAGGACCAAAACACCTGCCAAGGCTCCGGCTAGGCCCAAACCGCCGGCCACCCATGCTGCGGGCACCAACGCGAGCTGATCGACTTGGCGACGGGCCAGCAGGAATAGAGGGATCAAAACCCATATTCCGCCGACCATTGACGCCGCGACCCACCATTTTTGCCGGGTGGATTCTGCACTCGAGTTTTCGGCCAGCTCCCAGGCCCCAAGCACCGCCACGGGCACCAGCAACGCCCACAAAGTCAGCTGAACCGGCACATCCCTAAACTTCTCCCCCAAGAAAAAGGACGGAGCCCAAAGCACCACTAACCCCAGAGCCAAGGGTCTCAGCTCCAGGCGTCGACAAAGAGCCCAGGCCGCTAGGAGCAAGAAAGGTAGGAACGCAAAGACCCCGAAAACCACCTCAACACTTTCTTTGAGCACCGCCATCTTGAAGTCGACCGACACCCCCGAAGCTTTCAGCAGCCCTCGGTTGCCCAAAAAATAGTCTTGCCACACCGGCAAAATCGCCAGCAGCGTGAGGGATCCTCCGGTCAAACCCAGACGCAGCGTAGATCGCCAATCGGGCCTTATGAAACATAGCGCCGGAACCACCAATAAGCTCGACGGCGAAATAAGCACCGCGTTGGCCAGCATCAGCCCGGCCACGACGCATCGATTGGAGGCCATCGCCAAAAAAGCGCCGACCAAAAAGAAAGTCTGCGGCCCATAAACCTCCGCCCAAACCCAATTCTCCACGAGGGTTAGGTGGCCTAAGGCCACGGCGGCCGCAACCCAACCCGCCATGGGACGCCCAACGGCAAAAATACCCATCCAGGCCAACAGCCCGATCGTGCCCGCGCCGAATGCCGCACCGACCAGATTTAGGGCTCGATCCGAGAACGTCTCACGAAATCCGGTAAGAGCCGCCCCCCACAGGTAATAGCCGAGATGGACGGAACGTTCGTCGAAGCGTTTTTGTTGAATCTGCTGCGCGTAAACCGCGGCATCGCCATTGGGTAAACCAGACGGGGTCCAATAGGCCAAGACGGCAAAGCTCGTCACCGTCACGGCCAGGGTCACGACCACGGCCAGCCGGCGGTCGACCGAACAGATACGAGAATTGAAAAACTCTCGGGTGGGGACCCACAATCCAGAGAAATCGAGTTTCAGCATGGTCCCACAGTTTACGCTCAGCCGGCTTCTCCTGGCAATCGGCCGACCACCCATGTTCTAGGATCTCCGCTCGTTGTGAGTGGCTCGCGTCCTGGGATTCAACCGTGTACCATTGACAACTGGTATAGACATTTGCCCCGAGTTCGACCGTCCCTCGACCAGACCGTCGATCCAGGGCCCAAGGAGCCGGAATCCGACCGCCCAATGAGCACCACCAACCGTTCAACACCCAATCTTGCCGTAAGTTCCAGCGCTCGCTATACCCGATCCCGGGGCATCGTTCGACCCCTTCCAGGAGCCGAAAAACCTTCACCCGCCTTCGGTGCAACGAAAGAAAAGGCATAAAAAAGCCGTTCTTCGATCGTGCCGACAAGCAGACACAAAATTCAGTGTCGACCCGCTCAAATGGGTCGCAGACACCGGGAGCTGAACCATGAAGCTCACTAAATCCATGAGAGCGAAACACATCACACTCATTTTTCTTCTGCTCATTTCCCATGCAGCAGGTGCCGGAGAGATTCCATTCGCCGGAGGAGACGAAATCACCGCGGCTTTCGATCGTGGGCGATCCATTGTCGGTGCCGACATGGATGGAGACGGCGATCAGGATCTATTGACGGCCGGACCAGATACCCAAAACGAGGTGGCCTGGTGGGACAACACCGTGGGTGACGGATCCTCTTGGGTGAAACGCTCCATCGATGCAGCCCTTCCGAATGCTTCTTTTGCCTTGGCTGTAGATCTCGACTTTGACGGGGATATGGACGTGGTGGCCACTGCCTTGGGCGGCGGCTCCCTCGGTGGACCTTCTCAAGTCATTTTCTACGAAAATACCGACGGCATAGGCACCGCTTGGAACACCATCACCGTAACCAATACCCTGCTCACCGGTGCCGACGCGGCCGCGGTCGCGGATATCGACGCAGACGGTGATTTGGACATTTTCGGCGGCGGGATGAACACCGACGACTTCTATTGGTTCGAGAATACGGCCGGCAACGGCTCCGCTTGGACCGCTCACGTGATTGATCTCTCGTTCAACGGCACCCGATCCACGGAAGCTGTGGACTTCGACAAAGACGGCGATATCGACGTGGTGGCGGCAGGTGAGTTCGAGGACGAATTTGCTTGGTTCGAGAATCCGGGCCCCGACATGGTGATCGCCGCGGTTTCCTGGACCCGCAATGTGATTAATCCGTCGACCCTCGACGGCGCCGGCGCGGTGTGCACCTGCGATCTCGACGCTGACGGTGATCTGGACGTCGGGGCCGTGGCCGATGGCACCGGAGCCAATCCGGAGCAAGTGCTGTGGTACGAAAATTCCGGCGACAATCTCACCTTTACCGAGCACGTGATCGAAGCCGCTTTCGGCCGAGCCCACGGCATTTTCTGTGCCGATATGGACGGCGATGGCGACCAGGATATTTTCGCCGCCGGGCGGACGGAAGAGCCGAACCCAGCCGGCGCCATCACTTGGTGGGAGAACCGCCTCAACGAAGCCGAGACTTGGGTTGAACACGACGTGGACGACGGCTTTGGCGGTGCCCGATCGGTCTGGTTCGGCGACCTCAACGGTGACGGAATCGGCGACGCCGCCGGCACCGGCGACAACGACAAGGTCATTTGGTACGACAACCTCTCTATTCACCGCAACGCATCCTTCACGGAGATTCCGGTGGACGCGGCCTTCACCGGCGCCCGTGGAGTTGCGACCGCGGATCTCGAATGCGATTCCGACGGTGACGTGGTCGCCGCCGGTGGTGACGCGGTGGCTTGGTGGGCCCAAGAAAGTGACGGCTCGTGGACCGAAACCTCGATCGCGGCCTCCTTCACCGGCGCTGCGGGTGTCGACGTCGGCGACGTGGACGCCGATGGTGACTTGGATGTGATCGGAGCCGCCGAAACCGATGGTATAGCCTGGTTTGAAAGCACCGCCGGCGACGGCTCCGCCTGGACCGAGCGGACGATCGATGCGGCATTTGCCGGCGCCAGGGCGGTCAGCCTTGGAGATATCGACCATGACGGCACTTTAGACGTGGCCGGCGCAGGATTTACCGCCGAAGAATTTGCTTGGTGGTCCAACGACTCGGGCGACGGCCTGACCTGGACCAAGACCTCTATCAGCTCCAGCCGCAGTGGTGCCATTTCCGTCCAAGTCGTCGACCTGGACGGCGACGGTGACCTGGATGTGATCGGCGGCGCGGAAACCGACGACGACGTACTCTTCTTCCGCAACACCGCGGGCGACGGTTCGGCCTGGAGCACAGTAGTCATCGACGGCTCCAGCGACGGCATCAACACGGTTCGCGCCGGCGATATCGACGGCGACGGCGACCTCGACGTGGTCGGGGTCAACGCGATCGCCGACACCGTGGTTTGGTGGGAAAACACCAGTATCTCCGGTGATGGATCCACTTGGTCCGCTGCTCAAACCATTGACACCTTCCACAACGGGGCGTTGGGGTTGGTGTTGGCAGATTTCGATGCCGACGGAGACCTGGACGCCATCGCCACCCAATCCAAGGACGGCGGCAAGGTGACCTTTTATGAGAACGTCAACGACTTTGCCAATCCTTGGCCGGCCCAAGATCTCGCCACCGCCTTCGACGGCGCTGCGGCTCTGGCCATCGGGGATCTGGATGCCAACAGCCAAATGGACGTAGTCGCCGTCGCGGAAACCGACGGAGACGTTTCCTACTTCCCCAACCGCGGAGGTCAATTCGGCCTGGATTCCACCAATACCGCTCCGGTGAGTCTGGGGGATTCGGTCACCGACGACGTGCTCAGGATCGTCGCCCGGCACAACGGTTTGGTGGGTGAGCAGGATCTCGAGCTGGCTTCCTTCGAATTGCTCTTCGAAGAAGTTCCAGCCGATCCTCTGACCACTGCAGAAGCCAATTCGATCGTCGAGAACCTCTTCATCTACCGGGACGCGAATGCCAGCGGTACCTGGGACTCCGGCATCGATACCTTGGTCACCACGGTGGGCACCATGGCCCTCGATGCAGACGGAATCCAAGTCGTCACGTTCGCCGACGCAGACCCCAACGTGCAAGTGGCACAGGGCACTCCGGCGACCTTCTTCGTGGTGCTCGAAACCACGGCGTCGTATTCGAGCGCGGGTTTGACCTTCTTCAGCGTGTCCCACGTCACCGAGGGTTCGAGCACCGCTGAAGATAGAACCCACGACACACCGCTGCTCCTGGAGTGGGCGGCAAACGTGTCGTCGAACCTTTTTGAGGTCAACAGCGGCGAGACCAGCGCCGACTTGGAACTGACATCGATCACCGACTCGCCGGATCCGGTGAGCGTGGGCGGACAGGTGACCTACACCGTCACGGTGACCAATAACGGCCCTTGGCCCGCTATCAACGTCAAGGTGGCGAGCACCCTGCCGGCCAACACGACCTTTTCATCGACCGCCGGCTGCAACGAGGACCCCAACGGATCCCCGACCTGTACCCTCGGCTCGATCGGTGCGGGCGCCTCGGATTCTTTCGATATCACCTTGGATGTGGATCCAGCGGCTTTGGGTACGGTGCTCACCTACCAGGCCACGGTATCTTCCGACACCACGGAGGCCGGACCAGGCGACGAAAGCGGCAGTGAGATGACCACGGTGCCCGGCGAAGGCGATTTGGAAATTTCCACCTTCGCCTTCCCCGCCGACTACGCCGACGGCTTCCCTCTCTACTACGTCATCAGAGTCACCAACCTGGGACCGGGAGACGCCACCGGGGCCACCGTCAGCAACTCGTTGCCGACCGAGCTGACGGGCAAGACTTGGTCGTGTGAGGGATTCGACGGCGGTGCGTGTGCGGCCTCCGGTGCAGGTGACATTTCAGCCGAGCCGGTGACTCTACCGGTCAACGGCAGGGTCGTCTTCTACGCCCATGGTGACGTGCCGGCCAGCACCACCGCAACGCTCACCAATACCGCAACGGTCAGCAGCTCGAACGATTCGGACACCGGCAACAACATGTCGGTGACCGTCCGTGAAGCCGGAGATTGGATCTTCCTCGACGGATTCGAGTCGGGCAATACGTCGGTCTGGTCGTCCACCACGCCTTGAGCGACTAGCGATCTGAGCACATCAAGGTCCGGACGCATCTCCCGCGTCCGGACCGTCCCTGCACTACCTGATGAGCTTGGTCTAACTGGCGACGAAGGCGTAGAGGGCATCGCGGGATAGGAAAGTTGGAAAGAGGTCGTTGTAAGGAGTTGAGCGTGGAGCACCGGCGATCGGCACGTGTTGGGGCAGAAAACCTTCGAAAGGCAGCCCTTGCTCGCGGCAGACCCGTCGGCTGAAGCGACGTCCCAGGTGTTTGGCCGCGATCAGAACTCCCAAATCGTGCCCACTGCACTCCCCGAATGCCACGTTCAGCTCACCACCGAGGATTTGGCCCGAGCGGGATCGTTGGGCCAGCTCTCTGGAAAGGGTGGCGACAATCGCCGAATACAGGCCCTTCCCCTGGTGTTTAACCCGGGTGGCAGCCTCGGTGAACTCAGCCATTCGCAATTGGTGACCATCGCTGAACGAAATGCGGCTGAGTTCGGCGATTCCCGCTGATACCGGCTCGCCGTTTTGCTCAGCAATGGCGATCAGGCCGGCGGGGTTGGCCAAGATTTCGCGCGTTTCGTCGCTGCTCCAACCAAATCGAGAATAGAGTTCGGCCATCGACCGATGAAGATCGCCGCTCGACTGCCGTTCCTCCATGTTTAGAATACGAACCGTGTAACCACCATCCACCGCTCGCTCGACCATTTTCGAAGCCGGACGAGAGCCCCGGGCTTCGGCGGTGGTCACATTGGCCAAGCAGCGCTTCAGATCCTCAGGATCCGTGGCACGGCTTTGGCCGTTGCCGCCGAGATAGACCAACGACAAGTCTTCGAGATGGGAGCCACAACCCTTCAGAGGAATGAGCGCCTCGCCCCACGGTCGAAACATCTTCGAATGCTCAGCGAGCAAACGATTCGAGATCAGGGCGCGGATGCTGATGCGATCCAAGACCACCGGCTCCAGGGTTTCTCGCAGAGCCGTGAGGCGGCTCAAGAGTTCTGCCAGCTTGGACAGATCGTCGATCTGCCCGCGATTATCGATCCCCTTGATTCGCCCGTAGGACGCCTGTTCAGGCGGCCACTGCGGACCGATGGAGCTGGTATGGGTCGTCACAGGGCGGCTCTCGTTCCTAGGATTGAGCTAAGGTCTAGATCTGAGCGAAAAAACTATGCCGATATCTTCCGATCGTACCACGGTTCATGGTCGGCAATGACAATTCAGCTGGCGTTTCCGTCTTATAGTGACGACGAAATCGGTCGATCTCGAAGCTCTAAGTACTGAATAAATAAGGCTCTTGCTATACTTCATCCATGGCATCCCACGTTGACCTCTTCCTGATGCGCCCCGCTACCGTCTGCGCCCTGCTGACAGCCTTTTTGATGCATGTCGGTTGCGCCGTACGAACCCCGGTCGACGCGCCCGCCCTTTCCTTAGAGCCACTGCCGGCAGAGGCGAGCGGACCCTACCGCTTGCAAGCGGGAGACTTGATCGCGATTAAATTCTGGGGAGTCAGCGAGCTCGATGAGGAGCAGCGCATCCGGCCGGACGGCGCCATTTCGTTGCCTTATGTGGACGAGGTTCCCGCCGCGGGTTTGACCCCGCAACAATTGGACGATCGCCTCACCGATCTCTATTCCACAGAACTCACTCGACCCAACCTCACGGTCATCGTTCGCGAAGCCGTAGAGCCGAGGATTTATATCGGCGGTGAGGTGGGCATCCAAGGCACGGTCGCCTGGACCCGGGAACTGACTCTCTTCCAGGCCATTCAAGCCTCTGGAGGTTTCTTGACCAGCGCCCGCCGCAAGCAAGTGATTCTGATTCGCCAGCAGCCGGACGGAAAACCGATCGCCAGGTCCGTCAACCTTTTGCCGGTATTGTCCGGAGGGAATCCCGCTGCGGACGTTAGGCTGGCTGCACGGGATGTGATCTACGTTCCTCGGACCAAAATTGCCAACGTCAACCTTTTCATTTCCCAATACATCGACGACGTCATCCCGCTCCAAAGTGTAGTCAGCGGTGCTTTGCTCGCAGACGTTACGGGCAACAGCAACTCGTCGAGCAGCTCCACCACCTCCGGAACCACCACCACCGGCGGAGGGGGAAATCCGTGATCGAGGAACGCCCCCTACCGTGGCAGGAGCTGTTGGAAATCTTCTTTCGTCGGCGGTTGATCATCGCCACCTTTGGCGTATTGGGTCTCGGCGCCACGGTTTTCATCGCCATCACGACCCCACCCACCTACGTCGCCCGAGCCAAGATCCTGCTCACGGACAAGGCGGTTTCCGGCCCGCGTGAAGAGGCCATGTCGGACACCCAAATCAAAACCGAGCTTCACCACTTACAGAGCCCTGCTTTGATCCGGGCGGTTTTGGAGTTCTACCAGGAAACCCACCAGCCCTTGCGCCCCGAGGCCCCGGCGTTCAAACAGGTCACCCGCAGGTTCAAGCACAAAATTCAAAGCCTCTACGGCAAGATTCACGAAACCCCCGCCGCCACCAACCTTGATGTGCGCGCCGAGGAGTTGATTCCGAAAATCAAACCTCGCTCGATCAGCGGCACCAACGTGATCGAAATCGTGCAAAAAGGCACGGATCCCGAATGGACGGCAAGGTTCGTCAACGATCTACTCGACCAACACATCAAACGTATCGCCAAGAAAAACGAGGAAAATCGAGCCGACAACTTCTATCTCGAACAGCGAAATCTGCTCTACGTCGGCTGGAAAGAAGCCCAAGAAACACTCACCGACTTTCGCAAAAAATACGGTGCGAACTTGCTTTCCGGCGACGAAGAGCACCTACGCAAAGTGCTTTCTCAGCTCGAAGCCGACCGGGTCGAAACCGAGACTCGGGTATTGGAAAATCAAGCCAAAGTCGATTTCCTGAACGATCAGCTCGAATCTTTGCCGGAGAGCATTGCGGCCGAGTCCACCGTCAGCGAGAGCGAAACGGTCAAGCTGCTGAAACAAAATTTGCTCAACCTAGAGATCGAGAGAGCCAAGGCCCTTTCCGCGTTCACTCCGACCTCCACCCGGGTGCAGGACATCGAGCAGCAGATCACCCAGGCGCGAAAGATGCTGTCGGGCAATCTCGACCGCAAAGAAGAGGAAGTGATGACGTCGATGAATCCGGCCTTTCAAACCTTGAACTTGGAGCTGGTTCAGACGCAGGCCAAGTTGGTCGCCTCCCAAGCTCGGTTGGACGCGCTCGAATCCCAAATTGACATCTACCGGGACAAGCTAAATCGCCTCGAGATGCTCTCCACCGAACTCCAACGTCTAAAGAACGACGTTGAGAACAAGCAGAAGGCTCACCAAACCTATCTGCAAAAGGAAGAGGAAGCTCGTCTCAGCAGCTCATTGGACGAATCGGGAATCGTGAATTTGGATATTTTCGAACGTGCTGAGCCCCCCATCTCTCCCGAGCCCTCGAAGGCAAAGCTTCTGGTGGCTGCGGGTCTGATTCTCGGCTTGGTCCTGGGGGTCATTCTGGCGTTCATCCGCGATTTCCTCGATCCGACCGTCAAAGGCAGCGCCCAAGCTTTCCGCCAGAGCTTAGTGCCGATTGTCGCCGAGATTCCCAAACGATGAAATCCGATGGTTTGCCAACCGTGTTTCACGGGGAGGGTCGCCGGTGATTCGCGACTGGCTCGAAAAAACGCCTTTCCTCGGACGTTGGTGGAAGAAGTCTCGGGTTTCAGCCTCCCGTCCCCACGGCTACGACCTGCTGGGCGAGCTGCATGAGGATCTCGATCCCGCGGACCTTCCCTCCCCAAAACAACAGGTGGCCCACGCCGGCCTGCTGGACGGATTGCGGGCGCTCGAAACCAACCTGGACGTTCCGACCGTGGTTATTGCCGGGGTCGCAACCGCCGAATCCGCACGACCTGTCATTGCCGGCCTAATCATCCAAGCCCACCTCTCCGGGCTCCACCTCGCCCTTGGAAAGCTGGTTCCCGGCAAGGGTTTTCGGATGCTGCGCAAAAGGATCTCGCGCGCCGATCCCGGCGAGGACACCCGAGCCCCCGGCGCCTCCGGCCCCGAGGATTTGGCGCTGCAAATCGTTGGCGCCCCCGACTCCAACACCCTGCGCAAATGGTATAAGCGAGCCGCGGAAGGGGCGGACTTGTTATTGGTAGAAGCCCCCCCGATGCTCAAATCCGTCGACGCCGCCCTGCTCGGTAGAGCCTGCGACGGAGTCATTCTGGTGGCGCAGCCTATGCTGACTCGCCAGGAAGACTTCGAGTTGGCGGTCGAGAAAGCCAGGGCCGCCGGCAGCCCACCGATCGGTTTGGTGATGGATCAACACAGAGATTGGCTGCCGCGCGTGATTCGCAAGATTCTGCCCGCCTATCCTCGATCCTTCAGGCGACGCGCCGGGAGCTAATCGATGCTCCTGCCTTTCAGCACTTTCCTGATCATGTTGGGGATCGGGATCCTTTTCATCGTATTCATGCCGATTTGGTGGATCGTGCTCTACGACCTGTCCACCGTCACCTATTTCGGCAATTGGTCGATCGGATTTCTGCGCATCGGACCTAATGATCTGATGGTCGCTTTCATCCTCTGCGCCGTCCTGCTGCGGGGACGTCGCTCGGAAGAATGGCGAATCGGCAAAATACCGCTGCTGGTGCCCTGGATCATTCTCATGGTGCTGCTCTGCCTGTCGTATTTGAATGCCCCGATCAATCAACGCAATCTCACCGATCCGATTCGAATCGTTTACCAGCTTTCCCGATATTGCGTTCGCCCGGTGGCCTATTTCGTCATCGCCATGATCTTGCTTCGCTCAGCGAAGCGAACCTATGTGGTCTGCTACTTCATCATGTTTGGGGCGGTGTACTGCTCGCTGCTTGCCATCCAACAGGGTTATGCCGGCTGGCCGGCCGCCCCTGGGCCTTTCCGCACCGGCAATCAATTGGGCGGAGTCTTGGTGATTCCCATCTTATTGGCTTTGACCGGCGCCCTTTTTCCCCGCAACCGGTTCCATTGGCTCATCAGCTTCACCAGCCTGGGTTTAATGGCCAGGGCGATGCTCTTTTGCCAGTCCCGTGGTGCCATGGTCGCATGCCTTGGGGGTGGCATAGTTTTCGGCGCCCTCTTGATGACCCGCAACCTGGGGCGTCGACGGCTCAAATGGCTGTCGCCTTTCATCTTGCTGGGCGTAATCGCCCTGCTACCCGCCCTACCCTTTATTCTCGCCAATCGATTCGTTTCCCACGCGGTTTCCGCCGCCGACGGCTCCAAAGCGAGCACCATGCAGTGGCGAATGCAGGAACGTTGGCCCCACTTTTGGGCAATTGCGGTTGCCAATCCCATACTCGGTGTGGGCACCGCAGTGGATCTCTCCCTGGGATCTAAAGCCAACACCCCCCACAACGGTTTTCTATCGATGCTGGTGATGTGGGGATTCCCCGCCTTTGGGATCCTCCTGTTCTTCGCCTTCCGAACCATCTGGAACGGCTGTCTACTCTTTTGGTTGGCCAAGAATCCAGATCATCGGGTCCACGGATTGGCGGTGGCCGCGGGAGTGGCCGGCATCCTGACCCATCAGTTGGTAGAGGTCACCCTCAACGCACCCTTCACTTTCAAAGTCTTTTGGATCCTGGTGGCGACCACTGAGCTGGCCAAGCGATGGCCGGACGAAGACGACGAGGCTCCGGCGATCTTTCAATCGAAACGAGAGATCTACGGCCTGGAGCCGGTCCAAGAATTTCGTCCACTGCCACGCACTACCTAAGGCTCAGCTTCAACGAAAAAAAACGGGCTCGAAATCGCGAAGTGACTGTCTCGTTGAACGGCTCTTAGATAGAGAAACCCGCCCGAAGTTAGCGAGTCGAGCTGTAGGGAGAAGGAGCAGGTTTTCTGACCGCAGGGTACCGACTCCACACTTCCGGGTTCGATGATGTCGATACGTTCGAGTTCTACCGGAGCGGCGGCATAGACCCATAGGCTCTGATCACCGTGTCCGGGCAGCGAACCCGACCCACTTTGAGCCCGACCCCCGGCGACCGGAATCTCCGCGCCCATTCGAAACCCGGCCAGCAAGGCCCTGAGGATCACCCGCGGACCGCTGGTGGCATAGGCCCGGCGCCGCCTCAGGGCATCCAAAACACCGGGGCGGGTCAAGTCTTCGGCCAAGATCGCCACCAAACCGCCGCTGGGGCCGGCCAAGTGAGCGAGACCGGGATGGCCGTCATGGCCGTCGGTGGAACCGATCAAACCCAAGCGAAATCCCCTGCCCAAGGCAGCCTGGCGGACGAAATTTCCGGCCACGGGTTGGTGAATCACCCTTGGAGAATCCTCCGCTTCACTGGAACCATGGACAGAGACCACCTCGGTCACCGGCTCGAGCACCGGATCCGGCTCAATTGTCCAATCGATGGCGATGGGACCACCCGCCGAGTGGTGAGCGATGGTCAAGGCCTGCCTGCCTCGCAAAGCGTCCCAGAGTTCCTGCGGGTGATCGTAAGCTTCATCTAGGGAGCTGAACATCGGCAGCGGAAGGTCATCAAATACCAGCACATGACGATGGCCGTGGATCCAATTTGTCCACTCGAAGCCGCGCACGGTCACAAATCGCGAGGGTTGGTGAAAATCTTCGGTCACGGATTGAATGCCCTGCCAGCCGTCCTCGTCCTGGTCTAGGAAACGAAGCCCCCAATGATCGTGATCCGTGACGCTCATCACATCGAGGCGGGCTACGTCGCGACCGTAAACGTAGAGATCTGCCGGTAGACCGGTGCCGTCCGATCGATTCGAATGGACTTGAAGATCGCCCCAAAAAATCGGCGACGGCGACTCAGCCACCCACATGGGATTCGACTCCACCCGTAGCGTTTGGGGTGGGGGCGCGGACCGACCGTGCTCGTCCCCCGAAAAGGTCACCACCAACTGTTCGAGTCCCGGCTCGCCGGTTGCCCACGGCACGATGACGGTGCCGTCGTCCTGCAGCGACATGAAATGCTCGATCGGCTCGGATTCTTGGCCTTCAATTCGAATCACCCCGTCTGCCCTAATGCCGGCGTTGCCCCACCGATCCAACAGCGAAACATGCAGGTTGACTGAAGTCTTCGGGCGGGCGGTCGAGGGCAAAAACGCGACCAATCGAGCGGCTGGCCCCGGCCCGATCTCCACCGTTGGTGGATCGATCAACAGCCCACGGACGCCGTCCCCGTCACCATCCACGGCGAGCCAAACTCGCTCTTCTGCCTCCGCAAATCGGTCGACCCTCGCCAAGGCCGGCCCCGCACCGTAGCGCAAGTGAATGGTCTCACCGACTTCCAACGACCTACCCTCGACGTGTGCCACCAGGAGCTGGCGGTCGAGGGTTTCCGTCCGCAAGGAGACACCCTGGGCATCCGTAGTCACTACCGTAAAACCAGGGGCCTCGGGATTCTCCACCTGGGGGGTTGACCAGCCCCAGAAGGGGGAGACCTGAAGGTATAACGCACCCCCTTCGGCGAGACCCAATGGACCCGCTGTCCAAGTCAAAAGGAATCGCCCCAGGCCGCCTGCCCGCAATTCATTTCCTTCTGCGATCTTCGCCCCGGGAGCGTCGCCTGCTCCGCTGCCGACCGCGAGAATTTCGAGGGTCGCGCTTCCACTGCCATCCGCAGGATGTCGTTTCGCCGCCAAATCGGCCCGCAAAGACTCGACCACCGCGTACCTGGGTCGACGGGGGTCGAGATCCCGCTGGCTTTCCACCGAATCCGGGCTCCGAAGAGCCTCGATTGTCGGCTCCCGGGAGCAGCCGATGGGTCCCCATGCCAGGCCCAAGAGCACAAAGATCACGGCTGCCCGCCGATAGCCCTCGATCGATTCACTGCAATTCAAAGTTCGTGCTCCCCATCACGCTCCACCGCGCCACGGCCTTCCAACGTGAAACGCTGTGCGCGGGACACGGAAAGATCGAATCGAATGTCCTTGTCCACCCTCAAGGCAGTTTGTCTTTGTACCTCCGCAAAGGCGCTCAACGGCACGTCTTCCACAAACGAATGAATGGCCACGCGGACCCACAAAACGTCTTTTCGATGGTCGAATCGCACTTCGCTGATGCGAAAAAGGTCCGATTCCACCTGCGCCAACCCCTGCATCACATGTCGCTTGGCTTGGGAGGTGCGAACGATTTCCAGGGTTTGAAAACTCAAGGGAATCGAAACCATCAACAAACCGACCCCGGCAAATGCCAACGATTTCCACACCGCGCCTCCTCGATCCTCCACGCGGGGTCGAAAGCCCATCATCAGAAAAACCAAAGCCGCGGAAAGCACGATGGCACATAGGTTGGTGACAAAGAGCAACAACGCTCCACCAGCCAACGACAGCTCCGATGCACCTAGGCCGAAGCCGACCACGCACAGCGGCGGCACCAAAGCCGCCGCAATCGCCACCCCAGGCAGGGCCGCGGCCACGGACGGTCGGCTCACCGCATAGGCCGCCGCCGCGCCGGAGGCCAGAGCCACCGCCAAGTCGAGCAGACTCGGCGCTCCCCGAGCCAGGATCTCAGGGGTCGGCGAGATGCCTGAAAAGATCAGCGGAAAAACCGAGCCCACCGCGATAGCAATGCCGACCCCTTTGATCGTCGAGGAAGCTGCTCGGCGCACCAAACGCAAATGCCCGCGAACGATTGCGTGGCCCATGCCGAGGATCGGGCTCATCAAGGGTGCCACCAACATGGCACCGATCACCACTGCGGCGCTGGATTGCATCAAGCCTAAGGTTGCGATCGCGGATGCCAAAGAAATCAAGATGTAGAAATCGATATCTGCCCTGGCGGCTTTGCGCATCGCCAATTGCACCCGGATGCGCTGTTCGTCGGTGAGGGCGGGCAAGGGGTTGGACAACCACTCCCAGAGCCGCCGACGCCAGAAACGAGGCGCGTTCTCTTTTTCCCGGACGACGATCGTCAAACCGGATCGCTCAGAGGCCAGCTCAACCGGAAAACCGCCCCAACGGCTTTGACCCAAGAGCCGGTCGACAGAGGCCCCCAAGAGGAGTAAATCCCGCGGGCCGACCTCCCGTTCAACGCCCCCGGCAACGGTCGCGGCTTCGACGAGAATCTCTCCGATTCGGTCGCTGCTTTCGGCCAGAAGCTGGTCAGGGTCGGAGCTGGTTTCCGCCGGGCCTTCAACGGCGCTTTTGGTTCGTTGAGCCAAACGCTTGGCGTGGGTCTGTAAAACCGCTTCGTGCCCCTTTGCGATGGAGGGATTCGGGGTCAAGACGTTCAGAATTGAGGTCTTCAAGGAACCAGTCTCTGGCCCCCCATCGACCGGGGCTCCAGCAACCGACACTCCAGTAACCGACACTCCAGCAACCGTGGAGATCGCCTCCGCCAGCTCCAACGCCGTGGCGGCATGGGGTCCGCCGGCGGATGCGACCAACACCCGCTCCGCCTTTGCCGGCAAAGCACCTCTCACCACGGCAATCGCCGAAGAGGTGGCGGCGAAAACTTTTTCTACCACCGGCTCGATATCCGAACTTCCAAAGGCCTCCGGCCAGCCCAAGATAAGAAAACTGGCTTCCACTTCCGACACCGCGTCCAGAATGCCGTCCGCAACGGAAGGTGCCAATCGAACCAGCGGATGAACCGGCAAATCGGGCGGCAAACCCGCCTCGCTGACCGTCTTCTCCAATTGGTCCAACGTGCCTTGGGCCAGGATGCGGGCTTCATTCCAGGTCAGCTGTTCGATCAGCAGCTCAATGCGCAATACCAGCAGCTCCGCGTTGCGGGAAGCCGCCAAACCCGCCCCGACCTTCAGCAAGCTGGTTACGTTGAGGCCTTCACCGACCGCGACTAGCACACGATCTCGCGGTTCCTCGTCCTCTTCGGGCAGACGACCGACGAGATGTTTCTGTAAATCGGAAAGGGCTAATTCCCGACGTCCAAACACCACAAAGTAAACTCCGCCCAAGATCAACCAAGCGAGCCCGACGCCTAGATTGGCCTTGGGAAGGACCATGGAAAGAAATAAACAGCCCGCCGACACCAACGCGGGGATCAGGGGATGAAGGGGCAAAGTCAACGAACCCGGCAGCCTATCCTTGGCACGGGTGCGGATATGCGGCCAAAAAGCCATTGACGACAACCAAAGCACGGCCAAAGCCACCCCGTTCGCCAAACCTTGCAAGTCCACCCCGCGCGCCAGCGCCCAAGCGGCGACCACCAACAGCCCGAGTGGAGCCAAGGCTACGCCTCGCTCGGACCGCCGGGCGGTCAAGGACTTCGGTGCCAACCCGTTGAAGGTCATCGAAGAAACCACGCGGATTCCACTCGCCAAGACCTGGGAAAGCCCCAGTAGGCAAAGGGCCACTCCCACCACCAGGGCCAATAAACTCAAGCGTTGGCTGCCAGGGTCGACGGTGGTGATGCCGGAGGGAGTCATCTCAGGGTGCACGCTACCGATCCACCATCCGACGACGCCGATCAATGGCAACGCCAACCAAAGCACTGCCATCGGCAACAGCGCTCCGCGCGGCCGCCGGCGAATCAAACGCCTCCGAGAGAGCACCAAATATGGGCCCCAAAGCACCGAAGCCAATAGGGCCGGGCTGAATAGCTGATGGGATCCCAAGGGCGTAGCGAGCTTTTGATCCACCGCGAACGTGGGCTCAAAGAATGACGACACAAGCAGGACTGCCAAGACCGCTGCCGCCGCGGTGACCAAGGCCGAAGCGGCCCTGGAATGAGCTCGGGTGCCGATTAGCTCGTTGATCGCCACCGTTCCGATCACCAGCGCCAGAAGATCGCTGGAACTTAGGTTGAGCTGCCACAAACGCTCACCGGCCACGGCCAAACCCATGGCCACCCCTTTGGCCAAGAGGGCGGCCAGGGCACAGATGCCACCTAATTCGATCCAGGCCACGATGAAAGCCAACCTCGGATAGCCCGCGGACCACACCCATTCGGACGGACCGTGCTCGCCGGGCAACTCGAGCCAAGCCAAAAAAAGAGGTGAATAAAACACCCAGGCCAGGACGTAAGTCCAGGGCCCCGCGGATTGCACGAGTGTTTCAACCAGGGTGAGCTGAATGGCTAGGCTCAAACCCGCACCCAACGCCACCGCTGAAGGCCAAGACAGAAAACGGCTAACGCCGATTGCATCGCTCTTGAGATAAGGCATAGTTGATGCTATCTCCTTGTCTGACTTGATCGCAAAGGAAGGTCCGGATCCGCAGGGCCGGCGTGGAAGAGCTTCCAGACTTTTCCCCAAACTCTAGATGGACAAGCTGGTTTTGGGTTCTGGTAGGCTCATTCTGCCGGAGGTTCTTAAAAACCACCGTCACTCAATGACTACACACCACGAAAGAGGTACCGATGCTTAAGAGAGTTCTAATTTTGACCTGCCTTTCCCTGCTCGTTGTGCCGGCCGGCGCGCAAGAAATGACCGTCGACGAGCTGGTCGAAAAGAATATCGAGGCCATGGGAGGCCGCAAGGCATGGGACGAGGTCAAAACAGCCCGAATTGTCGGCAAGATGGTGATGGGATCGACCATGGAAGTCCCCATCTCCGTGGTCTACCAGCGCCCGGGCAAAGTGCGTATGGAAATGGAGATGCAGGGCCAGACGATCATCCAAGCCTACGACGGCGAAAAAGGCTGGCAAATCATGCCGTTGATGGGCAAAACAGAGCCTCAGGCCATGACCGACGATGAAGCCAAGATGGTCAAGAGCCAGAGCGACTTCGAAGGCCCACTCTTCGACTACAAGACCAAAGGCCATTCGGTCGAGCTGATGGGTGTGGAAGAAGTGGAAGGCACCGAGGCTTATAAGCTCAAGATCACCCTCGACACCGGTGATATCACCTACTCCTATCTCGACACAGAGTCCTTCCTGGAATTCCAACAAGAAGGAAAAACCCGTGCCCAAACGGGTCAAGAAATCAGCACCACCACGACCCTCGGCGACTACAAAGAAATCGGTTCCTTGCTGCTCGCCCACAGCCGCGAAATCAAACCTGAAGGCGCACCCCAAAGCCTGATGATTGTGATCGATTCCGTAGAACTCAACCCCGAAGGAATCGCGGACGAGCATTTCGCCATGCCCGCAGTGGAGACGGTTGAAGAAGAACCCGACGACGGCGAAGAAGGCGACAGCTGAACACCGGCAGGTTCGTCGAGCGCTAGAGATATCAAGAAGAGCATCGCGATAAGCACCGAGATGCCCCGTTTCACTGCGGGCCCAGCATCTCGGTGCTCCTCTTTGAGGCTCCATTGCAGGGCTCGACGCTAACCGACTCGATGCCAACCTGACTCCTCCCCTTCCCTTCGATCCCCGAGCAGTCGGTCCGACACGATTGACTGCCCGCCTGTCAGCAATCGCCCTTTTGATTCTTCTGATTCCTCGCGGAGACTTCCCTATGGTTTTGCGCATGCTCTACAGCCCTCCCGTTCCATTCCCGAAAGCCGCCCGCCTCCTTGCCGCTTGCGCCTTGCTCACCGTTGGATTAAGCCCAGTAGCCCTGGCTGAGGCCACGGACGTCTCGGCTATCGAGCAAGAGCCGCCTACGACCACCGAGAAAACCGCCGAACCCGCCAAAAAGCCCAAGCCTGCCTTCAGCTCCAATACTTTCGGCGGTCTGCGCGCTCGGGCTATCGGACCGGCCATCATGAGCGGGCGGGTTTCGTCGATCGACGCGACCTCCACCGATCCCCTGACGATCTACATCGGCGCCGCCAGTGGCGGCCTGTGGAAGTCCACCGACGCCGGCACCACTTTCAAACCGATTTTCGACGACCATCCGCAATCCATCGGCGTGGTGAAGCTGGCACCCTCGGATCCGAGCACGGTTTGGGTCGGAACCGGTGAATCGTGGACGCGCAACAGCGTGTCGTACGGCCAGGGGGTCTTTAAATCCACCGACGCCGGCGATTCGTGGCAGCTGATGGGTTTGGAAGACACCGAGCGCATCAGCACGATTCGCATCCATCCCAAAGACCCCAACATCGTCTACGTCTGCGCCACGGGCCCGCTTTTTCACGACCATACGGCCCGCGGCCTGTTCAAGACCACCGACGCCGGCGAGACTTGGAACAAAATCCTCTATGTCGACGAGAAAACCGGCTGTGCCGACATGGACATGGATCCCCAAGAGCCGGAGGTTCTCTACGCCGCCATGTGGCAATTCCGTCGCTCAGCCCACTTCTTCGAATCCGGCGGACCGGGCAGCGGCCTGTTTCGATCCACCGACGGCGGTGAGACTTGGCAGGAAACCCGTCAAGGTCTGCCGGAAGGAAATTTGGGTCGAATCGCCGTTGCGGTGGCTCCCTCCCGGCCCAACGTGGTTTACGCCACCGTAGAAGCCGAGCACACAGCCCTCTATCGCTCCGATGATCTCGGTCAATCATGGCGTGAAGTCAACGCGTCGCAGAACGTTCAGATGCGCCCCTTTTACTTCAGCGAGCTGGTGGTCGATCCCACCGACCACAATCGGGTTTACAAACCCGGCTTCATGCTGACCATCAGCGTCGACGGGGGCAAGAGCTTCACCTCCCTATTTGGTAGCGGCTTCGGTTCCTCCGTGCACCCCGACCATCACGCGTTGTGGATCAATCCCAACAATCCTCACGAGATCTTGCTGGGAACCGACGGCGGGGTCTATTTATCCCAAGATCGCGCCACCCGTTGGAATCATTTGAAGACTTTGCCCCTTTCACAGCCCTACCACGTCAATGTCGACAACGACACGCCCTACAACGTTTACGGCGGCCTGCAGGACAACGGTAGCTGGACGGGACCGTCGCGGTCGACGGGTGGAATCGTCGCCGGGGCCTGGCAGATGCTCAGCTTTGGCGATGGTTTTTGGGTGATTCCAGATCCCGAAGATTCCAATACGGTTTATTCGGAAATCCAAGGCGGACGCCTGCTGCGGGTGGACAAAAAGCTCGGCACTGCCAAAAGTATTTACCCCTTCCCTATCGACGGACAAGACAAGCTTCGATTCAATTGGAACTCGCCGATCTACATTTCACCCAACGATCCCGCGACCCTCTATTTCGGCTCACAATTTCTCCACCGCTCTCGGGATCGAGGTGAGAGCTGGGAAACCATTTCTCCAGATCTCACCACCGACGACCCGACCAAGCAGCGCCAACGGGAATCTGGGGGTTTGAGCATCGACAATTCCACCGCCGAGAACCATTGCACGATTTTCACCATCAGCGAGTCGCGCAAGAATCCCCAAGTGATCTGGGTCGGCACGGACGACGGCAACCTTCAAATCAGCCGTGACGCGGGAGCAACTTGGACCAACGTGGCCCCCAACGTTCCCGAGATCCCAGCAGGCGCTTGGGTTTCAGAGATCCACGCCGGCGCGCACGACGAAGCCACCGCCTTTGCCACCTGGGATGGGCATTGGACCGGCGACTTCAACCCGTATGTTTTCAAAACCACCGACTATGGGAAAAATTGGACCGCCCTCGGCCTGGACTCCCTGGAAGGTTACGCCCACGTGGTCAAGCAGGATCCGGTCAACCCGAATCTGCTCTTCGTAGGCACGGAGACCGGACTTTGGATCTCCCTGGACGGCGGTCTGCAATGGGCCCGTTTCAAGGAAAATCTTCCGCCGGTGCCGGTCCACGATCTGACGATCCAAGAACGCGAAGGTGATTTGGTCATCGCCACCCACGGGCGGGGCTTTTACATTCTCGACGACCTGACCCCCTTGCGGGCGCTCACCGTTGATGCGCTGAAGGAAACAGTGGTGCTCTTGCCCTCCAAACCCGCTGAAATGTTCGTCAGCGGCAGCGCCTTCCCCTTCTCCATCGGTGCGGACGACGAATTCGTCGGCGAAAGTCTGAGCGAAACCGCCAGCATCGTTTATTACCTCTCGAAGCGACACCTTTTCGGCGACCTCAAGGTCGAGATTTTTGATGCCTCGGGCAAGCTGATCACCACCCTTCAAGGGGGCAAGCGGAAGGGCATCAACCGGGTCAGCTGGCCGATGAGATACAAGGCCCCAAAACTGCCCGCCGCGACCAACTTGGTGCCCGCTTTCTCCGGCCCGCGGGTTCCAGAAGGGACTTATACCGTCAAGCTCACCAAGGGAAAGACCATCCTAGAGGGTGAGGTCCAACTAGTGCCGGACCAGCGCAGCCCGTATCCGGAAGCGGATCGCAAGCTCCAACAGAAAACGGCCTTGGACATCTACGACGCCCTTGAGCAGCTGACCTACCTGACCGAGAACCTCACCACGATCCGGGATCAATCCCGGGATCGTGCAGCGAACGCGAAGAAAGCAGCTGACCGGAAGAAGCTCGAAAGCCTAGGCCAGTCGGCGGAGGATATGAGAGCCGGTTTGGTTTCGACCAGCAAGGCGGGGTGGCTATCGGGTGATGAGAAACTCCGAGAAAACCTCGGCGCTCTTTTCGGCAGCGTCAGCAGCTACGATGGCCGGCCGACAGACTCACAGATGGAGGAGATCGAAAAGCTCCTCGCCCAGCTCGAAAGCGCGAAAAAACAAGTCGCGTCCTTGGTGCAAGGCGAGTTGGCTGCAATCAATCAGCTGCTGAGCAAACGAGGTGCTGAGACGATCGAGCTGGTGGACGAGACCCAGTGGATGGCGGAAAACAGCGGCACCGGAGCGTCCGCGGCCGCGCTACTGAGTTCCAAACACTCGCGGGAAATGCTGCGAAAGATGCTCTTTCACAGCTTCTCGGGGCTCTGAGATTGGATAGGAGACCCATCCAGGTTTGCTACCTGGTGGGTCGGCGCCGCGTCCTGTGCGGGTCAGAGCTGCCAGAATTCCGACATCAGGCCGACCCAGGTGAGTCGCCCTTGAAGCTCGGGCCGTACCTTCGGCCGCCAGTCGGGGCTCAGCCGGTCGTGATACCAGATTCGGGCCAGCTCCCAAGCTCGATTCATCGGCAGGAGCGCTCCCACCGTCAGCTGTGTTTCAGATTCCCAACGCTCTACGTGTTCTTCCGACCGGAAGAAAAGAATGGTGCTTCACGTGAAGCCAATGTCGTGCCACCACTTCCGAGCAGGAACGACAAATCCCATCTGAACCGTATCGCCCAACAGCCTGCCGTCTCGAATCTCTAGATGCACCGTGTCCGTACCGGCGAATCCGTCGGACCGGATTTCTCCATCGGCGTTGAGGGCCGCCGGGATTCCCAAGGCATCCCAAGCGCAATTGGCCCAGTATTGGCGGCCACCCACCCGGGTTTGGTGGGATGTGGGGGACGCGGAAAACGGCAAGGCACGTTCGATTTGCCGAGAGCCCCTCTTCAGGACAATCGCGTGCAGCTCATCCAAGACGTCGAACGCGTCACCGGTTTGCTTTTCATCGAGGCCGACGGCAGCCGACACCTTTTCCACCGAAGGAGCACGGCCGGTATCTACAAAATAACGATAGACTTCCAAACGAACCGCATGCTCAACAGGACCATAAACAGCAGACATCCATTCCTCCTCGAAACAGTTGCCGCGATGCTAGCACTTTCCTGCCGAACGATTCATCTATCTAGATCCGTGTCCATATCCAGCCCGACATCCAAAGTCGGCGCGCTATGGGTCAACCAACCCACGGATAGGAGATCCACGCCGCTGGCTGCTTTGGCGGCTGCGGTCTCCGGCGTAATTCCCCCGGAGGCTTCGGTAATCGCCCGGCCGGCGACGATGCTCACGGCGCGTGCCAAGAGATCCGGTTCCATATTGTCGAGCAGAACCACATCCACACCCAGATCTAAAATCGCTTCGAGTTCCGCGAGGTCGTCGACCTCGATCTCGATCTTGACCAAATGGCCGGCATAGGCCCGAGCTCGTCGGACCGCTTCGGCTGCAGAGCCCGCAATCGCCCGATGGTTGTCTTTGATCAACACCGCGTCATCGAGACCAAAGCGATGATTGCTGCCTCCACCCAACTTGACGGCATGTTTTTCCAGAGCGCGCAACAGCGGCGTCGTCTTGCGAGTGCATACGATTTCGGCACCGGTCCCGGCCACTGCTCGAACCATGTCGCGGGTAACCGTCGCGATCCCGGACAAACGCCCGAGCAAGTTCAGCGCCGTACGCTCTGCGGACAACATTTCTCGCGCAGCGCCCCGGATGATCGCCAAATCATCTCCGGGCTGAACATCTTGGCCGTCGTCATGAACGATCGTGATCTCCACCGACGGATCGAGCTTACGAAAGGTTTCAAGGGCGGGCATCAAACCGGCGACTCGACCCTCTTTGCGAACGCGGATGCGACTCTCCGCCACCACACCGGCTGGAACGATGGCGTCCGTGGTGAGATCGCCGGCCCGGCCCAAGTCTTCTTTCAGCGCGGCTTCGATCAGATTTCCGTAGATCACCGGATAGAGCCTCGGCACCACTACCGACATCAGGCGATCTCCCGAATCAAATGTGGTTCCGCAAATCCCGGATCCGTGGCGCGCTGCAAGGGCAGGTCACCGGCGCTTCGGTAGGTCCAGAATAGCCGCCGCTTCCAAACCGGATCAGAATCCGGGTAGTCGGACCGATAGTGGCTACCCCTGCTCTCTTCGCGGATTTGGGCCGCAGCGGTCACCAACCTGCCGACGGTCCAAAGATTGGCCGTTTCGTCGGGATCGGCTCCAGACTCGGCCCATCGGTCGAGGCAGTCAAAGGCTTCCTGGAGCCCGGCGCCGTCGCGGATTAGGCCGACCTTATTCCACATCAAATTTCGCAGGCTCGTGCGGTGACTCGCCGAGGCAGTTCGCTCTTCGCGCCTCACAAAGCCGTCGTGAGACGGCCCTCTGCGGGAGGATCCGGAGCCGGCTTCTACTTCGCCGACAGCCCCGAAGACGTCGAGCGCTGCTCGATGACCGAATACCAGACCTTCCAGAAGAGAGTTGGAGGCCAGTCGATTGGCGCCGTGAACGCCGGTCGCCGAGACCTCGCCACAAACCCAGAGGCCGCCTAGAGAAGCCCGGCCAAATTCATCGCTCACCACCCCGGCCATGGCGTAGTGGGCGGCCGGCGTGACCGGAATCGGCACTCGACAGGGATCGATCGCATACCTTTGGCAATGGGCAAAAACCGTAGGGAATCGTTCCGAGAAGGAGGGGCCGACCGCATCGCGGGCGTCCAAATAGACCCGTCGCCCTTGCTCCTGGCGCTGCCAGATGGCCCGAGCCACAATGTCGCGAGGGGCCAGTTCGGCCGCCGGATGCAAGTCGGGCATAAAGCGATAATCCGAGTCGTCGACCAGAATGGCGCCTTCTCCCCTTAACGCTTCGGTGACCAACGGTAACGTACCACCCGGAGCATCCACATCGAGAGCTGTGGGGTGGAATTGCACCATCTCCAGATCCGCCAGCTGCACCCCGGCACGGGCCGCCATGGCCAAACCGTCACCGGTGTTCTCCACCGGATTAGTGGTTTTCGAATAGAGCTGACCGAATCCGCCCGTGGCGAGAATGACCGCCGAGGCCCGATAGTAAATTCGACGTCCCTGGCGCCGGCAAAGCACACCTACGATCCGATCGTCCCACCGCACCAAATCCATGGCGAACGTGAATTCGTGGATTTCGATGGCCGGATCGGTGGCGACGGCGGCCATCAAGGCTCTCACCATTTCGGCACCCGTTTGATCGCCGCCCGCATGCAAGATGCGTCGACGACCGTGGGCTCCTTCGCGGCCCATGAGCAGCTCGCCCTGCTCTCCCCGATCGAATTGGGCGCCTAAGGCGATCAATCGACGAACCCGCCGTGGTCCCTCCTCCGTCAGCACGCCCACCGCCTCGGGATCACAAAGCCCGGCACCGGCGTCCAGGGTGTCCTGGGCGTGCAAATAAGGTGTGTCGCCAAGGTACAGGGCCGCAGCGATGCCCCCTTGGGCCCAGGGGCTCGAGCCCCCGGCGCCGAATCTCGATTTGGTCACCACCGTCACCTTCTTGGGCGACAGGGACAGGGCCGCCGACAGACCGGCAACTCCGGTGCCGATCACCACAATACCGGCGTCCACCACTTCATCAGCAAGCTCACGAGCCCTGTGTTTGATCATCCTTTTTTACCTCGACCGACCGCCAGCATACGTTCCACGCTAGAGCGGGCTCTCGCCGCCAACGCCGGTTCGACGATAACTTCGTGCTCAAGGGTCTGGAGCGAATGCAGGATCTTCGGCAGGGTGATCCGTTGCATGTGAGGACACAAGTTGCAGGGTCGAACGAATTCGACGTCCGGAAATTCGACCGCCACGTTGTCGCTCATCGAGCATTCGGTGATCATCACCACCTTGCTCGGCCGTGCCTCGTCCACATGGTGGATCATGCCCGAGGTCGAACCCACATAATCCGCTTCCTTCAGGACGTCAGGGGGGCACTCGGGATGGGCCAGGACCACCAACCCGGGGTGGCCGTCACGATATCTACGAACCTCCTCGGCTGTGAATCGCTCGTGGACCTCGCATTGCCCATGCCAAAGAATGAGTTCGACATCCGTTTGTCCCGCGACATATTTGCCCAGGTATTGGTCGGGCAAGAAAATCACCCGGTCCACACCCAGACTTTCCACCACTTCAACCGCATTCGACGAGGTGCAGCAGACGTCGGTCTCGGCCTTCACGTCGGCCGTGGTGTTGACGTAGGAAACCACGGGCACGCCGGGGTAACGCTCCTTCAACAAGCGCACGTCGGCGCCGGTGATCGACGATGCCAAGGAGCAACCCGCCTTGGGATCGGGAATCAGAACTTTCTTGTCCGGGTTCAAGATCTTGGCGGTCTCGGCCATGAAATGCACACCACAAAGTACGATCACTTCGGCGTCGACCTCGGTGGCCAAACGCGCCAGGGCCAGGGAGTCGCCGGCCAAATCGGCGACCCCATGAAAAATCTGGGGCGTCATATAGTTGTGGGCGAGAACTACAGCGTTTCGCTCTTTTTTGAGACGCTGGATTTCCGCCACATAAGGAGCGTGAACCGGCCACTCGATTTCCGGAATCACCCCTTTCACTTGGTCGAAAATGTGAGCTGTCTCCGCTGCCACAGCAGCCGAATATTCCGGTCGAAACGATCCGAAATCAGGGGCTTGGGAAGTGAGGATCGGGTCGGACATGGTGGAACCTCCTTAAGCTTCGCCGATGACGTCTTTATACCGCCGAGTCGAGGGCCCCGTGGGGGCATTCGACTTATGCTCAATATGAGAATAACTAAGAGTCAAAAAAAGCCGACGTCGGCTCGCCGGGATTTTTATCGCCCCTTTATGCTACTTATGAGTATAACTCTTGTCAAGTGAACGAAACAGGTATCGACACGGTATCGATACCGTGTCGATACCCTGGCCCAAACCCCAGAACACGGACCAGGGGCCTGAGCGACGATGATAGGCTCCGGCCGCTCACCTACGGATCCGATTTCTAGATTCCAACAGCCCCAAATTAAATTAATTAGATCGAGACTCCCCAATTCGCCCCACTTCCGGAGAGCCAGAATGCCCACCATCTTTAATCCTATAGACAGGGATCGTTTGCTCGCTCGAATCCAATCCCTCGGCCCCTCCAGCCAACGTAAATGGGGCACCATGACCGTGGCCAAAGCGCTCAGCCACATGGGCGACCAGCTCTCCACGGGTCTCGGTGACATTCAGGTTCGCCAAATCCGCAGCGCGGTTTCACTGCCCCCGGTCCGTTGGCTGGTCATCTATTGGATGCCGTGGCCCAAAGGAGTGAAAACGGCTCCCGAGCTGCTTCAAACCGATATTCAAGAGATCGGTCCCGCCCGCGACCGACTGATTCAGATCCTCGAGAGGTCGATCGAGAAGGGGCCCCAAGGGGTTTGGTCTGCCCACCCCCTCTTCGGCAATATTTCCGGCAAGGACTGGGGATTTCTCGGCGCCAAACACCTCGATCATCACCTGCGCCAATTCGGGGTCTGACGATCAACGTGCACCGCGCCGCGGGCCTTGACGCGGGCTGCGACGTGGACGCAGGAAGAGGATAATGGCTCCTCCACCGCCGAGATGACGTGGAGCCGCCTCCACACGTTCCACGCGATCAGCACCGTACCGCCGCAGCCATCGCTCAACCGCCTTTTTCAACACCGGAGTTCCGCCTTCCGACCTGAGCCCTTTGCCGGTGATCACTCTGACACTGCGACGCCCTGCCGCCCGGGTTCGCTGGATGAAGCTGTCCAAGTCGCGCAAGGCCCGCTCAGTGTTCTTGCCATGCAAATCGAGGGTTTCTTGAATCTCACCGTGTTTGGGTCGGCGGAGCTTACCGTTTAGAGCTTTTTTCGCAGCAGATCGGACTTCAGCCGCCGAGTCGCGGTCCTTATCCGGCACACTGGCCAAAACCTCCATGGCTCGCCGGAAAGCCGCATCCTCAGCGGATAGGTCGACAGGCTGCCGGGAGTTATTCGGGTTGCGCTTACGGGCCATTGGAAATCCCCGAAGCGACGCCGGCCAGGCGTCCGACAAACTCCCAATCTGAACCTTGGCGCAAGGGTCCGGGCATGATGGAATGGCCCGAGCCGAAGGCTATGGTAGACGGTAGGAATTGAGAATCCGGTTTCGGAGGACACATGACGGCTTTTGAGAATCTATTTATCGGGATCGCGGGCATGATCGGCGCGGGCAAGTCGACTTTGGCCGGCGCGCTCGGCGAGCATCTCGAGATCGACGTTTATTATGAACCGGTCCAAGACAACGAATACCTCGAAGACTTCTACCGCGACACCGCCCGTTACGCCTTCGCCACCCAAATCTACCTGCTCAACCGTAGATTTCAACAACATCAAGAGATTATTTGGCGCGGTCGGTCGGCGGTACAAGACCGCACCATCTACGAAGACTCGATTTTTGCCAAGATGCTGGCCAAGACCGGCCTGATGGACGAACGGGACTACCGCACCTATCAACAGCTCTTCAGGCATATGTCGAATTTCATGTGCAAGCCGAACCTGATCGTTTATCTCGATGTCGAACCCGAGCGATCCATGGAGAGGATTCAGCATCGAGGCCGCGGCATGGAAAGTGGTATCAGTTTGGAATACCTCAAGGCGCTCTATGCCGGGTACGAGGATTTCATCACCGACATCTCCAAAGTCATACCGGTGATTAGAGTCGACTACGATCGTTTTGCCACCGCCGACGAGATGGCACAAGTCATTGAAAGCGAGTTCTTGGACCATAGCTTCTTACGCGAAGCCGTACGTTTCGATCCTGCCAGAACCTGATCCATGCCGAGCTTCGCCTTTAGAATCCAGTTGGGTGGACGGCTGATCCAAGCCCTTTTCACGGCCATTCTGCTCGTTTCGCTTGCGGCTTGCTCCGGACCTGGAGCCGGCGGACCGGCAACTCCCGGAGATCGTAATCCCTGGCTGGTAGTCGGCATTGACGGCGCCGAATGGAAAGTGATCGAGCGGCTGTGGGAGGAGGGCAAGCTGCCCAATCTCCGAGCCTTGGCGGAGGCCGGCACCCGCGCCCACCTCGAAACCTCCTACACCACCTCCCCAATTATTTGGACCACCCTGGCCACAGGGCACCCACCCGAGGTCCACGGGATCACCGGATTTACCATCGCCACCGAACAAGGTGAGGTGCCGGTTTCGTCCAGCATCAGAAAAGTGCCCGCGCTGTGGAATATGGTGAGCCGCGCCGGCCTCAAAGTCGCCGCTTTGGGATGGTGGGCCACTTGGCCCGCGGAAACCGTCAACGGCATGGTGATCTCCGACCGAGCCCTGCGACCCGTCGAAGGGCCTTTTTCTCCCGACTCGCTCGGCCCCCTGCTCGAAAGTTGGAAAGCCGAAGCCGAGGAACTCAACTATGAGTTCGGCGGTAACCAGGCGAGCAGCAGTCGCGACCGGCTGATGAGCCATGTGGCTCGCCAGATCGGGGCTGAGGGATACGACCTGACCCTACTCTACTATCGCTCCGTGGACATCGAATGCCACAACTCGTGGAAGTACTTCGAGCCGGAGAAATTCGGCGTCCGCCCAGCCGAGCAGTTGGCGAATCGAGACCGTATTCCGGGCTCCTACGAAGCGGTGGACCAAGCCATCGGCGACGTGCTGGCAAATATGCCGGACGTAACCAATGTGATCGTGATTTCGGATCACGGCTTCCACGCCAAGGATCGAGAAGAACTCCAAATTCTGCTCGACATGAACCGCGTGCTGGAGCGCCTTGGATACGCGACCTTACGGGCCAACGGCAAACCCGAGGTGTCGAAGACCAGGATCTACTCTTACGGCACCGCCAAGAACCGGCGTGAGAAAAAGCTACGCTTCAGCTTGCAAGGACGGGAGCAGGAAGGAACCGTACCGGCAGAAGAGCGCCAGGCCGTGCGTGACGCCTTGACCCGAGACTTGGCCCGCTTGACTTACGAAGACGGCTCGGCCATTTTCTTAGTGCGCGATGCCTCTGCCCAAAGTCTCAGCGAAGGGGCCGATTTCGAAGCATTGGTGCTGGGTAAGGGTGCCAGCCGACGAGCCCTGCTCGACGGCGAGCCGACCCACGGCCTTGTGGAGCACGTCAATCGAGTCTCCGGTACCCACTCTAAGGATACCCACGGAATCCTGATCGCCGCCGGCCCCGACATCCAGCAGGGCGCGGACCTCGGCGGTATCTCGATTTTCGACTTTGCGCCCACCTTGCTCTTCGGATTGGGCCTGCCGGTGGCCGACGACTTTAGCGGTCATCCTTTTGAGGCTCTCATGACGCCGGAATTTCGGGAGCGCTCTCCCCTGCGACGAATTCGTACCTGGGGCACGATGGACACCTGGAAGCGCGCCGAGTCGTCACCGGTGGACCAAGAGTTGATCGATGAGCTGCAATCCCTCGGTTATATCTAAACCAACCACCACCGAAGAGGCTGCAGACGAACAGGCCTGCATTTGATCTCGACGTAAGATCTCAGGGTCGGCTTACAACAAATAGGCATAAATCAAAGCCAGAGCGGTTAGGGCCACCCAGAGGGCCAGCTCAAGCTTCATATGTGTGTTCTGCGTGTCCTTTGACATGTGGAATCTCTCTGGTGAATTTCGGGATAAGCATCCAAAACAGCAAGAAGCGATAGGGCAGCAGATCGCGGAAGACATACTCGACAATGCACAAATGACGATTCAATAAGATTCAAAGCTCAATGATTCAGGTCGAACTCATGTCCTCGCAGTTCGAGATATTCTCATTTCTACATTACGGCTTCGATTACACCTCAACCGACACCGGCAGCGGCTTCTTGGCAGCTCATAACCCGGCCATCGCTTGTGTCTGCGAGTGCTTCCCCATTTCTCCTTCTGACCTCTCTCGGACCCAACCATGACTTCTTCTTTTCGCCAGAGTTCCTCATTCCAACAGGACTCCCGGATCTGTCTCGGCCATGACGGTCTCGAAGACGACCAGGGCGGCGCCATGGCCCCGCCCATTGTCCAAACCTCCCTTTTTTCTAAGAACAGTCATCAAGAGCTGGTGGACGCCCTGTCGAACGAATTTGACCAACCGGTGTACAGCCGTGGTCAGAACCCGACGGTTGAAGCCTTGGAGCGTAAGATCGCGCTCTTGGAACGGGGCGAATCCTGCAAATGTCTTTCGTCGGGCATGGCGGCCGTTGCCGCTGTACTCTTTGGCACCCTGAGCCAGGGCGATCACGTGCTCTTCGTGAACCACATTTATGGACCGACCCTCGGCTTGGCCCGAAGATTGGCTCGATTCGGGGTCGAATTCGACTGCCTTTTGCATCCCACCGTCGAGGCGGTCGAATCCCAGATTCGTAGCAATACGCGGCTGATCTACTTCGAAAGCCCGGGCACGATGCTCTTCCACACGGTTTCGATCTCGGAACTGGTGGCGATCGCCCGACAACACGGCGCTCTGACCGTGATCGACAATACTTGGGCGACACCGTTGTTCCAGAAACCGTTGCCATTGGGGGTGGATTTGGTGATCCACTCCGCTACCAAATACCTCGCCGGGCACAGCGATGTGGTGGCTGGAGCCATCGTCGGCTCTCGCGAGCGGGTCCGCAGACTGTTCTATGACGCCTATTTGTTGCTGGGCGGTGCCCTTGGGCCAATGGACGCTTGGTTGGTTCACCGGGGTCTCAGAACCCTGCCGACCCGGATGTTGCAGCATCAGGAAGACGGCTTGGCCGTCGCTCAATTTCTTGCCCGCCATCCTCGGGTTCGCCGGGTCTTCCACCCCAGCCTCGACCCGGGATCCCAAGCCCAACTGGGCACCGAGCTTCAAGGCACCTCGGGGCTTTTTTCATTTGAACTCGACACCGAGAGCTACGACGAGCTTTGCGGCGTTCTCGACGCATTGCGGTTATTCAAGCTCGGGGTCAGCTGGGGCGGCGTTGAAAGTCTGGCGATTGCTCCCTTTCGCGGCAACAACTCGGAGGGGTTGGCCGCACAGGGTATCCCCAAGGGTTTGGTGCGACTTTCGGTCGGCTTAGAAGGCTCCGGGCTGTTGATCGAGGATTTGAGCCGTGCCTTGGAGGTGTCTAAATGACCCGTCCGCCGGAAGCAGATCAGGATGCCCAGGGAACCGAAAAGCCGGCTCATCTTTTGCCGCCCCTACCCTTGAGCCGAGCCTTAGTGCCCTTGGCCACCCTGGTGATCGGTTTCGCCGCCGGGGCCGCCATCCTCGACTTCGGTACCCCGCTGTTGGTGTTGGTCATGCTGACTGCAGCGACCGTCGCAGGCCTGCAGGCCCGATCCAGGGGCCATGATTGGGACGACATCCAACGATGCTGCGGCCAAAAGGTAGCCTCGGTCCTGCCGGCCATCCTCATCCTCCTGGCGATCGGATTGCTGATCGGCACCTGGGTCTTCGCCGGCACTATCCCGCTGATGGTTTTTTACGGCTTGCAGCTGGTTGAGCCCACCTATTTGGTGCCCACCGCTTTTTTAGCCACTGCGGCCATGTCTTTGGTCACCGGCACCTCATGGGGATCTGCGGGCACCCTGGGCGTGGCGCTCACGGGCATGGCCGCGGCGGTGGACGGCCCGATGGCCGCCACGGCCGGCGCGGTGGTTTCAGGAGCGTATTTCGGCGACAAGATGTCTCCATTGTCAGACTCCACCAACATTTGCGCCATTGGAGCCGGGGCCGAGCTTTACGCCCATATTCGGCATATGACTTTCACCGCCGGTCCCTCGTTCGTGCTCGCGCTGGTGGTTTACTTCAGCTTCGCCTCTACCCCTGAGCTGGCCGGCGAGCTACCGGCAACCGCAGATCGGTTGATGGCAGAAATCGACGCAGCTTTTCGAGTGCGGTGGCCGACGCTTCTGCCTCCATTCGTCGTCTTGTTGGGGGTTCTGGCCCGCCAACCTGCGGTTCCCGCCATGGCACTCTCCTCCCTGGTTGCCATGGCGGTGGGAGTGCTCGGCCAAGGATTTCAGCTGAAACACGCCCTAACCTCCGCCGTCGACGGATTCCGCACCTCGATGGTGGCGGACCTAGGCCTGCAGCCTCAGATCTTCGGCGCCGAATTTCAGCGACTGATGGATCGCGGAGGCCTGTCGTCCATGACCGGCACCCTCTTGGTGATCCTCGCCGCCTTCCTCTTCGCCGCCGGTCTCGACCTGTCCGGTGCCCTCGACACGCTCTTGAATCGCCTGCTGGACGGCGTGCGAGGTGTGTTCGGCTTGATCGCCTCCACCATGACCGCCGGAGCGATATTGATTTCACTCACCAGCCACGGCGGGGTCACCGCTTTGATCATCGGTGGACTGTTCCAAAAAGCCTACCGCCAGCACGGACTAGCCCCCCAGAACCTTTCTCGCTCCATGGAAGATTCGGTCACCATCGTCGAGCCGCTGATGCCATGGACCGTTTCGGCGCTATTCATGGCCACAACCCTCGGCGTACCGACCTTGAGCTACGCTCCCTGGGCGGTCTTTTGCTACGGCGGACCGATTTTTTCACTCTTTTGGGCTTCGAATCGTGCCGCCCGTCGGCTCGGTATCCGTCGGTTGAACCCTAACGATCAGGAGCTTTAGATGCGCGACCTACTCTCACATCTCGACCGTTGGGCCACCGACTCGCCCACTGACTCCAGAGCCGGATCTGCCGACGCAGAGCCCAACGAACCCACAACCCACGTCGCCATCGCAGCCCACGTCGCCATCGCCACAGTGGTCAAGGTTTGGGGCTCTGCCCCCAGACCCCTAGGTTCCAAAATGGCGATCAGCAGTCGGGGCAAAATGGCGGGCTCGGTCTCCGGCGGTTGCGTTGAAGGAGCCGTTTTTGAGGAGGCCCAAAGCGTTCTGGTGGATGGTTTGCCCAAGCTCGTATCCTTCGGCGTCGACAATGAGACCGCCTGGAGTGTGGGATTGTCCTGTGGCGGCCGCATCGACATCTTCATCGAGCGGGGTTATTCGCCGGAGCTGGCAGAGGCTGTGCGACAACGTCGTTTGGTAGCCCGAGCGGTCGTCATTGGGGGCCCACAAAAAGGCCGACAGCGGCTGATCTATCCCGACGGCAAAACGGCCGGTGATCTCGGCTCAGCTTCCCTTAACGCCCAAGCCGACACCGCGGCTACGAATCAATGGGTGGATTTGGCAGCTCGCCGAGCAGATGTTCCGTCCACGGACGACGGCAGCGAAATCTTCGTTGAAGTCCATGCCCCGCCGCCTCGTTTGATCATCGTCGGTGCGGTGCACGTGGCGGTCGCGCTGGTCTCGATGGCCAAAGTGGCCGGTTTTGAAACCATAGTTATCGACCCACGCACGGCCTTCGCCACCCACGAACGATTCAGTCATGCGGACCAGTTGCTGCACGACTGGCCGGACGAAGGGTTGCGCAAAGTGGGTGTGGATGCCAACACGTTCGTCGCCCTGCTCTCGCACGATCTCAAGCTCGACGTGCCGGCGCTGCAAGCATCCCTGCACCGCGCCCGCTACGTGGGCGCTTTGGGTTCACGAAAGACCCAGGGTAAACGGTTGACGGCCGCTCGGGCTGCGGGAATCACCGAGGATCTGCTCGGACGGATCCACAATCCGATCGGGTTGAACTTGGGTGGCCGCCGGGCCGAGGAAATAGCGGTCGCCGTGCTGGCGGAAATGGTTTCCGTCAGCCACGGCATCAGCTATAAGCCGGTGCCCGGATCGGACGATCCATGAACTCGCCGGCCGCCGGGGTCGCAGCAGTGCTGTTGGCTGCCGGGGGCTCCCGCCGCTTCGGCTCCGCCAAGCAGCTGGTCACCTGGCAGGGCCGGCCCCTCGTCAGGTGGATGGCCGAGACCTTGATCACCTCGCGAGTTCAAACCGTGGTAGTCGTTGTGGGTTTTGAGTCCCAAGCGGTCTGCTCCGCCCTTGAAGGTTTGACCCTGCAGTGCATTGACAACCCGGAATGGCAGCGGGGCCAAAGCACCTCCATCCGCGCCGGTCTTCAGGCTCTGCCGCCAGACCTGGACGCAGCCCTTTTCGTACCGTGTGACCAACCCCTGCTGACGTCCCAGACCCTCAATCGCGCGATCGCTGAACACCTGACTCATCCAGATTCGATCATCGTGCCCCGATACGGCAAGCACAGAAGCACAGATCACGGCACCTATCGGGGCGCGCCCGTGCTGTGGCCGAGACTCTATTTCGACGACCTCAAATCCCTAGGGGGAGACACCGGCGGTCGGTCCTTGCTACGCGAAAACACGCAGAAGATCGTGGAGCTGGAGGTCGACAACGCCGACGAAGGCCGGGATGTCGACACCCCCGAGGCCCTTGAACGACTGAGCGCGGCGAGGAAGAGCTAGCGAAGCGCTTCCCTCTCGATCTACTCGATCAACGGCTCCGGCAAGACCAGGAATCCCTGCCCTTCACCGCTCAAGCTTTGCTCCAGAGCAGCCAGCTCGCCCCGGAGCAGGCCGTTCCATGCATCGACCGCTTCTTTTACCGCGTCAGCCAGCTCGTCACCAAAGTCTAATTGCGCCCGGGTCGGAGCTGCCAGCGCAGAGTCGACATTTTGAAATAGAGACTGCAAGTGGTTCTCCAGCCGGGGCCCCTCGCTCCAGAACGGCTTTCCTTCCGGTCGCGCCAACAGATCCATTTGCCGTTGAATCTCTTCTTCGACTTCTCGCCACGCTTTGGCGACCCCTTCGGGCAAAACATCGCTGAGCAGCAGCTCGCCTGGGCCCTTGTCGTGGGCTTTCTTGTTCTGGGCCTTCTTATTCTGGATCCCCTTCCGTCGCTTCAGGATCGATTGACGCCGAGACTCCAGCTCCGCCACGGTTTGGTCCATGGCCTGCAGCAGTCGTTGGGTACGCGAATAGAGGGCTACCAGCCTGCGCGCCAGACTTTGTTGGGCACTCAGCGCTTCTAAGTCTACCGAAATCAGCGGATCGACCTCGACTTGGATCGGGGTTTCCAACACCTCGCCGGCGGCGCTCAGGCGGGCCACGTAGCGACCGGGAAGTACCCTTGCGCCCCTTGGAGAACCTCCAAATTCCGCGGCCTCCTCTTCGTCAGAGCGCTGCTCCGGGCCGTCTTCGGCCAGATCCCAGGCGAGCCGATGAACACCGCGGGTGGTCGGTAGATCTTCGAGCGTCCGGACGACCCGACCGTCGGAGTCGAGGATTTCTAAGGTGAGTTCAGGTGTTTGGGTTTCCCCAGGCTCCTCTGGATCCCCGCCTTGCCCGTCACCCGGGGTGTCTTCCACGCCTTTTGGGGGCTCCAAGTCCTGACCCAAGAAATACGTGATCAGGGCACCGAAAGGAGGATTCTCGGCCACCCACACTCGATCCCCTTGGCCATAACGGCTCGGATCCATCGGGAATCGCAGGGCGGGTCGTACGTCGAAGAGGAAGGCCTCCTCCTTTTGGGCTGCGGTCCACTGCTGAATCGGTGACAAATCGTCTAGGACCCAAATCGCACGGCCATGGGTGCCGACGATCAAATCGTTGGACTCGGGATGGATCAAAACGTCGTGCACGGCGACCGAGGGCAAATCTCCAAAATCCGCTTCTTGCCAATCGCCTCCGCCGTTGAAGGAAACGAAGAGCCCAACTTCAGAGCCGGCGTATACCACTTCCGGATTACGGGGATCCTCACGCACCACCCATAACCATCCCTCTTGCGGCAGACCACGACCCAAGCGGGTCCAGGTCCGACCGAAATCCATGGTCTTAAATAGATGGGGCCGGAAATCGTCGAACATGTGGCGGTCGAAAGACACGTAGGCGATGGCCGAATCGATGCGCGACGGCTCCACGTGGGAAACCGGCGAAAAGCTCGGCACGTCCAAGTTGGACGTGAGATCCACCCACGATGCCCCGGCGTCCCTGGACAGCTGCAACTTGCCGTCGTCGGTGCCTACCCACAAAACCCCTTCGGCCGCCGGAGACTCCGCGAAGCTGATGATCGTGCAGTGGTATTCGGCGGTGGTGTTTTCAAACCAGACCGGCCCCCCCGCCTGTTTCTGCTTTTCAGGATCGTCGGTGGTCAGGTCGGGGCTGATCTGGGTCCAGGCGGTCCCGAAATCACGGGTTTCAAAGATCACGTTGCCCGCAAAATAGACCTTCTCCGGATCGTGGGGTGAAGCAACAATCGGAGCATTCCAATTGAATCGATAGGCCAAGGATTCCACCGGTCCGCCATCCGCCCGTCGAGTTTGGGGATTGACCTCCACCTGCCGGCGGGTGGTTTCGTCATAGCGAACGATGCCGCCACCTTGGTCTTCCGACAGATACAAACCGACGAGATGGGCATGGGGCACTACGAAATAGGCATCGCCAAAACTGGTTAGGCGCCAATCGTCGGGCAGGATGCCCGCCGGCTCCCGGGTTCTACTGGGACCGACCCACGTGCCGTTGTCCTGCAGCCCTCCGCCGAGGTGGTAGAACGGCGAGCGCAGGTCGTAAAACACTTGATAGAACTGAGCAATGGGAAGGTTGCGCACCGGATCCCAAGTCTGCCCACCGTCCCAGGACACGGCGATGCCCCCGTCCTGCCCCTGCCACATACGCTTCGGATCTTGGGGGTCGATCCACAAGGAGTGGTAGTCCACGTGGGTGGTTTTGGAGATGCGCTCGAAGGTCTTACCGCCGTCGATCGATTGGAATAGTCGGCTCGAGATCGCGAACACCTTGTTGGCATCCGCGGGATCCACGCGCAAATCGGTGTAATAAAGCCCGCGGGAAACTATTCGCGCCTCATCGTGAACTTTCTCGAAGGTTTTCCCCCGGTCCTGGGATCGGAATAAGGTGCCCTCGTTGGACTCCGCGATCACGTAGACGATCCTCGGGTCAGAGGGCGCGACCTTGACGCCCAAGCGCCCCATGAGTTTCGGCAACCCCTGCTCCACTTTTTCCCAGGTTTCACCGCCGTCCACCGACCGGAAAAGGCCACCTTGCTCACTGCCGCTGGTGTGGGTCCAGGGCTTGCGATCGAAATGCCACATGCCGGCGAAAATCACGTTCGGATTTTGGGGATCTAGATCGAGGTCTGCGACGCCATGTTGCGAATCGAGATAAAGCACCTTCCGCCAGGTAAGACCACCGTCGGTGGTTTTGAAAACCCCGCGGGTTTCTCCGGGTCCGAAAATCGAGCCCAACGCTCCTACCCAGACCGTGTCGGGATCCCGTGGATGCACGGCGATGCGGGTGATGTACCTACTGTCTTCTAGGCCCAGGTGGCTCCAGGTTTCGCCCCCGTCCGTGCTCTTGAACACCCCCTGTCCGAAGGACACACTGTTGCGAGGATTGCCTTCCCCCGTGCCGACGTAGATCACCTCTCGATTGGACGGTGCCAGGGCGATGTCGCCGATCGAAGACACGGGTTGATCGTCGAAGATGGGCTCAAAAGTCACCCCTCCGTTGAGGGTTTTCCACACTCCGCCGGAAGCTGATCCGACGTATAAAATCCTCGGATCTCCCGGAATCCCTTCAACATCTGCCACCCGCCCGCTCATATTCACCGGACCGATATTTCGATAATTCAAACCACTGAGTGGGTGTGGCTCGACGCGCTCGGACACCTTGACGCCCTTCGCCGAGCTTTCGGCCTGCTCGACCTTTTCAGCAGCCAAGAGAGTCGGTGAGCAGATCGCGATCCACAGCAACATGCTCGCCAAGCCGGCAAGCGCAGAAAACGGGGAAAAAGAACGCACCCACGCAGCGCGAAGGTTGGCATTAGAACCCATCACAGAAAGCTCCTTGAAAGTCCACGAAAGCGCGACGGCACGCCGATTCCAGCTTGGAGATAGACAGGGCCATATCCTAACGTACGCGCAAGTCGACACGATGTAGAATGGTCCAAGTCTAAATCTAAGAACGGCGCCGACGACGGGGGTTTGAGTGACCGGGCCCAACGACCTCATCTGCGAGATTCGACTGCTGAAAAACGGCCGAGCACGGCTGGAACTCGATGGCCTGATCATTGAAGGGGATTGCGCCGTCGATGCTTCCCTGGCCGACGAGATCCAACATGCCCAGGATCCAGTCCGAGCCGGCTCCTTGCTCTTCGATGCCCTGCTGCCCGAGGGTCAAGCCACCCTTGAGGCCTATCGCAAGATCTCCACCGAATTCCGTCAAATGGGCGCCCGCCAAAGTGTGCGGCTCCTGCTCGACGAAGCGGTGCCCGAATGGATCCATGAACTCCCTTGGGAGCTTCTTTTCGACCCACGCCGCCGGGTCGGATTGGGAAACTCACAGGAAGTGAGCTTTTTGCGCACCGTGGACACCGGGGACAGTGACCATCCGTTCCCGCCGCCGATCGAGGGTCGTATGCGGTTGCTGCTCGCCGTGGCCGCCCCGAGCGATGTCTTGCACCACAATCTACCCGCGTTGGATCGCCGTTTCGAAGAGCGAACCCTGATCGGAGCGCTCCGACGCCTGGATGATCTCGTACATTGCGAGATTGTCGAAGCGCCGATCACCGCCGGGCGGATACGGCAGCGCCTGGCGGCGGGCTCCTTCCACACTCTGCAGCTGGTCACCCACGGCCGCAAGCTCGCCCACGAGAGCACCGCTCGCATCCTATTGGAAGACCAGTCCGGGCGCGGCGTGTGGACCGACAGCCGGGACCTTGCGGCGATCCTCGGCGCCGATCCCGAACTCCACTTGATCACCTTGATGGCCTGCCATGACGGCATTGAAACCCGGGCGGATCCTTTCCACGGATTGGGACCCGCCTTGGTGGCCGGAGGCACTCCCGCCGTGGTCGTGACCCGCCGGGCGCTGACGGTGAGTCAAGCGGTCAAGGTCACCACCCATCTCTATCGCGGATTGGCGCTCAGCGGCCGAATCGACGAAGCCATCAACGAGGCCCGAGAACGGCTTTTTCATAGCCGCCCAGAACGATTTACGTGGGCTTCGCCGACCGCGTTCCTCGGCGGCAACGACGCCTACCTTTGGCATTCGGAGGAAGCCCGCAGGCAGCAAGTCGAAGAAGATACCCAAAGCTTGGAGATGGCCCAATATCGCCTCGAGCAACAACGTCGAGACCAACTTGCCGCTTGGGTGGAGCCACCCCCACCGCCCAAGTCCGACTTCCGCTGGCGACAAATCGCTTCGGCCCTGGCCGTCCTGGTGCTCGCGCTCAGCCTGGGATTGGCGGGCGCCCTCGGCCGGGGCCCTCTGGCTCCGTGGCTGACGGCTGCCGCTCCGACACCACCAACCCACCAGCCGGTCGACCATCGCCCCAGCGAAAGCATCGATCCGGAAGCCACCCGTCGAGCCCTGCCACGCTACGCCTCAGCCTGTGATGCCGGCCACAACTTGGCCTGTGTGCGCCTGGCCACGATCTACGAACTCGGACGGGGTGTGCAAAGGGACGCGGTCAAAGCGGAAACCTACTATCGACAAGCCTGTACCGGAGGTGACTGGTCCTCCTGTTACCACCTGGGCCACCTCCTAGAATCACCGTCTCGCGGCAGCACGGTCGACCTCACCCAAGCTCGTCTCGCCTACGAGCGAGCCTGCTCCGGCAACGAACTGAGGGCCTGCCGACGCCTGACGATGCTGTTGGCCCAAGAGCAAGCTCCCGTGGTTTCTTGGGTCGCCGAACTCGACCCAGCTGCGCCTCAAACCGACCCTCAATCAGGTGCCGGGACCGTTCCTGGAAACTCCAAGGATCCAGAAATCCTCGCCGAGTCCGATCGGGTCCCTGCCGGGTCCCCTACCGCCAATACGGCCAGAGGCGACACCCCCGCCGAGAAAGGCTCCCTACCGACGGCCGATACCGATCCGATCCAGGCCCCTATACCCAAGGTTTTCGTCGACGGCAGATTCGTGGAGCGCCCCGATTCCAATTTGAAAACCTTGGCCGATCGAACAGGCGATGGAGACAAATGGATCTACGAGGTCGGTAGCATCACCGGCAAGCAAACGCTCGCCGGTCAGGCCCGGGGCAATGTTTACCGCATCTTCCAAGACGCCGAGTTGTTGGAATGGGACGTATGGCTAGACTTCGTCGACCAACAGGATTTGACCTTTTCGGTGCACGTGGCGGATGCCGATCTCGGCAGCTATGCGTCCGTATTTTCCCGCAGCACGACCGTTCAGGGACGCGGTCCCGGTTGGTACGGCTCCGGTGAACTCGGCCTTTCCCTCGAAGCAGGGCGCCACTACTTGGTGGCGGTTTCCTGGAACGGAGAGCTCGTTTACGGCTACGGTTTGGGGCGTCAGGAGACCCTCTTTGCCGAGCTGACCCACGGCCATGTGGACTTCGATCCGATCCTGCCCGACGTGGAAAGCGAAGTGCCGGATCGGGCCATCTATCGCCAACGGTTGATCACCGCCCATGAGGTCTTGATCGACGGCTCACGATGGCCGTCCACCGAGCCCGGTTGGATTGAGGCCGTTTCCGCTGACCTCAGCGCGGATTGGAGCACGAGCAGAGCGAATGACCCGGCAGGCCCTTTCCTGGAACTTGGAGCCGGCGACCTACAAGGTGATGCACTCAGGACCAACCCGGCTTCCCCTCCCGCTTCACCCCCAGGCGCATCTCGGGGCAACCTCCTTTTCTTGAATCGAGACCTACAGCTCAGCCGCATCAGCCTATGGCTCGATTTACAAGCTCCCACCCAACTCGAAATCGGCATTTACCGTTCAGAGCACAGAACAGGCCCTTTTGAACGGGTACATGAGCAAACTTGGTCGCCATCGCGAGTGGGGGCCGATTGGTATGCCGGACCAGAGCTGGACGTGGAACTCAGTGCCGGCGCCTACTATGCGGTGCTCGCCTCCTGGGACACGGAAGTGGGTTACCGATTCGGTGTCGGAGGAAGCCAAAAAACCCCTGTTGGCACCGTGGTTCAAGGACTCGCCATGCCGGGCTCGGGTTTACCTCGGTGGCTCCGCGAGCCGGCTGCCAATCGAGCCTTCTACCAACAACGATGGTATTTGGCTGACACCGAGCAAAATCCACCGGAAAAAATTGACCACGCCCCGGCGACACAGGATCCCCCCTGAGATAAGCTCTCCGCCATGGACTATCTGACTTATAAAGTGCTCCACCTCGTAGGTGCCTTCTTCCTCTTTTCGTCGTTGGCGGGTTTGATCATCGCCGCCAAGCACAGCGACGCTCAAGCCCGGAAGCTAGGTTCCATCATGCACGGGCTCTCCTTGGTCGTGCTGCTGGTCTCCGGATTCGGCCTCATGGCCAAGCTTGGGATTGCCGGCATTCCCAGCTGGGTTTGGATCAAGTTGGTGATTTGGCTGGTGCTCGGTGGGATCGTCGTTCTGATCAAGCGCTGGGCCGACGGCCGAACGATTCTTTGGTGGATGATTCCCTTGATCGGTGCGGTAGCTGCCTATTTGGGCGTTTTCCATCCGCCCGTCGGCTGACGACGCTCCGAGTTTCCTGTGGATCGAGAGCCGCTGACAGCGGCTCCCCGAGGCTCGGCCGCAAAGCCCCGTCGGGTAGATGGGGTATTTACGCTCTGCCAATAGCTTTCTGCCGTTCGCACAATCATTGGAACGTAACATGGGAAACGACAAGACACCGACAAGCGGATCCCGTTCCGTTCTGGATTCGAACCCTCAGATTTATGAATATCTGATCGAAAGCAATATCGACGGTCTGCTGGCGTTTGATCGCGACTGCCGCTACACCCTTTGGAACCCGATCATGGAACGTATCTCGGGTATTCCAAGGGATCGCGTGGTCGGCCGGATTGCCTTCGAGGTATTCCCGTTTCTCTCGGAGATCGGCGAAGATCGTTATTTCTTCGACGCGCTCGCGGGCAAAACCGTCTTTTCGCCCGAGCAGCTGATCCAGGTCCCCCACAACGGCATCGACGGCTATTTTGAAGGTCGCTATTCGCCCCTCTACGACGGAGAGGGGGAGATTGTCGGCGGCTTCTCGGTCGTTCGTGACGTCACGGCTCGTCTCAAGTCGGAGCAACAGCGTCTCAAGGCCCGAAAACATGATGCCCTGATCCTTTTGGCCGGCGGCATCGCCCACGACTTCAACAATTTGCTGACCAGTATTTTCGGCAATCTAGACCTGCTCCAAGACTCCTTGGACGGCGAAGAACTCACGCTGCTGAAGGAAGCGGACGCAGCCTGCTCCAGGGCCCAAGCCCTTACCCGACAGCTGCTGAACTTCTCGCGCAGCGATACACCCAACCGCCGCAGCACCTCCCTGCCAGACTTGCTCAATCACTGCGCCAAGGTGTCTTTGAGCAGCTACAACGCCCATTGCAGCCTCTCCTTTCCCGAGGATCTTTGGCCCGCGCGGGTGGACTCTCCGTTGATTTCTAGGGTCTTCGAAAACCTCTTCATCAACGCTGCCCAGGCGATGCCGGACGGGGGAAAAATTGAGGTCTCGGCACAAAACGTGGATCTCAAAGCCCGCCATGGCTCCCTCGAGCCAGGAACCTACGTTCGGGTGGATATCCAAGATTTCGGCGGCGGTATTCCACCCGAGCTGGTAGAACGGGTCTTCGACCCCTACTTCACCACCAAAGTCGACGGCAATGGTCTAGGCCTGGCCTCGAGCCTCACGATCGTCAAGAATCATGGCGGTGAGCTTTCCGTCGATTCGCAACACGGCGAGGGCACGTGCTTCCACGTCTACCTGCTGGCCAAACCCCCGCAGGCCACCACCGACGACGCCAAATAGGAACTTAGCGGGACCCGCCCGCAAACCTCCGGAGGTAGGGGCGCCCTCACCCCCAAGCCCCCTCAGGGCCCATCCAGGAATGGATTCTCGGTGGGTCGGCGCGGCGCCCTGCGCGCGTCGCTCCGAACTCGCGCCACCGCTGCAGAGTCGCCGCAAATTGCTGATGTGTAAGATCTTAAGCCGATCTAGATGTTGTATCGCTCAGACACGCTCGCTTTCCGTGCTCGGCGCGCCGCGCCTTCTAGATCCTCGAAAAGGCCAAAACTGGACGGGCTCTAGTTAGACTTTGACGGCGGCGTAGGCTCCTGGGAAGACCATCTCGACGGTTTCCTTGGCGCGCGGCTCCAATCTGGCAGCGCAAACCTTGTACTCACCCGTTCCGGTCACCGCGTCCCCGGCATCGGTGGTCAGGGCATTGGTTTTGGTCTTGGGGAAGTGGAACGGCATCCAAATAGCTCCGCGCCGTACCTGCCGGCTGACCATCACCCGACTTCTGACCCGACCACGCCGGGTCACGACATCGGCCATCTGGCCGTCCTCGAGGCCCAAACGCCGGGCATCGCGGGGATGCACTTCGACAAAACATTCGGGCTGCTTACCGCTCAATCCTTCCGAGCGACGGGTTTGGGTTGCCGCGTTGTAGTGGTAGAGCGTGCGCCCGGTCGACAGCACCAGCGGATATTCCGGGTCTGCCGATTCGAACGGCGGACGGAATTCCACAGCTTGGAAGAGCCCCTTTCCTCGGGCCACTCCCCCCTTGTGCAGATATTCCGTCGACGGTGCATCCGGCGTCTCCACGGGCCATTGCAATCCCTTGGGATCGGCATTCAACCGCTCGTGGGAAATGCCGGAGAACTTCGGTGCCAAGGCAGCCATTTCCGCGTAGATTTCCGCTGGATGCTGGTAGTCCGGCTGTTCGAGACCGGAACGATCCATGACCTCTTTCAAGATCTGCCAATCGGCCCTGGCATCACCGGGCGGATCAACAGCCTTTCGCACCCTTTGGACTCGTCGGTCGGAGTTGGTAAACACCCCGTCCTTCTCCGCGTAACAGGCGGCCGGCAAGATGACGTCGGCGAAGCGGCAGCTTTCGTTGAAAAAGATATCTTGAACCACCACCAGCTCCATGTGGTTCAGGGCCTCTTCGACCCGACCGACATTGGGCTCGGAAATGACAATATCCTCGCCCATTAGGTACATGCCTTTGAGCTGAGTCCCCAACACTTTCATCATCTGATTCAAGTTGAGCCCGGGATTCGGATTTTGCTCCACTCCCCAGGCCTGCGAAAACTTCGAACGTACCTCCGGGTCCGACGCGTATTGATAGCCGGGATAAAAGACCGGAGTGGCGCCGGAATCATTGGCACCCTGCACATTGTTCTGGCCGCGCAGCGGGTTCATGCCGGCGGATCGAATGCCCAGGTGACCGGTCATCAACACCAAATTCGACAAGGCGTAGACGTTGTCCGTGCCCGTCGTATGCTCGGTGATGCCGAGGGTGTAGTAGATGCCGGCTTTTTTGGTGCCGGCATAGGCCCGGGCCACCTCGCGGATCATTTCGGCGGGAACGCCGGTATGTTTTTCGGCTTCTTCCGGCGGATACCGGAGCACGGTTTCCCGCACCGAATCGAAATTTTCGGTGGCCCAGCCAATGAACTCGCGATCTTCTAATCCCTCGGTGACGATCACGTGGGCCATGGCGTTGAGCAGCCAAACATCGGAACCGGGTTTGAGCTGCATATGCCAATCGGCGATTTCGGTCAGCCAAATCGCCCGCGGATCGGCGACCGCAAGCTTCGCCCCACGGGCCACGGCCCGCTTCATTTCCATGGCGATGATCGGATGGGCTTCAGTGGTATTCGAACCGGTGACGAACAAGAAGTCCGCATCCCGAATCTCCGGGATCGAGTTGGTCATCGCGCCTGCGCCGTACGTGGTTACCAGACCGGCAACCGTGGGAGCGTGTCACGTGGCTGCGCATTGATGAACATTGTGTGTTCGAAATGCTGCCCTCGCCATTTTTTGAAAGAGGTAATTCTCCTCGCCGGTGCACCGGCTGGAGCTGATAAAGGCCAATGCATCGTCACCGTGTCGATCGGCGATTCCTTGCAAACCCGTGACCACACGGTCGAGGGCTTCGTCCCAACTCGCTTCGCGAAAAGTCCCGTCGTCATTGCGGATCAGCGGCGAGGTCAAACGCTCTTCGTGGTGGATGAAGTCGTTGGCGAAGCGACCCTTGACGCACAGGCTGCCGTCGTTGACGGTGGTGCCCGGCGGCGGGCTGGTGGCCTTGACGATCCGGTTGGCTTCGCGATCCACATTTAGATCCAGCTGGCAGCCCACGCCGCAGAAGTTGCACGTGGTGCGAATCTTCTCCAGCTCTTTTTCGGGCTTGCCGTAAACCAGGGCGGGCTTTTCCGTCATCGCCCCGGTGGGACATACCGCCACGCAACCGCCACACAGCTCACAGGTCGTATCGGTGAGGGATTTGTCCTCGGCGGTGGCAATGGTGGTCTCTGCGCCTCTGCCGGCGAGGGTGATGGCCGACACCGCTTCAATTTGCTCGCAATATCGGGTGCAGAGGGAACAGTTGATGCACCGCTCGGGTCGAAATTCGATGAATTTGTTGACATCTTGGGGGCGGCCGACCCGTTGCTGCTCCACTTTGGGAAACAATCCGGCGGTGCCGTGCACGTCCGCCAGCTCGAAGATGCGCGACGGGTTGGCGTCTTCGGCAAGATCTCGATCTTGCTCCGTGTCCGCCATGTGTAGGGACAGGAGGAAGCGCCGATTGCGCTCGACTTTCGGGGTCTGGGTCCTGACCACCAAACCTCCCGAGGCCTTGAACGAGCAAGCGGGCTGCATGAGCCGCGAGCCTTCGACCTCCACCAAACACATACGACAAGCTCCCGCCGGCGTAAGCCGCTCGTCGTAACATAGGGTCGGTATTTCGATGTCCGCCCGAGCTGCCACTTGCAGCACGGTCTCACCCTCGTCGAAAGAGAGTTCGTTGCCGTCGATGATTACGAATTTTCCGTCTGCCATCTGTTCCTCGATTTCGTCGCTCAATCGTTGACGGAAGTCGGATCCAGACCGAATTCTTCCGGGAAGTACTTCATCGCCGACTGCAGAGGCCAGTAGGCGGCTTGACCCAGCCCACAAATCGAAGCCTCGCCCATGCCCCACATGATTTCTTTAAGGTGTGAAAACACCGCCACGTCCTTGGAATCCAGATACCGCTCAAGGGTCTGCCGAATCACCTGGGTGCCGATCCGGCATGGAGCGCATTGACCACAGGATTCGTCTTCAAAAAAGACCGCTTGCATCAAAGACGCCTCAGCCATGTCCACGGTGTCGTTGAGCACCACCACCCCGGCGGAGCCGAGCATGCTGCCGGCATCGCGCAGAGACTTGAAGTCCATGGCAATGTCGACTCGGGAAGCGGGCAGGAATCCCGAGGACGCACCACCCGGCGAGAAGGCTTTTAAGGTTCCGTCGACTCCCCCGGCCTGATCGATCAGCTCGGCCATGGTCGCCCCCATGGGAACCTCATAAACACCCGGTCGGTGGACGTGTCCGGACATGCAGTAGAGCTTCGTGCCGGCCTCGGTCTTACCCAATCCCCGAAACCACTCACCGCCACGGCTGAGGACGGCCGGCAAACAGGCGATGGTTTCCACGTTTTGGATCAGGGTCGGTTTTCCGCGAAAGCCCTTCTCTACGGGATACGGTGGTTTCATCCTCGGCATGCCGCGCTTGCCTTCGAGAGCTTCGAGCAGGGCCGTTTCCTCACCGCAAATATAGGCGCCGTGGCCATCGACAAAATGCCACTTCAAGCCGTCGAGCAAACCCGTCTCTTGAAGTCGGACCAGAGTCTCCTGCATGGCCTTCTTCGGGCCTTGGAACTCGCCCCGAATATAGAGGTAGATGTCATCGGCTTCTAAGCACCGAGCCGCGATCGCCAGGCCTTCCAGCACCAGATCCGGTCGACGCAACATGACCTCTCGGTCTTTGAATGTGCCCGGCTCGCCTTCGTCGGCGTTCAAAACGATGTAGCGCTCTCGCTCCGCTTGGCTTCGGATCGCCCGCCATTTGATGTGGGCGGGAAAACCTGCGCCGCCGCGGCCTGTCAACTCCGAGGTTTCGAGCTGCGAAAGAACCCATTCCGGCCCCTCGGAGTTGAGCTTCTGCAAGGCCGCCGGCTCAAATTGCTTGTGATGTTCGAGATCGATGACCAGGCCCGGGTGGGATGGGGTCAGCCCGGTGTGAAGAGGTGGCTCTTGATGGTGGGCCCGCCACAACGCCGGGGCTTGGTCACAACGCCCGAGGCACGAGGCATAACAAGCCGAGGTACCGGTTGCGGCCACGTCGCGCATCAAGGCATCGCTGCCCAAAATCTTGCAGGTCAGGCCCTGACAGATTCGAACCTCCACGTCGGGCTCGGCCAGCAGGTGATAAAAGGTCGCGACGCCGTGAATATCGGCTTCCGGCACACCGGTTTGCCGATGCACCCGTTCCACGACACCGGGCTTGAGACCACCTTCTTGCTCGAGCCGGTGCAGGACTTCTTCTCGCTTTGCGTTCTTCGGCAGCATGGTTGGATTCTATCGCGTGGGTGGAGGTCCACCAAGCGGCATGATCAGAGACTTCAGCCGCCAAAGGCATATTGCTAGTGGTTGGACTTGCTTGGATGCCTTATCATCTTGCCTAGAATGGCTGTTTCACCCATGGTTCCCCCAGGATTTGCCGCCGACGAGACACTTTATCAAGGTGAGCGATCCCGCGTACTAAGGGCAACGCGAGAGTCGGACGGCCAAGCGTTCGTTTTGAAGATGCCAGTCCGCCCCCAGTCGATAGCGTTTCGGACCCGCTATCGACTGGAGTATGAGGTCGGAAGCCTGGTTAAACATCCTCAGGTCGTTCAGTACCACGATGTCGTTCCCTTGATGAATCATTGGGTATTGGTCGAGGAAAACCTCGAGGGTCGCTGCCTGGAAGACGAGATCCCCGACGGAGGTTTTGAAACCCGCCTCTTCTTGAGAATCTTGCTCCAAGTGGTCAAGGGCTTGGCATCGATCCACCGAGCGGGGGTCATTCACAAAGGAATCCACCCTCGAAATCTGGTGTACGACGCCCAAACGGGCGGGGTCAAAATCATCGACTTCGGCAACGCGACACGAGTTCGTCGCGAAACGCCAGGTGCTGTGCTACCGCGCCGAAGCTCTGGACGCATCGAATTCATGTCGCCCGAGCAGAGCGGGCGCATGAACCGCTCCTTAGATCATCGAAGCGATTTCTACTCGCTCGGGATCTCTGCCTATCAGCTTCTAACCGGCCGACTTCCTTTTCAAGCGAGCGAACCCGCCGAACTCATCCACTGCCACATGTTCGCCTCTGCACCGCCGCTCACCGATCTTCGACCGGATCTCCCTCCACCGGTCGTGCGGATGGTCGAAAAGCTCATGGCCAAAAGCGCAGAAGAGCGCTACTTCAGCGCCAGGGGCTTGAGGCGGGATCTCGAAAGATTCTTGCGTGAACTCCGATGGGCCGGGCATGTTTCGGATTTTCAGCTCGGCGAAGCGGATCTTCCGGCGAAATTCCATCTGCCGGAACGGATTTACGGCCGCCGTCCCCAGACCAGCGCGATCCTCTCTACCTTCCGGCAAGCCGCCTTTCTGCCCTCGAGCCCCACTAAGCATACGGTGATGCTCTTGGTCTCGGGAGCACCCGGCATCGGCAAGTCGGCCTTAGTTCACGAACTCCAGCGGGATTTGACCGGCCACCGCGGCTATTTCGTGGTCGGAAAATGCGGCCAATATTTGCGCGGCAAACCCTATTCCGCCTTAGCCCAAGCCTTGGAAGCCTTCTGCGGTCATCTCTTGACCGAAAGCTCCTCCCTGCTGGCGGAGTGGCGGCGCAGAATCGACCATGTGATCGGCCCCCGGGATCAAGTGCTCTTAGACCTCATCCCGAGCCTCGAATTCGTCTTGGGACCTCGCCCGTCCCGTCCACTGGCACCCCGGGAAACCGAGACGCGATTGCATCGGGCCCTGATCAAATTCCTTCGGGCCGTCAGCCTACCCGATCGGCCCTTGGTCATCTTCTTGGACAATCTTCAATGGGCCGACCAGGCTTGTTTGAGATTGCTCGAAGCCATGGCCACCCGCGAGGCCGTGCCCCACCTCTTTATTCTCGGCGCCTTTCGCAGCAACGAGGTTGAGGTCGATCACCCTCTGACCTCGACCTTAGACCGAATTGAGGCAAAGGTCGGATCGGTCAATCGCTTGCAGCTCGAAAATCTAGAGGCTGCGGACTTGAATCGGCTGCTCTCCGACGCCCTTTCGAGCCCACTTTCAGCCACCCGCCCGCTGGCCGAGCTGGTGCACCTCAAGACCGACGGCAATCCCCTCTTCGCCCGGGAATTCATCCAATCCCTTTACGACCAGGGGCTGATTCGATTCCGCCAACCCAAGGGCTGGTTGTGGGATATGCAGGGAATTCGCGCCCAAGAAATCACCCAAGACGTGGTGGAACTGGTCAGCCAGAAAATTAAAACGCTGCCACGTGAAACCCGCGGCGTCTTGCGCTGGGCGGCATGCCTTGGAGGCACCTTCCGTTTCGCCACCCTGGCCGCGGTCTATGAGCGACCCAACGGACCCTCCGCCGCTGCCGCCTTGTGGCCGGCGATCGAGGAAGGGTTGATCTTGGCCCTCGACGAGCACTATTTGGCCCTTTCGAGCGCCTCCACCTGCGACGACGTACCGCCCACTTGTCAGCTGGGTTTCGCCCATGATCGCATCCAGCAAGCAGCCTACTTCTCGCTGCCGGTCGCTGCCCGGGCTGCCCTGCACCTCAGGATCGCAAGATATTTCACCCGCTCTTCCCGTGCGCCAGGGGATTTGCTGTTTGAAGTGGTCGAACATTTCGACCACGGACGTCCTCTGCTGCGAGATGCCGACGAGCGGGCCAAGATCGCCGAGATCTATCTCAAAGCAGGGCGACGGGCCAAATCCTCGGCAGCCTATCCCGATGCCGTTCGATTCTTGCGCTCCGGCTTGGAACTCTTCGGACCAGCCTCATCGCAAAGCCACCCGGATTCATCGCAAAGCCACCCGGATCTGTGGCAAAGCCACCCGGATTCGTGGCAAAGCCACCCGGATCTGTGGCGGAGACACCCGCGCATCGCGTTCGACTTTCATCGAGAAATCCTAGAGAGCTTGGTGCTCTCCACCCGATTCGACGAAGCCGACGAGTTATTCGAATTCCTCTTCCCCCACTGCCGCAACGTCGACGAGCAAATGGATCTCTACCTGCTGCACATGGACGGGCTGTTGGTCCAGGGCCGGACGGTGGATGCGATCGAAGCCGCGCGCCAATCGCTCGTCTTGCTCGGCCAAACCATGCCGACCCAGGAGAGCTGCAATCAAGATCTCGACGAAGAGTTGGCGACCATGGAGGAGCTGATCGGCGAGCGCCAAATCGAGGAACTAGTATCGATTCCGAAAATTCACGACCCCGAGCTGAGCATCCTGATGAGGGTGCTGTCGAATATCTCTTCCGCGGCCTATGGGCGCGGCCGGGCGGACCTCTTAGCCTGGTCGGCCACACGTCAGGTGAATCTTTCGATCAAATACGGTCACAACGAAATGGCGGCCATGAACTATGCGCGGTTCGCCGTCGCCACCGCCATTCCCATGCAGCGCGATTACCATGCAGCCCTCGCTTTCGGGGCCTTGGCGATGCGCCTGCTCGGAGCGCAGAGCACCAATGACTGGACCAGGGCTCGGGCATTGACCCTCTATGCCGGTGGCATCTTGCCCTGGCATCGCCCCTTGAAACACAGTGTCGAGCCGCTGCAAGAAGCCCTCGGCATCTGCCTCGACTGCGGCGACCTGGCGTTCTCCAATTACTCCCTGTGGTTCATGCTCAGCGGTCGATTCTTCTCGGGCGAGCCCCTTGACGAACTCGCCGCTGAAACCGAAAAACAGCTGGGGTATTTAGAACGATCCTATGCAACTCGCTTGCGAGATCAGATCCGTGCCGGTCTCTTGCAGCCCATCGCCGCGCTGGCAGGAAAAACCCGCAGCCCCGAATCCTTCGACGACGCCCACTTCAATGAAACGGCCTACCTCGAATCGATCGCAGAGTCTAGGTACGCTCTAGCTATATATTTCGCTTCCAAGATCAGGCAGCTCTACCTCTTCGACGCAACGGCCGAGGCTGTCGAGTTACTCGACCGACTTCCAGAAATTCGCCGTGCCATTCCAACCCAACCCCTACTGGCGGACGCGATTCTTTTTTCGTCGTTGGCGATCACACGGCATTGGCCAGAGGGAAAGGACTCTGAGCAAAGGGAGTGGGCCCGGCTCTTGGACCAGAACGATTCGCTATTGGGCCATTGGGCGGAAGCTTGCAGCGCGAATTTCTCGCATATGAAATGGCTGGTGGAGGCCGAGCAAGCACGAATTAGCGGTGAACTACAGCCCGCGATGGAGCTCTACCAAAAGGCTGCAGCAGCCACGGAGCAACATGGCCTTCTCCAATATCGTGCCTTGGCCCTTGAACTCTATGGCCGATTCTGGCTTGAGGTCGGCGACTCCAAGGCCGCCAATATTTACCTCTACTCCGCCCAAAACCTGTACTCCGAATGGGGCGCTGTCGCCAAGGTCGAGCAATTTCAACAGCTCTACCCCGACCTTGCCCCACCGATCACGAGTGATGGGGATTCGAATTCGGACGGCTTAGATCTCGACGGTATCCTCAAGGGATGTCAGGCTATTTCCAAAGAGGTCCGCCTCGAGAGGCTGCTACAAACCCTGCTCGCGGTGGCTATCGAGCACGCCGCCGCCGACCGTGGGGTCCTGCTCACCGCTCGGGACGGCCGTTTGGTCGTCGAGGCTGAGGTTTGCTCGGCCGAGGCATTGCCCGTGGTCAATGAGCCGATTCCCCTCGAGCACTACCACGAGATTTGTCGATCGGCAGCTCTCTACGTTTTTCGTACCGGCGATGAGGTGGTATTGGGAGACGCCATGACCGGCGAGCAATTTGCCACAGATCCTCGAATCCTCGGCGGCAAGCTGAGGTCCCTGCTCTGTCTTCCCATGCAGAGCCACGGGGAAACCCGCGGAGTGCTTTACTTAGAAAATACGACCACCGCCCATGCTTTCACGGAAGCCCGTCTTTCTGCCCTGAGAATCCTATTGGGTCAATCGGCAATTTCATTGGAAAACGCCCACCTCTACGAAAGCCTAACCCGTGAGATCACGGAGCGAGCCCAAACCGAAGACCGCCTGAAAAGCTACACCACCGAACTCGAATCGAAAAACGCAGAGCTCGAACGTTTCAGCTATACGGTTTCCCATGATCTCAAAAGCCCGCTGGTCACCATCAAGGGATTCTTGGGGTTGCTGAAAGAAGACGCGGCCGAGGGCGACCGCGAGGCCATGGACGCCGACATTCAGCGGATCGGCGATGCCGCAGACCGCATGCACGACCTGCTGAGCGATCTGCTCGAGCTATCCAGGGTCGGACGTTTGGTCAATCCACCCGTAGAATTCTGTCTGCGTGAGCTGGTTCAAGAAACGGTCGACCTGTTGGCCGGCCCAATTCACCAATCCGGAGCCGAAGTAATCGTCTCCCCCGGCCTTCCCCATGTAAGAGCAGACCGCCTCAGACTCGGCGAAGTGATTCAGAACCTGGTGGAAAACGCGATCAAATTCATGGGCGACCAGCCCGACCCCCGGGTCGAGATCGGCTGGTTGGCTGAGGCTGACCCCGTCTACTTCGTGCGAGACAACGGAATCGGCATCGATTCCCAGCATCAGAAGGTCATTTTTGGCCTGTTCGAACAGCTCGACCAACGCAAAGAAGGAACCGGAGTCGGCTTGGCCCTCGTTCGTCGAATCGTCGGAGTCCACGGCGGGCAGCTGTGGATCGAATCCGAAGGAGAGGGAATGGGCTCCACCTTCTGCTTCACCCTCGGGGCCGAGAAACCATCTCCGGGGTAGCGCGCAGTGCTACCCCGAAGGGGCGATTGGCAAGATGCTATGCGCTTTTTCGATCAAAGGACCGTCAGCCGGCGGAAGCGGGCCTCTTGCCTTTGAACAGCGCCACCAGGTAGTCGCGGTTCATTCGGGCGATGAAATCCGTGGAGATGTCCTTCGGGCAGGCTGCTTCGCACTCTCGATGATTGGTGCAGCTGCCGAAGCTCTCTTCTTCCATCTGCGCCACCATTTCGACCACCCGTTGGTAGCGCTCGGGTTGTCCCTGGGGCAACAATCCCAGGTGGGACACTTTGGCCGAGGTGAAGAGTTGGGCCGCGCCATTCGGGCATTGGGCGACACAGGCGCCACAGCCGATGCACGCGGCCGCTTCGAAGGCGACGTCGGCATCGGATTTGGGCACTGGAATTTCGTTGGCATCGGGGGCGGAACCCGTGCCGACCGAAACGTATCCTCCGGCCTGGATGATCCGATCGAAGGCACTTCGGTCGACCATCAGATCCTTGAGCACCGGAAAAGCGGCTGATCGCCAGGGTTCGATGGTGATCGTGTCTCCATCCTTGAACGTGCGCATGTGCAACTGGCAGGCGGTCGTTCCGCCTTGGGGGCCGTGGGCGTTGCCGTTGATCATCATGCCGCACGCCCCACAAATACCCTCACGGCAGTCGTGGTCAAAGGTGATCGGCTCTTCGCCCTTCTCGATCAATCGCTCGTTGACCACATCGAGCATTTCCAAGAACGACATATCCGGGCTTATCTCTTTGGCCTCGTAAGTGACCATTTGGCCGTCGGCCTTGGAACTCGATTGGCGCCAAACATGAAGAGTGAGGTCCATTATTTATAACTCCTCTGGGTGAGCTTGACGTGTTCGAACTCCAGGGATTCTTTGTGTAATTCCCAGCTGGTGCCTTCCTGCTTCTTCTCCCATGCGGAGACATGGGAGAACGACTCGTCGTCTCGCAGGGCCTCCCCTTCTTCGGTCTGATGCTCTTCTCGGAAGTGGCCGCCGGCGGATTCGTCACGGGAGAGGGCATCGCGACACATCAGCTCGCCGAGCTCGAAAAAGTCAGCCACACGACCGGCTTTCTCCAAGCTCTGGTTGACGTCGCCGGCAGATCCCAACACGCGAACGTCGTTCCAGAACTCTTCCCGCAGGGCAGGGATCTTTTCGATCGCGGTCTTCAACCCCTCTTCGGACCGGGCCATGCCGCAATAGTCCCACATCAGCTTGCCGAGCTCTCGGTGGAACGAATCGACGCTGCGGGAGCCGTTGACCGACATCAAACGATCCACTCGGCCCGCCACCTCGGTCTCGACTTTTTTGAACGCCTGGTCCTCGGTCGAGACATCCTCGCCCATATGATTCGCCAAGTAGTCACCGATGGTGTAAGGCAGAACAAAATAACCGTCTGCCAACCCTTGCATCAAAGCCGAGGCACCCAATCGATTGGCGCCGTGGTCTGAGAAGTTGGCTTCGCCGATGGCGTACAAACCGGGAACGTTGGACATCAGGTTGTAGTCCACCCACAATCCACCCATGGTGTAGTGCACTGCCGGGTAGATGCGCATGGGTACCTGATAAGGATTCTCGCCGGTGATCTTTTCGTACATGTGAAAAAGATTTCCGTACCTGGCGGAGACCGCGTCTTGGCCCAGCCTGCCGATGGCGTCGGCAAAATCCAAGTACACACCCAAGCCGCCCGGCCCCACGCCCCTACCCTCGTCACAGACTGCCTTGGCATTGCGGGACGCCACGTCTCGGGGGACTAGGTTTCCAAAGCTGGGATAGCGGCGCTCCAGGTAATAATCCCGATCTTCTTCGGGGATCCGCCCTGGAGGCCGGGAATCGCCACCCTTTTTGGGGACCCAGATTCGGCCGTCGTTGCGCAAGCTCTCCGACATCAAGGTCAGCTTGCTCTGGTGGTCGCCGGAGACCGGGATACAGGTCGGATGAATTTGGGTGTAGCAAGGATTAGCGAAAAGGGCTCCGCGACGATGGGCGCGCCAAGCCGCGGTAACATTGCAGCCTTTGGCGTTGGTCGACAGAAAGAACACGTTGCCGTATCCCCCGGTCGCTAAGACCACCGCGTCACCGGCATGGCTGGAGACCTCGCCGGTCACCAAGTCACGGACCACCACGCCCTTGGCATGGCCATCGACCAAGACCACATCGAGCATTTCCGTCCGCGGATACATCTTCACTTTGCCCGTATGGATCTGGCGTGAAAGGGCCTGATAAGCGCCGAGTAAGAGCTGTTGGCCGGTTTGTCCCCGTGCGTAGAAGGTGCGGGAAACCTGAGCGCCACCAAATGAACGGTTGTCCAACATGCCGCCGTATTCGCGGGCGAAGGGTACTCCTTGAGCCGCGCACTGATCGATGATGTTCACCGACACCTGGGCCAACCGGTACACATTGGCTTCGCGCGACCGATAGTCGCCGCCTTTCACGGTGTCGTAAAACAACCGATAAACACTGTCGCCATCGTTCTGATAGTTCTTAGCGGCGTTGATGCCGCCTTGGGCGGCGATGGAATGGGCACGTCGAGCACTGTCTTGGTAACAGAAGGCCTTAACGTTGTATCCCAGCTCCGCCATGGTCGCAGCCGCCGAGGCGCCTGCCAAACCGGTTCCGACCACGATGACATTGAATTTTCGCTTATTGGCAGGGTTCACCAACTTCATGCGGAAGCGGTGCTCGTCCCATTTCTGTTCAATAGGACCCTCGGGTATCTTGGCATCGAGCTTCATGGTGGGCTCCTACTGCACGAGTCCGGTCAGGACGGCGAGCGGAAATGAAATGTTGGCGGCTGAAATAAGGACGGCAAAGGCGACCGCGATCTGCTTGCGCAGCGCGTTGAAGCGCCCACCGTTCAGACCCAGCGATTGGAACATACTCCAAAGGCCGTGAAAGAGATGAAATCCCAAGGCAATATTCGCCAGGATGTAAAAGCCGCTGATCAACGGTTGTGAAAAGCCGGTGATCACGTTGTGGTAGACGTCACCGGACTTGAAATCCGAATGTAAATCGCCGGTGGTGAGATGCAGGAGGTGGTAGATGATGAAAAGGAGAATAATCACTCCGCCCCAGCGCATGGTTCGGGAAGCGTATGTGGATTTCTCATAGGACTCTTTTCGGTAAGCCTCTGGTCGGGCTCGCCGATTGATCTGAGTCAGCTGCCAAGCGCTCAGAATGTGCAAAACCACGGCCACTAGCAATCCGATTCGCGCGACCCACAAAAACTCACCCGGACCAAAGAACGGCTCACCAATTTGACGCAGCCCGTGGGCATATTCGTTGAGCTTCTCCGGTCCGAAATAGAGCTTCAGGTTGCCGAGCATATGGGTCACGACGAAGCCGAACAGCATCAGTCCCGTAACCGCCATCACCGCTTTCTTGGCCATGGGGGAACGGTACAGGTCGATGATCCAGCCCATGCTTACCTCTTCTCTTTGAAATCAAGTTGACAAGGCCCCGACAGGCGACCCGTGAACGGGTCGGAATCGGCGGGTGGGGCGGGCACCGCCGATCGGGGTGGGGCGGCGCCGAGCCGGCACCGCTCTGACTCTAAGGATGTTAACCCAAGTCGGCCCCTCAGCGGCGTCCTCGTCGCCGCCTCGGACGACCTTTTCTCTCCACCTGGGGCTCCGGTCGGGTTTTGCGTTGGCGCCGAGCACCGTACCAAAGCTCCAACGAATCTTGTCCCTCGCCTGTAGCGCGCACAAGGATTTCAAATAATACCAGGGCGTCCTCAAAATAGCTCTTGGACGCGAAGCGAATCCGTTGGGCTTGGGTCCACTCCTGGCCGCACATGCGATGGAAGCCGTCCAAGGCATGGGCGAGCATGGCTCGTTTGTGCTTGGCGATCGAATATCGATCTGAGAACGGCCGAAGGGTCTGATCCACCGCTTTGCGGAATTGGGTAGCCCCCATCTTCTTTCTTTCCTGTTCCTCGAAATCGAACCGGCGCAACATGATGTCGGGCAAGAGCAAAGCTCCGAGCAACACGGGGTCGTTCAGATGTCGATCTTCATCGGCCATTTCGTCGAGCACGGGCAAGATGCCGGTGAAGCTTCCCGCTCCTCGCTCATGGGCTTCGATCATCGACAGCGCTTCGGGCAACACCACCTTGAGCACCCCGAGGTCCAACATCCATTGCATCGAAGCGCTCACATGACCAGATTTGAGCAGCTGGAGGAGTTCTTCGGTCATGCGCGCCGGAGCTGCCTTCATCAGCTCCCGACGATTCTCCTTGATACCCCGTTGGGTGTGTTCTTCTATGTTGAATCCCAATCGGCCGGCGAATTCGCAGGCGCGCATCATGCGCACGGGATCTTCACAAAACCGGACCTGGGGATCACCGATGACGCGGATTAGGCCGTCGTCCAAGTCGTCGATGCCGCCGCAAAAGTCCACCACCGAGAAGTCCTCGATGTTGTAGTAGAGGGCGTTGATCGTGAAGTCGCGACGAAAGGCGTCTTCCAAGGGCGTGCCGTAGGTATTGTCGTTGGTGATCAAGAGATCCTCGGGCCCACCCGCTTGCTCGTCGGGATCCGGTGTGCGCCGAAACGTAGATACCTCGATGGTCTCATCGTGAAAGATGATGTGTGCCAGACGGAATCGACGTCCGATGATGCGCGCATTGCGGAATGCCCGTTTGATCTCATGGGGCCGGGCTTCGGTGGCCACATCGAAATCTTTTGGCCTGCGACCCAACATCAAATCTCTAACCGCGCCGCCACAAAGATAAGACCGATAACCGAGCTTCTTGAGGCGATACAGAACTTTCAATGCGCCGGGAGAAATGTGTTTGCGCGAGACCGAGTGCTCCGGCCGATCGAGCACGAACGGCGCTTCCTCGTCATAGGGATACTCATCGCCCTCGTCGTAGGTGTCTTCATCACCCCAAGAAGACCCGTCATCTTCCAGATCTGCGTGGTCTTCGAGCACTCTGGCTTGAAGAGGTGAGCCGGCCTCGAGATCCAAGCTGTCTTCAAGAGCCAAGGCGCCAGTATCTTCAAAGGATAGCTTCTCGACCTTCGCCCGACGACGTTTGCGCGACCCTTTCTTGACCTTCCGGATTCGAGGTTTCGAAGGGCTACTGTCGCCGGTGTCCGGTTGGGCCGACGACGGGGCCGGATCGCGATTTGCCTCGGAAGATCTGGAAGCTCCTGGGCGCCCCTTTTTCGGTTTTGATGCCTTAGATGCTTGTGAACCTTTGGCAGCCTTGACGCCTTTGGCGCCTTTGGCGCTTTTGGCGCTTTTGGCGCTTTTGGCGCTTTTGGCGCTTTTGGCGTTTTTGGCACTTTTGGCACTTTTGGCAGCCTCGGCTCCCTTGACAGCCTTGACGCGCTTGGAAGTCTTGGCAGCCTTGGCGCCTTTGGAAGCCCGATCGCCCTTGGAGGCCTTAGAGCCTTCGGGTGCACCGGAGCCGCCAGAACTCTTGGGCGAGGACTCGTCATCCCAAATTCGTGGGCTCATGTGCGCCGACTCCGAATCACGGTCTCTGACGTCAGCGTCCGATGAACCGGACAGCGATCCGCAATTTCCATCAAACGCTCAGCTTGTTGCTCCGACAAGTCACCCGACAAGGTCAACTCCCTTTCAATCACATCGATCCGACCGTCCTCGGATTCGCATTCCTCGCAATCCTGGGCGTGAATCTTGCGGTGCCTCAGCACCGAGTCGACCCCTGCCAACGGCCATTTCTTGCGCCGGGCGTACATGCGAAGGGTCATATTTGTGCAAGCTCCCAAAGCGGCGAGCAGCAGATCGTAGGGATTGGGCCCCTCATCCCCGCCGCCCAAGCGCTCCGGCTCGTCGGCCACCAGAACATGCCCCCCAGCTCGGATCGATTGTCTCAAGCCGCCTTGCCCGGAAACACTGACTTCGCCTTCGGCCAACGTCAGCGCCACCGCTTTCTCCACCCGATCGGCACCGCTGCTTTCATCCGGCTGAATATATCGTCCAGCCCAAGCGGCGATGACTTCCGCCGCGTATTCGGCATCAGCAGGTTTATCGATCAAGAGGTGATCGGCGTCGTCCAGGGAAATGAAGCTGCGAGGATGTTTCGCGGCTTCATAGATGCGCCGCGCGTGGTCAATATCTACTACCGCGTCCACGGGAGAATGCATCACCAAGAGCGGTCGGCCCAGCGATTGGGTGGCCTTCAAAACTTTTTGATCTTCCAGGTCGTCGAGGAATTGACGTTGGATAAGGAAGGGTCGACCCGCCAAGGTCACCTCCACTTCCTCTCGATCGTCGCCCAGCTCCGGGGCAGCGGACAAAAGAGTATCCCTCAGGTGGCGGGTATCCGAAGGAGCCCCAAGGGTTACGACGCCCCGGCATTCCGGCACTTTCGAAGCCATGGTCAAGACGGCCGCGCCACCGAGGCTATGGCCTATCAACAATTGGGGAGCTTGGTAAGCGAGGCGCAAATACTCAACCGCCGCTTCGAGATCACCCAGATTCGAAGTGAAATTGGTTTCCGCGAATTCACCTTCGGACTGGCCGAGACCCGTGAAATCGAATCGGAGCACCGCAATGCCCCGCTGAACCAGGGATCGGCTGATCCGAGTCGCTGCTTTCAGGTCTTTTGAGCAAGTAAAGCAGTGTGCGAAAAGAGCAAAAGCTCGAATGGGATCCTCGGAACGGTCCAGCCGGGCCGATAAATCATGGCCGAGAGCGCCGGGAAAAGAGAGTTTTTCAGTGATCATATCCTCTGCCGCAGGACGCCCGCGGCCGGCGCGCTGCAACGGCCCCGGCACGACATCCCGTGTTTTGACGATTCTACCGGAAACTCAGAGATCCGCCGCAGAATCGACGAATACGCTCCGCTACCCGAAGAAAAGGCTTGATCGAAGCGACCGGCGCTGTGGCCGATCTTGGATTCTAGCCGGCTAGCCCCGCCAGACATCCTCTGTGGTTACGGGCGCGGCGGGTTCTTCCGCCGGAGCCTCCACACTCCTCGAAGCCAACCAATTGCCCAGCATCGCGACCAGGATCATGAGCACAGCGATCAAGATCCACCAGCGCAACTGAGGCCAGGCCGGCTCTCGGCTCAGAGCCACCGAAGGTTGGATGACGGACATCTCGGGTGGATCCATGGGGCCTGACCCCACCAGTGGAAGTTCGTCCACCGACATGCCTTGGGAATCGAACGGACCTACGGGCAGGTCGGTTTCCAGATCTCGGGGTCGAGGCTCCACCGCCGGCCCCCTGGGCGCCGACTCGTGCACAGGCGTGGACGGCTGGGGTCGAGACGGCGGCAGCGAAGGTGACGGCGGCAATGAAGGCGTGGCCGGCAAAGGTGCGCGACCGAGGTCCGCATTGAGGAAAGCCTCCGCAATTTGGTACCTCAGCTCCTGCAGATCCCTTCGATCGCCGTGGCGTGCGACGGCTTTTTGGAGTTGAGCCATGGCCGCGCCGGGATCGTCTTTTTCCAATAGCTGCCGAATGGATTGGGTGGTCTGCAGGAAATTCTCTTGACGCTGATCCTCTCCTTGGCGCAATTCCATCAAGGCTCGAACGGATTCCGAAAGGGTGCGGGCCGCCGCGTGGGTTGGGTTCAGCTCCAGCGCCTCGTTTAGCGCCGCTTGGGCCCGTTCCAGGTCTTCGGTTTGTGAGAGCTGTCGCGCCCGTTCCACCAAATCGTTGACCTGAAAGTCAGAGCTGGTGGGCGAAGGGGCCTGGGGCTGGGTTTCGAGTTCGCGACGTTCAGCTTCATCAATTTTTTGGCGCAGCTCCCGCAATCGGGGCCCACCCCCTAAACGTTCCACCGCCGACACCACCGCTCGGCGAGCGCTGCGCCAATCTCCGGCGCTCAGCAAAGCCTCCACCTCGGAGATGACCCGCAGAACCTGGCGATTGCGCTCTTCTTGTAGCTGACGTTCCCGAGCTGCCTTTTCAACCTCGCGCAGCAGCCGCCCAACTTGGGGATCGTCGGGCGCAATGCTCTGGGCCTCTCTCAAGAATCTACGTGCCCCGCCGTGGTCTTCGCCCGCCAACGCGGCCTTGGCTTGGTCCAGCAAATGCCTGGATTTGGCCCGACGCTCGAGTTCCGTGAGGTCACGGGTGCTGAAGTCGGCCGACCGCTCCGGCCTCGAGCCGGCCGGCTCATCCTCCAACCAAAGATCGATCACCTGCTTCTCGGTCGCCGGAGACGGTGGATGGCCCTCTCTCAGCGCCTTTCGTAGGTCGATCACGTCGCCGAAGCGCTCTTGCGGTTTCTTCGCCAAACACCGCTCCACGGCTCGGCGAACGGCCGCCGGAATCCGTCCTTCGGCATCGCTTTCATTGAAGGGTAAAATCGGCCGCAACAGGTGCCCGGCCGCAATTGAGGTCGGATGGTCGCCGGCCACCGGATAGCGGCCGGTCAAAAGCTCATAGAGCATCAAACCCAGAATGTAGATGTCCGCTGTGATCGTCGCGTCTTTGATTTCGCCCAGGAATTGCTCCGGGGGCGAGTAACGCAAGCGATGCATCAGCAGACCACCGGCCGTGGTGCGCTCTGAAGCGCCCACCAAGCGAGCAAATCCGGGATCCGCGAGCTGCAAGCGCGGGTCCGAGTCGTCACTGTCCTTGGCCAACAAAAATCGATCGGGAGCCAGGGAACCGTGGGCCCACCCTTCGCCGTGCAAGTAGGCCACCGCTTCTAAAGCCTGATCCGCCAACTGGAGGGCGGTCAGCACCGGCAGGGCGGCTCCGGTGCGTTGAAAGCTGGCATCGACCATCAGGGAGTCGAGGGTCGGCCCTTTGGCACCTCTCATTTCCAAAACCGCCCAGGTCGGGTCGTCCACGTGAACGTCGTAGACCGGAACGACCCCGGGATGTTTCAAACGCGTGAACCATGGGAGATGTTGATCGAAGAATGCCCGGCGGGACGGATCTTCCAAACCGTGAGGGCGAACTTTGACCCGACAGATCTCGCCCAATTGCCGATGGCGGACGAGAAAGTCTGCCTCGAAGCCGTCGTTGCTCAGGGGTTGCAGAATCTCGTAGCGCGATTCCAGGAGACGGCTATGCATATTTCCCTAATTCCGGTGAAGGTCCCACGGCCGGAGAGCCTGCCGTCGAAGACCCGGTGCCGGCCTCTTGGACAGCCCGCCGTAAGGCCTCGAAACCCTGGACGAGGCGGGGCGACGGACGGCCCAAATAAGCTTCGGTGATCGACACCACCCGGCGGTTGCGCACCGCCGGTACGTCCTGCCATAGGGCGTTGTTGTAAATCACATCCGGCCGGTATTTGCGCTCCTCCACTCCACACCACGACAACACGATCACGTCCGGGGCCAAGCTCTGCAGCTCTTCGTCGGTGACGGGTCGGCTCTCCACCGGATCCCCACCGATGAGGTTCTCGCCTCCTGCGAGCTCGATCAAATCGTGGACCCAGCTCTTCTGGCCCGGAAGAATCACCGGCTTGGGCCACCACTGGACCGCAATTTTCGGCCGATACGGCCTGCTGCCCACTCCGTCCGCCGAGGACACTGCGAGACGCCGACGCATGTCGGCGACCAGCTCCTGCCCCGCGATTTTCACATCGAGCAGCGCGGCAATTTGCTCGATGTCCCGATAGACGTCGACCAAGCTTTGGGGGCGGGGAGCGATGAACGGCAAACCCGCAGCCTCCAGGCGTTCGATGACCTTTTCATGGCCCGGCACAGTCAAGGACGCGAGCACCAAATCCGGCTCCAGAGCGGCTACCTGCTCAACGTCGATGCTGAGGTCCGGCCCGACCCGGGGCAATGTAGCGACGACCTCAGATGGAAAATCACTGTGATCGTCGACCCCTACCAGCCTGTCGGCGCAGCCCAATGCCGAGACAATTTCGGTATTGGAACACGTCAAAGCCACCACTCGCCGGGCTCCCCGGTTGGTTTGGGACATTAGAAATAGGCGAGAATTTCTTTGGCTGCGGGGACTTCCGGATCGTCCGGCGCGAGTTCGATGAACTTCTGCAGATGCTCCTTCGCCTTGGTCGGATCCGTGGCGGTATAAGTCAATCCCAAGGTGTAGTGGGCCCGTGCAAAGTCGGGTTTGACCGAAAGCACCTTTTTGAGCGCTTCTTGCGCCCTAGCTGAATCACCCGCTTGGAAATCGAGGTCCGCGCGTCGGTAAAGCAAGTCGATCGCTCCGTCGGCGTCGAGGACTTGGTAGGCATCCCAGACCGCTAAGGCTTCGGAAATTTGCCCCTTGGCGTCGAGCGCCAAGTATTTGATTCGCATTCCCTGCCGATTCTCAGGTTCGAGGGCAAGGGCACGCTCCGCCGCCGCAAAGGCGCCGTCTAATTGCTCTTGGTTGTAGAGAATGGATGCGACTCCGGCGTGGGCTTGGGCCATCTTGGGATTGAGTTCGGCCGCCTCCTGAAATTTGGCCAACGCCGTCTCATAATCGCCATTTTGAGAAGCCAAGGCTCCTTCGTTGTAGACGCCGATCGCCATGTCTTGGGTCAGAGCCTCTTCGCCCACATCGCCGGCGATCGCTTTGGCCTTATCCAACTGACCGGCGCGACGGTAGGCTTCAAAAAGCACCTTCTTGCCCTGCTCGTCATCGGGTTTCATTTCCACGAAACGCTCCGCGGCCACGATCGCGGCCTCAACGTTTCCTTGCTGCAAATGAATGTCGGCAATGCCCAAATGGCTGGGAGCCAGGGTCGGATCGAGGGCGACGGCTTGTTGGAATTTCTCCAACGCCAAATCCAGATCTCTCGCGCGATGCGCCTCGGCGGCGGCGTTGTAGAAGGCTATGGCCTCGCTTTTAACTCCTTCTTCGGCGCTCAACAGCTTGACGTCCAGATTCTGCTGCTCTCCTGCAATCAGCTCGACCTCACCGGTGAAGTCGGCAAAACCTTCGCCGGAGAATGTCACCGCGTATTTGCCCGAAGCCTCAGCCACTTCGATTTCAAACTCACCCTTTTTGGTCGTCGTGTCCTGCCCCACCGTCTGTCCACTATCGACATGAAGGACCACAACTTGGATATCTCGCAGCTTCTCGCCGTCCATATTCGAGACCGCGCCGGCGATTTGCGCCACGGTGTCTTTTTTCTTTTTTTTCTTCTCGGCCAATGCCGCGTCCTGGATGAGCAATCCACCGATAAGCATCAGCAAGGTCGGCAGAATGATGCGCAAAACCAGCGAGTCCCGATGCCGGGAAACGGAATTCATTCGGCCAGGATTCAACGGATTCAACGGATTCAACGGGGGACGTTCGAGCATGGTTGAGCTCTCCTTGGGTCAAGCCTGTTCACAGGCGAAAGGTCAATAGACGAGTCTAGGCTGCGGGAGGGGGCTGCTCGATCCAGAGCTTGGCAGCCGCTTCGCCGCCGAGGGTGACCGGCGGACGGCCCAGGGGCTCCACAGTCACGGCGTCGGCGATGGAATCACGGGAAGTCAAAACCACACGGGCACCGGGGCGGAGGCCGTGTTTCTCTACAAATCTCAAAAAAGCTTCTTCTTGGTCACTGACCCGGGCGATGGTCACGATCTCCCCGGGCGGTGCTTGCTCGAGAGCCACCAGCTCTTTCTGCAGCAGCTCCCCAGCGACGTTGGGAATGGGATCCCCATGAGGATCCACTTTGGGGTGCCCCAACAACTCGTCGATCCGGTCGATTAGCTTCGCGGAGATCGCGTGCTCCAACCGCTCGGCTTCATCGTGGACCTCAGACCAATCCAGCCCTAGAACTTCCACCAAAAACAATTCGATCAAGCGGTGTCGGCGGAGGACATGAATCGCCTCGTGCCGTCCCTCTTCGGAAAGACGTACACCGCTGTAGGGCTCGTAGGAAACCAATCCCAACTTTTCGAGCGTTTTGACCATCGCGGTGACGGTACCGGGGGCCACTTCCAAGGAAGTCGCGATTTGCCCCATGGTCACCAGCCGGCCAGACGGCAGCACCTGCTCCTCGAGCAGAATGGCCTTCAAATAGTCCTCGACGGTGCTGGTGGGCATCAGGGCTCGCTCACGGGTGGGTTCAAGAGTTGAAACACGAATTCAGCAATCCGGCGTCATCGACTCTCCGGGCTGGAGGGCCTTGACTTGGCAATTGACACCTAAGCTGGAGAGTTCCCGCTCCAGCTGCTCCGGATCACCGGTCAGCAACGGGAACGTTCCCCAATGGATCGGCACGACTTCTCGAACCTCCAGAAAACGGCAGGCAATCGCCGCCTGATGGGGATTCATGGTGAAATGGTCGCCGATCGGCAGAAAAGCCAGGGCTGGACGATAGAGATCGGCCAACAGCTGCATGTCGGAGAAGAGAGCGGTGTCTCCCGCATGGTAGAAGGTGAAACCGTTCTCCATGCGCAGAATGAAGCCTGTGGCCACACCGCCGTTGATGACCTGATCACCGTCGAAAATCGCCGAGGTGTGCAGGGCTTGCACCTGGGTGACGGTCACCTTGCCACCGAGAATGGTCTGACTGCCTCCGAGATTCATTCCAGAGCAATTCTCAACACCTTTTGAGGTCAGCCAGGCACAGATCTCGTAGGTGGCGATGACCACTCTGGGCCGATATCGCTTGGCCAGCTCCACCGCATCCGCCATATGGTCGGGATGACCGTGGGTGATCAACATGGCGTCGATTCTCTCAAAAGATTTGAGGTGATCCGGGCACGCGGGATTCTGGTCGACCCATGGCTCGATCAAGATGACCTCGCCGGAAGGCAAATCGCATCGAATCGTGGAATGGCCGAGGAACGTCATCGTGGGACGGTCGGAACGGTTCATGGATTCCCCCAAATAAAGCTGCTCTCGGATAGCGTGACAGCGTCATCACCGCTGGAGCGGGCCAAACACCTCACGATACGGATTCTTGGCTAGTGGCACGATCCAAAGAAACTCGATCTAATGATACTCGGTCCAAGGATACTACAGGCCGATCTGCATCCAGATCCCGCTCCAACTGCTCCATGATCCCGTAGAGCTGCTCGCGAGTCACCTTTGAGCCCGGTCCGGCGGTTTCAACCCGCTCGAGTGCGGCGAAGGCCAACAACACCGGCAAAGCGTTGAATGCGATCAGCCCCCGCTCGGTTTTCGAGCCCTGGAGCAGGAGGATATATTCCGCCGCGGTCCGCAGATCTGCCCTGGCTAAATCAAAAACTTCGGAGCGCTCTGCCCCGGCCAAATAGGATCGCCCTTCAGTCGCGTCGAAGGCGGAGTCCTTGAGGATGTTGACCAATTGCTGGGCCTCGCCACAGCGTCGAGCGCGAATCCTCAAGTCGTCGGCCACTGCTTCCAGCTCGGGACGATCGAGAATGAAGAGTTCGGTCAGCATCTCTCCCACGATGCCGGCAACCACGTAGCAGTACTCCCTGAGGTCGTCGATGTCTTCGAGCTGCAACTCGCCGGTCTCGTCGGTGCGCTCGACATATTCGACCATGCCCCTGGCGGTCCGGATCACATGCTCACGCACCAACGACTGGGCGCGTGGCTCAAGATCAAAGAAGGCTTCTAAAACCGCGGGAATCTCTCTCAGCAGCTCCTGATAGCCGTCGTGATCGATCGGCACTTCCAATGACCACTTCTGCGCCAATTCGGCGGTGTTTTCCGGGCTCCGATCCCCTTCCAAGAGCCGACAGAACGTGTCCAGAGCCTCGATCCGCCGGTCGTTCGACCAATCGGCAGCGTCTTCAAAAGTATCGGCGATCCGAAATAGCAGATAACCGAGCGTCACCTGACGCCGAGTGGGCTCGGGCAACAGGGGAATCGACAGCGCGAAGGTCCGGCTCGTCTTGGTCAGCAGGTCGTCGAGATCAGCCATGGGCCTGGGAAACGTCCGGTTGATTTGCTTGGGATGCCAGGTCTGCTTGGGATGCCAGGTCTGCTTGGGATGCCAGGTCTGTGGGTCTGGAAAAATTATGCATTTGCCGCAAACTCAAGCTCGTCGGTGGGCGGCCACATGGGTGCCGGGAATTGCTCCCCCGACGAATTGGCCGGTGGCCAGATCACCGCGCAGGGCGGCGGCAAAAAGGCCGGGAGCGGTGCCGTCGAGAATCCAGGAATCGATCCCCAACCGTGCCAGCTCCCACGCCGTTCGGAGCCGCAAGAGCATACCACCGGTGACATCGATCCCGGCGGGCGCTTCGATCATCTTTTTCACCCGGGGCAGATTCTCACCGTCTACCCGCGGGATCGTTTTGCCGTCTCGATCGTAGATGCCCGCGGTTTCGCCCATCCAAAGCAAGCGCCGAACCACCAGACCTCGGCGAGCCAATCGGCCGACCAAGAAGCGCATCAACGCCTCGGTGGACGCAATCGAGACCCCCAGCTCGGAGTCCACCAACACATCACCGTAAGTCACGGGCAGCAACCCCTGCCCGAGCGCGGCGAAAAACGGGGTCAAATCCCCTCGGGAAGGACGCCCCGCCTTGGCCATCAACGCCGCGGACGGACAGAGAGTCCAAGCCGGATTGCCGGCCCGGATCAACGATTGGGTGACCAGCGCATGCAAGCGCGTAGCTTCGAATCGAACCTCCATGGCCGACAAGAGCCCAGCGGGATCCGCTCTGAGGTCGGGTTGGCCCGTCAAACCCAGCCGATGGGCGGCGGCATGACCAAAAGAGCCGCTGCCGTGACCGAGCACGATCCGGGCGCTTTTACCTCCCGGGTCGCCTTTCTCGACACCCCGACGACCTTCCTTCAGCTCATCGCTCAGGCGATCGATCACCGACTGACGGGCATGACCCGGACGCCTTTTGTCGGTGATCAGGCTTCCGCCCCATTTGACCAGAATCAGCTCCATCGGTTGGACCGCGCCCCGTTCAAAGCAATGGCTCGGATTCGGTGAACGGACCCGCTCCTACGCCATCGCGGATGATTTCGAGCACACCGTCCAAGCCGTCCAGACGGGCGAACACGTCCGATTCCGAGGCCGGCTCGCAGATCACATGCACATTGGCGCCGGCGTCCATGGTAATCCACGCCTCTACCCCGTCGCGGCGAAGGCCACGCACGGCTTCGAGCACGGTCAACGTCGCAGGTTTCCAATAGTGGATCGCCGGATTCGAGGTCATGGCCACGCAGTGGAGGTCGATGGCTTCCGCTTCGATCACCGGCCCAAGGGTCCTGAAGTCGCGATCTCGCAACGCCCGACGCACGGTTTCCAAACGTTTCGGTAGCTCCCGAAGGCGGGTGTCAAAATAGGGGCTGGTGCGCGCTCGACGGTGGCCGTCCAGGGACGAGACCTCCTTGTGGCCGCTCTCCACCACAGCGATGACATCACGTAGGTCCCAATGGTGGTGATCCCACAGCTGCTCGGCAAAGTTGCCGCCACCGGACTCCGGCCACTGCACGTACCCCCCTAGGACGGATCGGGACGCGGAGCCCGAGCCGCTGGCCCGGGAAAGTTCCGAGCGAGCCGTGTCGTCGGCCGCTTCTCCAAGAGCTTCGATCACCGCAAGGGTCAGGGCCGAAAATCCGGACGCCGAGGACGCCAGCCCCGCCGCCGATGGAAAGCTGTTCTCCGTGGCGACACGGAAGGCGCCACCGCAGCCAAAATGGTCCCTAAGACGATCCAAATGGGCGGTGACCCGATCAGCGAACGACGGCGGCGCGATCTTGAATCCACCGCTGCCCTCCCGCCAACGCACCTCATGGGTTTCACCGTCGGTGAGATGCTCCACTGAGCACCGACTGTGGCAGGTGCGCAGGGTCATGGAAATCGACGCATTTTCGGGCACCACGCGGTCTAGGTCGCGCGCGCCCCAATATTTGATGAAGGCGATATTCGACGGCGAAACCACCGTCGCGAGCCGCTTGTCCGCCTGAGGATTCTTGGTCAAGGGATCGATCCTTATGGGCTAATGCGTCGCTCGATTCGAAGGCCCGGGGCTCCGAGCTTCAGGTCGAGGCGCTCTAGATGTTGTAAGACCGGAAGGTTGTCGAGCTTCTCCGGCTGGGGATGAAAAATTAAGAGTGAGCCGGCTCCCGGCCCGCTCAAGGCACCCGCACCGGAAATTTTGGCAGCGCCGCCGATGCTCTCCACGGCGCGAACGACTTCGGTTACCGAGGTGGGAACCACTCCGATGCCTTCCAACCAGGCTCCGAATCCTTGAATCAAGGCCAAGGCCCGAGCTTCGGCCGGCTGATCGGATGTCTGCAACAGTCCTCGGAACTCGCCCGTAAGGCCTGAGGCCTGGTCTAAGGCGTGATCAAAGGCAGCCGGATCCTCGTCTCGTAAGGCTCTTACCGCCGCCACCACCTCACCGGTGGATTGGCCTGGCGCCCCGGAATGGAAAATACGGAACCGGTCGATCAAGCCGGATTCCTTGATTTTGATCGGCTCCATCTGCAGCCGACCCTGCCGCTTTTCAACCCAAAGGGCACCGCCGTGGATCACCGTGGTCGTGTCGATGCCCGAGGGCGCCCCGTGTTGCCGACGTTCCGCCTGCAACGCGAGACGGCCGACCAAATCATCGTCGGCGTCAGCGCCCAGCAGCTCGAGCAAAGCTCGAACTACCACCACCGAAGCCGCCGCCGAACTGCCGAAACCCGACCCTAAGGGAATTTCCGAATGCATATGAAGGCGTGCGTCCCTGGCCGGAAGCTTGCCCAAATGGAGCAGCGTTTCTCCCACCGCCACTCGAATCAAGTGGGCCGGATCGGAGCCGAGCACCGTCGGGAATGGGAAAGATTGCGGATCCTCGGACCACTTTTGCCAAGCTAATCGCCGATCCTGGGCGTAAGTAGCGAGACGATGCCAGGACCATGTGTCCTGGACGTCGACTTGCGGCAAAGAAAGACTCAAGCACGGCTCAGGTCCACCTTGGGTCGCTGCCGAGACTTCCAGCTCGAGGTGCATTCGGCGATCGATCGCCGCCACGACCGCGGGACGTCCGTAAACCGCAGCATGCTCTCCCATCAGGATCGCTTTGCCCGGTGCGCTCACTCGGATGCTCAGAGCCTGGGACGAGGGCTGCTCATCCTCCCCGTGGCCGCTCGATTCAGACACGGTCGATCAGCTGCGGGCACCGCTTCGGCCGAGCCGCTCATGGGCCCGAGCCAGATCACGGGAGGTCAGAGCAGCCATCAACGACAGCTCACCTGCCAACACCGAGGCGCCGAGGATCTCAGCCAAACGCATCACCGCATGCCCCGGACGCTCGCTATCCGCATGCACGCCGAGCATGTCGAGCGCCTCACGCTGGGTTGCCAATCCCGTGCCACCGCCCACTGCGGCCAAGGGCACGTCGGGCAAATATACCGACGCTACAACCCCTTCGGGACCACGCTGCTCAATGCAGGTGACGCCTACAGACGCTTCACCCACCTGGGCGGGATCCTGGCCCGTGGCCAAGAAGAATGCCGCCAACATATTGGCGTAATGGGCGTTGAAACCCATCGAGCCGGCGGCGATTGAGCCGAGCAAATTCTTGCGATATTGAACCTCGACCAAAGCCCGCGCGTTGGTCTTGAGGACTTTTTCCAGCACGTGTTTGTCGAGCGAGACTTCGGCAAAAACCTTCTTGCCTCGACCCTCTTGGAAATTGATGAACGAAGGTTTCTTGTCGACACAGTAGTTGCCCGACAGGGACACACATTCCACGCCGGTCTGGGGCTCGATGAAATCCTGGATCACCCGGTCGCAAGCGATCGTGGCCATGTTCATGCCCATGGCATCGCCGGAATCGAAACGGAAACGAAGGAATACTGTAGTGCCCATGGCCTGGGTTCGAATGTCGATCAGGCGCAAGAAACGGCTATCTTCTTGCAAGCGATTCCTGATCTCGCCCTCGTGGTCTTGAATCCACTCCAAGAACTCAGTGGTCTGCACGATTCCCGAGGTGCGGAACACCGGCGCCCGGGTAATGCCGACGTTCTCGACCCGAACCACCGCTCCACCGGCTTCGCGCAAGGCACGGCATCCCCGGTTGGTGGAAGCAATCAACGCGCCTTCACTGGTCGCCAGGGGCACCAGCAGCTCCTCGTCGTCCACGTACTGGCCGCGAATCCGCAGCGGCCCGATGACCCCCATGGGGATTTGGGCGACACCGATCATATTTTCGCAATTTTGGGTCCCGGCGCGATCCGCGTCCAGGGAGTACTCGCCCATATTGTCGAGCTGGGTGCCCGTCTTCCGCTCCACGGCTTTGCGCCGAAGCTCCGCCTGTTCGCGTCCGGACATTTCCGGCGGCAATTGGTGGAATCGGACCCGGCCTTCTGCCATTTCTTCTACCAACCGTTCTTTTTCGTCTACGGTCGGATTGTCGATCTCAGCGACGGCTGCACTTTGTAGGTGGCTCAAAACACTCTCCCGTTCTCTATCTTCTGGCCGATCGTCCTGTCGATGACATCGATCGGATCCCGAGTCGTCAAACACGTTGGACCAAAGGCTTCGTCCGCAGGGCGGCGATATTCGCGCTGGCTGTACAGAACATGGCGATCCGAAGCTCTTGGATAGTTTTTTGAATTTTGTCGTAAACCGCGTCCGCCGATTCCAAAGCTGCGGCGAGAAACGGCTGGGCCAAACCGACTAGGCCGGCCCCCAAGGCAATGGCTTTGGCGGCGTCGACCCCGCTCCGAATTCCTCCGGAGCCGATCACGAACACGTCGTCGCCGAGACTCGCCAGTTGGCGAATGGAGTCCGGCGTCGGCACTCCCCAATCGGCGAATAGCTCGCCGAGGGGCACGTCCTCGGCCCGAGCAGCTTCAATACGTGCCCAGCTGGTGCCACCGAGGCCGGCGGAATCAAAATAGCGGGCACCTACCTGATAGAGGGCCCGGCCCGTGGACGCGGAAAGCCCGCATCCGATTTCTTTGATGATCACCGGCACGTGAAGATTTTCGACCACGTAGCCAACCTTGGGCACAAGGCCGGCAAAATTGCATTGCCCTTCGGGCTGCAAAGCCTCTTGCAAAGGGTTCAGGTGCAAAGCTAGGGCGTCCGCACCGACCATGTCCACGGCCCTGCGGCATTCGTCCAAGCCGAATCCGTAGTTCAGCTGCACCGCCCCCAGGTTTCCGAGCACCGGCACGGTGGGTGCGAGATCTCGGACCACAAAGCTGGCTTCGGTATCGGGACGTTCAATGGCCTTGCGCTGGGAACCGACCCCCAACGCAATGCCCGCCCGCTCAGCCGCTTGCGCCAAATGCCGATTGATGCGCACCGCATCCCCGGTGCCGCCGGTCATGCAGGACACCAGCAATGGAGCTTTCAAAGTCTTGCCGAGGAATTCCACCCGGGTATCGATCGCCGCCAGATCCAAGTCCGGCAGGGCGTCATGCTCAAAGGCCAGCTTGGAGAAAAATCCGGCATTCAGCTGAATTCGGCGGTCCATGGAAAGCTCGATATGTTCCAACTTGCGGTCGCGCTCGTCGGAGTCTGCTGCTGCCTGCTGGATGTCGATCGAGGATTCGAGGATAGTGGTCATCGCCTTAGGTGTCTCGGTAGGTATCTCGGAACTCAAATGGAGCGGTCCAGAAGACCTTGAATCTTGTCGCGATAGCTACGGCTGAGGGTCAATCGCTGACCGCTGTGCAACACCACCAAATAGTCGCCGTGGAATTGCTGCTGGAGTTCCTTGATGCGCTCTACATTGACGATTGTCGATCGGTGGATGCGAATGAACTGCTCGGGATCCAAGCGCTCTTCCAAACGCCCCATGGTCTCCCGCAGCATGTGATTTTCCTTGCCGGCGTGCAGGCGGACGTAATTTCCCGCCGCGTCCACCCAATCAATTTCTTCTGACTTTAGAAAAACCACCCGGCCGGACGACTTGATCACCAAGCGCTCGGGATATTTCGGCCGTTCTGTGCCCACATCCCGCAACAAGGACATCAGCTGCTCTCGTACGTCGCCGCCCTGTTGGCGTTGGATGGCCTGGCGTGCACGATCGACCGATTCTTTGAATCGATCCCGATCAAAGGGTTTGAGCAAATAGTCGACCGCGTGGACATCGAAGGCCTTGAGCGCGTATTGATCGAAAGCCGTGGTGAACACGACTGTCGGAATCGCGTCTTGCTCCAGATTCTCGAGCACTTCGAAACCGTCCATTTCAGGCATCTGAACGTCTAAGAAGACAAGGTCCGGCTTTTCACTGTCGATTTTCTCTACCGCCTCGCGACCGTCCCGACATTCAGCGATAACCTCGATATCGAGCTCGTCTTCCAAAAAAGTTCGTACTTTCTCGCGCGCCAGTGGCTCGTCGTCTACGAGGATAGTTCGGATCGCCAACATCTTCTCCAAAGTCGTTTGCAGGTCGTTTGCAGTCGAGTCGCCGGCAGGATCCGGCTGCACATTGATTATTTCGTCCACCCGCGGCAATGGATGTCAGGAAGTCGGATTGAACTGTCAGAAAAGAAATTCAATGTCACAATTCCGTCACAGCCCCAGGAGGAGTTCGGAAGCAGCACGCCAAAAAATCAGGCAATCCCTCTCAGATCCGCTTTTGAACCGCCTCTTGGCGTCGTCAGTCTTGACCGTCGATTCTTGACAGTGCTGTAGACTGAGCCCAGGGGAGCACCAGAGAGCCGGCAAAAATTCGGCCGAAGCTCTCGGATCCGAAACCGACGACTTGCACTCAAACCATGCGCCGACAGAACACTCCGATTCTCATCATCTACGTTATTTATATGGCGGCCCTCGCCATGACCACTGCCCTGCTCGTCTTCTGGGTGTTGGTGGTCCAACGTTTTACGGTCGAAATCAACGAGCTGGTCTCCAAGGTCGGTGTGGAATGGAATTACTTCCACTGGTTCATCGGTTCGACCGGTGCCGCATTGTTCTTCTTGGTCAGCATCGCACTGACCTACCTGCTGGCGATCACCCTTTCCGAACGCCGATATCGGGTAAAACAAGAGCATTTCTTGTCGAATATGACCCATGAGCTCAAGTCGCCCTTGGCGGCGATCAAACTCCACGCCCAGACCTTGGAACAAGGGGGGCTCGAACCCGAAGAGGTATCGCTCTTCTCCGGCCACATCGTCAAGGAGTCGGAGCGGGTCTGCAAATTGGTGGAAAACCTCTTGGAGAGCGGCCGTTTGGCGTCGGGCAAGGGCGCCGGTGAGCTGCGCAAGATCGACCTGCGTTATTTTTTTCAGGAATACCAAAAAGGCGTTCCTGCCCGGTTCGACTTGCGTCAAATTGATCTCGACTTTGAGGTCCAAACCCGATCGGTGGTCATGGCAACCCACGAAACCCTGCAACGGATCATGGACAACCTGATCGATAACGCACTCAGATTCACCAAGTCCGGGGGTAAGATCCGGTGCTCGGTTCGGGACAGCCTCGACAACGCCGAAATCGTGGTCGCCGACACCGGCATCGGCATTCCGAAGACCGAGCTGACCAAAGTCTTCGAACGCTTTCATCGCCTCCAAAGGGAAGTGGAGCAACAGCGCAAAGGCAGCGGCCTTGGCTTAGCCATCGTCCGAGGATTGGTAGAAGAGATGCAGGGTCGTATCCGTGCCATTTCAGGTGAGGGTCAGCCCGGAACCCGAATTGAGATTCAGCTGCCGACTGTAGGTCAACGAGCAGTAGAGCAACGAGCAGTAGAGCAACGAGCAGATCGAGATGAAGAAGGAGCGGTGCCGTCATGAGCGACGCCCTGGGATTGAGCAATACGAGCAGGTCTGGCCCCAAAGGCCCTGAGAAAATAGCCAAGGAAGATCGTCCATCGAGAATCCTGGTGGTCGAAGATGAGGAGGCCATCGCCCAAGGGTTGGTCTTCAATCTGCGCCGCAAGGGTTATGAGGTCGAGCTCGAGGTGGACGGTGCCCGGGCCTTAGAAACCGCCCGCACCCAGCCCTGGGACTTGATCGTGCTCGATGTGCAGCTGCCGAAAATCGACGGATTTCAAATCTGCCAGCAGCTGCGAATTGACGGCATCTTCACCGCCATTCTGGTGTTGACCGCCAGGGATCAACCGGACGACATTGTTTACGGGCTAAAAAACGGCGCCGACGACTACATGGTCAAACCATTCGACTTAGCGGAGCTACTGGCCAGGGTCGAGGGTTTGTTGAGGCGAGCCGAATGGTCGAGGGTCCACTCCCCCGACAGCCCGTCGACCGTGGATCCTACGGACACTTCGGACGCCCGCTTTCAATTCGGCGATTTTTGGGTCGACTTCAAGACCTGGCAAGCCAAGACCCGCGACGGCATCGTGGAGCTGTCGCGCAAGGAGCTGGCGGTGCTCAAGGTCTTTACGGAAAAGCCCAATCAAGTGGTCACCCGCCGAGAACTCTTGGAACGGGTCTGGGAACTACCCAACCATCCCAACACCCGGGTGGTCGACAACGTCATTGTCGCCCTGCGCAAATCATTCGAAGAAAGCTCTTGGCGACCACGCCACATCCATAGCGTCCGCGGAGTCGGTTATCGGTTCGTGCCTTGACCCTAGCTCGTGACCCCAAGCTCGTACTCCAGCTCTTGACCCAGCTCGTGACACCAGCTCTTGACACCACAGCCGTGTCGACGATCCGTGAGGTCCGCGGGAAGATTCATTCGCGGCACCATGGGTCGGTCGGGTCCTGATCATGGAATTCTGGTACCTCCTACCCACCGGCATCGTCATCGCTGCTTTGGGTATGTCGAGCGGCATCTCGGGGTCGAATTTTTGGATCCCGGTGTATCTGCTTTGGATGCAGCTCGAGCCTCGGGTTGCGTTCTGGACGTCCCTGCTGACCATGCTCTTCGGTTTCGGCTCAGGGGTTGTCCGCAACCTCTTGGCCGGCACTATCGACCGCGTTCTGCTCGTCCGCTACGCCAAAATCATGGCGCCGGCAACGATTGTCGGGGCGCTGATCTCACCCTACCTGCCGACCGTGGCCCTGCTCTTGTCGTTCGCGATCTTCGCCATCGCTTTCGCCCTCTTCGTGCTCTGGGACACGCGACCCGGCCGGCCTCAGCCACAGCCCCACGAACGGATCTTCGGCACGGTCGCCGCCGTGGCTGGATTTCTTCACGGCAGCATCGCGACCGGCTCGGGTACCCTTTTGCTGCCATGCTTGCTCAATCATCGGCGTTTGGGCCACCACGCGGCGGCAGTTGGTACCACGGTCTCCTTGGCTTTCCTTTGCAGCGTCTTGTCGGTATCTTTCAGGCTCGACGCGGAACTCGTGCACGCCCTGTTGGAGCACCGGGAACTCGTGGGGTCGATGATCCTCTTCGCCGCTCCCGGTGTCGTGATCGGGGGACAATTGGGGCCGATCATCAGCCAACACCTACCTCGCTCCTGGCTTCGGCGATACGTCGCCATTCTTCTGATCGGGGTTGGGTCCTTGGTCGCTCTTCGCGCCCTGGCCTGACCTGCCCGCCGGTGCATTTGAATTTCAAACCCAAGCTCTCTCGAACGTGACCCACTGGACCGAGGATTCATTTTATGTCGACGACCCGCCGCTCCATCACCCTGGGAGCCACCGCCGCCACCGCCGCTTGGCTCCTGATCGCGGCTTTGGCCTACTACCTTTGGTTGCCGTCCGCCGGCTACGTGGCGAAAGTCGAAGAGTCCAAAGGAGCGCCCACCGGATACGTGCTCGACTTTTCGACCTCGACTCCGGAGCGCCTGCCCCGATTCGGGCCGGATCAAAAACCAAAGAACCTAATTCTCCTGATCGGCGACGGCATGGGTTTCTCGCAGCTCACCGGAGCTCGAATGGCCCTCAAGGGCCCTAACGGTCGGCTGACCCTCGAACGATTCCCGGTCACGGGTTGGAGCTCGACCCACTCCGCCACCGAGGTCTATACGGACTCCGCCGCCGGCGCCTCAGCTTTAGCCACGGGCTTCAAAACCGATCCTTCCCACCTCTCCGTCTCCCCCGATGGCCAACCCCAAGAGACCCTCTTCGAAAAAGCTCTCAGCAACGGTAAGGCCCTGGGCCTGGTGACCGATTCGATGATCTTCGACGCCACCCCGTCTGCCTTTGGAGCCCACCGCCCATATCGTCGTGACTATGCGGAAATCGCCGAGCAGCTGATGGTGCTGAAACCGGAAGTGCTGGTCGGTGAGACGCGGTCGAGCTTCGACCGAGATGAAGCCTGGCAGGCCCGCTTTCGCCGATTCGAAGAGGCCGGCTACGCTCGCCTCGACGCCCTGGCATCCCTCGATCAGGCGCTGTCGTTCGACCCTGCCCAGGGCCAGGGCCCATGGCTAGGCCTCTACCCCGCCGGCTCGATCGCCGACGCCGACACCGAGCCCGGCCTCGCCGCCCTAGCGGTTTTAGCCCTAAAACAACTGAGCCAAAATCCCAACGGCTTCGTGCTCATGGTCGAAACCGAGGAAACGGATACCGCCTCGCATCGAGGCGACTTCGATCGCATGGTGGAGGGAATCCGTGCACTGGATCAGGTGGCCGAAATTGCCGTCGATTTCGCCTCCGCCGCCCGCGACACCCTAGTGCTGGCCACCGCCGACCACGAAACCGGCGGACTCGCCATTCTGGGCGGTGACCATGGGCAATCCCAACGGGTCCGCTGGGCGACAGGAAATCACTCCGCCGAGCCCGTGCCCGTGCTGGCCTACGGCCCTGGATCGGAAGCCTTCACCGGCGTGCTCGACAACGCCGAGGTCGGACGCCTGTTGGCTGATCTTTTGAGCCCCCCACCGACGTCGGTAGAGTCGGAGACGGGCCTTTCAGAACCGGCTAGGTAGGTTCTGTCCAGAAATGGATTCCGGTGGGTCGGCGCGGCGCCCTGCGGCCTGGGCGGCCCCCACGTGCTCCGAACTCGCGCCACCGCTGCAGTGTCGTCGCAAATTACTGATGTATAAGATCTTAAGCCGATCTATACGTTGTGTCGCTCAGACACGCTCGCTTTCCGTGCTCGGCGCGCCGCGCCTTCTAGATCCAGAAAACCGCAAACCTGGATGGACTCTAACTAGCCAACAGGACCGCGCACCAAGACCCCAGGATTCAAAATGCCCGCCGGGTCCAAGGTTGTCTTGGCCGCCCGCAGCACATCGAGATAGAGAGCCGGGGCCTGGCGTTCATACCAAGGCTGATGGGTTCTGCCGACGGCGTGGTGATGGGTGATGGTGGCGCCGAACTCCAATAGGGTGTCCGACGCGACCTTTTTGATCTCGGCCCATTGCTCGAGTTCGCCGCCCCAGGTCGCTGGTGCCAGGAAGGTGTAATAGGGCGCCGGTCCGTCGGCATAAACGTGGGTGAAACGGCAGGATAGGAATCCCGTGCCGCAGACCCTTTGCATGGCCGCACGTAGGTTGTGGGTCAAGGCTTCATGCAGCGCCGGAAAGCGATCCCACGTGCAAGCGGTTTCGAACGTGTCGGCGATGACCCCCAGACTCACCAAGCTCGATTGCAGGTAGGGACCGTCGAAGAAGGCTTGGCGCCAGGCTCCAGCCGCGTCGCCAGAGCTCGCTGAATCCTTGGGCCCGCGATGCCTTGGGCCTTCTGGACAGCTCCCGCCGGCTTCCTGGGCAATGGCCAACGCCTGGGAAAGACGGCCCTTCACTTCGAGATCCGCCGCCTCGAAGCCCAGGATCAGCACCGAGCTGCCGTCGCTCACCACCCGGTTGAGCCTGGCTTCGTTGGGATCGAGCAAACGACAATTCGACGGATGCAGCCCCGATTGCGCGACCGCCCGCACGGCGTCGACGGCCCGTTCGAAGTTGTCGAACCGGACGCTCGCCTTGGATCGATATTGTGGCCGCGGCAGGACCCGCATCCAGGCCTCGGTGATCACGCCGAGCGTGCCCTCCGATCCCAAGATCAGTCGATCCGGGCTCGGGCCGGCCCCGGACGCGGGCAGACGCCGACTCTCCAGGGTTCCGGCGGGAGTCAACATCCGAATGGACTCCACGAAGTCGTCGATGTGCGTATACACCGTGGCGAAATGACCGCCGGCCCGGGTGGCCAGCCAACCTCCGAGGGTGGAATGCTCAAAGGACTGAGGGAAATGCCTGAGGGTCAAACCATCGACCGCCAGCTGGGCTTCCAACAACGGCCCCGTGGCTCCCGCTTGGATGCGGGCGGCGCGGGAAATCGGGTCCACCTCGAGCACCCGATCCAGGCGTTTCAGGTCGAGAGACACCACCCCTCGGAAGCCCTGCCCGTCCGTCTCCACACCGCCGACCACACTGGTGCCGCCACCAAACGGCACCACCGCCACCCGGTGCTCATCCGCCCAATCGAGCACCGCCCTCACGTCGTCCTCGGTGCGTGGAAAGGCGACGACATCCGGAGCCGGTCCAAATTCACCGCGAAAACCCCGCACGATGTCGCGATAGGCCCGACCGTAAGTGTGTCGAACCCGCGCTTCTTGGTCCGTCGAGCAAAAGTCAGCCAATCGCGACGGCACCTCGATCCGAGGAGCCCGGAGCTCAATGTCGGCGAGACGAGGCGGCCGACGCGGCAGCACCGATCGGATGCCGAGCGCCAAACGTAAACGTCCGCCCAATACCAACCGTTGGGCACGACCCGGAAACCGATCCGCATATCCCCAACCCCAAAAACTCAGCTCGCGAGCCATCTCGATCCTCCTTGGTCGGATCCATCGATCCTACCCCACCGTTCTTTCTCCGTTCCTCCATGCACATGGCCCCAATGACGCCCAGTGGCGCCCAATGGCGCCCGAAAGTCCAAAATTGCCCGAAAATGGTCGTGTCGGACAGATGCTTGACGAATCACGGATCGCTAGAATGGAACCATGACAACGAAATGGCCCCAAACCCAAGCTCCTGAACCCTCCAAGAAAGGCCTAGCCACAAGCTTGGTCGAGTCTGGAGAAACCCTAAAACGAGCCGCGAGCGCTTCTGATCCAGCCGTTTTTTTCCAACGCCCTGCCCCGGATCGGTGGTCCGGTGCCGAGCATGCGGTTCATTTGATCAAATCGGTCAAGGCCGTGGCCAAAGGGCTGAGCTATCCCAGATGGCTGGTGCGTCTAAGATTCGGCAAGGCCCGCCGGTCACGGTCCTACGAAGAGCTGGTCGCCTTCTACCAATCGAAGCTTTCCCAAGGGGGCAGAGCCTCCGGCCGCTACGTGCCTCAGGTTTCGGAGGCACCCGCCGATCCGCAGCTCGCCCGCGACGAGATCCTGGAAAAATGGCAGCGTGCGGTCGGACTGCTGGTCGAGAATTTGGATGCCTGGTCGGAGGACCAACTGGACAAGCTGCAATTTCCTCACCCGCTCATGGGCCCGCTTTCGGTTCGGGAAATGCTCTTCTTCACCCACTACCACAACCTTCATCACGCCCAGCGGGTGGTCGAAGGCGAGTGATATCCGTGGGGTCGGAATCCACTCAATGCCTGGGAGGTGCGCGCCTGGGAGGTGCGCCCCTAAGTCTGGGTCGGATTTTGGCTCCGGCGGAATGCCGGCCAGACCGTGGGGGCCGGAGCTGTGAAGGATCGGATTTTCAGATTCTGCTGACGGGCGGCAACCGCGACAAAAATCGACGGCTCCGGCTCTAGATGCTCCAAGGTCCAGTGCTCTTCCTCACCGACTTGGTCGGCAAATTGAAGAAACCGAGCCGGATCCTGCTTTTTCATGGTGACGGTGAAGGAATCCAGCGGCACCGCTAATCCTTGACCTACGGCCTTGATGTAGGCTTCCTTGCGCGTCCAACAGCGAAAGAAGGTTGCGTCCACCTCCCCATCCGCCTCCTCAGCCAAGACTTGCTGCTCGTGCTCGGCGAAAAAGCTGCGGGAAATCGAACGGGCGTCGGGCATGGGGCGAACGATTTCCACATCCACCCCCAGTTCAACGCCCACTTTGAAACCGACAAACGCCACGTCCTCGGAGTCGGAGAGGTTGAATTCCAACGGTTCCGCCAGCCCACGGGTCAGCTCCTCGGTCAAGAACGGCTTTTCGCGCTCGCCGATTCGGAATTCCACCGCTTGTGGCTCAATGCCCAAATAAGAGGCCAGCAGCAGACGCAGTTGGGCACGCCGGACGGAAAATCGTCGCCGATGGCGATCGAAGCGAAACCGAGACGCGCGCTGGATCTCCTGCTCGGTGAGCAGCCCTCGACAACACTCGAGTTCTGCCCCATCGGCCCTCAGGTCGAGACGCCAGAGGTGCACCTCTCCGGGGCGCGGAAGATCGCTGGGAATTGTGACCAGCGCGGAATCAGGGGCCGAATCAGTCACGATCTCAGTTCGTTGTCCTTGGTGTCGACCACTTCACCGGTCTCGCGGTCGTAAGGCACGATGTTCTCCCATTCCGAGGCGTCCGATCGGGCGACCACGGCCATCACCTCTTCTTCATCGCTCAGATTGAAGACCTCGTGCGGCACCCCCGGCTCGATGTAGATGAAATCGCCGGCTTCGTTTTCGATCACCTGCTTCAAATGATCCCCGTACTCGTGCCGCACCCGCCCCTTTAGGATGTAAAGCATGAGGTCGAAACCCACGTGAATGTGGGCCCGAGCAACCGCCCCGGGCGGAATGGTCGCCACATTCATGGACAGCTGGGTCGAGCCGACGTTCTTGGCCGACATGCCCGCCTTATAGCGAATGCCGTTCCATCCCCGGAGGTCACCCCCGCCGCGGATCGTCCAGATTCCTTCGCCACCTTCTACTACCGCCTTCAATTCTTCTTCGTTGACGTCCTGCCGGACTAGGTCATCTTTAACCATAGCTCGTTCCTTGATTCAGCTCGGACCGTTTTGGATGGATACCGTTTTGGGATGTTCCGATCATATGACGAAGGCTCTCTTTCAACAGCATAGCCCTAGCAGGCATTGAAAACGTACAATCGGCGACATGAGCCGCCCTACATTCAGTGGTCGATTCGGCACCTTGGCTACCATGATCGGTGTGGCCGTGGGGCTCGGCAACGTTTGGCGCTTTCCATATATGACCGGAAAGTTCGGAGGAGCGTCATTCGTTCTGGTCTACGTGCTGATGGTGATCCTGCTGGGAATTCCGGCACTGATGGCCGAATGGTCTCTCGGTCGGTCCACGGGTCGCGGACCTGTGGGTGCCTTCGAAAAGGCCGGCTTGCCGGGCGGGCGATGGCTCGGTTGGGCGCTCTTTGCAGGTGTCACCGCGGCGACCGCCTATTACACCAACGCTATCGGCTGGGTCCTCTACCATGGGGTGGCTCAGATACTCGGAATCTTCGGAATCGGGCTCGACGCGACAGCCGTCCTACCTCCCGAGACGGGGTTCGCTTTCAAATCGATGGCTTTGCAAGTCGCCTGCACCGGATCTGTCATCCTGGCTGTGGCTTGGGTGCTGAAACGGGGCCTGCGCGCGGGCATCGAAAAAGCGAGCACTATCCTGATGCCGCTGCTGGCGGTCTGTCTGCTGATTTTGATCGGCCGCGGACTGACCCTCGAAGGCTCTTGGGCCGGGGTCGAGTGGTATTTGCTCAAATTCGAAAAACCGACCCTCGAGGTGGTGCTCGCCGCCATGGGTCAAGCGTTCTTCAGCTTGTCCTTGGGCGGCACTTTCATGGTCGTCTACGGTTCGTATCTGCACCGTGATCAAGACCTGCTCGACAACGCCTCGTGGACCGCAGCCGGCGATCTGGGGGCCGGGCTCCTGGCGGGATTGGCGATCCTGCCGGCGGTTTTCGCCCTCTCTCTCGAGCCCGGATCCGGGCCTGGATTGATTTTCGCGACCCTGCCGCAGGTCTTTGCCCAGATCCCCGGAGGGCCTATTTTCGGTGCCCTTTTTTTCGTCGGATTGTTGGGCGCAGCCTTTCTCTCCGACGTCGGCGCCTTCGAGGTCTTGGTCGCCGGGCTGACCGACGAATTGGGTTGGAGCCGCGAACGCGCGATTCACCGTCTATCGCTGGCGGTTTTCGTGGTCGCCCTGCCACCGATGATCAACCTTGAGATCTTCGTGCCTTGGGATCTGACCTTTGGATCGGGTCTGCAAACCGTGGGCGCCGCCCTCGCGGCGATCACTGTCGGCTGGTTCCTCGATCGAAAGATCCTTGCCCAGCAAATCGGTGACCAGTCCACTCGACGCGCCGATATTTTGCTCTTTTGGCTGCGTTGGGTGGTACCGACGGTGGTCTTGGGTTTGGGGCTGCTCTGGTTCTTGACCGAGGTGCTCGGCCTTGCTTTGCCCTTCGGATCCCCGCCCACCTAAAAAGGGCCCGTCCAGAAATGGAATCCCAGTGGGCCGGCGCGGCGCCCTGCGCGCGTCGCTCCGAACTCGCGCCACCGCCCTAAAAAGGCTGTGGCGGCAGCCTACGTCAAGAGCCGCAAGTTGCGAGGGCGTCGGTATCGGTCAAAGCTGCGGCGGCATTTCCCAAGGGATTTGTGTAAACGACCTGGGCGCCGGTCTGGGTATCGGTCACCGTCAAGGTGTATTGCACGTTGGTAGTCGCCGCGGAAAAGACCCAAAATCGATCGTTCAGCTCGCAGCCGTCCAGGACCTTGACGAGCATCTCCCAGTTGCCGTCGGTGAAAAACCAAAAAACTCCCGAGTTATCCGAAAGGGGCTGGTCCACCACATGGCCGACGCCGGTTTGCGAGCTGAAGTTGAGCCACTCCACTTGCACCTGGAATCGATTGTCGAGAAAACAGAAGGCCTCGTCACTCTGAACACAAGACCCCTTCTCCCCTGCTTTTTCCTGCTCCGCCTTTTCGCTCGCCGGAACGGTCTCCTTGAGCACTCCCATCTCTTCAACGTTGGATTCCGGGATCCGCGGATCCGAGGCCGAAAGTGTGCCCGCACTCAGCAACAGCGCCGAAGCAAACCATAAAATGCAGGTATAACCTAGGTGGGTCTTCTTGCTCATGTCTTCTCCATTTTTCACCGCGGACCTTGATCGCTGAAGGTGCAGATTCGCTCAGAAGGATCTGGGACGCTCGGGGGGGCCTCATCAGACCTTGACTCGCTCCTGGCAAAAATGACGCTGAAGCATATTTTGTACCCATTCATGGCTAGGGTCAAGCCCCGTCGGCCTATCGTGGACCAACGCCCGAAGCCGAAGCAAATATTAACAGGCTGTGGCGGAAGTCTCGCGCCGGCGAGAGCAGCGAATTTTTCGCCGAATCGAGGCGTGAAAACCGCAGGCGATTCGGGAATCGTCGAGGTTTTCCAACGAAGAGTCGGCGGAAAAGGCCGGGCCGCGCAGGCGCGCTTGCAGCGCGATGAGACTTTTGCAACAGCCTGTTAACAGGTAGGCCCTTGGCGATCGGACCACATGGCCCAGGATTCTGGGCCTTCACACCCGCCGACCCATCCTCCACTAACCGGACGCCGTAGAGATTAGACATGGTGAGCGCTCGAGGCGATCACCGAAACCGGGGCGGGGAGGTCGACTTGAGCCGGGCGGTTTTCCGCCTCGCGCATTGCTATACTCCGCCGGACCGGAGATGAGGGCTTCTACGCCCTAGATCCGACCCGCAGCTCCCATCAGACGTAGTAGATAGGCCCTTCGTCTTCAGTCCATCACCACACGTGCCAACAGATCGAGAGATTTGACCGATAAGGAGTGCCATCCATGGCCAGCGACAATCCAACTCCCAACCACAATTCAGTCATCATCCTCGGCACCGGCCCCGCCGGTTTGACGGCCGCGCTCTACGCTGCCCGTGCCGGCCTGGCTCCCCTGCTCCTGACCGGCATCCAGCCCGGTGGGCAGCTGACCATCACCACCGACGTGGAGAATTACCCGGGATTCCCCGAAGGCATCATGGGTCCAGAGCTGGTAGAGCTGATGCAAAAGCAGGCCGTCCGATTCGGTGCTGTGGTCAAAGATTTCGAAACCGTCACCAAAGTCGACCTCTCCCAGCGACCCTACCGTCTGGTCACCGACGAGGCTGAGTATTCCTGCGAAGCTTTGATCATCGCCACCGGCGCCAGCGCCAAGCTGTTGGGTCTGGAATCGGAAACCCATTTGATGGGTTACGGCGTTTCTGCCTGCGCCACTTGCGACGGCTTTTTCTTCAAAGAAAAAGAAGTGGTCGTGGTCGGCGGCGGGGACTCGGCCATGGAAGAAGCCACCTACTTGACCCGCTTTTGCTCCAAAGTCACGATCGTGCATCGGCGGGAAGGTTTTAGTGCTTCCAAGATCATGGTCGACCGCGCTCGCAAGAACCCCAAGATCTCCTGGCAGCTCAACCAAACCGTCGACGAGATCCTCGGCAGCCGTGAAAAAGGAGTCCACGGGGTCCGGCTAAAGCATTCCCAAACCGGCGAGTTGACGGAATACGCAACCCAGGGGGTCTTCATGGCCATCGGCCACAAGCCCAATACCGACATTTTCGACGGACAGCTCGAAACGGACGGAGCCGGTTATTTGGTTGTCGACCACCCTTCCACTCGGACTCAAATTGAAGGCGTTTTTGCTTGCGGAGACGTCATGGATCCCATTTACCGCCAAGCTGTTACCGCCGCTGGATCCGGATGTGCGGCGGCAATCGACGCGGAACGTTGGCTGGAGGCCCAAGAAGGATGAGCCGTAAACCCAAAACCCTCGGCGAGCTGCGCCGTACGGACTATCGATCTCGCTCCATTCGCCAGGAACTGAGAGACAATCTGCGAGTGTCTTTAAAGGAAGGCAAGCGCCTTTTCCCCGGCGTCCTGGGTTACGACCGGACCGTGATTCCGGGCATCGTCAACGCAGTTTTGGCCGGTCACGACATGATCCTTTTGGGTCTTCGGGGTCAGGCCAAGACCCGTTTGCTGCGCTCCCTCACCGACTTGATGGAGCCTGAGATTCCTGTCTTGGCGGGTTTGGAACTCAACGACGACCCCCTCGATCCGATCTCCGTGACCGGTCGCAAGATGGTCGCCGAAATGGGTGACGACGCGCCGATCGACTGGCTACCCAGGGAAGCCCGCTACAACGAAAAGCTCGCCACCCCCGACGTTTCCATCGCCGACCTCTTGGGTGACGTGGATCCGATCAAAGCAGCCAACCAGAAGCTCACTCTGGCGGACCCGGAGGTCATTCACTTCGGCATTGTTCCGCGCACCAATCGGGGCATCTTCGCCATCAACGAGCTGCCTGATTTGGCGCCTCGCATTCAGGTGGGTCTGCTCAATTTGCTGGAAGAACGGGATCTGCAAATTCGCGGTTTCACGGTCCGCATTCCCCTCGACATCCTCTTGGTGTTCTCCGCCAACCCCGAGGACTACACCAATCGCGGCTCGATCATCACGCCGCTCAAGGATCGAATCTCGTCGCAGATTCTCACCCACTACCCGCCGGACCTGAAGACCGCAGCGGCCATTACCGAGCAAGAGGCTTGGTTGGATCGACAGCTGCCCGACGATTCAGCCGAGATTGTGTTGCCGGAGAGGATGCGCCTATTGGTGGAGGAAATCTCCTTTGCCGCCCGAGAAAGCGAGCTGATCGACCAAACCTCCGGCGTCTCAGCGCGCCTCAGCATTTCGGCCTTGGAGCTGCTCTATTCAAATCTGGAGCGGCGCGCCCTGATCTCCGGAGACTCGATGATCTACCCTCGTCTTTGTGATCTTCACACCCTGCTGCCGGCGATCACCGGCAAGGTGGAGATGGTCTATGAAGGTGAGCAACAGGGCGCCGAGGTGGTGGCCCGCAAGATCATTGGTGACGCGATCAAGAAGGTCTTCCAGCGGCAATATCCAAAGGTCGAGCGCGCGGTGGGTTCCGCCGGTGAGGACGACACTGGCCCCTACTCCGGAATCGTCGCCTGGTTTGCCGACGGCGGCACCGTGGACCTTTCGGACAACCAACCCTACGACACTTACCGCGAGCAACTGAAACAGGTTCCAGGACTCTTCGAACTCGCCAAAGAGCACTCCGCGGGAGCCGCCGAAGAGGCGATCTGCTTGGAAGCCGAGCTGATTCTGGACGGATTGCACCAACATTTAAAGCTCGCCCGGGAAGACCTAGATTCCCAAATCAGCTACAAAGAGATGGTCAAGTTTCAGCTCCTCCGTCCACGCAAACGCCGCACCGATCGCGACGTCAACTGACCCAAGGCCCGCTGAGTTCCCCGGAAAGGGACCTGCCGACTTGAATCTAGGGCTAGGTTCCACTTTGAATCTAGGTCCCACTCTGGTTGCTCCCTGGTGAGTGCCTCAGCGCGGCGTCTTGCGTCTACTCGTTCTCGGAAAGGATCATGTCGGTGCCTTCCTCGTCGAAATATCGCAGGAGAAGGCGCCGCATGCCGCCGTCGGCTTGGATGCGTGTCAGGAAGCCCGACAGTGGCTCGGTCCAGGGTGACCCCTTGAGCAAAGCAAAGGCGAGCTCATCCCGTTCCGAAAGAGGGGCCGTCACCTGAAGATCCGGGTACTCTTCGGCTTTGGCTAAAACAATCGCCGAGTCACAGGCCAAGAAGTCCACCCGGCCTTGGGCCACCGCGTCGAACATTTCTTGGGAGTTGGCGACAAAGACAACTTCGACAGCGCCGATTTTCTCGATGACTTTGAGGTAGGTGCTACCGGCAATGGTGGCTGCTTTCTTTCCCCGCAGCTGCTCAGCCCGGGTCGTGATCGCCCCGCGTCTCTCCACCGCCACAATTCGAACGGGAAAATATGACCGCGAAAAGTCGAACCTACTCGTCCGCTCTTCCGTTTTCGTGATGGTGGCCGCCCCGATGTCGCATCGACCTTGCTCAAGATCTGAAAAGACCTCGGCGAAGTGGCTCGGCCGGTGAAATCCTAGAGCGACCCCTTGCTCGTCCGCGAAAGCAGCCAAGATGTCGTGCTCTAGACCGGTCCAACCCCCTCCCTGCTTGGGCGAGAAGAACGGCCGGTTGGGACGAAAACAGATCACCAGCTCGGTTTTGGAACCGCCCTCGGAGCCGGCTCCGCTGGAGTTCATTTCTGGAACCGAAGTTCCTGCCCCGACCTGGCGATCCCCAGAGTTTTGCGAAGCTGCGGCGACCATGCCGAGCACCACCAAGCAAAGAGCAGAAGCTCGCATCGACAATATATTCATGCCCATCAACAAACGTCCTCAAACGCTCTGATTAAACCTTCGGGCAAGACCGCCGAAGGCCGGTAAGCCTTCGGCGGTCCGCCGACCCACAGCCACTGAAGGCTGTTAGGAAGCTCCCCGACCGGGTGTCCAGGGGGCACCGGCAACGTCGAGTTCTTGCCCCAAGCCATCCACCTCTGCTCTAAGTGAGCTTAGATCCCGGCTCCACGCGGCAAAGGACTCGGAAGCCCATTGATAGTACGTCCGATGACTTGGAGTCGGCCCGTAGGTCGAAAAACGGGTGCCCAAATCGATCGCGCCCATCCAATTTCTCAGGGTGGCAGGTGTCGGCTCGCCGAACTCGCCCTTTTGGCTGTCGCCATTCAACGTCTCGTTCAAGTTGTACCACTGCTTCTCCAGGCCACGTAGGCGGGCGTCCATCGCCAGATCGACATTGGCTCGGCGCATGACTTCTTTCATCGCTCCGAGCTGCACCGACAGCTCCTCGAGCACCGCGTCACCGGCGCTGATCCGACGGCTGAGTTCCTGCACCTGCCGGGCGAACGCCATGGCTTCGGCCGGATCCATGCGCGGCAAGACCGTATCGCCGAGGGGCTCGACCGAAAACTCTCGGGCCTCACCGAAGTCTTGCCAACCTTGGTCGGAACGTTTGGAAAGGGTCACAGAATAACGTCCCGGCGAGGCCAACACCCCACCGCCTCCACCCAAGAAATCCTCGCCGGGATGGGGATCCCAGGCGTCGACCGATGGATAACGCAAATCCCAGGCCACGCGATGGAAACCAGCGGAGGCAGGTCCCTCGATCCGCCGGACCACCCCGCCATCTCCATCCCGTACAGTCAGGACCATCGCAGGAGCTTCTTCCCTAGCCTCTTGATGCAACGCCTGCCAACCGGGATACGGGGTATCTTCACCCTTCTTCGCGGCTTCCTTCTCAGCCTCTTGACGACGCTCTTTAGCGGTGTCGAAGCCCTCACTCAGGTAGTAGGTAAAGACGGCACCAAAGGCAGGATTCGGGGCGACAAAGAAGTCTGCGCCCTGGGTGGCCTTCTCACTTCGACCCAATGGCCGCCGTTCGACGTACCACAGGGTATCTTTGACCGGAAAAAGGGTCCCAGGTCCCTCCAATAGCTCGTCATCAACCTGCCGCAAGGGCGAGTAGTCGTCGAGGATGTAAAAGCCACGGCCGAAGGTGGCGCCTACCAGATCGTTTTCCCGCTTTTGGATCGCCAGATCCCGGAACGGGATTTGAGGCACTCCGCCGGTCAGCTCAATCCACCGCTTGCCCGCGTTGGGGCTGAAGAAAACTCCGAATTCCGTGCCGACGAAGAGCAGATCCTTGTTCACATGGTCCTGGACCAGTCTCCAGACCAAGTGGCGGTCAGGCAGCCCGCCGTCGTCCGGGTTGCCGGCGATCGACGACCAGGTCTTGCCCCGGTCGGTGGAGCGCAACAAGAAGGGGCGAAAATCCCCGGTCTTGTGGTGGTCCAAGGCGACGTAAACCGTATTCGAATCATGCAAATCGGCTTTGATGTCGTTGACGAAGGCGAAGTCCGGCACGCCGGGCAAGGTCCCGCCACGGCGCCAAGTTTCGCCACCGTCCTCGGTCACTTGAATCCAACCGTCGTCGGTGCCGGCGTAGATCAGGCCCTCCACCAACGGCGACTCCGAAAGGGAGGTGACGCTACCGAAGTTGGACATCGCCCAAAGATCCCAAATACCGTCCGAACTCCAAACCCTTCCCATCATCGGCTGCTTCAGCCGGTCCAGGCCGCGGGAAAGATCCTGGGAAATCGGCCGCCAGCTGTCTCCGCGATTGTCGCTCCGCCAAACCCGTTGGCTGGCAAAGTACAGACGGGCCGGATCGTGGGGGCTGACCAAAATCGGCGAATCCCAATTCCAACGCTCAGCCGGCTCGCCCGGCCCCGCTTGGGGTTGGATATAAACGATTTCACCGGTGCTGCGGTCGTAGCGCACCAAATTGCCTTCTTGCCACTCGGAATAGACGATGTCCGGATTGCTGGGATCCGTGGCCGGCTGGTGCCCGTCGCCGAAGAGGGTAATAAACCAATCGCTGTTGCGAATGCCGTTGACGTTCAGCGTCCGTGACGGACCACCCTGGGTATTGTTGTCCTGAGTGCCGCCGTAGACGTTGTAAAACGGCTCATCGTTGTCTACCGCGACTTTGTAGAATTGGGTCACCGGCAAATTGGCAATGAAGCTCCAATTCGTGCCCAGATCCCAACTCTGGTAGAGGCCTCCGTCGCTGCCCACCAGGAGATAATCCGGATCCTTGGGATCGAATGCCATGGCATGGTTGTCGCCGTGTTTGTGCTGCTCGCCGACCGGCTGAAAAGTGGTTCCACCATCGGCGGTGAAGTGCATCCGAGCGTCCATTTGGTAGACCCGCTCGAAGTGGTGGGGGCTGGCGAAGAGTTCTTGGTAGTAGTGGGGGCCTGTGCCGCCGGAAAGGTAATCGTTGCGTTTTTCCCAACTGCCTCCGCCATCGGCGGAGCGATAAAAACCGCCCTCGCGGTGGGCCAGCTCGACGCTGGCATAAACCACGTCCGGTTGGATCGGCGAAATGGCCAGGCCGATCTTGCCCATATCCTCCTTTGGCAAACCGTTTTCGAGCTTGCGCCAAGTTTTGCCGCCGTCGAGGCTCTTGTGGATGCCGGACTCCGGCCCGCCATTGATCAGCGCCGCCACCGTGCGTATCTTTTGATGGGTGGTGGCGTAGAGCACGTCCGGATTCCGAGGATCCATATGAACCTCATTGACACCCGTAAATTCGCCACCACCGAGGACCTGAGTCCAAGTGGCACCGCCATCGCTGGATTTGAATAATCCGCGATCGCCGCCGGATGACCACAGCGGCCCTTGAGCCGCCACGTAAACCACCTTCGAATCTCTTGGATCGACCAAAATCGTGCCGATGTGCTCCGAATCCTGCAGACCCATATTCTGCCAAGTTTGCCCGCCGTCCAGGCTCTTGTAGACGCCGTCTCCGTAACCCACATGGCGACCGCTGACGTTTTCGCCGGTGCCGACCCAAATCGTGTGTCGGTCGCTTGGATCGATGGTGACGCAACCGATGGAATAGGAGCCTTCTTGGTCGAAAATCGGGCTCCAAGTGGTGCCGGCGTTGGTGGTTTTCCACACATTGCCGGATCCCACTGCCACGTACCAGGTGCTCTGATCGTGAGGGTCGATGGCGATGTCGGCAATTCGGCCGGACATCAGCGCAGGGCCGATCGAACGCAGCTCCAGACCGGAGAAGGTCTCTGCGCTCCAACGGCTTTCTTCTTTCGGCGGCTCAGCTATTTCTTTTTTCTTGCCGAGCGCGGGCCCGGCTCCGAGCACAAGGGCTCCGAGCGCAAGGGCTGCGAGCCCTGGGGCCCAGACCCGCAAGAAAGTAAGGGTGGACTGGGCTCGCTTCAACGGATACCAAAACATGGGCAAGACTCCTCCGAGCTTGGGTTGGATGGATTCGACGTTCGGGAATAGGACGTTCGGAATAGGAGCTGAATCAGGCCGGCCCGTCAAGGAGACGGGAAATGAATGCTGCCGGCGTCCGACGACAGGGCGGGACGGGCAAAGAGATAACCCTGACCTAGGTCGACTCCGTGCTCTCGAACGGCCTGAAGCTCTTCTGCCACCTCGATACCCTCGGCGATCGCGCGAGCGCCGATCTTGCGGGTCAGGGTGGCCAGCGTTTCGAATAAATCTTGTTTGATCGCGCTGCGATGCAGGTCTTGAACCAAGGAGAAATCGAATTTCATATAGTCGGGCTCGATCTCACCCACCGCCCGTAGGCTTGAATAACCCGCTCCCAGATCGTCGATCGCCACCAACAAACCTGCCTTGCGGACCTTGTCGAGAATCTTTCTGAATGCCTGCCACTCGGTGACGGCAACTCTTTCAGTGACTTCGAGAACCAAACAATCCGGCGTCAAACCTAAAGCTTCGCCCGCGGCGATCAAATCCGTGACCAAGCGCGGATCGCGGAACGCGTGGACCGAGCAGTTGAGAAAAAGCTTCGGCGATTGAGCGTTGCGCGGCCCCCCGAGCAGGGCTTGTCCTTGGTCCAAGGCCATGTGCCGACAAAGGCGCTCGAGATCGACAATGCCGTCGCTTTGCTCGGCAAAAGAAAAGAGGGTCTCGGGAGTATCGAAAATCGTCGTGTCCGGAGCCGCCGTCAGGGCTTCGAATCCATAAATGGCACGCCGGCTCAAGTCGACGATCGGTTGGTATCGAACTACTAGATCACCCGAAACCAACATGCGCTGGAGTTCGGCCCGGCGACCGGATTGCCGACGGGCCGTGTTTTCGCGCCCTTTCGCCCTGGCCGCGGCCAGAGCTTGGTAGAGGGAGCGCTCCAACCGTCGGCGCGGCTCCACCTCGACCAAAACCGCAGCAGTGTCGATCACCGGCGTCGGCCCGTCATAGAGCCGTCGAACGGCTTGCTCGACCCGGTCGACCAAGGCCTCGTGCAGCTCCTTGACCGAACGGCCACCCAAATGACAGAAGCAGAGAAAGGTGTCGGAGCGAACCGCCTCCTGGGCCACCACATCCGTTGGGTCGAGCATTTCATCGCGGGCGCGGCAGAGGGCGGCCGCAGCAGCTTGAATCAATTGATCGTGGGCTTCCCAACCAAAAGAAACCTCGTTCAAGCCACCGACCGAAAAGTCCAACAGCACCAAGACCATCTGATCGCCGGTTTCAAGCCGGCTGCGCACCTTGTCGATCACCAACGGCAAGCTGGGCAAGCGGGTCAAGGGGTCGAAGAGGTGTCCCCTCAGCTTCAGCCACTCGGCCTGCAACTTTACCTCGGGCCAGGAGCTGAGATCCGGGCGGCTCACGTCGGAGCACCTTGCACCGGGGAGTCAGGGCCGTCGCTATCCTCGTTGCCGCCATTCATGTCCAGAATGGTACGGATTTTTTCCAAGCTTTCGACCACTCTAAAAGGTTTGATGATGTAGTCCACCGCCCCCTCGTGCAGGGCTCGAATCTTGTCTTTGGGCTCGGCTCGGGCCGACAACACGATCACCGGGATATCTTTGGATCGATCGTCGAGCTTTAACAGCCTCAACGTCTCCCAACCGTCCATTTCCTCCATCATGATGTCCAGGAGGATCAAGTTGGGAGTCTCGATGTGGGCCTTGATCAGACCGTCGGTGCCGTTATTGGAAGTGGCGACGTCAAAACCCGATCGCTGCAGCACGAGCTCCAGAAATTCGAGAACGTCCGGCTCATCGTCGATGGCGAGGATCTTCGAACCACTCACTGCGTCTTCCTTTTCATTTGCACCTTACAAATTACCTCGCACGCCGGCTGGAAACAAGAAAAATCGGTCGAGCCCAAAACCTCGTGGTCCAAGGCGAACACTACTAACCCTCTGCTGATAACCCTCTGCCAACTCTCTACATCGTGTCTACACATCGAGTCTACATCGTGTCTATATCGTGTCTACATCGTGCGATTTCGCCTCTGCTCGCTCCCTCAGAAGGCGCTCTAGACGTGTTTGAACTTCCTCCGGCTCGAGGGGTTTGACCCAATAATCGGCCACTCCGAGCCTCAAGCCGAGTGCCCGTTCCGGTCGCACGGTGAAGAGAACCACCGGAATTTCCCGCGTCCTCGCATCCTGTATCAACCGAGTGGCGAGATCGAATCCATCCATATCCGGCAGCAGCCGGTCCAGAAGGATGACGTCCGGCCGCTCCCTTCTGGCCACCGAAGATCCCTGCTCACCACTGGCGGCCGTCAGCACCGTCCACCCTTGGGACACCAAGCGGCCGGTAATGCGTTGCACTCCTTGGGCGTCGTCATCGATCAACAAGACCCTAGAGCCGCCTTGAACCGGTATCAAACCGGTTCTTTCGGTACTTCGGGGCAAGATAAAACCGAAGGTCGATCCGCCTCCCGGGGTCTCGGTCACGGTGATCTCAGAGTGGTGCATTTCCATGATCTCTTTGACGATCGCTAATCCGAGCCCCATGCCCCCATACTGCCTGCGGGACGTTGCATCGATCTGGAAAAATCGATCGAAGATGCGCTGCCGATAGGCTTCAGGGATTCCAATGCCGTGGTCGATCACTTGCACCGAAATGCCCTCGGAAACCTCCGATACCCTAAGCGTGACCGGTTTGCCGGCAGAAAACTTGGCGGCATTGGTCAATAGGTTTTCGAGCACCTGGGTGATGCGAGCCGCATCGCCGAACGCTTCCGGCAAGGGATCTTCGATTTGGATTTGAAGCTTCAGCTCACCCCCCCGAGCAGCTTGCACCGCCTCGCCGACGTGACCTGCGGCTGCCGCGACGTCGAAAGGCCTCATCTCGAGCTCGATTCGCCCGGAGTCCATGCGCGAATAGCTGAGCAGTTGATCGATCATGCCGCGTAAGCGTTGAATATTGCGGTCGACCACCGCCAACGAATTCCGCTGTACTGCCGTCACCTCGCCGAGCAAACCGGCAGACAAGGCTTCGGTATAACCGCTGATGGCGGTCAGGGGCGTCCGCAGCTCATGGCTGACATTGGCCAAGAGATCGCTCTTCACCTTATCCAGCTCCTGCAACTCGGCATTGACCGCTCCGAGATGTTTATTCGACGATTCCAGATCATGGATGGTGCCCGAAAGCAATTTGGCCATGTGATCGAGGGTTGCACCCAACACCTCGAATTCGTCCCCTGATTCGAGTTCGATCCGGTGACGAAGGTTGCCTTTCGACAGCTCACGGGCACCCCGGATCAACCGTTCCAAAGGCCGTAGACTTTGCCCGGCCAGGAGGTAGGCACAGGCGATTCCCAAGGCCAATCCCAGCAACGCGAGGAAAACCAACCATCGACTTAGCTGAATCGCGGCCCGTTGGACAAATCGCTCGCCGAAACCAAAGACCACCGAAAGCCGATGCCGCCCCCAATCTTCCACATGGGGCTGGGCCACGACGAATCCGATCTCATCGTTGAATTCTGCCGAGTTCGCCCAGGCCACCTGCTCGAGGCCATGAACCGCCTGCAACAGCCGCCCATCCATGGTGAAGCCGTCATCGGTCACCGGACGCTCACCGGTCTCCCGGTCATAGGCAAAGAGGCGACGGCCCTCGGTATCGAAGATTTCCAGCGACAGCAGATCTCGATTGAGGTCGACGGTTTCACGCACCAGGTCTCGAAACTTACTGGCACCACTATCGTGATAGGTGAAGTAGGCATTGCAGATCGGATCGACGGCTAGGGTGGCAAAGGATCGTGCTCGATCCCTGGCGTCGGCAACGATCTGGCTGTGGCCGAGCACCGCTACCACCGCGGCCTGGGCGAGCAGCACGAAAGCCACCAAAGCCGACACCGCCAACACGGACCGACGACGCAGGCCGAATCGCTTGCGGGAGCTATAGATCGAGTCGACGGATTCCGAGAGACTTTTGGGGTCGCCGCCTTTCGGCTCTTTCATCGGCTCATCTCATACGCATACACCCGACCGTCCTGACGCGGCGTCCATTCCACGCCCGAGCGAATGCCGTAGATTTCGTTCTGGCTGAAAATCGGCACGTAAACAAGGTCGCCGCCGGCCATTTCGAGGGCTAGTTGCAAACGTCTTTGGCGCTCTTCGAGATCGAGCATGGTGTTGGTCTCTTGAATCAGCTGGTCGAGTTTCGGGTTGGAATAATGCGCATGATTGGCATCACCATAACCCTGCTCCGAATCCCGGGTGTGGAGCTTGCGATCCAACACATCACCGGCATCCCCAGAGGTGCAGACCCAGGCGCCAAAATAGAATGGCACCTTTTTGGCCAGCAAAAGCGCGTAGGTTTCGTCCCATGGACGGCTCAGGACCTGTAAGCGGATGCCCGCCATTTCCAACTGAGACTCCAAAGGTCCAAGCTGGTATCCCTGCCGCACCTCCAAGGTCAGGTCCAGCCCGTCGGCAAATCCGGCCTCTTGCAGCAGACGAGCTGCGGTGTCCAGATCCTGCTCAGCGGGTTTCAACTCGGGGTTGTAACCAAATACGTTGCGGCTCACCATCTGGCCGGCGGGCAGTGCATGACCGCGATGCAAAGCATCCACCAATTCTCGCCGGTCTAAAGCCAGATGCACCGCTCGGCGCACTTTCGGGTTATCAAAAGGCGGGGCCGTGGGATCCATGTGCAGATAGGTGACATTGAGGCTCGAGTAACTCGCTGCTCGAGCACCGGCGGCAGCGTCTAGTCTCGACACGTCTTCCACCGCAACCTCGTCGATCACATCTGCATCGCCCGCCAACAGGGCCTTCGCCCGTGCGGCGGCGTCGCTTTCGAAGATGTATTCCACTTCTTCGGACATCCCTTGTACCCGCCAATGGTCCACCGTGGCCGCCAGCTTCACACGGTCCCCCGAGCGTTCGACAAATCGGTAAGGTCCACTGCCCACCGGCTCGGTGATCTGAAGCGGTGAGTCTCCGGGCACTATGCCCAGAACCGCTAGGCGATTCAGGAGGATCGGATAAGGCTTGGAGGTCACGAGTTCCAAGGCCCAGGGACCCGCCTGACGCACTTCCGAGACCGCAACAAGGGCCCCCTTCTGGCGGGATTCCGGGTGATCCAGGGCGCGTTTGAGGCTGAAGATGACGTCGTTCAAGGTCAACTCACGGCCATCGTGAAAGAAGACTCCGCGGCGCACTCGAAATCGCCACACCAAATCGCTGGGATTGTCCCAGGTTTCCGCCAGCAGGGGTTCGATCCGCATATTGGAATCGAAGGCCACCAGGGTTTCGAAAATATTTCCGAGCACGGTTTGGGCCACCGCTTCGGATTGTAGATGGGGATCCAGAACGGACGGCTCGCCGTGGAGGTAAATCCGCAGTGGACGAGCAGGTGGCTCAGCGGTTTCTTCGGTCATGGGCGAAGCGCACGCCGCCAGCCCGAGCAGGCACGACCCCAAAGTCATCCAGCTTCGCAAGCCTGCAACCCGACGAATTCGCCGGCCGCGCCCGACCTCGTTCGAGCAGAGATCAGGCCGTTGACCCACGGGCAGCGATCGACGCCAACCCAAGCTCACTTCCAGCCCGTCATGAAGCCCGACATGAAACCCGTCATGTTATTTCCTCACTGTTTTCGACAAGCTTATCAGCCCCGGAGCGCCCCGCGGCGGCCTGGCCACGCCAATAGCTTCAAGACGCTTCCACCAGACTTGGGTCAAGCAGGGTAAGCTCAGCCGGATGAAGGTGCGTCTAATTCTCTTGCTCATGTCGTTCGTCGTTTTCTTGGCGTCCAACTTGCCCGCCCAGGCCCCGTCGCCGACTCCTCCGGAGCTGGTGATCGAAGGTCCGGAAAGCATGTCCCTGCTGATTGAAGAGCTGCGGCAATTCGATCGCCAATCCTTGGTGCCCGCCATGGAGCTATTGGGTTTGGACCAGCCGGGACCGCCGATTCGAGTGGTGATCGCCCGCGAGGGTTCGGTCGAAGCTCGGCGGGCTCCTTCGTGGGTCATGGCCTACGCGGTGGGCAATGCCGGCTGGGTGGTCTTGCTACCCCAACGCATCCCCGCCTATCCCGATGGGGATCTGGAGCAGGTGTTGCGTCACGAGATCGCCCATGTGTTGGTCGCTCGGGCCGCGGGTCGATACGGTGTTCCCCGCTGGCTCAACGAAGGTCTGGCGATCGTCGCTGCCCGGGAATGGCGATTCGAAGATCGTGGGCGGCTGGTGCTCGAAGCCTTTCGACGTCGCCGCGCTTCGATGTCCGACGTTGAATTGGAGTTCTCCCGAGGCTCGGTGGCCTCAGCCCGCGCCTATGCCGTGTCCGTCGCTTTCGTGCGCTATTTGATGGACCAATACGGCAGCCATATGCCGGCGCGGATCCTGGATCGGGTGGCGGAGGGCAAGACCTTCCGCACCGCCTTTCGCGATGCAACCGGGCGCTCGCTCACCGAGGTCGAGGCAGATTTTTGGGCAGACTTCGACTTCTGGAATCGGTGGGTACCCTTCCTCACCAGCTCCGCCGCCCTTTGGATGGTGGTGACGGGCTTGGCTTTGCTGGCATTTCGACGCCGTCGGGAACGAGACGAAGCCCAGCGTCGGCAATGGGAGGAAGAAGAGCTGGCGGAACTCGAAGCGTTGCGGGTCGACGATCCGTGGGTCAACTAACGTATCTGTCGGTGGATTTGGCGATTCCCCACTGTCCGAGCCAATAGAGGGCGATGATCCAATAGGGCGCTCCGGGCACTTCCGGTCCGAATCGGGTGACCGCGATCAGGGTGTCCGACACGGCAAAGAGCAAGGCGCCGAGCACTGCCCAGCGGACGTCCACTCCGGCCCCCGGGCGGATTCGCGCCACCGCACGCCACATCATGGTGCAAATCACCGCGGTATACACGCTGACTGGAATCAAGAGACCCGCTGCCTGGAGGCCCGGGTGTAGCAGGTAGATCACCGCCGCGCCCCACAACACAAAGGGCACGGCCCTGGCCCATCGCGCCGTCTTGTCGGCGCTCAAATAGGCGGCGACGTAAAAAAGATGGGCAATCAGGAAGGCGAGCATGCCGGCTAGGAAACCGGTCTCGAATTCGAGACAAATATCCCCTACCGCCGACGCCAGTAGCCCGTTGCGAATGCTTCGGGTATAGCTATCTCCGGAGGCCAGGTGGAGCCGTAACGCCAAGAGCAGGACCGGCCAAGGTTTGGTCAGCAAACGCAGGTCCGAATCGCCCGTCGCCGTGGCGTAGACGAACAAACCCACCGAAAGCACAGCCACCGTCCAGCCGGCGACCGGTCGCCAAGAAAATTTCCTATTCATGGGCGAAGCTTAGCAGGCTGTGGCGGAAGTCTCGCGCCGGCGAGAGCAGCGACTTTTTCGCCGAATCGAGGCGTGAAAACCGCAGGCGATTCGGGAATCGTCGAGGTTTTCCAACGAAGAGTCGGCGAAAAAGGGGCGCTCGTAGCGCGATGAGACTTTTGCCACCGCCTGCTAAGCAGGCTCTAGGAAGAACACTCGTCGTACAGCTCCAGCCACGAAGCCGCGACTTTTTTAGGGCTGTGGACCTCTTTCAACCTCGATCTGCCCGCTTCGACCGATCGCCCATAACAATCCGAATTCGACAGCTCAGCCACCGCGGCGGCGAATTCCTCAGGGGTTTGGGCTTCAAAGAGATGCTCACCGGCGGTTGCAGCGAGCCCGGCGGCCGCCGTAGGTGTCGCGATCACCGCTACTCCCCTGGCCCAGGCTTCGAGAATCTTCATTCGAATACCGGACGCGATGCTCAACGGCACCACCAGAATGCTACCCGGAGCAAAGGCAGACCGACTGTCGTCCGGCGACGGATGCCCTTCGACTCGCTCTAACCCGGCATATTCCTGGGGTCCGGCGCCAAAAACGTGCAGGATGGCCTTGGCATGTCGGCGTGCCACTTCCGGCCAGATCGAACGGAGAAACCAATCCGCCCCTTCTCGGTTCGGAAGCCATCCAGAGCTGCCGAAGAGCACCAGAGCTGGATCTCCTTCGAGCACCTTGTGGGCGGGCGGCAATTGGTCAGGAAAAGGCGGAGGAATAACCGTCACCCGTCCGCGACCTTCGGCCAGCTGAGACAATCGCTGGGCGTCCTCCGAGGTCAGTGCGGCCACCGCCCGGCACCGCCGGACGGCCTCCGCCTCGGCCCGGGCGAGTAGGCGAGCCTCCCAACGCAGCGCCGGGCCGGCCAGTGGCCGTCGGCTCGCCAGCAGGCGCCATAGATCGCTTTCTACATTCTGGGCTCTGAGCACGATCGGCAGTCGGGAGCCCCCAGAGCCCCCTAGCCAATCGTTCAATTCTGAGACGTTCGTGAACCCTTGGACCTGCTCCACGTGCACGACGTCGAAAGTCTCGCTTTGCAGCAGCCGACACAGGCACTGGTGAATCTTGGGCGAGTGGTGGCGGGTGGACGAAAAAGCCCGGCCGCGGGGCCAGGCGCTGACCAAGTCCAGAAATTTGGGACGGAAACGATCCTCCACCGGCAACCAACGGATGCCCTTTGGCACCCCCACCACCGCCGGATCGCCCGGGCGAGTCGGCGCCACGACCGTGACCCCATGCCCCGCCTCGGCGAGGGCCTCGAGGGTCAGCTGCATCAACAGTCGCCCCCCGTCCACCGCCGGCCAAGGAGCCTTGGTGGCAACCCACAAAATTCTCATGGCACGCTCTCAGACGGCACGCTCTCAGAAGACAAGCTCTTAGAAGACAAGCTCTTAGAAGACACCGTCAGACGGCTATGGAACCGGAGAGGTCGGTATTTTCCAGGGATTTCACCCGCCGTAGGGAGCGGAATTCCGGCAAGATCTGCTGCAGCAAAACCCACACCGCAGCCTCGTCTTCGGCTGCTGCGGCGTTTTGCAGCTTTCTGACCTCGGACAACAGCTCCGGGTCGACCGACGGCCCCTCGACCACGCGAATCTTCTTGTCGATGGTTCTAACCACGGTCTCATGCTCACCCAACAGCTCCTCGAAGAGCTTCTCGCCGGGCCGCAGGCCGGTGAATCGAATCGGCACGTCGACATCGGGAACCAAACCCGCCATGGTGATCATCTGCTTGGCCAGGTCGACGATTTTCAGCGGCTCACCCATTTCCAAAACACAGAGGCGGCCGTAGTCGCCATAAGCAGCTCGCAGCACCAATCCCACCGCCTCTGAAATGGTCATGAAATAACGCTGCATTTCCGGATGGGTGACGGTCACAGGACCTCCGCGAGCGATCTGCTCACGAAATAAGGGCACCACCGAACCCGCAGAATCGAGCACATTGCCGAACCGAACCACCGAGAATCGAGTTGAGGAGTCCTCGGCGAGCGCCTGTAATACCAGTTCCCCGAGCCGTTTCGAGGCACCCATCACACTGGACGGTCGGACCGCTTTGTCGGTGGACATGAAAACGAATCGCTCGACCCCGAAATCCTTGGCGGCCTGGGCGAGATTCAGGGTCCCGGAAACGTTGGTTTTGATCGCCTCGCCCGGCGCGGCTTCCATCAAAGGGACGTGTTTGCGCGCCGCCGCGTGGAAGACGTCCTGCGGACGATGGCGGGCGAAGAGCACCTCCATGCGACCCTGCTCACGGATATCGCCTACCTCAGCCATTAGCTCTGATTGGGGAAAGAGACCCTCAAACCGACGCCGCAGGATGTAAAGACCGTTTTCGTCCGTATCGACCATCACCAAACGCCTAGCGCCCAAGCGCAAAAGCTGCAAGGTCACCTCACTGCCGATCGAGCCGGCCGCACCGGCCACCAACAAGCACCGGTCGGGATCCAAATCCATGCCCGGCAAGGCCTCCTCGTATTGAAAAACGAGTTCGGCTCGGGGCATCAAATCTTCGGTCGAGATGTCGCGCAGGGTCTCGGTCAGATCCCGCCCTTCGAGCGAGCCGAAGGACATGGGCAGGATTTTAAAACTCACAGGGTCCGAAAATGAACTCGACAGAATCTGGCGCAAGCGGCTCGAGGCCAACCTCGGAATGGCGATCACCACCTGCCGAACCTTTAAGGACTTGGCGATTTTCGGCAGATCTTCGATAGCGCCCAGAACCGGCTTACCACCGACGATATGCCCCCATTTGGTGCGGTCATCATCGACGAAACCCACCGCGTGATAATCGAGCGCGGGGTCCCGTTGCAGGTTACGCAGCAGCATTTCGCCCGAAGCGCCCGCGCCTACGATCAGAGTCCGGATGCCCTTGCGCCGTCCCCACAGATCAGCTCTATATAACCAAGCCAATCGCGGCATGAAGCGGAATCCCGCCATGCCCACCAAGGTCAACATGGACTCAAAAACGACGATGCCGCGAGCGGGAACGTCGTAGCCGAAGGAACGTAGGCCGAAGAATCCGAGCACGACGAAGATCACACTGCCCGACACCACGGCCAGAACGACCCTGGCCCCGTCCCTCAGGCTAGAGAATTTGAAGGACCAACGGTGCAGGCTGAAGTAGAGGTTGGCAGCGGCCCGCGCAAGCATCAGGACCAGGCCTAGGGCCCAAAAGCGTGAATTCAAGAAGTACGAGTGAAGGGCTTTGGTATCGCCGGGCTCACCGTCTAGAAATCGGAGATGGATCGCGGCCCAAAGCGCCACCAAGGCGATGAGCACATCGACCAGGAGAATCCAATATGGGCGGGTTCCCCACAGCATCTTGTGGGTCGTATCACGGGTCTTGCTGGGAACTCCGGGAGGAGTCTCAGCTTGAGCTTGAGGCGTAGCAGGGTTCATCCGAAGAGGGATCCTCATGTTGAGATTCCCCAATGTTAGCACTCCGTTGGCCCGCCTCCAAAAGCGGCCGCTGCCGGCTCAGAAGTTGGATCTCTCCCCCATCCGAACCAGCTCAGACCTCGCGCACGACCCGACGCAGGAGATCGATCGAGCGCTGGTGGTTTTGAAACAGCTGCCGCTCCAAATTGGGATTGCCCGGGTCGAGGGCCAAGGCCTTGCGCAAGTCGGAAATTGCCCGCTCGAGAATCTCCAAATTCTTCTGCACGACCTTCAGCGTTCCCGGTGGCAAAGCCTCGCGATTCTCTACCGCCTGGAGCCACAGGGCGTCTCGAGCCCGCAGATAATTTGCTTCCACGAGATCTAGGGAGTGGGCCGCGGCCCTTTCGTCGTACCATTCGTCGTGGGATGCGGGTTTGATCCCGGAATCCGCCTCGTGACGATCCCGCAGGCCCTTTGCATCGGCATTGCCGTCTTGCCGGCTCCCTTGGATTTGCGCAGATTCGACAGCCCCATCCACATCCATGGAAGACCCGGTCGCCAAAGAAAACCCAGTCCCCATAGAAAACCCAGTGCCCATAGAAAACCAGGTCCCGAGGCTGCCTACCGCCATAAAGAGAAGAGCCGCCAGGGCCTGCAACCCCCACTCCCGCGGACCCCAATGTCGGACCGGCGCCCCGCCAGGGGCCGAGTTCGATCTTTCAGGGCTCTCTAACCGCGCTTCAATTCCGGGCCAGAGGTCGCGCTCAGGCTGGATTTCTGCCGGCAAACGATCGAGCTGCTCGACCAGAAAATCATCTCTATGCTCAGTCATGCTCAGCTACCTCAGGGGGGGTCGGCGAAAGGGCGATTCTCAACAGACGCCGGGCCCGATGCAATTGGGTCTTACAGGTGCCGACCGCGAGGCCGGTTTGGTCGGCGATTTCCCGGTGTTTCCAGCCTTCGATGTCGTGCAAGACAAAAACCGTACGAGCGCCGTTGGGCAGGCCGGCGATCGCTTTTTCCAGATCTAAAGCGCCGCCGGGGCTGGCTCGTACCTCGGGATGGGGAACGTCGGATAGGTCTTCGAGCGCTACGACCCGTTCCCGATAACGTCCGGAGGTCCGCCACCTGCCGAGAATGGTGTTGACGGTCAACCGGTGTAACCAAGATCCAAACGCGCTGCCGCCACGAAAAGTTTCGAGCTTGCTCCAGCATCGAACAAACGCCTCCTGGACCATCTCCTCGGCTTCCGAGGCATTGCCACACATGCGCATGCTGAGCGCGAAGGTGCGTCCCAAATGGCGCCGGTAGAGCCGTTCGAACGCCTCCACATCGCCGGTTTGAGCCAATGAAACGTCCCGCCGTTCGTCAAACGTGGAGTCCACGTCTCCGTCTGCGGACACTTCGGCGACCTCCGGATCCGGAGGCAAGTCGCTCTCCTCGCTCGGTTTGGGTCGTTCGGATGAAGTCAGTGCGGCCATCGCACCTAGGATACCGCCCGGCCGGGGTTGGTTTACATCGCCGACACGAAAAGCCCGCCAATAGCCAAATTTTTCTTCAAGGTGTATCCTCCGGGCACCGCGGCCCCCGCCAGGGCTGCAGACACCCACCCCCAACTTCTCGCGCACCCGGAGAGCTTCGCCAATGGCCAGTCTCGACGCCCCCCGCTTAGCTTTGACTTTTGATGATGTGCTGCTCGTCCCCGGTTATTCAGAGGTCCATCCGAACCTCGTCGACTTGAAAACCGAGGTCTGTCGCGGAATCACGCTCAATATTCCATTGATTTCGGCAGCCATGGATACGGTGACCGAATCCGCTCTAGCCATCGCCCTCGCCCAAGAAGGCGGCATGGGCATTGTGCATAAGAATCTTTCAATCGAAGAGCAAGCCGGGGAGGTCGACAAGGTCAAGCGATCGGAAGCCGGCATGATCGTCGACCCGGTGACCATGCGCCCGGATCAGAGTATCCAAGAAGCCCTCGACATCATGGCTCGCTTTCGAATTTCGGGCCTGCCCGTCACCGACGGTGAAGGTCGTCTGGTGGGCATCTTGACCAACCGGGATCTGCGTTTTGAAACCGATCCCCAGAGGCCCGTCAGCGACCTGATGACCACTACCGGCCTGGTGACCGTCGCCCCCGGCACCAACCTCAAAGACGCCAAGGCTCTACTGCACAAACATCGCATCGAAAAGCTTCTGGTGGTCGAGGACGGCAACATCCTGCGCGGTTTGATCACGGTCAAAGACATCCAGAAAATGACCAAATACCCCAACGCCTGCAAAGACGACTTGGGCCGCCTGAGGGTAGGTGCCGCGATCGGCTCGTCGGGCGATGCTCTGGATCGGGCCCAGGCTCTGGTCGACGCACAGGTCGATTTATTGGTGATCGACTCCTCCCACGCCCACAGCAAAGGGGTCTTGGACGGCATCGACACCATTCGCCAACGCTTTCCGGATCTCAAGCTCGTGGCCGGCAACGTGGCCACCGAAGCCGGAGCTAAAGCATTGATCGAGCGGGGGGTCGACGGCATCAAGGTCGGCATTGGTCCCGGCTCGATTTGCACCACCCGCATTGTCACCGGAGCGGGCATGCCCCAGGTGACGGCGATCATGGATGCCGTCCGAGCGACCCAAGAGGCCGGATTGCCGGCGATCGCCGACGGTGGGATCAAATTCTCGGGTGACCTCGCCAAGGCCATCGCCTGCGGCGCCCATTGCATCATGATCGGCTCCCTCTTCGCGGGCGCCGAAGAAAGCCCGGGCGAGACCATTCTCTACCAAGGCCGAACCTACAAAGCCTATCGGGGCATGGGCTCACTTTCCGCCATGGCCAAGGGCAGCGCGGACCGCTACTTCCAAGACGGAGAGCATTCCCTGTCGAAATTGGTTCCGGAAGGTATTGAGGGCATGGTGCCATACAAGGGCAGCGTGCATCAGATGGTGCAACAGCTGATCGGCGGCTTGCGCTCCGGCATGGGGCTTTCGGGCTGCGCTTCGATCGACGATCTCCGGTTGCGCTCCGAGATGGTGCGCATTTCCCCCGCCGGCTTGAAGGAGAGTCATGCCCACGACGTCACCATCACCAAGGAAGCGCCGAATTATTGGGTCGAGCGTTAACAGGCTGTCAACCGAAGCTCAGTCTCACCGCGCAATCTCACCTGAGCCCAACCGACCTTGAGCACATCGCCCCAACCGCCTCCGCCTTACCGACAATTGGTCGGCGGCGATGTATTCTCAACCGTCGACCCCAGCCAACCCGATCAGCTTCAGGTGGACGCCGGATTCGTCCTCGCGGGCTGGCGACCTCGCCCACCCCGGGTGCCGAGCCGACCCGCTTTCCCGGGCACGGCCGTCTGGGCCCAAGAGCGTTGGTTCGAAGTCGTTCGAATGGAGCGGGGCTCCGCCGGCTCGAGGGTGATCTACCATCTCGAGATCTGGGAATCGAATCAGCCGATTCGCGCTCCCCAGGAGCTGACACCAGAGGCATGTGAGCGCGCCACGGCAGCCCATCGATTGGAATTGCGCAGGGCGCGCAAGGCCAAACGAGCGGGTTGGATGATCTTTTTCGTCGGCCTGCTTCCCCGCGAAGAGCAGCAACGGTTGGAACTGGAGTACGGGATACGACCGGCGGTGGGCAGCCTGGCCTCCGCCGCGGTTCTCTGCAGCGGATCGATCGCCACCATGCTGTTGATCTTCGGCCGCTCCCAGGGCCTTCCCATGAGCCCCTCGTTGGCTCGTTATGCGGACGCGGCGTTTCTTTTTTCGCCGTTCCTGCTCTACCTGATCGTCGAATCCCTGTTCAGAATCAACAGTGCGCTTTCCGGCGAGCCGTTGGGCTCGTTTTTGGTCGCGGGACCCTACACGCTCATCCAACGGCTGTTCAACGCCCGTCCCGGTCAGAGGCGGCCGAGCTTACCCCCGGCTCCGAGGGCAATTCGCGGGTCCGGGCATCGTTGGCTGGAGGCTCAAGATCGCGTTCAGCCCCTGGGGCCCGACGCCGACGGCAAACACCGCCTGGAGATCCGGTCCCTGCTGCCGAAAGAGCATTGGCGAGCCCACATTCACGCCATCGACTGGCAGGGTCGACGCTACACCCTCGAAGAGAGGACGCAAGATCCGTCGAACGAGCTTTCCTACGGTTTCATGCTGGAAGAGGCTGACGAGGACGTGTTGTTTCGGGATCTGCACACCTACGATCCCAACGAGGTGCGCGAGGTGTATCGGGCACAAAAACGCTTGAGCGTCGGGTCCTGGGTCAAATCGTTCGGCCTGCTTTGGGGGTATACGGATCCGAAGCTGCAGGAAACCCTAGCGGAAATCTACGGCTACCACCCCTGGCGTAATACCAAGGGCTCAATCCACTTCTCGCTCTTCTTCGCTTTGCTGATGTTGGCCATCGGCGCCCATCGCATGGCCCAAGGTTCGGCGATCCCCGGTGACGCCCTGGTTTTGCTCTTCTTCCTGGCCGTCCTATGGGACGCAGTCGTGCGCTTCGTCCGACTGCGAGAAGGAGAGCTGACCGAGAGCTTTCTCGGCCCTGCCCTCGCCCCGCTGGTTCGACCCGCCCTGCGCTGGCGGGCTGCTCCCCACTGGCGATATCCAGACGAAGGTTAACGAAGCTTCGCCCCCAACGTAGGAGCAACGTAGGGGAGGGTCTTGCGGCCTCCCGCTCTTCGGGCAATCAGAACGGGCGGGGACAAGCCCGGGACAAGCCCCGCCCCTACACTTACCCTAACTATAACTAAGACATTTCCAATAGGGAGTCGGAGTCCATGGGCAGACCCAGGTCGCCCAGCCGTTGGCGCAGGAGTTCGTTTTCGAATGCCACGCCCACCTGGGAAGTCGCCAGCTCAAGGATTCGAATGTCTTGAATTTCTTCGTCGAGGCTGCCGTTGTCGGTGTAGATCAAAGAGATCGGGCGCTCCGCACCGAGCACTGGAAAGAGCACCACTTCCTCGTAGGCGGGACGACCGATTTTGCTCGCCAGCTCCTCGGGCAGACCCACATGGTCGAAGCGCACGGAAATCGGCTGGGCTTGTTCGAGGGCCTGGTGCATCACACTTCCGGGCTCTAACCTCCACCGTAGATTGCGCGTTGCGCTGGCCAAAGGTTCACCGTTGACCGCGAAACCGAAAGCACCGCAGGCGACCAACATATCCTCCTGAACCAGGAACAACATGGCCCGCTCCACGGATTCCGAAATGACATGCATGAGATTTAAAGCCATGGTGGCCGACAGCAACCCACTTTGAACGTCGAAAACCACCCGTCTGAATCGGCTGAATCCACCCTTCGCCGCCGAACCGAAAGTACCTTGGGGGGTTGGATGACTGAAAACCCGGACCAAATTGCGCACACAATCCGACAAGGAATCATCCCCTGGCAACAGACACGCGACCGCCCCGGCTTTTCGGGCAGCCATTGCCTGGGCTGCACCGGACACGATCGCAATCAGCGGCGCGGCCGGTCGCGTTCGAGCCACACCCGCCAAGGAATCCACGGAAAGCTCCGGCTGCCGTAGGTCCATCAACACGATCGGCGACTCCGATTCACCTGGAAACCGATTGCCGGCCTCCCGCAGGCGAATCGGCAGGACTTTGACCAGCTCCGCTGGAAGGCGGGACCTCAACATTTTCAGCAGCTCGCGATCGTCGCTCACCAACTGGCAGCGAATCGCCTCCAAAGTCTGCGAGCCGTCCGTGCGGCCCCTGCGGCCGGAGGGTTTATCGTGACTTCTGCGGTCTCCGACTCGGGTCCCTGACAGACCTGTTCCCGGCAGACCTGCCCCCGGCAGACCTGTGCCCGCTAGACCTGCTCGTTGGAGTCGCCGATCGAGTTCCGAGTCGGCAGCCGACGTCTCCGTCGAAGCTTTGTTCCGGCGCTGCTCGTCGAAAACCCTCGCCGCTTCCAACAACAGCATTTGGGTGTTGAGATCTAAGTCCTGGAGAATCTCCCCGGGAGCCAGCGCCAAATCGTCGACCGGGTTGAGTTCGTCGATCTCGAAATGAAAGTTGCCCTTGCGCCAGGTCACGAGTTCGAAGATCGTAGCTTTCACCTGATCACGGATCACATCGTGGATCTGCTGCCTGGCGACCAGATTGGCCTCGAGCAAGAGCTGGCCCAAGGTGTGGCTCTTGCGCTGTAGGCGGCCGTCTTGCAAGAGCCCGGTCAGCACCTGTTGCTCCAGCAGACCCGCAGCGACCAGCAGGTCCCCGAGCTTGCGTTGATTCGGCGTCCAGGCGCTGACGATTTTGCCGTCGTGGAAACCGATTTCGGCCTGTTGGTCGTCGTCGAGCCACATGTAAAGGGTGCCCGTGCGGCGACCGAGATGCACAAACTGAAGCACATCCGCCAGGGGCAGATCCTCTAAAACGCCATTGATGCTCATGGAAGCTTTTGGCTTGGGTCGGCCGTGTGCTCAATCCTCATCAGGCCATGCTACTCGAATCCAGTGGGGCTGCCAATCATCGCCGAGGGCGGAACCTCGACAGGATGCCTGTCGTCATTTTCGATATGCTGCCGACCATGTTGAAGCTCCTCGAATCGCTCCAGCTTTGGGCTTGGCCGGCACTACTCCTCGGCCACCCCGACTTCTGGAAGTACGCGTCGATTCCGGTGGTGGCCGGCGTGGTGGGCTGGGGAACCAATTGGGCCGCTATCGAGCTGACCTTCAAACCTGTCGAATTCAAGGGCCTGCGCCCTTTTCTCGGCTGGCAGGGCATCATTCCGTCCAAAGCCGGACGCATGGCCGGCATCTTCGTCGACTCCACCATGAGCAAATTGGGGACCCTTCCCGAGCTCTTCCAAGAAATGGAGCCGGACAAGATCGCCGATCAAATCGTCAAAGTCATGGGCCCGAGGCTCGAGCGATACACCGACGAAATCATGTTCCGACAAGACGACGCGCTGTGGCGCAACACGCCGGACTTGATCAAACAAAGAATCTACGCCCGAGCCCGAGACCGCCTGCCGATGTTGGTCGATCAGCTGATGGCCGAGGCCAATCGCGACATCGAAAATCTGGTGGATTTCAGAGAGATGATCGTCTCTCGCTTGACCGGCGATCGAGCGCTGCTCAACCGCCTCTTTCTGGAGTCCGGCGCGGCAGAATTCAAATTCATCGTGCGCTCTGGTTTGTACTTCGGCTTTCTCTTCGGCCTCGTGCAGCTGGCGGTTTGGGTCATCTATCCCCAACCTTGGGTTCTGCCCACTTTCGGTGTGCTGGTCGGATATGCCACCAATTGGATCGCCCTCAATGTGATCTTCCGTCCACTTCAGCCCACCCGAGTCGGCCCTTGGACGTTTCAAGGCATTTTCCTGCGCCGCCAAAAGGAAGTCGCCGGGGCTTGGTGCCGGCTGGTGACCACGGAAATCGTCAACGTACGATCGGTGATTGACGCCATGTTGAACGGCCCCAAGCGCGATCGGAGCCGGGAGCTGATCCGCAGGAATTTGGAACCTCTGGCGCGCGATGCGGTCAAACCCTTCGACTTCCCGGTCGAGATGGCGGTAGGCCGAGAGAAACTCAACGCCATCGCCGTGAAGGTGGGCGAGAAATCCATTGCGGTTTCCACCTCCCCCTTTGACGATTGGCACTTCAATCAAGAGCGCTCCCAGCGCATCGAGGCCTTGCTCAGGCAGCGAATGGAAGAGATGCCTCCCGAGGAATTCCAAGGATTGTTGCGCCCTTGCTTTCAAGAAGACGAGATGAAGCTGATCCTGGTAGGAGCTTTTCTAGGCCTCCTGGCGGGCCTGGCCCAACTCTTCTTCGTTTTTGGCGACAGCCTGGCTTATTAAATCTTCTACAACGCAAAGCGCGGAAGGCAGGATCGCCTTCCGCGCTCTCAAACCGCTGCGCTGCAATCAGAAGCGGAATCCGACTTCGAAGTCCAGCCCACCGTAGGCATCAAATCGGGCCCGGCCGAAAAACTTGCCTTCGCAATAAACGTAGGGCCGATATTCCACCCGATCATGGTGGTAGACCGGGAAGAGATAGACGTCGTATATCTCGTCGTGGGGTCCGTGGTAAACCTGGCCGTAGTAGTACTCGTCGTAGCGGTCCAGGTGCTCGTAACGAATCAGCCGCGGGATGTCGAAACGGTAGTCGAGATAGCGACCCAACCGGACGAAGAAACCCCCGTAGTCGTTGCAGTCGTACCAGGCTCGATTTTGCCGACGGATCCAGTCGCGGTGACGACTTTGGCGGTGATACCGCGACTCGTAGCCACGTTTGACTCGATAGTGATCTCGGTTGTAGCCGTGATGACGCTGGCGTTGATTGTATCTGCCGTGGTGACGATTCGAGCGGTAATCGTGTCCTCGGCGGTGTCCCCGATCGTAGCGGTGATCATTGCGATCGGACCGATTCCCATAGTGGCCACCATTCCGACTATCGTGGCGACGTTCTTGGCGTGGGTCGGCCCTGCGGTTGTGCTGCTCGTGACGACGATCTTGGCGATGCTCCTGACGAGCCTCGTGACGACGCCCTTCACGCCGTTGATCCGTGCGCCGCTCTTGCCGGCGTTCCTGACGCCCTTCCACGCGCACCTCATGGCGGCGTTCTTGTCGCCGATCTGGGCGATGCTCACGGCGCGGCTCTTGGCGTCGGCTCACATGCCCTTCCCGGCGAGTCCCTTGACTCCCTCTTTGGCTTGCCGAGGAGCCTCGATGCTGGGATCGGTCGTCCCGTCGCCCTTCTCGACGACGCTCAGAACGGGATTCCCTTGCGGGTTTACTGTGGCCACGGACTTTGGGCCGTTCTTGTCGATCCGCCGATCTCTGGCGTTTGTCCGGGGGATCCGCGGGCAGCGCCCAAAGCGGCGGAGCGATCATCATCAGGGTTAGACCGGCCACTCCTAATCGGGCGCCGAGAGATTTGCTTCTAAGACTAGTTGGTTTTTTTTGACTAACTCCGCTGCTTGGGCGAGCTAGTTTGTTGTGCTGTGGACTCATGTTCGTCACCTCCTACTTGGGTAGAAGCAAGGAGTGTGCCAGGCACTGCAGAGGCGCTAGAAGCGGGTCTTAGGGGGTTTCCGTCGGACAAAGCGACTCCGGAACGTCCTCTATGAAGGACACTCACCCCCTAAAACCACCAGCTCACCCCAGGACCGTCCGTCCCAGCCCAAGCAGGGCCGAGCAGGCTCAATCCCGACAGACGGCGTCCAATCCCACGGAAAACAGCCCGCTGGCACTCAAGGTGGCTGCGACAAATCCGACTCGCCCAGAGAATTGGATCTCAACGGCTCCTGCATTGGCGCTGAAGGGACCCAACAGCTGCTCGACAGTGACCTGCCCAGCCACTTGATCCACGGGCAAATCGTTGGTGAAGATCACACTGCCCGACTCGTTGTAGAGGGTATAAGTCATCGTCGAAGGATCGACCGGCAAATCCTCGGCTTCAAACCAAAAAGTTAGGGTCGTCCCGCCGCTGAATGCACCGCCCGACAGAAAGCGAGTGGCGAAAACACTGCAAAGGCCGCTTTGGGAGCTTTCCGGGTCCGCATCGACCATCCGCTCCCCGGTCGCGAAGGCATCGCCGGGGGTGACCTGGAAGAAGTCTCCGGATAGGACCGAAGCTCCCCCGACCACGTTGAAGAATACGTAACCCTCGGCGATGCCGGAGCCGTCCACCTCGAGCTGGGTCACGTCTCGCACATTCACCGGGTGGACCTGCTTCGGTCCAAGGCTGACTCGATCCGTGCGCTGGGGAGCTTGCGGGCTGTCGACCTCGTAGTAGGTGATGTCGACCATAATCGAACTCAACGACTCGTTGCGGATCGCATAGAGCGTGGTGTCGCCGGCGCCGTTGGTGGTGTCGACCCGGAAATAGGGTAAGAGCAGACGGGAGGTCGCCGAGACCTTGGTCGGCCCCGCAGCCCGAGAAGAGCTGCCGATCTCAGCCAGGGCTCGAACGGCTTCGAGCTGCACCGATTCAGTCGCGGTCGCGCTGCCGCGATCACCGGACGCGGGCATCGCCAATGCGAAGCCTAGGATGGCCGAAAGGAGGCACAATCCGGGAGCCGAAATCCCCACTTTTCGTTCACCGCGCCAAAAATTCTGCTTCATGTCCAAGTCTTCTCCTCTGCCCAGAGGTCGTTCCATCCGTTGAATTCGATGTGGTCACGCCGTCATCTTATCGCTTCTCAGCAATATGTTATTCTATCATTATTCTGACCGCGAGACAGTATCACGACCGCCGGCTCGCTCCCGCCTCCACCCTTCGAGACATCCGCAAAAGGCCCACGTAGAAGACCCACGTAGAAGACCCACGTAGAAGACCCTTATTCCTTGGGTATCAAGACTTGCGCATCGGGTCGGTGATGTTACGATTGAGGAGCACCTACGACTGTGCCTTCGAGGCTGTGGTACGCGGCTGAGAGCCGCCGGCCGACACACTCGCCGACCCGCCCACGACTCCGAATACACCTTCCCAGACTTTAAATATGGAGCCCGACCATGAGCAAACCCGTGCGCGTCGCCGTCACTGGAGCAGCAGGACAGATCGGTTATCAGCTGATTTTTCGTATCGCATCTGGACAACTATTAGGTCCTGACCAACCCATCAGCCTCCAACTCTTGGAGATCACCCCTGCCCTCGGCGCCCTCGACGGTGTGGTGATGGAGCTGCGGGACTGCGCATTTCCACTTCTGCACGAGGTGATCACCAGCGATGACGCGAATGTCGCCTTCGACGGCGCCGATGCCGCGCTGTTGGTCGGTGCCCGCCCCCGGGGACCGGGAATGGAACGTAAAGATCTGCTGGCCGCCAACGCCAAGATCTTCTCCGTTCAAGGCAAGGCGCTCAACGACCACGCCAGCCGCGACGTCAAAGTTCTGGTGGTCGGCAATCCAGCCAATACCAACGCTTTGATCGCTTCCGCCAATGCTCCCAAGCTCGACCGTCGGCAATTCACGGCCATGACCCGTCTAGACCACAACCGCGCGATCAGTCAGCTCGCCGCCAAAACCGGCAGCCACCCGACCGACGTCCGACACATGACCATTTGGGGCAACCACTCCGCCACCCAATACCCGGACATCAACCACGCCACCGTCGCCGGTAAGAAGGCGACGGACCTGGTGGATTCTTCGTGGGTGCGCGACGACTTCATTCCCACCGTGCAACAGCGCGGTGCCGCGATCATTAAAGCCCGCGGCGCCTCATCGGCCGCCAGCGCCGCCTCGGCCGCCATCGACCACGTCCACGATTGGATGCTGGGATCCGCCGCCGACGACTGGGTGTCCATGGCCATTCCCAGCGACGGCAGCTACGGCATTGAAGAAGGGGTGGTCTACTCCTACCCGGTGGTGTGCAAGAACGGCGACTACGAGATCGTTCAAGGCCTCGACATCGACGACTTCTCCCGCGAGCGTATGGACGCGACCGAGAAGGAGCTTCGCGAGGAAAAAGACGGGGTCAAGGACCTGCTGCCGGGTTGACGCTTCGGGTGATCGGTCGCCGCCTTGCCCGGCTGAAAAGCCGGCCGGACGCAAGGCTGCGCTTTTGCCACAGGCTGCTAAGCGGCCACAGCCGGCTAGGGCCGGCCGGTTCTCGGCTGGCCGGCCAATGCCCGAGCGATGAAGATTTGATTGAGCAGCTGCCCGCCGGGAAATACCGAGCCGTCGAGGCGTTTAAAAATCGTCGGAGCATAGTCGCCGGACGGACTTTGAAGGGCCATCAGCTCCAGCCTTTGGTCGCGCGGATCGACCCCTTTGAGATGGAGGTTCTCGGCGGCGATGGCTAGGGTGGCACAGGCGAGCGGTGTCACCGCAGCTTCGACTTCCAGCTCCCAACGAATGGCTTGCTCCAAAGACGGCCGCAGATCCGATCCCAGAGGCACCGTTTCCCGCCACAGTTCACTGATCAAGCAAAGAAGCAATTCCGGTGACGCGCAATAGGGGCTGCCTTGTCGATAGTCCCCAGAGGCCAGGTGCAAGCGCAAGAAACTCACAGCTCTTTTCACTTTGAGCTGCAAGTCACGGGGCAGGTCTTCGGTTCCGATGTGCATCTGTCTCATGGCCACGAAATAAACATGGAGCGTGCAGACGGTCGACAGTGGATCCCTATTCTCTAACTCTAGGGCGCCGAAAAGCACTTCCGCACGGAAGTAGAGTTCGTGGGCATTGAGTTCACGAAATTGCCATCTCGCCAACAGGCTACGCGCCTCCGAAGCAGGGGACGTCAGACGGTTTTTTGAACGGGATGTCCAGGTCTCTTTCAAGCAGGCCGCCAGTTGCGGTAGCCAAGTCACCGCAGAGGCGACCACCAGCTCCAATTCCTCCCCCGTGCAGGATTCGGCTTGAAGCCTTTCGGCGAGGCCTCCGGCGGCTTGGTCGGCCGCTACCCTCGCTTGCCAACGTTTGGCCTGGGTCGACCTCAACCGGTCCTCAAAGCTCGGCTCGGGCGTGCCGGCCGGCAACGTGGCAGGGGAACCACCTCTACGGCGGCGATCTTCGAGCCGTCGGCGGCCGGATGGCTCCGACGGCTGTGGATTGGGCATCGTGGCTGCTCTCATGTCTTGACCCTCCAACTCCGACGGAGCTTCGATGCCCTAATTGACACCGATTCACGGCCTCCGTCTTCAAATGGCATGACCTCTACTGATAAGGCGAAAAAGAACCTCTTTAGACATCATGTTGACCGAGATTTCTTCAAATTCAATGGGCGCCGAGCTTGGCAAGATCTCCACAGCGAAGCCCGGCGCTATAAACTCAAGCAACAGGACGTACAGCAGCTAGCTAGGTACTGTCCAGAAATGGATTCCGGTGGGTCGGCGCGGCGCCCTGCGGCCTGGGCGGCCCCCACGTGCTCCGAACTCGCTCCACCGCTGCGCTGCCGTCGCAAATTGCTGATGTGAAAGACCTTAAGCCGATCTATACGTTGTATCGCTCAGACACGCTCGCTTTCCGTGCTCGGCGCGCCGCGCCTTCTAGATCCTCGAAACGGCAAAACTGGACGGAACCTAGCTACTCACATCAGAGCAAAATCCAGACGTCAGAATTTCAGAACCTCGCCCTAGCAGGCTGTGGCGGAAGTCTCGCGCCGGCGAGAGCAGCGAATTTTTCGTCGAATCGAGGCGTGAAAACCGCAGGCGATTCTGCCACAGCCTGCTAGCCTCCGCCGTCAACGGACTTCTCTACTTGCCGGAGCCAACTCTCGATGAAAATCGTCACCCTAGGCGGTGGACCCGCCGGTCTCTACTTTTCGATCCTGATGAAAAAGGCCTTTCCGGACGCCGAGCTGCAAGTCATTGAGCGCAATCGGCCCGACGACACTTTCGGCTGGGGAGTGGTTTTTTCCGACGAAACTTTATCCGCCTTTGAGCAGGCCGATCCAGAGACATACGCAAAAATCACTGACGAGTTTAAATATTGGCGCGATATCGAAACCTTCTACGGCGGCGAGAAGGTGGTTTCTACGGGCCACGGATTCTGCGCTCTATCACGCAAGACTTTGTTGCTGATCCTCCAAGAGCGCTGCCGTGAGCTCGGCGTGAGCCTCCAATTTGAGCGGGAAATCGCCTCACTGGAAGATTTACCAAAGGCGGACCTATTGCTCGGCGCAGACGGTGTCGGCTCTTGGGTGCGCAGTCAGTTCGAGGACCATTTCCAGCCGAGCCTCGACTGGCGAAAGTGTCGCTTCACCTGGCTCGGCACCGACAAACCCTTGGAAGCTTTCACCTTCATCTTCAAGGACACGCCCTACGGTCTTTTCCAGGTGCACGCCTATCCGTTCGAACAGGGTCTCGGAACCTGGATTGTGGAGTGTCGGGAAGAAGTTTGGAAAGCCGCCGGACTAGACCAAGCCGACGAAGCCGAGACCGTACGTTTTTGCCAAGAGCTGTTCGCCGAATACCTCGACGGCCATCGATTGCTCAACAACCGCTCGATTTGGCGGGCCTTCCCCACCGTCACGTGCAAGACCTGGCACCTAGGTGACGGCCCACCGAATGCCCCCAATGTGCTGCTGATCGGCGACGCCGCGCATACGGCCCACTTCTCTATCGGCTCCGGGACTAAATTGGCCATGGAGGACGCCATCGCGCTGGTGGACGAATTCAAGACCCACGGCTTGGACGTGATTCCCCACGTGCTGCACGAATACGAGGAGAACCGGTGGGTCGACGTAGCCAAACTGCAAAAAGCAGCTCAGACCAGCTTGGAGTGGTTCGAGAAGTCGGCCCAATTCTGCGGGCAAGATCCCATTCAATTCTCATTCAACCTCATGACCCGCTCCAAGCGCATCACCTACGACAATTTGCGTCAGAGGGATCCCGAGCTGGTGGATAGGGCCCGAGACGCCTTCCACCGCGAGCAGCTTCGTCGCAATCCGGGCGAGCAGCCGACCGCCAAAGGAGCCAAAGGAGCCAAAGGAGCCAAAGGTTCCGTCCCGGTGCCGATCTTCAATCCCATCAAGCTGCGGCAGCTCAAGCTCGACAACCGGCTGGTGGTCAGCCCCATGTGCCAATACTCCGCCAAGGACGGCCTACCCGACGATTGGCATTTGGTGCATTTGGGCAGCCGGGCGATCGGCAGCCCGGGTTTGATCATCACCGAGATGACCGACGTCACGCCCGAGGGACGCATCACCCTCGGCTGCACCGGTTTGTGGAATGACGAACAGACCGAGGCGTGGCGTCGCATCGTCGATTTCGTGCACGCCAACAGCACTACAAAAATCGGCATTCAGCTCGCTCATGCCGGCCGGAAAGGCTCCGTTCATCATCCCTGGCAGGGCGACGATATTCCCCTGACCGATCAGCAGGGTGCTTGGCCAACTCTGGGTCCATCGGCGGTGCCCTTCCGCGACGGCTGGCCGGCCCCACGAGCCATGGACCGAGCGGACATGGACCGAGTTCGGGACGGTTTTGTGGCCGCGGCACGTCGGGCTTTGGCCGCAGGATTCGACCTGGTCGAGCTGCATATGGCCCATGGTTATTTGTTGTCGAGCTTTATCTCGCCGCTGTCGAATTTCAGGACCGACGAATACGGGGGATCCTTGGACAATCGGCTCCGCTACCCCCTCGAAGTATTTCGCGCGGTGCGTCGAGCCTGGCCTGAGGAACGCCCCTTGGCGGTGCGCGTTTCCGCCACCGATTGGTTAGGGGATCGCGGCACCACCGGCGACGAGACCGTGGAGCTGGCCCGGAGATTACGGGCGGAAGGTTGTGATCTGATCGATGTATCCACCGCCGGCAACTCCCCCGAATCCCGTCCCGAGTACGGGCGCATGTACCAAGTACCTTTCGCGGAAAAAATTCGCCACGCCGTGGACATTCCGGTCATGACCGTGGGAGCCGTCCTCGATGCGGATCAAGCCAACACCATCTTGGCTGCCGGTCGCGCTGACTTGGTGGCCATGGCTCGCCCCCATTTGCGCGACGCCTATCTCACCCGCCGGGCGGCCGAGAAATATGAGTACTTCGACCAAGAATGGCCGGGACAATACGTTTTGGGGGCTCCGCAACCACCCAAGGCAGCGCAACGAAAATCGGACCCACGAGGATAAACCATGTCGGCGGAGGAGCGTTTTTTCACCGCAACTTTGTACCAAATCGGCATTCAGCGATGCGTTCGAGTGCCGGAGCAAGTCTTCAAGGGTTTCGTCGGCGACCCAAGTCCCCAAACTTCTCGCCAAGCCACCGTTCCCGTCCGCATCCGGGTTGGAGACCAAGTCGTTTCCACCTCTCTCTTGCGAAATAAGGGCGGCGGTTATCGCCTGGTGGTCGCCAAGGCCCTTTGCGACGCGGCCGGCGCCGACGCCGGCGACGAGATTTCATTGGCCGTTGGGCCGGATCCAAGCCGCGGTGAGCCCGATTTGCCCCAAGACCTGATCGATCGTCTCACTGCCACCGCCCACGGCATGGAAAATCTGTTGTCTCGCTCCCCGGCCGATCGCCGGCAGTTGGTGCGGTGGCTCGACTCCGCCAAAGCTGCGGCCACCCGCGAAAGACGGCTCGAACAAGCAGTGGATCGAATTTTGAAAGGTCCGCCCAGCTGACGCAAGAAAGCCACAGGCCCCTTGGGTTGAACTAAAAGCCTTTGCTCCAAGCCTGAACAAGGCCCGGTCGGCGGCAACGTCTACTATCTGCCTAAAACGCTGTTTCCGCCCTGTCGAATCGCCTAGATTGGGCATCCTGAGTTCGGCGAACGGCAACCCAATCTGATATTCTGGGACTGTTTGACAACCTCGCCGATGTCTATTCCTCGTGCTAGCTGATGCGGGCTCGCCCCCTACACACAAGAGCCCGCGCCAACAGTGCTGCCCATCCGCAGAGAATATTTCAAGGAAGCCGCTTCCCATGCGCCAGATCCCAGAGTTTCGCCTCTTGCCTTTTCTTCTCTCCTTTGTCGTCTCGGCTCTCTGCGCTTCGGCCGCCTCGGCTCAACCCGATTTTTCTAAGAGCTTCAATCCACCGACCATCGGCCCGGGCAGCGTCAGCACCTTGACCTTTACCATCGACAACTCAGGCGGGCCGATAGTCCAAGATTTAGCCTTCGTGGACACCTTGCCGTCGGCAGTTGTGATCGCCACACCCGCCAACGCCTTTACCGACTGCCCCAACGGAATCCTCGCAGCCCCCGGCGGTGGAAGCACGATCACCTTGACGGATGGGGACGTGGCTCCGGGCACGGTTTGCTCCGTCTCAATCGATGTCACCAGCGCGACTCCGGGCGTGCACATGAATATCTCGGGAGATCTGACCTCCACGGCGGGCAATAGCGGCACCGCTGTCGCCGACCTAACCGTAGCCACTAACTTGCCCGGCTTCAGCAAAAGCTTCAGTCCAACGACTCTCGGATTGGGCGGTCGCAGCACCCTCACTTTCACGATCGACAACACCCTTAACGGAGCCCAAGTCTTCAGCCTCACCTTCACCGACAACCTGCCCGCGGGTCTGGTGGTCGCGAGTCCTGCCAACGCCGTGAATACTTGCGCTGCGGGATTCTTCACCGGAGGTCTCTTAACTGCCAACCCGGGCTCCAATCTCATCAGTTTGGGTTTCGGCGCCGGCGCGGATGTGGCTGCGGTGGGCGCCGGAGCCACCTGCACGATCATGGTCGACGTCACGGCTACCGGTGGCGGTACTCTTTTCAATTCGACCTCCAACCTACAGAGCAGCAACGGCTCCGCCGGCAAAGCCACCGCAGCCCTGAGTGTTCCCATCGAGGCGTTGACATTTTCCAAGCGATTTATCGACGATCCCGTACCCGCCGGCAGCACGGTCGAACTCGAATTCACGATCTTCAACAACAACCGCACCGACTCGGCGACCAATATTGCTTTCACCGACGATTTGGACGGCCTGTTGACGGGTCTGGCGGCCACCGGTCTGCCGGCCAACAACATCTGTGGCGCGGGCTCTCAGATCTCGGGCACGGGTCTTCTGACCTTCACGGGCGGCAACTTACCGCCAGAGGGCAGCTGCACCTTCAGCGTCACCCTACAGATTCCAGCCGCAGCCACATCTGGCGGGTACCCCAACATCACCAGCACCATCAGCGGAGATGTCGGCGGAAACGGTGTGGTCAGCGCCGCTGCTACCGACACCCTATTCGTAGAACCCGTGCCGGTATTGACCAAGGAATTTCTTCAAGTCGGCACCTTGACCCCGGACCCGGTGGTCGGTGCGGGCGAAGACGTGGTAATCCGCTTCACCATCGACAATACGAGCACCGTTTCTGCCGCGACGGATATCGAATTCGTCGATGAGCTAACCACATTCCTGCCCTTCCCCGTTGCCGTGACCTTGCCGCCCGTCCCCGACCCACCGTGTGGGGCGGGCTCGTCTCTGACCCTGATCAGCCTAGGCACTGGACGTCAGGGTTTACTCCTTTCAGCTGGTAATCTGACCGCCGCCGGCATGGCCGGAGACAGCTGTACCTTTGACGTGACCCTGACCATTCCCAACGGCTTGCCCGGCGGTATTTATCTCAACACCACCGAGCCGATCACCGCCACCGTTGATGGCGCTACGCGCACGGGTGAGCCGGCCGGCGACGATTTGACGATCGTCAACGCTCCACGTTTGGAGAAAGAATTCACCGACGATCCGGCGGATCCAGGCGGTACGGTTACCCTACAATTCACCCTCACCCACGACGACCTGGCCCCCGGTGACGCGACCAACATCACGTTCACCGACGATCTCAACGCGGTGATCACCGGCCTTGCCGGCACGGGCCTGCCGTTGACGAACGTCTGCGGCCCCGGCAACGGCACGGTGACCGGCTCCGCGGGCGACACCCTACTGACTTTCTCCGGCGGGACGCTGATGCCCGGTGAGGTGTGCGTGTTCAGCGTCACCCTGAACGTGCCCGTTGCCGCCACGGCCGGTACCTACACGAATACGACGTCCGGCGTGTCGGCCGATGTGCTCGGCGCTACCGCGTCCGGCAACCCTGCCTCCGGCGATCTGACCATCTCAGGGCTGATGCTGAGCAAAGAGTTCCTCGGCGACCCTGTTTTGCCCGGCGATTCCGTGACCCTCCAATTTACCCTCGAAAACATGCATCCGACCGACGATGCGACGGCCATTTTCTTTACCGACAACTTGGCGGACGTGCTTCCAGGGGCTCCGGATCTCATGATTACCACGGCCCTTCCAGCGCCGTTCTGTGGTGGAACCCTGAGCAACGCCGGGAGTTTCCTCATCTTCACAGGGGGCGCGGTCACCTCCGGCTCCACCTGTGCCTTTGATGTCGGCCTCTTGGTGCCCGCCGGTGCCCCGGACGGCATTTTCAGCAACATCACCAGCTCGGTCACCGCCACCTTCGGCGGCTCTTCAACCGTGTCGGATCCGGCCGTCGATAATCTGACCGTCAACTCAACCTTGCTGGCATTGACCAAGGCCTTCACCAACGATCCCGTGGCCCCCGGCGGCACTGCGAATCTGCGCTTTACGCTCTCCAATCTCGACGCCGGGCAGGCGATCTCGGACATTGCCTTTACCGACGACCTCGGTGCTGCCTTAACCGGCTTGGTAGCCACAGGCCTTCCCATTGCCGCTTGCGGCGGAACGGTCGCCGGCATACCCGACGCGGGCACCATCGACTTCTCCGGCGGCACGTTGGCCGCCGGCGCCCAATGCCAATTCGACGTCTCCGTGACCGTGCCCGGAGGCGCTATGGCCGGTTCTTATACCAATACGACGAGCACCATTTCCGGCTTGGTCGGCGGACTCCCGGTTTCCGGAGATACGGCCTCAGACGCCCTCAAGGTGGTGGACCTATTGCTCTTCAGCAAATCCTTCGACGGCCCGACCGTGCCCTTGGGGACCCCGGTCTTGACCTTCACGATCACCAATCCGGGGGCGGGCGCAGTCTCCGATCTCGCCTTCTCCGACAATCTCAACGCGGTGTCCGGATTGATCGCCACCAACACGCCCTTGAGCAATGTTTGTGGCCCGGGCTCCATGATCACGGGCACGTCCTTCCTCACGCTCACCGGCGGCAATTTGCCGGGCAGCGGCGGCATGTGTTCCTTCGACATCAATCTTTTCGTTCCGGGCACGGCCACGCCGGGCACGTTCCCCAATGTCACCAGTGATCTCTTCCGAGCCGGGTTGTCGGTTGCCACTCCAGCCATGGCTGATTTGGTCATCGACCCACCCCCGACTTTCGCCAAGGTCTTCGCACCCGCGTTCATCGGTTTAGGATTTACCTCTACCCTGACCTTCACCATCGACAATACGGCCAGTGGCTCCGCTGCTTCCAACATGGCTTTTGTCGACAACCTTCCTGCGGGGCTGGTGATCGCGACCCCCGCAAATGCGAGTAACACCTGCGGTGGCACCCTCAGCGCCCCGGACGGCGGCGGAACCATCAACCTCAGCAACGGTTCGGTAGGGGCGGCGGCCGGCTGCACGATCCAAGTCGACGTTCTCGGCAGCTCTGTGGGGGCTCACGTCAACACCACCAACCCCCTGACTTCATCCTCGGGCAATAGCGGCACGGCGAGCGACACCCTGACGGTGAATCCTCAACCCAGCTTTGCCAAGAGCTTCGGCACCGATCCGATCGCGTTCAATCAACCGAGCACCCTGACCTTCACCCTCGACAATTCCGGCAGCACCGTCGCGGCGACCGGCTTGGATTTCACCGATAACTTACCCGCCGGCTTGATCATCGCCACTCCGGCAAATGCCTCGACCACTTGCACCGGTGGCACGGTGACCGCCACCGCCGGAACCACGGTGATCTCCTACACGGGAGGCACCGTGGCCGCGGCGTCCAGCTGCACGGTTCAAGCCGAGGTGACCGGATCAACCGCCGGCACCTTCGTCAATCTTTCCGGCGATCTGACCTCCTCCCTCGGCAATAGCGGCACGGCCACGGACACTTTGACCGTCAATCCTCCGCCGACCTTTGCCAAGGCCTTCTCACCATCGACGATCGTCTCGGGTGCTACCAGCACCTTGATCCTCACGATCGACAACGCCGGCGCTACCGCGGCGGCCACGGGTCTCGACGTCACCGACAATCTACCGGCCGGGGTCGTGGTGGCAACTCCTGCCAACGCCTCTACGACCTGTACAGGCGGTACCTTGACCGCCACCGCGGGCACGGGCGTGATCAGCTACACGGGCGGCAGCGTGGCGGCGGGTGCCTCCTGCACCGTGCAGGCCGACGTCACCAGCATGGTGGTTGGTATGCACGTCAATCTCACCGGCGATCTGACCTCCTCCCTCGGCAATAGCGGCACGGCCACGGACACTTTGACCGTCGATCTGATTCCGCCGACCTTCACCAAGGCGTTCGTACCCACGGTGGTGTTCGTCGGCCAGAGCAGCACGCTCACCCTGACCATCGACAACCCCAACGATGCCGGCCTCGGCAGTCTCGCCGTAACCGACAATCTGCCCGCGGGCATGGTCGTGGCGACCCCTGCCAACGGCTCTTCCACGTGCACCGGTGGCACATTGACCGCCGCCGCAGGCGCCGCCATCATCACCTACAGCGGCGGCACAGTGGCAGCCATGGCCTCGTGCACGATCACCGTGGATGTCACCGGCACGACGGCGGGAATTCTGACCAATACCACCGGCAATTTGACCTCGGACGCCGGCTCCAGCGGCACCGCCAGTGCGGACCTGACGGTGGCTGAAGGGCCGGGCTTCACCAAAGCCTTCCTGGCCCCCTCTCTACCCGGTGGTTCGACGATTCTCGAATACACCCTGACCAACAACGCCGCGACTTTGACCTTGGACAGCTTGGCGTTCACCGATGATCTCGACGCCGCGATCTCGGGCCTAGCCGCGAGCGGCTTGCCCGCCAACAACATTTGTGGCGCGGGATCCCAAATCAACGGCACGTCAACTTTGACCTTCACCGGCGGCACGTTGGCACCGGGAGCAAGCTGCACCTTCCAGGTCGATATCACGGTGCCGGCCGACGCCACGGTGGGCACCTATCCGAGCACCTCGGGCCAGCTGACCGCCATGGCGTCCGGTGAGCCTTTGACCGACGGAATCGCAACCGCGGACCTGGAGGTCATCTTCATCGAGCTGACCAAATCCTTCGTGTCGGATCCGGTGCTCGGAGATACCACGACCCCGCTGACCTTCACCCTTTTCAACCCAGACTTGGTCAACGCGGCCGACGATCTGGCATTTACCGACGACCTCGATGCGGTCCTGCCCGGCATGGTGGCGGTGAATCTGCCCCTGTCGGCGGTGTGTGGCCCAGCGTCATCGTTGACCGGCACCTCGGTGATCAGCTTCACCGGCGGCAGCCTGGCACCGGGCGCCATGTGTACCTTCGAAGTGGATGTCTTGGTACCAGCCGACGCGCCGGACGGCGACTTCACCAACATCACCAGCGTGCTCTCCGGCTCGGTCGGCGGCGCTCCGGTGACCGGCGATGCGAGCAGCGTGGCCACCGCCGTGCTGACCCTGAGCCAGAACCCGATCGCCATCCCAGCCCTCGGAACCTTCGGCATTTGGATGCTCTGCGGCCTCTTGGGCTTGTTGGCCATGGCACGGATCCGCCGGAGCTGACCCAACAGGCTGAAGCAGGGCTCGGGACTAACTAGGTTCTGTCCAGAAATGGATTCCGGTGGGTCGGCGCGGCGCCCTCCGCGCGTTGCTCCGAACTCGCGCCACCACTGCGCTGCCGGCGCAAATTGCTGATATGTAAAACCTTAAGCCGATCTATAGGTTGTATCGCTCAGACACGCTCGCTTTCCGTGCTCGGCGCGCCGCGCCTTCTAGATCCATAAAACCGTCAACCTGGATGGGCCCTAATTAACTAAAGGATCCAACGTCGGCTCTGGGCAGATCGCGCGAAGAACAAAAGACCCACTCCCCCTACGGTCACCAGGATCGGCATCACCAAACCACCCGGCCCCAGCACCTGGAGCGCGTCGCTGAGGGCAAAGGCGTGGAATAGCTGTACTGCAATGCCCACCAACGAGGCGACCAGGGCCGGCAGGGCCCAAGCCTTGCGCAGCAGCAGGAATAGGGATCCCAGGGTGCCTGCAAAAACGGCCAAACCAAAGGCGGCGTTGGCCCAAGCCGGGGTGGATTCGTAAAGAGCCCTCTCGCCCTCCGGAAGGGTCGCCAAGGTCTCGGGACTCATTGTGATTTGCATGACGAAGGCCATCACCCCCATCAGGTTCCACAGCAGGAACACACCGCTGACGATCCAAAAATAAGTAGGCGCTTTTTCTAGTGGGTGGCTCATGACGATTCCTTTTTGATTTGCCCTGGCTCGGAGCGGGCGAGTTTTTCGTGTTCAATCCACAGTGCGACGCCCAGGCCTAAACCCCTTATCCCGTAGCCATACTTTTCGGTGCTTGTGGCCCGACGGACCTCTGCTGGCAGCAAAAAAAGCCCCCATAGACCCACTGGGAGTCCGTGGGGGCTGTTCCGACCGAACGGTCGGATTCATGAGAAAGAACTATGGAATGTAAGTCACTACCAGCTGAGGATGATTTGAAGCGCTGGAATGATTTCCGGAGTAATAGCCCATGTGGTCGTCCCCTCCGTCGTCATTGTCGTCCACCTCAAAATAGATTCGCGCTTGGGTAATTCCAGAAGTATTGATCGCGCTGAGCCCCGCGGAGTTCAAACCGCCTTCAGACCAGTCCCCGTTGGACGGGGCATTGGAAAGGCTGCCGACTGCGGTCGCCGTGGCCACAGCTTGGAAATCGGAGGCCTGAAGGGCCGTGGAGCCCGAAAATCCCCCGCTCTGGATATCGATCAAGCACTGACCGAAACCGCTGGTGAAGGGATTGGAGCCGCGCACTGTGCCTCTTCGCAGACGCAGGGTCGCCGATTGGATCGTCGCACCCGCGGGAATGGTCGAGGTGTCGAAGGAGAGAATCGACTTATATTGCCGGTCCTGCCCAGCGTCTCCGGGCCGGATCGGACGGGAGCCCGAGCCCGTGGCGCTCGACGAGCCACCGACATTGGAGGTTTCATTCGATTCCCTAACCCAACCATCGTCACCGGCGATGGAAGTGAAGGTCACGGTCACGGGTTGAGCGCTCTCACAGACGTCGGTGCTCTCGTTGCAGGTCTGGCCCGGGCAAGGATCGCTGCCACCCTGGCAAGTGCCGCCCAAGCACGTCTCCGCGCCGTTGCAGAACAGACCGTCGTCACAATCGGCATCGAGCGTGCATTCCAAGCACACATCACCGGCTTCGTCGCAAGCGCCACCCAAGCAGGGATCTGTACCGCCCTGGCAGCCCAGCACCGGATCACAGGTCTCCGTGCCGTCACAGAACAAGCCGTTGGCACAAACCCCGTGATCCGGGGTGTTGGCGCACCCATCGCTACCTTCATCACAGGCGTCCACCGTACAGCTCACCCCATCATCGCAATTGGGGGCGGTTCCGACCTGGCAACCCAATACCGCGTCGCAAGTTTCCCCGCCGTCGCAGAAAAGACCGTTATCGCAAGCGTTGTCGTCGGTGGTGAAATCGCAAGCATCCGTGGACTCGTTGCAGGTGTCCACCGTACATGAAACGCCATCGTCACAAGTCGGTGCCGTGCCCGACTCACAGGATCCGCCGTTACAGACCTCGGCGCCGTTGCAATAGGCCCCGTCGGCACAATCCGCGTTCACCACACACTCAGGCCCGGCGGTGCCGACGGCGAAGACCAAATCATCCGTGTCGTCGTAGTTGCCACTGCCGCAGGTGCTGGGAGAGCCCTGGTAGCGGAAATTGGCGCGAATCGCTTGGAGACTGCCCGCCGGCAGATTGTAATTGGCGGAGATCGTCTGCTCACCGCCGCCAGACGGCACGATGGAGTCGATCAAGACCCAAGCGGGATTGCTCGCATCCGCCGCGTAATAGAGGTCCAAAGTGTCGGACGAGCCCGTTGAATAGGCCCACACGGTCGTGTCGATGCGAACCGTGGCCCCTTCCACAAAGTCACTGGAATCCAGGCTGGAGACCACCATGCGGTCGATGGACTCGTCGCCGTGATAGCTGCCGGAATTGCCGTCGGTGCAACCGTCGAGGGTATTCGAAGCGTTGGCTTCGGGGCCCACACTTCCACGACCGTCGAGCAGACCGACCGAATCACAGGACGATCCCGCCACGGCGCAGGCCGGGACTCCCAACCCCACGTCGAACGCGGCGGTCTGCGGCCCGTTGCTGCCGGCCGGAATCACGGTCACCGTGGTCGAATCCTGGGCGCTGCCGCAAGAGGTCGTCGAGGTCACGGTGTAGGTCGTGGTGGACGTGGGAGACACGGAAACCTGAGCCGTGGTGGCGCCGCCAGGGGACCAGCTATAGCTGTTACCGGCCTGCGCCGGGGTGCCGATCAACACCGAGTTGCCCTCGTTCACCATCACGTCGGGCCCCGCGTCGGCCACGGCGGGCGGCGAGCAGGCGGCCATGGCGGTTTCGACCGCGAAGGAGACCGCCAGCTTAGAAAATTTGACCGCATGGTCGGCGGTATTGCCCAAGGTCTGCAAGGTGTCGTTGCTGGTGTGGATGGCCGAGTTGTGGTCACCGAATCGTGCCTCGAAAGGCATCGCTGCGGGATATCCCCGATTGTGCCAGGACGCGTGATCCGAGCAGCCATAACCACAGGTGGAATAGGTCCATTGCAAGGTCGGCTGATACGTGTCTACCAGGTTGCCCACGAACGCGCTGAGCTCGGCGTTGGTGTAATCGTCGATCAACGCGATGTCTTGCACCGAACCGTTGAAACCGGTCATATCCAGCTGCAGCACTGAAATGACATTGGTGCCGGCATCCTGGTGATCCTGGGCGATATCACCCGAGCCCCGCAATCCGACCTCTTCGGCCGCATAACCCATGAATTTGATTGTGCGGTCGGGTACCACCCCATTGGCCATCAAGACCCGAATTGCCTCGCTCAGAGCCGCGATTCCGGAAGCATTGTCGTCGGCGCCCGGGGCAACCGTGGCCGGATCCGTATTGGTCGCGCCGGATTTGATCGAGTCCAAATGCCCACCCAAGACCACCACCTCATTGGGCAAAGTCGCGCCTTGGATCGTAAGAATGACCGACGGCTGAATGTAACCGCTATGGCTGTAAGTCGTGACCGTAACATCCGACCTCGCGCCCGCGTATTGTTGCCACAGGTCGCGAATCCAAAGGGCCGACTGCTCGCCGGTGCTGTTGAGGTAGTACCGGTTGTTATATTGCGTCGAAAGGTGCTCGATCGTGTCGTAGATGTTGCTCGAGGTGACGTCCGGGAGAAGCTGATTGACCAAGGTCTGTTGGTCCACGGTGAAGCTCTTGGTCAACGCTTTGTAGGAGCCGCGCCGTGCGCTCTCCAGGGTCTGAACCGCTTCCTCGAATGAATTGTGAACGACAAAACCTGCACACCGATTGGCTTTAGCGTGTACAAAGCGCGAAATCCGTAGAAGATCTCGGTTCAGGAATCGGGTCACTACCACGCCGGAATCCGAGGCCATGGCTTTGGTCGGCATGGGGTCCGAAAGGACCTCGGGATGTTTGACGAGCTGGGAAAAGACATCTTCTCCCATGGTCACCCAAACCGATTCCTCACCGCTGGGCCCTCGATTCTCCGCCCAGGCCGAGGAGGCGAAACCACAGAGCCCGCCGATTAAGAATACCGCCGCCATCAACCACAAATGCTTTTTCATAACCATCTCCTGATCGGCTCTGGCCGACCTATCGGAATCAATGAGCCCGGACGTCGATCAGGCTTTCCTGCTAGACACTCCGGCCAGTCCAACACCCAAGGATAGGGATAACATTATGGTGTAATTCATCTGATTTATTTGATTATCCCATTTCTCTGTTTGGACTTCACAAGGAACGTTCATGCACTCGTTGGTCCTTGCCCGGGTCAGGTATGCTCGGCCGAGCAAAGGAGCCGTCTATGGCAGCAAAAGGAAACACTGCGAGGAGTTGGCTCAAAATGAGTGAAAACTCAACAACCAAGACCTTCGATCCTTCGGAGTTTCAAATCGACCCCACCCTGCGAGGGCTCCCACTGGCCAGCCCATGGCGACGTGCAGGGGCGCTCCTGATGGATCTGATCCTGATCGCCGCGCTCACCCAGACCGGCAGTCTTACCTTTTCAACGCTAACCGCCATCGCAACTTTCTGGGCCATCACACGCGGCGGTACACCAGGTTGGCGTCGGTGGATCAGGAGACTGGGCGGGGTCGGCGCCGCAGGTTTTGTTTTCCTCGTGGTTCTGACCCTCACCTGGGACGGGCCCGAGTACTACTCCAGCAACGTGGACTGGAAAAGCTTCGGCGAAGCCATGAGCAGCGGCGATCCGGAATCCCAGAAGCTGGCCGCTGAACTTCTAGAAGCCGGGTTCGAAAGCGATTTCAGTGAGGGGCATCTTGCCGAAACCCTTGGATTCTATGGCGTCCGAGTGGACCTGGACTCTAGGGCAAATGGACCGACAGAGCTGAGCACCGAAGAAACCATCGCCCTGCTCAACGAGCAAATTCGAGGTCTCAAAGGTGAAGGCGAAGGTGAAGGAGCCCAGAAGCTCATGACGGTAGAGTCAGCTAGAGCCAATCTCCAAACCTGGGCGGCGGGCCCGGAGCTCCAGGCCGCCAAAGCGACTCGCGTCCGTTTGGCTCGGGAGCTTTCGGTGATCGCAGCCCAAAATCGCCAGCTGCAAGATGAGATCGACAACCCTTCGCTGAAACACATTTTTCAAGCGGCCGCTTCGGATTTGGGCTTGAGCCTGGGCTGGGGAGGCCTCTACTTCACCCTCTTCCTGGCTCTTGCCGCAGGCCGTACCCCCGGCAAATGGCTCTTTCGGCTCAGAGTCGCACGATTGGACGGCAGGCCCGTCACCCTTTGGACCTCATTTGAGCGCTTCGCGGGTTATGCCGCAGGCCTGGCCACAGGATTGCTTGGTTTCTTGCAGGTATTTTGGGATCGCAACGGACGAACTGTTCAAGACACGATCGGTGGAACCGTAGTTCTATTCGATCCCCGGGGGCGTTCGTGAGTCGAGCCTGTCGCCTCGATTAATCCAGGATACCGAGCTGCAACACAAAAGCCCTCGAAATCAATCCGTATCCCAGCAGATAACACCCGTCGACTATCGCGGCCAGCCAGCGCGAAGGGTCTTCCAGGTAGAGGGCAAACGAGAGATCACCCAACAAGAAAAGACCAAAACCGATCAGGATGGTCGTCCACACTCGCCAGACCTCACCACCGCGAAATTGTAGGGTTACCTGTTGCAAAGCCACCACCGGCACCAATAAGAGAAGGTCGGTGATGGGATACAGCAAGCTCAGAACGGTCTTGACCTCGAAGACTTCAACCGGAAGGAGAGGTCGAAGCATGGTCCAGGAAACCAAGGCTCCGGCACCTACGACGAGCGCAGAGATCCAGGGAAGACGGCCGCCGAGTTCGATCGGAAATCCGGAGCGCGAGAGTTCCAACAGAAACGCCGCTAGGGCCGCAGCCAGTAGCAGCACGCCCGCAAGGAAAAAGATGTCCGCCGGCGACGGAAAGGGGATCGGTTGATGGCGAACCAATTGAAAATAAACCAAGACCGACTGGCCCGCGGCAAAAAACCAAAAACCTGCCGCCATGAGCCGCCACGAACGTCGGGTCAAACGTAAGGCGCAAGCGGTACCGGCCACCCCTCCGAGCAGCAAGACCATCCACTTGGAAAGGGCGACTATTGTTAGGGCCGCTCCATGATCCGCCTCTAAGCCTCCCCACCCTAGGGCCGCCGCGACGATGACAGACACTCCGACTGCCATGGTGGCAAATAGCGCCCACGTCAACATTCGTTGCGAAGTGGTAGACAGCCTAAGCATCAGACGATTCTCCTAAATGGAGCTGCCGTCGGAGGGCTGTCGCCAACGCCTCCGCTTTTTCGGCGCCGACAAAGATCATCATTCCTTTGCGCAGTTGCTCCACCAGCCGCTCCATCTGCGCCGTTCCCACAGTCGGCCCTTCAATGGAAAGATTTCGGCAATGGCCTAGGACCGAGGCGCGGGCCATCGACTCGCCCAAATAGGGTCCGAGTAGGCTCACCACCACCGCCTCCATCTGCTCCCGATTCATTTCCATGGCCGTCCAAAATATCACGGCTCGGCCCAGCTACCTCGGCTCGACAGCCGAGAAAGGTAAATCGGCGAAACTTGGAGTTCTCAAGAACGAGAAAAGGGGGAGGGTCCGAAGACCGCTCCCCCATAAGCTTCCTGCTCTTTCGAGCGGCTTCGATCAATCGAAGCGGAAATGGATTCCGAGGCGTACCGACCGAGCTCTCTGGAACTCTTCGGCCAAGCCGAAGCGCGGATCACGGGGCACGTTCTCGCTGTTGATCACCTGCTCCGGATCAAAGCCGGCGAAGAACTCCGTGTCGGACAACGGCAGGTCCGACAGGACCCCACTGTTGTAGATATCGACCTCGGTATCTTCGTCGAAAAGGTTGAAGATGCTCAGGCTGATCTCCAAACCCTTATCCGCGCCAACCGGGAACTCGTGAGCCAAGTAGAGGTCGGTTTGGGTCAGAGTGGGTGTACGGCCCTGATCGCCACGACCGTACGGGAAGAACGGCAGGCCAGGAGCCACGTCATATTCGGTGGTAACCGGCGTTCCCGAGGCAATCCGCTGATCAACTCCGACAATCGAACCCCACGGGGTTTCGTAGATGAATTGCATCTTGAATTGGTGGGGACGATCCGAAGCCAACCGGCCGTAAACGGCGTTGCCGTTGGCGTCGAAGCTCGATTGCAGCCCGTCGAAGAAGCGATTGACGTTCGGGGAAAGACGACCGTCTTCGTCGGAGCTGGCGAGACCGGAGTAGTTACCGTACAACCTGCTGTAGGTGTAGCTGGCGTTGAGACCCCATTGGTTGCTGAAGTTCTTGCGGAACGTGAGGGTCAGACCATCATATTCACGCTCGGCCTTCGGCTGGTTGGGGAAATTGGGGCCGAGGATATCGGACGCCACACCTTCACCCGGATTGGCGATGAAGAATACCTCGCCGATCGCGGGGTCGAGCACACCCACATCCTCGATGGTCCGAACCAGCTCTTTGTGCACATAGCGAGCGCCGATAGCGATTTTCGGGCTCAACATATGCTCAAGACCAATGGTGATTTCGTTGGACTCCATCGGTTTCAGGTTCGGATCAATGGTCGAGTCGTTGGGATCGTTCGACGGATGACGACGATCCGCAGCGAAGAGGAACTCACCCGGGCAACCCGGAGGCGGACCCGCTTCGATCGAGTTCTCTTGGATTTGGCAGTTGGCGACAATCGACGGCCAGTCGAATGTATCCAGGCCAAAGAAGAAATCCACCCATTTGTCGGCGCCGAAGGAGCCGCGGGGCATTTCCAGCTTGGTGTTGTCGTAGAAGGTGCCGTAGGAACCGTAGAGCTTCCAACGTCCATCGCCTTTCAGGTCATAGGCGAGACCCAAACGAGGGGCGATCTTGTCGTCGTAGTCAAAGCCGATGGCGGTCGGTGGGATGCTCGAGCTGGCCGCAAAGGACGGAATCCGCTCTTTTTCGGCGCGCAAACCGATGTTTACGGTCAATCGGCTATTCGGCCGCCAGCTGTCTTGCACATAGAGGGCAGAGTTTTGGGCCGAAACTTCACCCTGGGTAGCAATCTGCAGAACTCGATAGTAACCGAACGGGCCCGAACGTGATTCACCGGTCAGGTCGGGAAGGGAGCGTCCCCAGTAGAAGAGTAAGCGGGTGTTGGTATAACCGGTCAACACATCATTGCCGATCTCTTCCCACAAGCCACCGACCTTGATCTCGTGCTCGCCGCCCCAACCGTCGGTGTAGAAAGTGACGTCGCCGGTGAGGAAATCCCGCTCGAAGAAATCGTGATCGGTTCCGGTGTTGGCGGGTGACACGCTGCCGAGGGGCACATTCAAATTCGCCGGGAAGTCCGGGAAGATATCCGTTGGCACCCGGCTGGAGGTCGAGAACCCGTACCAGATTCCGGTGTAAAAGCCCGTGTCTTGGGTATCGTACTCAAAATGGCCCGCGCGCAGATTGATGCTGGTGTTGTAGCTGACCAGCCAGTCCGTATTCAGAGAGAAGCTACGGTTCGGCTGATCGCGGTCGACGTTGTAGTCCGCAGGATCCGAAGAGCCCGTGCCGTTGCGAGACGGCAGGTCGTTGTCTCGGAAGCTATCGCTGACATTGCCGGAAAACTTGATGAAGAAGCTACCCAGGCTCGCGCTGACGTTGGCGGTGCCGTAGTCGTTATCGGTGGTGCGCTCGAAGGTATTGACCTCTCCGTCACCGTAGTCCACAACCCGGGTGACGTCCCAAGTTGCAGGCGAATAACCGAGGAAGAACCAAACTTTGTCTTTGTAGATTGGACCGCCGAGAGAAAAACCAGGCTCGGTGCGGGTGAAATCGTCTGCGTCAAAGAGCGCATATTCCACATTGCCCGTGTCTGGATTCAGCTGCAGGGTCTCGGGGCGACCGTCACCGGAATTGACGTCACGCTCCTCACCGGGCAGACCGCTGTCCTCGTAATAACCGTGAACCTCACCCTTGAATTGGTTGCTGCCGGACTTCGTGACCGCGCTGATCACACCGCCCGTGGAACCACCAAATTCAGCGGTATAACCACTGGCCTTGACCTGCACTTCTTCGAGGAAGTCGGTAATCAGGGTCTTTTCGGAGGTCCCCTCTTGGAGGTTGGTGGTGTCCATACCGTCGACGATGAATCGATTCTCAGCGCCGCTCGCGCCGTCGATCGAGATACCGCCCAGCAGGTCGTCCTCATCGCTGGCACCCGCAACTTGGGACACCACGTCGGTGAAATCACGGCCGGTCGGAAGCTTGTCGACCCACTCCTTGCTGATCACCGCCGAGGTATCGCTGGCTCGGAGGCTGATGATCGGTGCCTCTGCGGTCACTTCGATGACTTCTTTGACCGTGTCGGGGTGGACCGTGAAGTCGAGCTCCAATCGGCCACCGAGGCTGACGCGCACTTTGCTGTACTCAGATTTCTGGAAGCCGTCGAGTTCGGCCGCCACACTGTAGGTTCCAGGTTGGAGTGCGGGAATACGGTAGAAGCCTTTCGCGTTGGTCACGACCGTCTTGGAGAAACTGGGACCGGTAATAGTCACCGACACGCCGGGGATGGCACCCCCATCCGCATCCATTACCGTTCCGCTCACGGAACCGGTTTGCTCCTGGGCAAACGTCGGCACGCTCAAGAGTAGGGCGGCCAACACCAGGACGAACCCTAGCCTGAGAGTCTCTTCTCGGATCATTTCGGAGCTCCTTACGTCATAGTCCGACCTTCCATGGCCACCCAAGAGGTGCCAAAACGGCACACCTCGTCGTGGAGGATCCGGAAGCTCGTTCGTTCTGTGTCGCGAAAAGACGCGACAACATCATAGGAATAAGTCGAGTTTAGGAGCACGTTAAGACGGCGTCAAGAAGAGAAAGCGATGGTGATAAAATGATGACAAAATCAAAACTGCCTGGTAGCCGAGCTGACACAAGCCGGGACGGCAGGTCAAATGGTCGGTACGTGCGGATTTGGCATCATGCAACAACCTCGCTCTAAATTAGGGGTTTGAGGCTTCTCAACCCCCAGCTACCCGGGCGAAAATCCTCAAAAATTGTTCCGTTTAGACCTGCCGGAATCCCCGAAATCTTCTCTTTCGAATACCGGTGCCCACCGCTAGATCGGCGCCGTTATACTTTGAGCCCGCAGCGCCGGCTCGAAATGAGACGCGCCGGGCATCAGCGGCTTTCGAATTCAGCTGGGCCGCCCTGACCATCTACCCCATCGCCCCGGACTTCTCTACGGCCGGGCACCTCGGAGCTTCCATGACCCATTTGACCTCGGACGAATTCCGCGAATATGGACATCAGGTAGTGGATTGGATCGCCCGATATCTCGACGACGTCGAGTCCAAACCCGTCCTTTCGCAAGTGGAACCCGGCGACATTCGCGCCGGCCTACCCAAAACTCCGCCGGAGGATCCGGAACCGTTCCAACAAGTGATGGATGACTTAGACCGCGTGATCATGCCCGGCATCACCCATTGGCAGTCTCCGAATTTCTTCGCCTATTTTCCTACCAATAGCTCCCCGACCTCGATCCTCGGCGAGATGCTTTCCGCTGGGCTTGGTGTTCAAGGCATGTTGTGGGCCACCAGCCCAGCATGCACAGAGCTTGAATCCCATGTGATGGACTGGTTGGTGGACTTGCTGGCACTACCCGACAAATTCCGATCGCAAGGCAAGGGAGGTGGGGTTATTCAAGACTCGGCCTCTAGCGCCACCCTTTGCGCCCTACTCGCGGCCCGCGAACGAGCAACCGACGGTCAGAGCAATGAGCTTGGAGCAGCGGGCGACCTCGTCGCCTATTCGTCCAGCCAAGCCCATTCATCGATCGAGAAAGCCTGCTTAATCGCCGGCATCGGTAGACAGAGGCTGCGCAAAATTGAGGTCGACGAGAATTTTGCCATGGATCCGGAAGCGCTGGCCCAGGCGGTCGGGAAGGATCTCGCTGACGGCCTCAAACCCTTCTTCGTGTGCGCTGCGGTGGGCACCACCTCGTCGATGGCGATCGATCCAATTCCCGAGATCGCCGAGATTTGCCGAACCCAGGGTCTCTGGTTACATGTGGATGCCGCGATGGCGGGGACCGCGGCCTTGTGTCCGGAGCTTCGATCCATGCACCGGGGCGTGGAGAAGGCCGACAGCTACACGTTCAATCCCCACAAGTGGATGTTCACCAATTTCGATTGCAACGCCTTTTTTGTCGACGACGCTCAGGCTTTGCTGAACGCCCTGAGCATTTTGCCCGAATACCTGCGCAACCAAGCCACTACCAGCGGCCAGGTCATCGACTACCGGGATTGGCAGGTCTCCCTTGGACGCCGATTCCGCGCCTTGAAGCTCTGGATGGTGATTCGACAGCATGGACGTCGAGGATTGGCGAGCTTGGTCCGCGAGCACGTGCGACTGGCCGAAGCATTCGAGGGTTGGGTCACCGAAAGTGAAGGCTTCGAGCTGGTGGTACCTCGCCGGCTCAATCTCGTTTGCTTCCGCCACAAGGCCGGAAACGCGTTCAACGAGCGCTTGGTGCAACGCCTCAATCAGGACGGCCGCATCTACCTCACCCATACAAAATTGGCCGAGACCTATACCCTTCGAATGTCGATCGGCCAATGGCAGACCGAGGCGCGGCACGTCGAACAGGCCTGGGAGCTAATCCAAAGCACCGCCGCGGATCTATTGCAGAAACCGTAGTACTTCGAGCCCGCTAAAGATCGTCCAATCCGTCGAAGAACTCCACCTTGCCGGTATCTAGGGAATATTCGGCACCGACGACCCGCAACCCGTCATCCTGAATCAACGCTTCGAGCAAGGCCGAGCCGTGACGAAGATGGTTCGCCGACGCCCTGATATTGGCTCGAACCGCCTGTTTGACCAGAGACTGACGGTCTTGTTTCAAACCGCTTTCCAAGAGGGGCTCAACCGCGGGTCGCACACGGTCGACGATTGAGCGTAGATTGGGCGACCGCACCTCGGACGGCCGGTCGAGTTCATTCAAAGTGGCGATAATCGCACCACATCGGGAGTGTCCCAAAACCACCACCAATCGGGTGCCGAAGCTCTCGGCCGCGAATTCCACACTGCCGACTTGGGATGGGGCCACGATATTGCCCGCAACTCGAATCACAAAGAGATCTCCCAATCCCTGATCGAAGACCAGCTCCGCTGGAACCCGAGAATCCGAGCAGCCCAAAATGATGGCGAATGGACTCTGCTCGGCCACCAACTCCTCGCGGCGATCCGCAACATTGGCCAATTTTGGCGATTCAGTGACGAAACGTTTATTGCCTTGCTTCAATCGTTCGAGGGCTTCGGACGCCGTACTCATATCTAATCTCCAGGTATCGCCTGCCGGTTCTCAGTGGGCCGAGTGCTGCCGATTGTCGGAAACGTCATGGTCAGGCTCTTCAACCGGCTTGGGGCTGTCGTCCACTCGGATTGCCGCCAGCCGGCTTTGGTTTCGGATGAAAAACAAACCGTCGGCAAAAGCTGGATCGGCGTAATCCCCGCGTTCAAAGACCTTCAATCGAGTGACTTCCTCATATTGTTCTTTGCCGGCCTTGGCAACGACCAAAAACCCATCGTTGGTGACCATTACCAGGCGTCCGTCTACCAGGCTCAAGTTGAGAGCCTGAACGGCCCTTGTACGCCAAGCGATCTCGCCGTTGGAGGGATCCACCGCCGACAGAATTCGGCCGGTGAACCCAAAAATTCTGCCATCAAAAACTACCGGCAGCACCAGCGAATTGGCAAACACACGGCTCCGCCACACTTCTTTTACTGCCTGTTTTTCGCCGCTCGGCTGAACCTTAAGCAAAAGAGACTCGCTTTGTAAGTTGATCAGCAGATGGTCGGGATCGACGAGCGTCGGATGGGCGGACTCTTGGCCGGCCGAGCCGGTGCTATGGCCGAGGCTCCAAAGCTCTCGGCCGGTCGAGGGCTCTAGGCCAAAAGCCCGATGATCGGTCACTGCAACGATTTGCCGCTGCCCACCCAGCTCAGCGACGATCGGCGACTGATAGGTCACCGAGTCGTTGCCCACCGACCATTTGAGTTCGCCGTTCTTTCGATCAAAAGCGGAAATGGCTCTGCCTTCGCCGCCGGTCAATACGACCACCAACTCGCCCACTGGCAATGGCGAGGCGGTGTATCCGTAATAAGGCAGGGTTGAATTCGACTCGTCCAGCTGAACTCGCCACAACTCGGTGCCGTCGGTCAGCTTGGCGGCGACCAGCTGCCCCTTCGGACCGAGGGCATAAACGCGATCACCGTCGATCATCGGTGAAGCCAATGGGCCGTCGTCGGAACCCTCGTGCCCGACGTATTTATCCGCCAGCTTCAGACGCCATATCTCCTTGCCGTCACCGGCAGAAAAGCCGGCCAGTACATCGTCCGCCCCCGAGGTGAAGAGGGTGATCAACCGGTCTCCGGCCACCGCCACGCTCGAATATCCCGCGCCCAGCTCGCGATGCCACTCGGTCACCAGGCTGAAGCTCTCGGGCAAGACCCCTGCCTGGGCGCTCGATCCACCTCGAAACCCCTGCCACTCGGGCCCTTCCGCGGCGAAGGCCAATACGCAGGGAATAAAAAGCAAGGCCATCCATAAAAAGTACCCACCCGTCCGCTGAATCGTCTTCACAACCGTCTCCTATTCGATCAAATTCGCCGGACGCTCTTCCGCCGGCTGCGTCAATGGGCCGACGCTCCCCCCGCACCCCGGGGCACGCGAACGGATTCCACCAGCTCTTGGATTTCCTCCGGCGGCGCTGGGGTCAAGCGCGAGATCACGAGTGTCGTCACCAAATTCAACAACATGCCCACCGTCCCGATGCCTTGGGCGCTGATGCCGAAGAGGAACGGCTGCATGCCAAAAAATCGATTACCAATGATGTAGAAGCTGGTGAAACCAATGCCCACCAACATGCCCGCGATCGCCCCTTCCCGATTGGCCCGCTTGTCGAAAATGCCCAGCAGAATGACCGGAAAGAAGCTCGCCGCAGCCAATCCGAAAGCAAAAGCGACCACCTCTGCGACAAAACCGGGTGGATTGATGCCGAAATAGCCGGCCACGCAAACCGCCAAGAAAATCATCACCCTGCCGACGAAGAGTCGTTCCTTTTCCGACGCTCCGGGGTGAATCAGCTTGGCGTAGATATCGTGGGACAGCGAGCTAGAAATCACCAACATCAAACCCGCTGCGGTGGAAAGGGCGGCCGCCAAACCACCCGCCGCCACCAACGCGATGACCCACGGGGCGAGACCCGCCACTTCCGGGGTCGACAGCACAATGATGTCGCGATCGATTTGAATTTCGTTGGCTTCGGCGTCCGGGCTCAGCTGTAAGCGACCGTCTCCGTTTTTATCTTCGAGCCCCAACAGCCCCGTGGCTTCCCAGCTGCTCACCCATTCCAATGATCGCGCCTCCTCGATCGGTGTGTCATGCAAGGAATCGATCAAGTTGTAGCGGGCGAAGGCCGCGAGCGCCGGGGCGGTGGTGTACAGCAAAGCGATGAAAAGCAAAGCCCAACCGGCCGAATAGCGGGCGGCGCGTACGCTCGGCACGGTGTAGAAACGCACAATCACGTGGGGAAGACCGGCGGTGCCGACCATCAGCGCCAGGGTAATGCACAGGACGTCGAGCTGAGTCTTGCTCTGGAAAGGGGCCGTATATTCCGTAAACCCGAGGTCGATTTGAATCTGATTGAGCTTGGCGGTGATGTCGGAAAAAGTGAAGGACAGCTGGGGGATAGGATTACCCGTCAGCTTGGTAGAAATCGCCACGGACGGAATCAAGAACGCCACGATCAACACGGAATATTGGACCACTTGGGTCCAAGTGATGCCTTTCATGCCCCCGAGCACCGCGAAGAAGGCCACCACCGTCATGCCGATCAAAACGCCGCCGGTGATCGATACCCCCAAAAAGCGGGAGAACACCACGCCCACACCACGCATCTGGCCGGCGACGTAGGTGAGGGAAACGAAAACTGCGCAGATCGCAGCCACCAGACGCGCCGTTTGGGAGTAATACCGATCACCGACGAAGTCGGGCACGGTGTATTTTCCGAATTTGCGCAGGTAAGGTGCCAACAAGAGGGCGAGCAACACGTAACCCCCGGTCCAGCCCATGAGGTAAACGGCGCCGTCGTAACCCATGAACGAAATCAAACCCGCCATGGAAATGAACGACGCCGCCGACATCCAATCGGCGGCGGTCGCCATGCCGTTGAAGATCGGCGGGACCCCTTGGCCGGCGACGAAGAAACCCTTGGTATCGCGAACCCGATTGGTATAGCCGATGTACAGGTAGGCGCCGAAAGTCAAAACCACAAACGCGAGCGTCCAAAGCTCCGTAGGGCTAAAGTCCATCACTCCTCCTCGTGAACGTCGAATTCACGATCGATCGCGTCCATTCGCCAGGCGTAGACGAAGATCAGCAAGACGAAGACGAACATCGAGCCCTGTTGAGCCCACCAAAAATTGGCCGGCAACCGGCCGATGTCAAAATTCAGGGGTATCAAGATGGCAAAGCCGTAGGAGACCAGGGCCCAGATCGCCAACAAGAAGGCAATCAACCTCCTATTCTTTTTCCAATAGGCTTCGCGTCCTTTGTCCGGCTCGGGCATGGCTTCTCCTCCATCGGGTTACGATTATGCCGCTCAGGGTCGCGGCATCTTATCCCGCAAGACTCCCAATCGAGTCACTCGTCGGTCAGCGCGAGGCAAGGTCCTTCCCGTACTGCTTGCACGCAGATACGACCTTCCACCCGAGGTTCAATTCCCTGCTCACCGGCAGCGGCCAATCCTTGGAGCAACAGCTCTTCGAGCTTGACCCTCGGTGAGCCCGTCACCCGATGATCCGGCCTCAACATGGTGAAACCGTCCTGTCCGCGGTCGACGTTCAGCAGAAAATCGTTGACCACCACCCGGAGCGTTTCGTCCGGTGAGACCAGCCGAGGACCATCGCCCGTCAACAGGGTCAGATCCCGAACTGCACCATCCTCCACCGACGGGTCATGGCGAAACGCAAAACCGGAGATTTGTAGGAAGTGTCCATTGCCCGGCCATTGCGAAACCGCGTGTTGAACGGCCTCCAACAAGGTCGCGCCAGTGATGTCGACCATCGACATCTCAGCCGCAAACGGTAACAGCTCCTTGATGTGGCGCAGCAGCAACGGTCCTGGCGGCAGGTTTTGATTGAGGCGCAGTCCACCGGAATTCATTAGCGCGAGCTGCGCTCCCTGATCAGAGAAGGCTTCCAGAGCCTGATCCAAAATCCAATTGCCCAAGTTGGTTTCGAATTTTCGAATTTCGAGTTCTTCCGCAATTAGCTTGGTTCGACTCAAACCAATCTGCTCATCGAGGCAATCCGGTTGCCTGGGTGGATCCATGGCACCACAGAAAAGTTCTCCGTGGTAAGTGCGCCAATACTCGATCCGATCCATCAGCTGCGCATTCGGCTCAGGATCGATAGGTCCGAGGGCTTCGAGGCGTTTGTCGACCCGGATCCGTCCGTCGGGGTCCACGGTCACGCGCACGATCCACGCGGTGACTGCGTCGGCATCTGCCTTCAACACCCAACGGCCCGCCGCCTGCTTGTGTTGCTGCTGGTGCTCGTGCCCGCCGATCACAAGATCGGGACCTTGCGCGCCGAGGGTATTCAGCAGCGCAAGATCCGTGTCCATACTTTGATGGGTCAAGGCCACCACGACCTCAGCGCCTCGAGCGCGCAGCTCCTTGACCTGGCGACGCGCGGTTTCGACGGGATCGGAGAAGGATTCCACGTAATCGGGAAATTCATCGCTCAGGGTCAAACCGAAGAGACCCACCTTCACCCCGCCGGATTCCACCAGAATCTGCTCCGCCAAGCCCTGCCCCACAATGCTCGGCAGGCCGGTCTCTGGATCCTTCTTGAATTGGATATTGGAGTGCAACCAGCGAAACTCAGACTCTCCGAGGCGGCGATTGAGCAGCTCGACACCCGCCGCGCCGTTGCGATCGAATTCATGGTTTCCAAAGACCACCACGGTCCGCTCGTCAAAAACGTGCTCGGCGCCGTCGAGTCGATTCAGGGTGTCGACCATCTGCCGACCCTTGAAAGTATTCGACAAGAGGGACGGGAATAGGAAATCGCCGGCGTGGAGGAAGAGCAAGTCGGGATCTTCTTCCTCCAACTGCCGCCGCAGGGTCGCAACTCTGGCCAGTCCGCCTCGACTACCGCCGTCAATACCTTCCAGGCGATAGACATCGTTGATCGAAAGAATCACGAAGCTACGCTCCGCCGCCTCGATGGGAGCGTCAGCTCCGGCCTGCGCCTCCCCACCCTGGCTCCCCGGCCCAGGGGGCGACACCGTCGTTGAGTCCGGTCGCCCGGCACAAGAAGCGGATAGGAAAAGAATGAGAGCGCAGCCCGTCAGCAAACCCAAAGGAGAGGCCAGTCCCGCCGTCAAAAATCGATTCAGCTCATACATTGGCGGAGATTAACAAGATTCCGTCCAGCTCTCACGCCCGGCGTCGCTCCTTCGTGCCGAACGGCGCGCATCGATATTCTCGACGCGGCTTACCCCATGAGCCATTCCACATAATGTTCGAGGCCCAAGGCTTGCCGTCCCAGCAGGGTTTCGAGCACCTTGGGATTACCGACGAATCCATGACGGTCGTAGTAGTCGAACATGGAGATCAAGTCGTCGACTTGCCCCTGCCGCAATCCCGACGCGAGAGCAGATTCTGCCCAGCGCTCCGTGGGAATCTGACGCGCCTCGACCGACCGTCCCAGGGCGACTGAAAAGACCCGGGCCACCTCACGATGACTTCGAGCCCAGCCCGACAACTCGTAGGTGCCGAAAGTGGTTCCGGAATCGGCCAGGACCTCGCCCACCGCCGTCGCCACATCCCGGAGATCGACCACGGAAATCGGTGCATCGATGGAATACGGAAGCTCAAAGAAACCTCGTTCACGGGCCGAGTGCCAATAGGGCAGGAGGTTCTGAAGGTAAGCGCTCGGCTGGATCAACGCGTAAGGCAACCCAGAGGCCAGGAGTTGTTCCTCCACCCTCATTTTTCGCCAATGGTGGGGCATGGCTTCGATTTGAGGATGTAATACGGAATGAAGCACGAATCGCTCGACACCATTCAAGGAAGCGGCCTCCATGAGACCGGCAGCGATCGACACCTCATCGGCATGCATATTTGGACAAATATGGTACACACCGTCCGCCCCTTCCAATGCAGAAGCAAAGCTCTGGGGTTGGCCAAAATCCACGACCCGCGCAGCAACGGCACCCCGAGCCAACGCGTGCTCCACTTGCTCGGGCCGTCGCACCCAAGCGACGCATGGCAAACCGCGATGTTTCAAAGCCGACAAAACCGCTTGGCCGGTCTTGCCTCCGGCCCCGGTCACCAGAATCTTTGCCGAATTGCTCAACCGTGTACCATTCCCTGTACTCCTAGTCTTTACTGCCCCCTTGAAAGCTCAACCCTCTGGAGGAATCTGCGGCACTCGAACGATTCGGTCGAGTTCGAATCCTTGCTTGCTCAGGCGAGCCAAAACTTGGTCCCAGTCCCGATCCTTCATCGTTTTCTCCCGAGCCATGATCCAAGCATAGTTTCGAGAGGGATGGGCTACCACTGTATATCGATAGTCGTCCGCGAGGTCGGTCACCAAATACTTTAGGGACACCGGCCAGAACGGCCTCACTCGCCACTCGGCTCCGCCCTGCCCTTCCACCACCCGGGCGACCATATTCAGTCTTTTCTTGGGCCCTTGGAAGCTGCCTTTCCGGTATTCATAGGTGATGGCGATTTTCCCGTCCGGCCGCCAAGCATAACTTTCGACGGACTCATAGGCGTTTTTTTCGATTTGATTGGGGATCAAACCGACCACATACCAAGCCCCCATGAATCGATCGAGATCGACCTGATCCACGGTCGGAAGAGGGCTATTTGAAGAAGCACACCCGGTGCTGACCAAAAGCAGCCCGGCGAGCACCGACACCTTTAGACCTGAATAATTGGATAGACCTGAATAATGGGACAGACCTGAAGGATTGGATCGTAGATTTGAACTTTTAGGCTGCGGATTCGAATTAGTGGGTCGCATGGAACCTCCGGTGAAACAGCCAGTCGGCCGTCGTTCGCTTTCCCTTGAGCTTTCGCCCACGGACACCGATTGGATGTCGAATTTCGCTCCACCGACCCGCGGGTCCAACCACGACCGGATACGAAGAAACCCCCCGGAGAAACCTCCGAGGGGTTGCTAAGGCACCGATTCAAAAATTGAGCCGACCCCGGACTAGCACGGGATCGGCTCACTCAAGGCAATCGCTTAAGCGATCAGCTCAAACGATCAGTTCTCACAAATCGACAGATCGTCGATGCCGCATTCGACGATGTCGCCGGGGCCGGCACCGTCGG
>CBDUGP010000007.1:0-186653 GCA_965366625.1 uncultured bacterium
TTCACGTCTTTCGGGTACTTCGAGCGCGAGCGGGAAAATTTCCGGGTGCTCGAGGAGCTGGCCCGCCTGCTGCGACCCCAGGGCCGCTTCATGATCGACTTCTTGAACAAGGACAAGGTGCTGGCCGAACTCCAGACAAAGGAAATCCAGGAAAAAAATGGCCGGCGCATCCACATCGAGCGTTGGTACGACGAGGCAACTCGAAGGATCAACAAACGTATGCGGTTGGAGAGTCTGGACGGTCGATCCTCCACCTACCTCGAAAGCGTTCGGGCCTACGATCGCGCCGAGGTCACCATCGGTGCTCGCTGGGCGGGCCTCGAAGTAGATTCCCTCTATGGCAACTTCAACGGAGAGCCTTACCACCGTGAAAGCGATCGCCTCATCCTCGTCGGCCACAAACCGCTCTGAACCGAACCTCTTTGAGGTGGATCTCGTCGCGTCGGGAAGGCTGCCTCCCCTGCCGACGGCTTTTTTGAACTCGAAAGACCTGGACCTTCTTCAGCCGCTGCGCTTCTTGTCCCCGGGGGAGCTTCCCGGAGAACCGTCCCCCACCGATCGAAGGGCTTTGGCGGCCGCGCTGGAGACCGTGAATCTGAGTTATGGGGTGTCCCGAGCAGCCGAGTTGGCGGCCAAGTTGGCGGATCCAGAGACCTGCGTCGTGGTCACAGGTCAGCAGCCGGGGATTCTCGGCGGACCCTTGCTCAGCCTGTCGAAAATGGTCGCCGGGGTCGCTTACGCCGAGGCTTTGGAAGCCGCGGGACGCAAGGCGGTCGCCGTCTATTGGGTTGCCACCGAGGATCACGACTGGGACGAGATCGGGCGCACCACATTCTTGGGCACCAAGCCGGAACAGCTGACCCTGGGTGAAGATAGGGAGCCGCTCAAACCGATCGGCGACCGAGTCCTGGGTCCCGGCATCGAGTCGATCCTCGAACGGCTGCAAGCGCTCACCCCCGGCGGCCCGGCTGAACAGCGTCTGGCGACCGTGCGCGAGTGCTACGGTCCGCAGGCCTGTTTCGGAGAGGCCTTCTGCCGGCTCATGGCGGCGGTGTTGGGTGACCGTGCGCCGCTCTTCTTAGATTCCCAGTTGCCCGCCTTGAAGCAGGCCCAAAAGCCCTATTTACGCACCCTGATCGAACAACGCTTCGAGCTCGATAGGGCCTATCAAGAGGTCGAGAAGCTGCTCGAAGCACGGGGATATACACCCCAGGTCACTCCTCAGCCCGGGGTCAGTCCACTCTTTTTGGTTCATCAGCAGGAACGGCGGCGAATCGAATGGCGAGGCGAAGCAACTTACGGTCTGCGCGGTCTCGACGATTATGAGGCCCCGGTCAGTGAACTTTTGGCGCTGCTCGAAGAAAATCCTTCTTGCATCAGCCCGGGGGTCTTGGCTCGGCCCGCCATCCAAGACGTGGTGCTCGGCTCGTCGCTCCAGCTCATGGGTCCGTCGGAGCTTTCCTACATGACCCAGGCCAGGGCCGCCTACCGGATTCTGGGAATCGATCGAACCTGGACCACCCTGCGTCCCCAAGTGTTGGCGATCGATCGCCGACAAGCGGATCGGCTCGAGGAGCTGCAATTGCCCCTAGAAGAGCTTTTTGACAGCAACGTTCAGTCGATCGTCGCCGACCGATTCGGCAACGACTTCGTCACCCCGATTCGGGAGCGGTTGTTGGCCATCCTTGCCGAGCTCGAAGAACCGGTGCTGGAGTTGGACAAGAGCCTTGAGAAACCACTGCAAAAAACCCGTGATCAAATTGTGCGCGGTCTCGACAATTTCACCGCACGGGTGGAAGCCGCGGTGACCAGAACCCACGAAACCTGGGCGCGTCGGGTGGAACAGCTGAGCTACGCGCTTCAACCGGACGGCCTGCAAGAACGCAGCCTTTCTACTGCGTGGTTATGGGTGCGTTACGGACCGGAGTTGGTGGACGCGATTTTTTTGAGCATGCGGCTCGAATCGCGAAAGCTCGACGTGGTGTTTTGGGGTCGCGAATGATGAGCCGGTCCAAAGAAGCAAATCTGCCCGAGCCGTTGGACGTCCTGGCTATCGGTGCCCATCCCGATGACGTAGAGCTAGGTTGTGGCGGCACCGTCGGCTTGCTCGCCCAACAGGGCAAGAGGGTCGGAATCCTGCACCTCACCCGAGGTGAGGCGGGAACCCGGGGCACCGCGTTAGAGCGCGAGGCCGAAGCCCAAGCTGCGGCCGAGGCGTTGGGCGCCGTCACCGTGATCTTCCTCGACTGTGGAGACGGAAGCCTGCGGACCGGCGAAGACGAGGAGGATTCGTTGATCAAACAGTTGAGGCTGTGGCGTCCGGAAATCGTGCTCGGTCCAGCCCCCGAAGATCGTCACCCGGATCATGGACGCGCCTATCGCTTGGTGAAAAACGCGTGTTTTTACGCCGGCTTGCGACGTCGAGCCGAGGGCAAGGGGCCCGAGCCCCATCGGCCAGGCGTGGTTTTTTCCTACATGCAGCATGACGCGGTCTTTGAGCCCAGCTTTGTGGTCGATGTGAGTTCGGCCTGGGAGAAGAAGATTGAAGCTCTAGCCTGCTACGGCAGCCAGCTCTACCGAGCCGGCGCAACCACCCGTGACGAACCCCAAACCAAAATCGCCAGCCGCGAGTTCGCTCTATCCGTTGAAGGGCGAGCGCGTCACTTCGGCCAGCTGGTGGGCGCCGAACTCGGAGAGCCGTTTTGGAGCCGTATTCCATTGGCGATCGGTGATCTCATGCATTTGCGTCCGCCGGGTTTGCGCTGAGACGGCGGTGGCCGGCGCATCCGCTGGGCTGCCGTAGGAAATGGGCGACACCGCGATTGGGAAAAAATTCCCGTTGTGCAGAATCGGCGCGTTTTCTTGCGTCTAGGTATTAGTGAAAGACCGCAGATCTATCTCGCGGTAATCACTAACGCTTTGGAGGTAAGAATATGGGACACAACCCAAGGTACATCCCACCCAACAGCCTGCAGCATGTGACGGACGTCACGTTTCAGAATCGAAAGTTTCTGAGACCCTCGAACGAGGTCAATCAGCTGTTTCTCGGAATTCTCGGACGAGCGCAAAAGAAATACGACATGACCATCTGCGCCGTGGTCGTCATGTCCTCGCACGTCCACTATTTGCTGCGACCGAGAGACAGCGCCCAAATGGCAGCTTTTATGTGTTTCCTGAAGACCAATATCGCCAAAGAAATAGGCAAACGCATCCGAGGGTGGACAGGAAGCTTCTCCAACGATCGTTACCATTTGACCCCCGTTTCCGAAGAAGAAGCCGATCAAGTCCGTGTGCTTAGATATATTCTCGGTCACGGGCCCAAAGAATTTTTGACCGATACCGTCAAAGAATGGCCGGGCGTCCACAGCTCGATGCCAACCATTGAAGGCGAGGAAATGGTCGGGCAGTGGATCGATCGCACCGCTGAATACAACGCACGCGTCCGCCGGGGCGAAGCGGGGGTCGACAGCGCAAAATTTGCGTCTGAGGAACGGGTCGTGATCTCCCCGATTCCTTGTTGGCAGCACCTTCCGGAAGCGCAATGGCGAAATGCCGTCGCGGGTTTGGTGGAAGACATCGACCGAAAGGCAGCCCTTGAACGTGAGCACCTCGGGAAGACCAGCCTGGGTGTCGCGAAGATCTTGACCGAAGATCCGGAACGTCGACCGGATCATGTTGAGAAGTCTCCGAAACCGCGATTCCATGCCCGAGACCCAGCAGTCCTGCGTGCCATGGTCGAGATTTGGAGTGAGGTGATTCGATGTTTCCGTGAGGCGTCGGAAAAGTTGCGCTCGGGGATGCGGAACGTGACCTTCCCCGAGGGCACTTTTCCGCCCGCTCTCCCATTCGTCCCTTTTAGCCTTGAAACCGTGCATGCCACGAGCCGAGGTCGACCGTGACGAGGCCTTTGAGTCGGTAGGCTCTGCCGGAAGCGCCCCGACTCGGCTTTGAGAACCTTTGAAATCCGGGTGGCGTCGGACGATTCGTCCGACTAGGGGGAGGTGCGTCTTGGAAAGAGGTCTTACGTCCATTTTTGAGGGTATGAGGAACTAGAAACTTGAGTTGAGAGCCCGTGAACCTCTTTTTCTAGAAGGTACCTACCATTTCTAGAAATGGTAGGTACCCCGAGTGGGGGAAATCGACGAAGGCCAAATGCGGACGGAACTCTGCCTTGTCCCAAACCGTCCAGGTTTTGCGTGACTTGTGGTGAGAGTCACTGAGATAGACTGACGGCAACCCTAGAATGCAGCTAAAGGAGCTCCTCTATGAGCGACGGCGACGAAAATCAGGTTCCACCCGGTTCGCAGGTTCCACCCGGTTCGAATGAGGCCCCGCCTCCCCCTCCGCCCGGAGATGCGGCACCTCCGCCGCCACCGAGCGGGGCAGCTCCACCTCCACCCTACGGGGCAGCGCCTCCTCCAGGGGGTGGCGCCGTGAGCGAGAACCGAACCCTTTGGTACGTGCTCTCCTACCTCTGGCTATTGGCCTTGATCCCGTTTCTGATGGAGAAGAACGATTCCGAGGTGCAGTGGCACGCCAAGCACGGTTTGGTGCTGTTGGGAGCTGAGATCTTGGTGGTCATCATGCTCAATGTGTTTTCATGGGCTGCCACCGCGGTCATCGGACCCTTTGCATGTTTCGGCTGTTTCGCCTTCATCGCTTTCTTCGTAGCCCAGGTGGTTCTGCACATCGCCTGCATTGTCAAAGCGACCCAAGGTGGACGCCTGCTCATTCCCGGTCTCAGCGAGTTCGCCGACCAATTCTGAGCCTGTCCTGAGCTTTAGGTCTGAGGTGAGTCGGCAGAAATTCAAGAAGTGGCGCTGGATAGGTGTCGTTGCGCTGGTGGTTTCGGCCTTGCTATTCGACCTTTCGAGAGCCCCCGAGCGGCAACTGACCGCACGGGGGTTTTTGCTGGCCGTCGATGCCTACCAGGCGACGCTCTCCCGAGCCATGCCGAGCATGGGGGTGAAGTGTCGCTTCCACCCCACCTGTAGCCAATATACCGAGCAGGCGGTGCGACGGTGTGGCTTCGCCAAAGGAGTACGATTGGGGGCGTGGCGGATTTTGCGCTGCGGCCCGTGGACGGAACTCGACACGGTCGATCCGCCCCCGGCGTCTTGTGGTTGAGCGAACCCTTGGCCCGCATTTAGTGTCGGGCAAGAAAATGTGCTCTCTAGTAATATCCGGCTATGGCGACTCTCGAATACGTTCTGGCCGAAGCCCTCAAGCTGAACACCCTCGACCAAGTGAAATTGATCTCCACCTTGGCCCACCGGGTTGAGCAGAAGATCCGGCAAGGGCAAGGTGCTGAAAGTGCCGGCTCCGACCCTGCCTCGAATTTACCCGGGACTCGCGTCTGACGCATCGTCTGACGCATCCGCAGACCGCAGGTTCTCAGACTTGCAACTCGGGTAGATCGCGGTACAGCTCCAGGGCTTCGGGATTGGCCAATGCTTCGGCGTTTTTCACCGCCCGACCGTGGATGATCGAGCGCACGGCCAGCTCGGTGATTTTTCCGGAGCGGGTGCGAGGGATGTCCGCGACTGCCACGATGCGTTTGGGCACGTGGTGGGGTGAGGCGTTGGCGCGCACCTGTTTGCGGATTCGATCCTGAAGCTCGTCGGTGAGCGTGACGCCCTTCCGCAGGCGAACGAAAAGCACGATGCGCACGTCGTCCTGCCATTGCTGGCCGACCACCAAGCTCTCCACCACCTCCTCGATTTGCTCCACCTGACGGTAGATCTCGGCGGTGCCGATGCGCACTCCACCCGGATTGAGGGTGGCGTCCGACCTGCCGTAGATGATCATGCCACCGCGCGGGGTGATCTCGGCCCAGTCGCCGTGGCGCCAGATGTTGGGAAACACATCGAAGTAGGCTTGGTGATATTTCGACCCGTCGGCATCGTTCCAGAACCCTATCGGCATCGACGGGAAAGGTCGGGTGCAGACCAGCTCGCCCTTGTCGCCGACGATCGGCCGGCCCTGGTCGTTGAAGACCTCCACCTTCATGCCCAAGCCACGGGTTTGCAGCTCACCCCGATAAACGGGCCGGATGGGGTTGCCCAGGGCGAAGCAGGAGATCAGATCCGTTCCACCGGAAATCGAGGACAGCTGCAAATCGTCACCGATTTGATCGTAGACGTAGTCGTAGCTTTCCGGCGCCAGGGGTGAGCCGGTGGACAAGACCGCGCGGATCCGGCTCAGATCGTGGGTGGTTTTGGGTCGCACCCCCTCTTTTTCCACCAGGGCGAGGTATTTGGCGCTGGTGCCGAAAACAGTCATGCCTTCCTCTTGGGCCAAGTCGAAGAGGATGTCGACCTTCGGCTTCATGGGTGAGCCGTCGTAGAGCAGCACCGTCGAGCCCACCGCCAGGCTCGACACCAGCCAATTCCACATCATCCAACCGCAGGTGGTGAAGTAGAAAATGCGGTCGTCGCGGGTGAGGTCCGTGTGCAGCACCAGCTCCTTGAGGTGTTGCAACAACGTGCCGCCCGCACTGTGCACCATGCATTTGGGCAAACCTGTCGTGCCCGACGAATACATGATGTAGAGCGGATGGTCGAAGGGCAGCTGGACGAAATCGATCTCAGCCGCTGCAAAAGGTGCCAGGAAGTCCGCCCAGGGGACCGCCAGCTCGGAGAACGACAGGTCGGGATCCGGGTGTTGGTAGGGCACCACCACGATTCGTTCCAGGGATTCGATCTGCGCCGCCACCTCGGCGACCCGTTCGAGGCAATTGTGGACCTTGCCGCTGAAGAGGTAGGCGTCGGCGGTGAAGAGAACCTTCGGCTCGATCTGACCGAAACGATCGAGCACGCCCTTGGTGCCGAAATCCGGCGAGCACGACGACCAAACCGCGCCCAAGCTCGACGCCGCCAACATGGCGATCACGGTTTGCGGCAGGTTGGGCATGAAACCGACAACGCGGTCCCCGGGTTGGATGCCGAGAGTCCGCATCGCCTGTGCTAGACGGGATACCTCGTCGTAGAGTTCGGCGTAGGTCCAACGGCTTTGGCGGCCGTTTTCATTCCACGAGATCAGCGCGTCGCGATCGTCGCGAAAGCGCAGCAAATTCTCGGCAAAGCTCAAACGAGCGTCCGGAAACCATCGAGCCCCGGGCATGCGATCGAAACCCACAACCGTCGTATCCGACGGTCGCGAGCAAATCACGTCGCAAAATTCCCAAATTTGGTGCCAAAACGCTGGAGCGTCCGTCACGGACCACTCATAGAGGTCCTCATAGGAGTTGATGCTCGGCGCCTCGGCGGACAACACCTCGGCGGACAACACCTCGGCGGACAACACCTCAGCGGACAGCCCGCGCACAAAGCGATTCATGTTGGAACGCTCCACGCGCTCCGGCGACGGGCTCCAGACGGGCTCGATGGTTTTCATGCTCGATCCAATTCCAAGAACGTTCCAAGAACGAAGGGATGAAATGAAAGGCGATTATTTGGCGGGCACAACCACGCCAGTGCAATGGCCGAGACCAATGCGTTTCGCCCCTTCCTTCTCACACCAACCGGTGAGGATCAGCTCATCGCCGTCTTGCAGGAATTTGCGTTGCTCGCCGTTGGGCAGGTCGACGGGCTCCGCGCCTCGGCGGGTGATTTCGAGCAGACAGCCACGGCTTTCCGGAGTCGGTCCCGACACCGTGCCGCTGGCCATCAGATCGCCGGGTCGCAGGTTGCAGCCATTGGAGCTGTGATGGGCCATCATCTGCGCGGCGGTCCAATACATGTGTTTGAAATTGCCGGTCGAGAGCTTGAACGGCTGCTCGCCTTGGCTGCGCATTTTTTCGGTCAGCAGGTGCACCTCGAGCTGCATGTCCACACCGCCCAAACGGCGATTCTGCTCGGAATCGAGGTGAGGTAAGGGTTGTGGATCCCCTTCCGGGCGCTCGAACGAGGGAATGCGGAACGGAGCCAGGGCCTCGTTGGTCACCACCCAGGGGGCGATCGAGGTGATGAAGCTCTTGGCCAAGAACGGTCCGAGGGGTTGGTATTCCCAACCTTGGACATCGCGGGCCGACCAATCATTTACCAAGCAGAAGCCGAAAATGCGTGCGTCCGACTCGTCGAGCGGCACCGATTCGCCCAGCTCATTGCCCGTGCCGGTGAAAAACCCCACCTCGAGTTCGTAGTCGAGCAGGCGCGACGGCACGTAGGACGGCGCGTCCTCGGTGGGCGGTTTGACCTGACCCTTGGGGCGTTGCACCGGGGTGCCCGACAGAACCACCGACGAAGCCCGGCCGTGGTAACCGATCGGGATGTGCTTGTAATTCGGCAGCAAGGGGTTGTCGGGCCTGAACAGCTTGCCGACGTTGGTGGCGTGGTAAATCGAGCAATAGAAGTCGGTGTAGTCGCCGATGTCGACCGGCAGGCACATCTCGGCGTTCGCCATGGACACCAGAGCGACCTTGTCGCGAAGATCTGAGCCCTGGACCAGCGCCGCTTGCAGGGCGCGGCGTAGGGCCGACCAATGGGCCGGGGTGAGGGCCATCAAGGAGTTGAGGGTGGGGCCCGCACAGGCCTGGGCCGCCGTAGCTGCTTCGTCGCCGGCTTGGTCGAAAGCCCCGGCGTCGCGGCTGGCCAACACATCGACGATTTGATCACCGATCGCCACGCCGACCCGTTCGGCTTCGAGATCGGCAGTTTTGAACACGCCGAACGGCAGGTTTTGAATCGGGAAGTCGGTGTCGGCGGCGTTAGCGCTTTCGACCCAGCTCTGCAGGGAGGGGTCGTGGGTTTCATTGACGTGAACGGTCATGGAGTCATCTCTTTCTATGGGCATGCGCAGATGCGCAAGGGTTCTTGGGATCTATGGGGCTGAAGTCTCAGCTTGGTCGATATATCCAGTGCTCTAAATATTCAGTGCTCCAAATATCTAGTGTTCTAAGTATCCAGTGCTCTAAAGCAGGCGCAGGGCGCGCAGGTCGTCGACGGGCTCTTGGAAGGAGCACGAGCCGTAGGAAAAGGCCAGCTCTCGACGGGCCTCCGCCAGCTCATCGGCGGTCAGCCGGTGACCCCTCCAGGCGACGCCGACGGTGGAAAATTCAAAGACCCCACCGGCTTTCTCTTTCAGCAGCTCCTCGACCATTTCCGTCGGCAGCTCGGCGTGATGCACAAATGCGGCGGTCAGAAAGACGTTGAGGAAACCGTGCATGGTGCCCGACGGTGCGTCGTTTTCGTAGGTTAAGCGATATTCACCGCGCAGCGGATGATGCAAGCCGGCGGTGGCTTTGAAGGGGATGCCGGTCATGCGCGCACCGCGGATGAAGCGGGATATCTCCTGCGGGCTGGGGAAGGCGTCTTGGGTCACGCCGCCGGTGCGAATTTTGGCTCGCCCGCCGACCTTTTTGATCGCCCGAAACATCTGGGTCGGATCCTCGCGATGGTCGACCTCGTAGAAGACCTCCAAGCCGTCGAGAATGCTTGCCGCCGCCCCTACGTCGTCGGCGGAGGAGGGTTTGTATTCGACCGCTTCGGCCTTGGCTTGGTGTGCGTTGCGGGCATTGAAGGCGTCGATTCGATCCCTGGCGACCGTCAAATCTCCGCCCACCAAGACCGACAGGGGCCACAGCCCCTCGTCGTCCTTGTGTTTCTTCATGGCGGACTCGAGTTCCTGAAGGCGAGCAGCCGGCACGATGAAGCGAGCAAGAATCCAGGACGCTCGGCTCTTGCGTTGACGGTTGTATTCGATCACCGCCGGCTCCATGTCCAATTTTGCGGGCGGAAATAATCCCGCATAATCGATCAGACCGGTGAACAGATTTTTGATGGGATGACTGACCATGTCGTCCTCTCCTTTTAGCCTTCCGAATAGGCCTCGGCAAGCGTCCGAACGACGTCTCGGGCGATGGGCAGAATGAGGCGTGCCACGAGTTGGGGAAACGGATCGGAAGGTGGATGGGTTCCGGCACCGGAGCACCGGGGACGTTGATCATATCGATCCACGGTAGGAAAACAGAAGCCCGCGAGGTCATGGGCACGTCATCGGCGCGGACGAGGGCGCTCGAAATGCGCTGATTCGTCAGAAAAGAGCCATGCCCTGCCGCCATGGGCAGGAGGTTCAAACGGGCCGGAGGATCACCTCGACGATGGGTACCTGCCACCGTTCAACCCGGAGCCCAGCGCGGTGCTCGGGTTCGGAGTCCTTGGCTCGACGCTCGACCCAAGCGTAGATTCGAGCTTCTTCGATTTGGTCGATCAGCGGACGCCAGCGCTCGACTCCCCGCTTGGACAACATAGCGATCGCATGGCCCTGTGGATCGGCCCAAACCAAACGTCCGTCGTCAGTGGTTTGGACGGTCACCGGATCGCCGGTGGCGACCGCGGCGATGGCGTCGTGGGTGGCGCCGGGTCGGCGCCCCGCCCAGCTGAGAAATACGTCCTCTAATCCTGCCAGTTCCCGTCGACGGCCCCAGACGGCTCTTTCGGGCACATCTGGCTCGGGTGCATGGAATTCCAGGAAATCGTGGGCGCCGCGCAAGAGATCCACGTGGGGATTGGGTCCGTCGATGCCGGTCATCAAGCTCAATTGATCTTTGGCTCGGGTCATGCCCACGTAATAAAGGCGCCGTTCCTCCTCCGCTGCGGTCTCAGAACCTGGTCGAAGCCATCCACCGTCGGCGACAAAAACATGATCGAACTCCAGACCTTTGGCGGCGTGGATCGTCGCCAGCACCGGGCCGCGACCTGAAGGGGGACGGCGCCGCTGCTCCGCTAAGGACTCGTAAACGTATTCCAAAATGGCCGTGCCCGGACAAGGTTGGTCATGGGTCTCTTCCATCCATTCGGCGAGGATCTCCGAAATCAACGCCCGCCATGGATTCGAGATCTCTTCGTCTGAGGCCCCGAAAACTTCGGACGCACTCAGCTCACGGTGCCGATGTTCGCGCAAGAAATCGAGCAGCTCACGGATTTCGCGCACCCGGGGCAAGGGCGGCAAGGGGTGATGACCGACCCAGATAGGCGCACGCTCTGGGAAAGCTTGGCTCAAGAGGGCATAGACAGGTTCGAGGATGGCGTGCCGACGGGCGAGCACCGCCACGCTCCCGGCGCCGGCGTCAACGTCAGTGTCTGCGGCGAGGGTGTCTTTGGACCCAAAGCCCAACCGGCGAAGCTGCTCAACCACCACCGCGGCCTGTTGCTCCACCGAGCGCACCTTGAGGACTCGAACCGGTTCTCCGGGTGGGCCGAAGCGGCGCCGATCGTCGGCTCGGATCGGGTGCTCGGTTTTCATCCGATCCCGATTGTGGCTAATCAAAAGATTGGCCGCCGCGATGATGTGGCGGCTGGATCGATAACAACGCACCAAATAGTGGACGGCTTGGGCCCTGCTCTCACCAGGATCGTTGCCGGATTTGGCTTCGGGTGGTCCGTAGTCCGCTTGGAATTGGCGAATAAAGCGCACATTGGCGCCGGTGAACCCATAGATAGTTTGGTCGTCGTCACCCACGGCGAGGATGCTGAGCTTTTCTTCCTGTCGGCGTGCGCGGCCCGTGATCGCCGACACCAAGCGATATTGGGGCTCGTCGATATCCTGATACTCGTCCACCAAGACGTGGCGAAAGCCGGCCAGCAGGCGATCTCGCAGCTCGTCGGAGGTGAAACCCGGCACGTCGGACGTTTCGTCGTTGGACTCCAGCAACGCCACGGCCTCGGGAATGAGGGTCGATAACGCGTCGCTATCGAAGCCGTCCCCCAGGCTACGGCCGGTCAACCGCAGGGCCAAGGCGTGGTAAGTGCAAACGGTGACGCCGATGGCGTCGTCGCCCACCAGGGCGCGCAGCCTGCGCCTCAGCTCCAGGGATGCGGCGCGATTGAAGCAAACCACCAGGATCGAACGGGCCGGCACCCGCTCCACCCGCAGCAGATAAGCGCAGCGATGGACTACCACCCGAGTTTTGCCGGATCCCGGGCCCGCCAGCACCAAGAGATTCTGATCCAGCGGCGCGGTGACCACCGCTTCTTGCTCGGGATCCCCAAGCTGCTCGACGATCCGCCGGTAGGATTCGGCACCGGTCGCCCGGTGCAGGTCGTCGCGCTGCTCGTGCAGCCATTTGGCGACGAAAACCTCTCGACCGTGCTCAAAGTAGTCGTGGACCAGCTCGAGACCGCGGCGCAAGCGGATCAGCGCTTCCCGGGCGTAACCCGCCATGGCGTGGACCTGAAAGGTGCGCTCGTCGTAGTGCTCGGCCAGAGGTTGATAGTCGCCGTGGGTGTAACGCCGGCCTTTTTTATCGGGTTGTAGTTTCAACGTCATGGCCTGGCGAAAAACGGCCAAGCCGTTCTGGAGCTGAACGGCTCGATGCTCGTGTAAGAACAGGAGGGCCCGCTCGGCAGCGGCCAACGGATCGCGGATTAATGGGTTGAGCACTAAATCCCGTTCCACCGCCGAGACCACGTCGTCGAGCGAAAAGGCCACCAACAAACGTCCGCCGGCGCCGTCGGGGGTCTTGGTCAGCAGGGTTTCCAAAGCCACCCTGGCCACCTGACGGCGTCGATCGGCGAGTTCCGACAGGGAATCCCAGCCCCGGCGTAGTCGGGCCGAGTAGTGGCCGCGCCGCAGATAGCGCAATTCCAGGCTGCCATAGCTTCCCGCCAAGCCCTTGCCGTCCTCCGAAAGACTCTTGAGCAGACCGCGCAGGGTTTCAGGATTGGAGTGCTCGCCACGGTCCAAGAGCCGCTGATTCAGACGCCGCAGGGAGAGCGTGACCCGCGTACCTTGCTCGGCGTCGGGATCCTCCTCTTGCAGGGCTTCGATCATGGCCCGTTCCAGTCGGCTGACGGCTTCCAGAATCGAGATCGAGCTACCTTTGCCTTTGGGGCGCAAATAGGCGGTCAGCTGGAGACCCTCGCGGATCAAGCCCGCTTTCGACATCGCCTGTAGATCGCGGATGACCTGTCGGCCGGCGTCCTGGGCCGGCTCGAGGCCGGGTTCGCCGTAACCGAAGCTCTGGGCCAGCTCGTCGACCGTCAAACCGCGGTCGTTCCGGGTCTGCATCAAGGCCTTGATGATCGTCAGCCAGCGCCGCTTGTCGGCCGCCGGAATGTGCATCGCGCGCACCCGCCGGCGAGCTTCCTCCATGTCGCGGATCTGGATTTTGCCTTGGAAGACCCAGGTGCGGTTGTGATCTCGCTCGATGAATCCTGCGCGCTCCAACCAAGCCAGGGCGGTTCGCACCTGGGTGTCGGCCTGCCAGTCGTCGGGCCGGATGTCGATTTCGAGCTCCTCGTCCCGCAAAAGCTCACCGATGGTCAGGGCGACCACGCCGTTTGTCTCTCGTGCGACCGTATTTCCGGCTTTGCCGGCCGTCTTGCCGGACTTTTCGGCCGATTGTTTGCGAACCGCACGGCGTACGGCACGCAAGAGCTGCTCGATATCGCCCTTGTCGAGCTTCGAAGCCGCCGAGAGCTTGAATTGCCGCTCGATGTCCGCTTCGTCGAAGAGCAAGACGCAATCCGAAACCCGACGATCCCGTCCGGCGCGGCCGGCTTCTTGCAAATACGCTTCGAGGGAGCCGGGCACGTCGGCATGCACCACCAGGCGCACGTCTTCCTTGTCGATCCCCATGCCGAATGCGTTGGTGGCACATACGAAACGAAGGGCGCCGGAGGTGAAGGCGTCGAGCACGTCACGTTTGTCGGGCGGGCTCAACCCGGCGTGAAAAGCCCGTGCGTCGAGATCTTGTTGTTGCAGGAAGAGGGCGGCCTCCTCCGTCGCCTTCCGGCTGCTGAAATAAATGACGGCCGAGCCGTGCTCGCCATGGTCCGAGCCTTCCGCAAAGCGCTCTCGCAACAGCTCGCCAATGCGCGGCAGCTTGCGCGCCGCCGAGATGGTCTCGACGAAGAAGCGCAGCTCTTGGCGCTCCACCCGGCTGGTGGCCACCTCCAGGTCGAGGTTTAGGACCTCACGGAAATGCTCGACGATTTCCGCGGCTACGTCTTTTTTGGCGGTGGCGGTGAAACAAGCGATCGCCGGCGGGTCACCCCCTTGCTCTTGCGCCAGGCGACCGATGAAACGCGCCGCAAAGAGGTAGTCGGGCCTGAAGTCGTGGCCCCACTTCGAAAGACAGTGGGCTTCGTCGTAAACCCAGGTGGCGATTTCGCGCAGGGCGACGATTTTGCGGAAGGACATGTTGCGTAACTGCTCGGGAGCCACATAGAGCAGCGCGATCTCGCCGAGCCGCACCCGTTCCAAAACGCGACCGCGCTCGGGCGGGGTCAACAGGCCGTTGAGCGCCGCAGCTCGCTCGACGCCGATTTTTTGATTGAGATTGTCGACCTGATCTTTCATCAACGCCTGGAGGGGCGAGATGACGATCGTCAGCCGGCCCCGGCGGCGAAAGTGAACCAATGCCGGAAGCTGATAACAAAGCGATTTTCCCGCCCCGGTGGCGAGCACCGCCAGCAGGGATCGCCGAGCCAGGCCGAGGCGGGTGATCTGGCGTTGTAGCGACTCTCCGTCGGCGGCGCGAGGCTCGTCGCGGAAGGAGGTGAATCCAAAATATCGCTCCAGCTCTTCCTCCGCCGAGAAGCCGCTCTGGCAGTGGACACAAAGGGGACCTTTGGGGCACGGATCACCCGCGGCGCCGGTGCGTCGCAAGCGATCCAAAAGCCCGGGAATCTCGGGAAAACGCATCCGGACCCACGGAGGCAGGACCGAATCCTCCCCGGCCACCCGCAGCCAGGCGACCACATAAGCCATCGCCGGGGGCAGTCCCTGTTGGCGCAGCTCGTCGAGTTGGTCGAGCACGAAGCAGCAAGCAGCGTCGCCGACAAGGCTGTCGAGGTCGGCGGCGGGCACGGTGTGGTCGTTCACTGCGGTGCCGATGGCCCGGAGTACGGTGGCTAAGCCTTGCCGGTCGCCGGTCGAGTCTGCGGCCAGGCAGTCGCCGTAGAACGACACCAATCCGGGCGCCGCCGCTTCCTGGTCCGCCAAGGCGCGCCACGACTCCACAAATACCTGACCGGCGAGTTCCGCGTCGGCCACCGGATCGTTGATTGACTCACGTACCAGTCGGTAGTCCTTCACCAGACGATGATAGGGACGGCGCGGAAACGCGAGGGCCGACAGATATAGGGTGTCGATCACCGGCAAGCCGAGCAGGCGTAAACTCGGCCACTCTGCTCTCAAGCCCGGCAAGTCGTGGTGCAGAAGATTGTGACCGAGCACGAAATCCGCGTCGCCGGTGAAGCGGTCGAGTTCCGCCATCACCGCAGCCGGCACGGCTACCGACATTGTGGAATTGCGCGAGGTGGAATTGCGCGAGGTGGAATTGCGCGAGGTGGAGCGGCGGGAAAAGGTCGTGCGATGTGGGCCTTCGCCCCTTACCGCTCCAACCCGTTCGATGCGTCGACTCGAAGGTTCGATTTCCAGGTCCAGGCGCAGAGCCCGTCGCAGAAATATCTCCGGAGATTCGGTCATGGTAGGAGTGTAGCTGAGCGGAGTTTTATACGGAATTTGAGGGTTGTTTCTCCGAAAGCTTGCAGAACCGGGCGTGAGGGAAGAGAATCGTAACCTCTCTCCGAAGTGTCTCAGACAAAAAGGGCCTTGGTGTGTACGGAAGACGGTACAGGCTCCTCGACAGACTTGGTAGCGGTGGAATGGGCGCGGTGTATCTCGCCCACGATCGGTTTACCGGTCAGCAGGTAGCCTTAAAGCAAGTGACGGCGCCGGAAATTGCTTTGGGCGACGTCGATCGAAATTTCATGGTCAACACCATGGGTTTGACCGACGGCTCCGAAGATCGGTTGCTCTTGGCCCGGGAGTTCCGCCTGCTGGCGTCTCTCCGTCATCCCAACATCATCAGTGTGCTCGACTACGGCTTCGACGATCACCAACGGCCGTTTTACGCCATGGAAGTGGTCAAGAATCCCAAGACCCTGTTGGAAGCAGGTCGCGGCCTCGACCTCAAGCAGCAAATCGGCCTATTGGTTCAAATGCTGCAAGCCTTGATGTATCTCCACCGCCGTGGGGTCATCCACCGAGACATCAAACCGTCGAATGTGATGGTCGATGCGGATCGGGTCAAGCTGCTGGATTTCGGTATTTCCGAGTCTCAGGCCAAAACCGTGGCCAACATCACGGGGGGTAGCCAAGGGGTCACGGGCACGGTTCCCTATTTAGCACCCGAGCTGTTGCACGGCCATCCCGCGAGCGAAGCGTCGGACCTCTATGCGGCGGGGGTCATGGCCTATGAGCTGATCGCCGGTCGCCACCCCTACGCCGGCGGCACGATTCCGGTGATGATGGCCAAGGCGCTGAATGAAAAGCCGGTGCTGTCGACCGACGACTTCGATGCCCGTCTAATCCCGATCATCGGGCGATTACTGGCCAAAGACCCCGGGGATCGCTATCGCCACGCCAACGAAGTCGTATCAGACCTGACCTCGTCCATGCGCCTGGTGGTGACTCTCGAAGATGCCGCGGTGCGCGATAGTTTCTTGAAGGCGGCTCGATTGGTGGGTCGCAATCAAGAAGTCAAGATTCTGCTCGACAAATTAGAGGACGCCCACAGCCATCGCGGAAGCGTGGTTTTGCTCGGCGGCGAGAGCGGCGTCGGCAAGTCCAGGCTGTTGGACGAGCTGCGTACCTTGAGCATGGTGAAGGCCTCGCTCACCATCTCCGGCCAAGGGGTTTCCACCGGCAGGAGCCCGTACCAAATTTGGCGCCAGCCCATGCGCTGGCTTTGCCTGCTCACCGAGCCCGACGACAACGAAGCGTCGGTGCTCAAGCCAGTGGTGCCCGATATCGAGGAGCTGTTGGAACGCCCAGTGCCGGAGGCGCCGGTCATGGATCCCCAGGCGACCCAGAAGCGGTTGCACGGCGTGGTAGTGGCATTGCTCTCCAGGTTGCAGCATCCCCTGGTGGTGATTCTCGAGGATCTGCATTGGGCGGGTGTCGAGAGCCTCGCCCTGCTGGCCCACTTGAACGAGAGCATCGCCGGAATGCCTTTGCTCTTGGTGGGGAGCTACCGCGACGACGAAATTCCCGACTTGCCGAACCAGATCTCGGGAGCCGACGAACTCAAGCTGCAGCGCCTGGGGCCGGCGAGCATTGCCGAGCTGGCGGAATCCATGCTCGGGGCGGTGGGCAAGAACCCCGAGGTGGTCGAGCTTCTGCAACGGGAGACCGAGGGTAACGTTTTTTTCTTGGTCGAGGTCGTCAGGGCGCTGGCCGAAGAAGCGGGCCGCCTCGACCAAGTCGACGGCGCCAGCTTGCCCGCCCATATTTCCACCGGCGGAATTCGCAAAATCATCCAGCGTCGGCTCAACCGGGTGCCTGCTCAAGCTCGGCCTCTGCTACAAGTGGCCGCGGTGGTCGGTAGGGAGCTGGACCCGGAGCTTCTTCAGGCGGTGGATCCCGATATATTGCTTCCCGATTGGCTGAGGGCTTGTTCCAATGTGGCGGTGCTGGAAGCGTTCGGCAAGCAATGGCGGTTCGCTCACGATCGCCTGCGAGAGGCGGTGGTTCTTGACCTGCCTCCCACCCAGCAGCGGGCCATTCACCGGCGGGTAGCGGTGGCGATGGAATCGATCTACGGCCAAGACGACGCCAAGATCGCAGCCTTGGCCTACCATTGGTCGTCGGCCGCGGATTTCGCCGATCCCGAAGCCACGGGCAAAGCGGTCGATTATTTGGAACGCTCCGGGCGCCAAGCCCTGGATGCGTGTGCCAACGCCGACGCCGAGAAGGGAATAACCGAAGCCTTGCGGCTGCTGGCGACCCTGCCCATCACGCCGGAGCGTCAAACCCAGGAAATTCGCCTACAAACCGAGCTCGGCGGCACTTATTTGATGAGCAAGGGCCACGCTGCCGCCGAGGTCGGCCAGGCTTTCGGTCGTGCCCGGGCCCTCTGCCAACAAGCGGCCGACGCCAAGAATATGTTGCCGGTGCTGTTGGGCCTTTGGCGCCACCACATTGTGCGCGGTGAGCTGCCGACCAGCAAAGATCTCGCCAAGCAGCTCCTGGATCAAACCGCAGCGGCAGACGATGAGACTTATCGGGTGCTCGCCCCCTACGCCATGGGCACGACGCACCTTTTCCTCGGCGAGCCCGGCGAGGCGTGGGCCCAATACAATCGCAGCATTCAGATCTTCGAAGCCATGGACGGTCCGGCACGACGGCTCGTTTCGGAGCGTTCACTGCACCTGGGCCAGCATCCCACCGTCGCCTCGTTGGATTACGGAGCCTGGGCCCTTTGGCTCTTGGGATATCCGGATAAATCCAAGGCCTGCATGGATCAGGCGCAAGTGCTGGCCGACGAGTTGGGCCATCCGTTCAGCCGATCCTTCGCCCGTACTTTGACCACGTGGATTTCTCAAATGCGCCACGAGGTCGAGAATACGGCCGCCGCGTCAAAAATTTCGTTGGCGATGGCCAACGAGCAAGGTTTCGCCTATTTCCTCGCCTGCTCTTCGCTCCTGGGCGGCTGGGCCAAAGCCCTGCAGGGGGATGCCACCGGCATCGCACAGATCCAGAAAGTGCTCGACACCCTGCGAGCCGTGGGCAGTGAACTCTTCCGTCCGTATTTCCTCAGTCAATTGGCGGAAGCCTATGGTGCCATCGGGCAGCCGGAGGACGGGCTGACCGCCCTCGACGAGGCGTTGGAGGTGACCGAAAGGTCAGGGGAAGGCTGGTGGGAAGCGGAGATCTATCGTTTGCGCGGCGAGCTGGCGTTGCAATTGGCAAGTCCCGACGAAGAGCAAGCTGAGTCGATGTTCCTCAAGGCGCTGCACCGGGCCCGGTGGCGCCATGAAAAATCGTCCGAGCTGCGGGCAGCCCTGAGCATCTTCAGGCTGTGGCGTGAGCGCGACGAGCTGCATCGAACCAAAGCCCGCCAAACCCTGCAGAAGGTCTACGACGGGTTCCAAGAAGGCCACGAAACCGAAGACCTGAAGACCGCCAAACAATTGCTCGAAAGCTAGCCAGAGCCCTTCCTCAGAACATTTCGAGGCTCGTGGAAAACTCCCCAAAACGAACGTCTTTTTACCCCGAAGGGGTTAAATCCCATAGCCCAGGGTAAGCGAAGCGCCACCCTGGGTTTGCTTATAAAACCCCGTTGGGGTTTGGGCGTTATCATCCACGCGACCCAGGACGGCGCTTCGCTTGTCCTGGGCTTTGATATTCGACCCCATTCGGGGTCAAGACCACATCGCCACTGCGGCGAAACGTTGTGCTTCACGTCCTAAAGACCGCCTAACAGGCTGTGGCAAAAGTCTCATCGCGCTGCGAGCCCGCCTTTTCCGCCGACTCTTCGTTGGAAAACCTCGACGATTCCCGAATCGCCTGCGGTTTTCACGCCTCGATTCGACGAAAAATTCGCTGCTCTCGCCGGCGCGACTTCCGCCACAGCCTGCTAAGCGCGATCGCTTTTTCTCGCGGCCTCACTAATATCTTTTGCGGCAGCGGTTGAGTTCTTTCACGGCTCGCTCCCCTGCTTTTTTACAGCGGTCGAGATCTTCCTTGGCTTCATCCAAGCGCAGGCTCAAACGATCGATCTCGCGATCCCGCTCCGACAAGCTCTGTAATAGCTCCCCTACGGAGGTTGGCTCCTCAACCTCGTCCGATGACACTGCGCCTTCCAATGTGTCTTCGAAGGATTCTTCCAAGGTGTTTTCCTTGGGTGTGTCTTCGTTGTTGAGCTGATCTTTTTTCGCTCGGCGCAGCTGCAAGCGGGCCTGGCTGAGTTCCGACCGGATGCGCTCTGCTTCCTCGGTCAGGCTTGCATTTTCGCGTCGCAAGTCGTCGAGCTCGGGTTGGAGATCCTGGCAACCTGAGAGTGCGATGGACAAAACCACCGAGGCGAGCAGGCAGCACAATCGATGTCGGGAGAAGCGATGGAGGGGATTAGGTGCCATCCCGAGATTTTATCCCACGCCGAGGTCCCGCCGGCGTAGGCCCTGAGCCGTGGGCTTGTCGTCAGGAAGGGCCAGGACTAGGAGCCGGCTGAGCCCTAGCTTCCTCGACCTCTGGATCCGTTGAAATCATGTCTTTTGCCGCTTGTTGCCAGCCGCCACCCAAGGCTTTGTAGAGGGCGACGTAGGCCAGCGACGCGTCGGTGGCGCTGCGGGCCAGTAGGTCTTGGGCTTCGAGCAGTCGGCGTTCGGCGTCGAGAACACTGAGGAAGCTGTCGGCGCCGTAGCGGTAGCGCACGCGGGCCAGCTCGGCGGCGCGGGCGCTGGCGTCGGCTGCGATGGCCAAGCGGGCGCGACGCTCGCGATTAGCCTGATAGTTCACCAGGGCGGACTCGGTTTCTTCCAGGGCGTCGAGAACGGTGCGCTCGTAAGTGGCTAGTGCTGCTAAGGCGTCGGCCTCCGACGCGTCGATGCGTCGACGCACCCGTCCGAGATCGAAGGCGGCCCAGGAAAGAAAGGGCCCGATGGACGTCTGTCGACTGTCACCACTGAAGAGGTCACCTGCGTCGGTGGCCAGGAAGCCGACGCTGCCGGCTAGGGTCACCCGTGGGAAGAGGTCGGCGGTGAGCACGCCGATGCGCGCGGTCAGTGTCGCCAGGCTGCGCTCGGCGGTTTGCACGTCGGGTCGGCGGCGCAGCAGCTCCGCCGGGTCGCCGATGGTGAGCTCGTTGGGCAGCTTCGGAAGAGGTTCCGTCGGCAGGAGCTCGGCGCGCAGGGCATGGGGCGGCTCGCCCACCAGCACGCCTAGACGGTGGATCGCCCCGGCGATTTGAGCTCGCAGCACGGGCAGACCCGCCAGGGTTTGCTGCAGCTGCGCCTCGGCCCGTGCCAGGTCGAGGTCGGTGCCTCGACCGCCTTCGAGCAGCGCCTGGGTAAGCTCAAAAGTCGACTGTTGGTTGGTGGCATTCCGTTCGGCCACCTGCAGCTGATATTGGGCGCCGCGCAGCTCCAAATAGGTGCGCGCGACCTCGGCGGTGACGGTGACGGCCACGAAGCGCTCGCTGGACACAGCACCTTCGGCCTGGGCCGCCAGCGCCTCGACGCCTCGCCGTACGCGACCGAAAAAGTCGAGTTCCCAGCCGGCGTCGAGCGACACGGAGTAGTAGGTGCGCGAGGCGCCCGCCAGGTCGGTGCCGACGGTCGCGGCGCTGGCTTCCTGCTCCGTCACCGAGCCCAACGTCGTTGAGATGGGGTAGCGCTCCAGGCGCCTTTCGCCGAGCAGCGCCCGGGCGCGTAATACATTGGCGCGGGCAATTTTCAGGTCGTGATTTTCACGCAACGCCCGGTCCACGAGACGGTTGAGGATCGGGTCGTTGAGTTCCTGCCACCACAGAATCTCCGGCGCGCCGGCCTCGAAGACCGTGGGTGCCACGGAGGCGGATTGATCCGCTTCGGAAAGCGGTGCCGAAAAGCCCCCTGGCGCCTGGGGCACCGGCCGCACGTAGTCGGGCCCGACGGTGGTGCAGCCCGCGAGAGCGAGCAACAAGGCCGTGACGGCTGTGACGGTTGCAGTTGCAGTTACAGTGGCAGGGACCGCGAATCTCATGGGTTTTCTCGGGTCGATCATGCCGTCGCCTCCTGGGCCTTTTTTTCAGCCAATTCACCGGTTTCACCGGGCTGTTCGCCTCGCGTCACGAATCCCCGAATCAGAACGTAGAAGACGGGTGTCAGGAAGAGGCCCACCAGGGTGACCCCGATCATGCCGCTGAAGACGGCAGTTCCCAGGACCCGGCGGATTTCGGCGCCGGCCCCTTGGGCGATCACCAACGGCACAACGCCGAGAATGAACGCCAACGCCGTCATCAGGATCGGTCGTAGACGCAGTCGACAGGCCTCCACGGCGGCGTCGAAGCGGTTCTTGCCCTGATCTTCTTGCTGCTTGGCGAATTCCACGATGAGAATGGCGTTTTTACAGGCCAGACCAATGAGCACCACAAAGCCGATTTGGGTCAGCACGTTGTTGCTCATGCCGCGGCTCCACACACCGAGCAGCGCGAAGAGAATGGACAGCGGCACGATCAACACAATGGCGAAAGGTAGCGACCAGCTCTCGTATTGTGCCGTCAACAAAAGGAATACGAAGAGCACGGACAGGGGCAATAGCCAGGAGGACGAGCCGCCTTCCAACTTTTCTTGGTAGGCAATTTCGGTCCACTCGAAGCCGAGTTCCGGCGGCAGGTGTTCGCCCGCCAGCCTTTCCATCACGGCAATAGCCTCGCCGGTGCTCAAGGCCGGCGCGCCGGCGCCTTGGATCTCAACCGAAGGATAGAGGTTGTGGCGCACGACCCGGTCGGGTCCTGTCGAGCGTCGGATCTCCGCCACCGAGCCGAGCGGCACCATGTCGCCATTGCGGCTGCGGGTGCGCAGCCGGCCAATGTCCTCGGGCTCCAGTCGAAACGGAGCGTCCGCCTGCGCTGTGACTTGGTAGGTGCGTCCAAAGAGATTGAAGTCGTTGACGTAGGCCGAGCCGAGATTGACGCGCAGGGTCTCGAAGATATTGGCCGGCGGCACGTCGAGGATCTGAGCTTTGGTGCGGTCGATATCGACGAAGAAACGTGGGTTCGACATGGAGAAGGTGGTGAAGGCGCGCGCGATATTGGGGTCGGCATTGGCCTGGCCGATGAATTGCCATGCGATCTCCTCCAGTCGCTCGAGACCGATGCCGCCCCGATCTTGCAGCATCAGCTTGAAGCCACCACCCGAACCCAATCCCCGCACCGGAGGTGGCGGGATGACGAAGAAGCTCGCTTCTCGGATGGCTCCCAGCTTCTGCTGCACTTGCGGCACCAGCTCAAACGCCGAGACCTGCCGTTCGTCGAACGAATCGAGCAACACGAACATCAGGCCGGCATTGGACGCGGCCGAGAAGCTGGCACCGGAGAAACCCGCGATGGTGACGACGTCGGCAACGCCTTCCACCTCGGCGATCAGAGTGTCCGCCTCGAGCATCACCTTGTCGGTGCGGCCCAATGCTGCGCCTTTGGGCAGCTCGACGGCGATCAGCACGTAACCCTGGTCCTGGTCGGGGATGAAACCCCGGGGCACGCGATCGATCACCAGAAATGTCGCCGCGATCAACAGCAAGAACACCAAAACCGTGACCCAAGGCGTGCGCACCAGCCTACCGACGCCGCGGGAGTAGGCCCCCGCCGAGCGATCGAAGAGTCGGTTGAAGCCGGCGAAGAAACGTCCCGCGAGACCGGAATTGGAGTCGCCGTCTGCGCCCTGATCCCCTGCGTGGGACTTGGGTTTCAGGAAGACCGCACCCAGCGCCGGGCTCAGGGTCAGAGAGTTGAACGCCGAGATGATCGTCGCCGCAGCGATGGTCAGCGCGAATTGACGAAAGAATTGGCCGGTGATGCCGCCCATGAACGCGGCGGGAATAAAGACCGCCGAGAGCACCAGCGCGATGGAGATGAGCGCCGTGCCCACCTCATCCATGGTCACCTTCGACGCCTGTACCGGGTCCATGCCCAGCTCCAGGTTGCGCTCGATGTTCTCCACCACCACGATGGCGTCATCCACCACGATGCCGATGGCCAGCACCAAGCCGAAAAGCGACAGGGTGTTTAGAGAGAAACCCACTGCCGACATGACCGCAAACGTGCCGATCAACGACACGGGAATGGCCAGAATGGGAATAATCGCCGCCCGCCAGCTCTGAAGAAAGAGGATGATGACCAGGATCACCAGCCCCACAGCTTCGAAAATGGTGTGGTAAACCGCGTTCACCGACTCCTCGACGAATTGCGTAGGGTCGTAGGCGATCTCGTATTGCAGACCGGGCGGAAAGCCCTTGGCGAGTTCGTCCATGGTGTCGCGAAGCACTTGGGCGGTGGCCAGCGCGTTCGAGCCGGGGCGCTGGAAGACGCCGATTCCCACCGCTTGCTTGCCGTTGAGATAGCTGTTGCGCACGTAGTCGCGCGCCCCCAGCTCGACCCGTGCCACATCGCGGACGCGGGTCAGTCGGCCGTCTTTGCCCGACTTCACCACCACATCCGAGAATTGCTCTGCCTCTTGGAAACGCCCCTGGGTATTGACGGTGAGTTGAAAGGCATTGTCCCGGGGCATGGGCGGCTGGCCCAAGGTGCCGGCGGCCACTTGCACGTTCTGGGAGCGTAGGGCCGACACGACATCGTCGGCGGTCAGGCCGAGCTCGGCCATTTTGTCGGGGTCGAGCCAGACGCGCATGCTGTATTCGCGCGCGCCGAAGACGGTCAGGTTGCCCACACCGTCAATGCGTTGCAGCACGTCGGACACGCGCAGCAGGGCATAGTTTGAGATATACAAATCGTCGAGGCTGTCGTCGGGCGACAGGAGATGCACCACCGCCAGGAAGTCGGGTGAGCGCTTTTCCGTTTGCACGCCGAGGCGCCGCACTTCCTCGGGCAGTCTCGGTTCGGCCGACGACACGCGGTTTTGGACCTGGACTTGGGCGGTGTCGAGGTCGGTGCCGAGGGCAAAGACCACCGACAAGCTCATCAGGCCGTCGGTGGTGGACGACGAGGTCATGTACAACATGCCCTCGACGCCGTTGACGGCTTGCTCGATGGGCGCCGCCACGGTGTCGGCAATCACCTCGGGCGTGGCACCGGGATAAATCGCGGTGATCGTGATGCTGGGCGGGGCGACCTCCGGGTATTCGGTGACCGGTAGTTCGAGATAGGCCAAGCCGCCGACGATCAGGAAGAGGATCGACAGAACCACGGCGAAGCGGGGCCGATCGACAAAGAAACGTCCGAAATTCATGGCTGGTCCTGGGATCTTGGGGCGTTGTCCGATGCCGAAGACGGCTCTGGAGCACGTGGCGCCGAAGGTGTCCCCGGAGCACCCAGCGCCGAAGGCGGCCCCGGAGCACGCAGCGCGTCAATCTCCAGCTCCATCGATTCGGCAGTGACCGGCTGGCCCGCCCGCACCCGTTGGACGCCTCGGACCACAATGCGCTCACCGGTTTCGAGACCGGACTCGATCACCCGCAGACCGTAGGCCTTGATGCCGGGTTGCACGGTTCGCCGTTGAGCGACGGCGCTGCCGTCGTCTCCCGTCGCGACCACATACACGAATTGCTGTGCCTGGTCGGTGCCGATGGCTTCGTCGGGCACCAGCAGAGCCTCGAAGGGACCGCGGCCGGGTAGCGTCAGCTTTCCGAACATTCCCGGCACGAGCAGCGCCTCTGGATTGTCGAAGACGGCGCGCACTTGGAGGGTGCCCGTGGCCTCGTCGATTCGGTTGTCGACGAAGTCCACGAGACCCACATGGGGGAATCCTTGTTCGTCGGCCAGCTCCAGGAACGCTTGGGTGGTGTGCTCCCGCGCGCTCGGCCGATCCCCTTTAGCGATCCAGCGCATGTAGCGGAGCACGGCCCGCTCGTCGGCGGTGAAGTAGAAATAGATCGGATCCACCGACACCAGGGTGGTCAAGACCGTCGCGTCGGCCGAGCCGCCGCGAATGAGGTTGCCTTCGGTGACCCGGACGTTGCTGATGCGCCCGGTGATGGGAGCCCGAACCTTGGTGAACTCCACGTCGAGTCGTGCCGCCTCCACCGCCGCATCGGCCGCCGCCAAGGTTGCCTCCGCCTCTTTTTCTTCCTGGGTGCGAGTGTCGAGTTCCTCTTCGGAGATGGCACGTCGCTCGAACAGACGCTGGGCGCGGTTGAGTTCCGAACGCGCAAGTTCCAGGCGCACCTTGGCGCTCGTGACCTCGGCCTCTGCCTCGGTCAGCAGGGCCACATAAGGACGCGGATCGACGACGAAGAGCAGATCGCCCTTCTGCACCGTGCCCCCCTCTTCGAAGTGAGCCGATTGCAAATAACCGCTCACCCGTGCCCGCACGTCCACCGCGTCCACCGCCGCGAGGCGGCCGGTGAACTCTTCCCATTCAGTGACCTGATGAACCACCGGCTCGGCCACGGAGACCGTCGGCGGCGGCCCAGAGGACCGGGCCTGTTCTTGGGAAGAGTCTCCCCCGCAGCTCGCAACCAGCAGGGTAAGACTCAAAGTCGATAGTGAAAGTCCGAGACGTGGGTGTGCCGCCGCAAGCCAAGCTGCCATGGGGTTTCCTTTCCCGCGGAAAGAGGATCGGGGTTCTACGAAGACAATAGACCAAAGTTGGAGACCTAAGTCCACTCCACGGGGCACACGAGGCTGTTCGAGCTGTGCGCGCCGATGATCACAAGGAGGCGTCAAAAAACACGTGGACACAAGAAAAAACGCGCACCGTAAGCAAGGTCGCGAAAGGGGAAGGGAGACTGGCAAGGGAAAAGAGTATGGTGGAGGCGGTGGGAATCGAACCCACGTCCGAGCAACTCAGTTCCGCAGCTTCTACGTGCGTAGCTTTCCGATTTTTGTCTCGCTGAGGGGTTTGGGCAGAAAGCGACCCGGCCCCTCGGCCAGCTTCGGTATGTATCCTGAACGCGGCCCGGAGCCAACCACGTCCCATTGATCTACTTTAAGTGTCGCCTCGATGGGAGCCGTAGATCAGGGCTCTTCACCGAGACGCGCGATCAAGCTGCCGCGAGGGCCAAATTATCGTTGGCTTTTGTGTTTTTGTTCCAGTTAACGGATGGATCCGGCACGCGACTACGGAGCTGCCTGTTACCCGTCGAAACCGGTGCGCCCCCGTGAGTCTTCATGAAAGATAACAGAAATAGGGCTGCGGGAATTCCACAATCGGAAGAATCGCCCCAGATTCCTGACGATCCCGGCCGCCGCAAGTCAGCGCTCTCTGCGTGCCATCATGATTTCGCACACCGCTTGCACATCGTCGGCGGGCAGGCTTTTGAGGGGGTTTCGCTCCAGGTGACGATGGCGGGCCCCCCTCGGTGCCCGTCGTCGACCGTCGCTGCGGAAGAGCCCCAGGGTCGGGGTGCCGACCAACGCGCAGAGCTGGAGCAACGCCGACTCGCTGCTGACGAATAGATCGAGGTTGCGAAAAACGGCGGCCAAGCCGTCGAGACTCAAGTCCGGGCCGATCACTGGATGGATTTTACCCGTCCGCTCGTGCAGCAAAACGGAAACCCAGAGTTCGGCGTCGGTGGAAATAATCACGAATTGCCAGTCCGGATTCTGACGCCTCAAGAGTCGGAGCAGCTCTTCGATTTGGTCGCTGGGCCAAGCCGCGCCGGCTTCGCCACCGGCGTAAATACCGACGATGGGTTTGTCGCCGACTTGGAGCTTTGCTTTTTCCAGGCGTTCTTTGCCCACCCGGCCCCAAGTTTCGGGACGGTAGAGTTCGCCGAGGCGCCAGTCGGCACCCATGGCTTCTACCAGGGGCCGCAGATCCTCGGAGCGATGTAGGGATGGCTGGGTGGGTTTTTGGACCGGGCGGCTCAGTCGAAAGCCCACCGCCCCACCGCGGAAACCCCACAGCAATCGAATGCCCGCCTTGCGCGCCAGGCCCACATCGCTCCAGTCCGGCGCTGGGAAGATGGCTTCGTCGAGGTGCAGCTTGGCTAAGGCGCCGCCGGTGGCAGACTCCCTGAGCAAGGTCAGCGGCACGGCCAAATGTTCGGGGTGGTCCCGCAATCGCCATTGGAGCAAGGTCGGGTCCAGGACGGCCATTTGGTCCTCGGTGGCGAGCACCACCAACAAACGATGAGGCGTGCTCAACGACGCCAGGGCCGACAAGCACCAAAGCGCAGATCCGAGATCCGCGGGCAGCACCACTAAACACCGGCGCGCTTTAGGAACGGGCTTTCGAGCCGAGCCTTCGGACGCCGAGCTGTCGGGCGCCGTGCCCGGTTTGGTCTCGCTCATGACGGGCGCTTCCGAATCTCGTCCAGGCGCAGGTCCAGCCAGCGAAAGAGTTCGGGTTCGGGCTGGGCGTGCACGGGAATCTCGGCGGCCGGCAGCTTGAGGCGTCCTTGCAGCTTGACCCGGTCTTTGCCCGTGGTAACCACCCATTGGGCCCCGCTTTGCTCGAACACGCGACCTATTTGCTCGAGAGCGGCGTCCGAGTAGCGGTGATGATCCGGAAACGAGAGATGGTCGACGATCCTAAAACGCTGCTGCTGAACGGTGTCGAGAAATCGCTCGGGACGGGCGATGGCGGATACCGCCAACACCGCCGAGCCGGGTTTGATTTGCCCCGGCCCGAACGGCCGAGCGGGTTCGCTGACCGTGCGCGAAATGAAGCCCGGACCGGCGAATCCGTGGGGGCGCAGGGCCATGGCCAAGTCGTGGCCGAGTCCGGATTCGCCGCCGGCGCCCGACAAAACCGCAGCATGGGCTCGTCGGCTGGAAACGAGCGGCTCGCGCAGCCGTCCGGAAGGCAGCAGCCGTCCGCCGGCGAAGGGGTCCGACGCGGGAAAAACCAGGATGTCCAAGTCGCGGTGGAGACGAAGGTGGGAGAAGCCGTCGTCGAGCAAGAAAATGTCGGGCGCCGGATCCAGCCGCTCGAGGGCGTGTTGGCCCGCGTGGTGGCGGTCGGGGCAGACCACCACCGCCACGCCGTCCAACATACCGGCCAGCAGCACCGGCTCGTCACCCGCCAGTCGGGGACCGAGCAAGGGACCCTGCCCCCGGCTGACGATCCTGACGCCTTTTCCCTTACTACCGTAACCGCGCGAAAGAATCGTCGGCGACCAACCCCTTTGGCGTAGGTGGGTGGCGATAGCCGCGGTCATCGGCGTCTTTCCGCTGCCGCCCCAATGCAAATTGCCGACGCTGATCACTGGACGCGGAAGCCGCAACGCGCGGGACCGGTAGTAATGTGCGCGCAATCCGTGTACCCCGGCATAGAAGCGTTGCCAAGGGGATCTCGGCTCAGGGGGCGGCGAAAGTTTCGGGGAAGACACGGCTCAGGTCTCCTCCACCAAAGGAAGCAGCATGGCCAGGGAGCGGTCCAAAGCGCCTCGGTTAGTCTCCAACAGTGCCAGAGCTCTTTGACCCACCGCTTTTCCGAGTTCGGGTTGATCCAGCCACGAGCGCCAGATCCGTCCGAGTTCGGCACCGTCAGCGGCTCGACCCCAAGCATCGGCTTGGTCGAAGGAATCGGCCATCTCTTGGAAATTGAACATCGAGGGTCCGACCACCGTGGGAGTGCCGAAGAGGGCCGGTTCGAGGGGGTTGTGACCGCCGGTCGGCACCAGGGTGCCGCCGATGAAGGCAGCAGCTGCGATTCGATAAAGAGACGCCAGTTCACCCAGGCTGTCGAGCAGTACTACGTCGGCGCGGTCCGGCGGGTTTGGGTCAAAGGCGCTGCGCCGAACGGCGTTGCGACCTTGCTCGGTCAACAGGCGACCGACTCGATCCCAACGCTCCGGGTGGCGCGGCACCAAAACCAGCAGCGCGCTGGCGGCCCCGCCGGCTCGATCGAAGGCCTCGATCACGAGTGCGTCCTCGCCTTCCATGGTCGATCCGGCGACCAAGATCGGCCGGCCCGCCGCCAGCGTCAGGAGCTGCTGCTCGAGGTCCGGCAGTGGCGCCGGCGGCCGGCTGTCGAACTTTAGGTTGCCGGTCACGTGGACTCGCGGGCCGTCGGCCCCCAAAGCGATCAAACGTTGACGGTCTTGCTCCGTTTGCATGCCGAAGCAGTGGACGGGGGCATAAAAAAGGTCGTTGAGGCGACCGAGCCGTTGTTGACGGCGAAAAGCACGATCACTGATGCGGCCGTTGATGACGGCGACCGGAATGTTTCGTGCTCGCAAGATCGAAAGCATCAGGGGCCAATAATCTCCCTCCGTCAAAATGACTGCCCGGGGGCGAAAGCGACGCAAGAACCGGCGAAGGGTCAGCGTTAGATCGAAGGGCAGATAGGCCGTGTCGACCTGCCGTCCCTGAAACGCCTTGCCGCCAAAAAGGCGATTAGCGTGGGCTTGCCCGGTTGGGGTGATGGTGGTGATCACCAGCGGCAGGGACTCCGGCAGGCGGGCGGCGAGGGTGGCGGCTACTCCCACCTCGCCGACGGAAACCGCGTGGATCCACACCGGCTGAGGTGAAGTCCGGGGGTTATGGGTCCCGGGGTTACAGGTCCCGGGGCTACAGGTCTCGGGGTTACAGGTCTCGGGGCTGGGCTCGGGAGCCTTGGGGCGGGCGTCTAATGTCGCGCGGCCGCGCAATGTCGGCAGGTAGTGCCGGAAGCCGTTGCGCCCCCGACGCAGGGCATGCAAAGGCCCAAAGAGCCCCAGAAATACGATCTGGAAGCTCTGATACAGCAACCAAGCTACAGCGCGGAGGAATCCCATGGAGCCGGGAGTATAATGCTTCCTGGACATTGTCGAGCGATCCTCGTACCTCCCGAGGCGGCTCCTATTTTCCGGCCATGCCCTGCAGAGATCCGAATCGGCACCTACGCTGATCGCGGACCGGCGTCGGCCGACGAAAGAAATCACCGGAAGAGATAGCCGGAAAAGATGGTTTGCCTTTAGACGCTCGTCACGGTGCGACCGTATACATCCCACGAAAGCAGGCCAATTCCATGGCGCATACATCAGACGACGGGGTCTCGGAGCAGGACCCGAAAGAGATCCACGACGATCCGCCGACCGCGGAAGTCGACGCACCCAGAGAGCACACCATGTCCACCTCGACCGCAGCCGCAAAAACTTCCGGCCCGACATTGGCCTTTTCCGTCAATCGACACCGTGTCGAGCTGAGGGAAGCGACCGATAAGGAGCTGCTCTGGGCCCTGAAAAAAGACGATGAGTTGGCCCTCGACGAGCTGATCGAGCGCAAAACCGGGCCCCTCGTCAACACCGTGACCCGAATCCTTCACGATAGCGAAGAAGCTCGGGATATCGTTCAGATCACCTTCTTCCGCCTGTGGGAACATCGTGATCGATTCGATGACCGGTGGAGTCCCAACACTTGGATCTACCGAATCGCCACCAATCTGGCCATCGATCAGCTGCGGTCCCGCCAGAGCAAGCAGAGAAATACCGATCCGGTTCGTCTGCATATTCAAACCGGCTTTGAAGATCGCGCCCGCCGCGACCGTGCGAACCTGCACGAACGCGAGATCATGGACATCTTTCAAGAGCTGTCCGCCGACTTGACCGAGAAACAGCGCATGGTTTTTCTGCTGCGCGAGGTCGAGGGCCTGCCGTCGAAAGAAGTTTCCGAGATTGTCGGCTGCAGAGAATCCACGGTGCGCAACCACTTATTCAACGCGCGCAAGCAACTGCGCCAAAAGCTGATCGAAAAATATCCAGAATATGCCCGCGGACGCCGGGCGGAGGGCTCGCGATGAGCGAAATCGATTGGCAACGTCTAACGGCCGAGCACGACCGTCACCCCGAGCGAGATTCCACCGAATGGTTGGCCGCGTTGGCCAGAGCGGACGAGGATCGCAACGAATGGCAAGACGCCGTGGATGCGGATCCACTGATGCTGTTTCGCGCCTTGCCGGAAGCAGAAACCGGGCCGGCGGACATCGAAGCGATGAAACAGGCGGTGGCCTCCATGAGGCTGACCCAAGAATCTATGCGTCGGGCGGACGGGCTGCGAGACCAGGCGGACCAGAGTGCGGGTCGCGCTCGGAATTGGTCGATCGCCGCCTTGCTGGCCCTGGCGGTCTCCGTGGCCGGTTTGACCGGAGTCACCATGGACTCGGCGGAAATCCCGTCTTGGGAGCAGGCTTCCCATCGGCCGACCCCAGTGCCGAGCGAGATCGCCCAGCTGCCGTTGGTTGAGTACATTTCCCCGGAGGTTGGCCCTCTAATGCAAATCGAAGACGACGGGGTCTCGCTGGTGGTGGTCTTGTCCCCGGGCGGTGACCTACCGGCGGATAACGAAGATGCATGACTTCCGGCGTAGCGCGGCCCCCGAGCCGTCTCGCCGAATCGAATTCGAGCCATTCAGAAACGAAGGAAGAGAACCCCTGAACCTATGAACGCCCAGCGAGCCCAATCGACGGCATATCGGGGCCGAGCCACTTCAGCGCTCGGCCTTTGGCTCCTCTGCACCTTGTCGCTCTTCAACGTGGAAACGGCATTGGCCGAGGTCCCGGGAAAGGTACTGAAGGTTTATGCCCATACCCTCCAGCACCGCTCGGCAAAGGACGCAATGGCGCTGATTCGTCCCCAGCTGACGAATCGGGGCACGGTTGAAGAGCAGCCCGGTAGCAACACGCTGGTCTTTCGGGATACGGTCGCCGCACTCGCCAAGGTCAAATCGACCCTGGTCGAGTTCGATCGCCCACCCGAGAACCTGAGGCTCGACATCCAGGTGGTGAGGGCAGGTCCGAAAACTCGCAGCATCATTTCTCCACCGAGTGCTCCCGCTGAGCAGGCGGTGGCCGAATTGCCCGAAGACTTGGAGAATCGGCTCCGGAATCTGCTGCGCTATGAGGACTACCAGGTTTTGGCCAAAGCCGGGGTCAGCTCGAAGGAAGGCGACGAGGTCACCTATTCTTTGGGAGAGCGCTACGACGTCAGCTTCAAGCTCGGCTCGGTGATGGCCGGGCGCCGGTTGAAGCTCGAAGATTTCAAGATCGTCAAAAAGATTCCCGCAACCAATAAGGGCCGGCGGTTACCGCCGCGCCAGCTCTTCCACGCCACACTCAATCTTTGGTTGGAAAAGCCGTTTACCCTGGTTTTGGCCCAAGACGATTCTCGACAAGAAGCTTTGATGATCGCGATTTCGTGTCACCGCGAAACCGTTTCTCCGAAGGCGACGGCGGATCGCTGAGGTCCGTGACCCCTGACCCCTCCCATTTGATGATTTCGACAGAACTCTAAAAACTATGCAATTCGTTTGTCGTTATGGAACCCCGGACGGTCGGGTTCTAACCGAGGTTCAACAAGGCACCGACGTTGGTGCCATCCGCCGTGAGCTGGAGAGGCAAGGTTGCCACATCTTCGAGGTGCGCCCCCGCTCGCCGTTCTTACAGCTCCAGCTGCCCTTCTCCAATCGTCGCAAGAAGATGAAAATGCCGGCGTTCTTGGCATTCAACCAAGAGTTGGCAGCTTTGTTGCGGGCGGGTCTTCCCCTGTTGCAGGGTCTGGAGATGATGTTGGAGCGGATGGAGGACCCTGGCTTAAAGGAAGTTCTGACCGAAATTCGCGACAAAGTGAAATCCGGTGAGGAGCTGTCGGACGCGTTCGCGAGCTTTGGCGATATGTTTCCGCCCCTTTACGCCTCGACCCTCAAGGCAGGAGAGCGCTCCGGTGAACTCGAGCAGGTCATTCGGCGCTTCATCCGCTATCTTCGATTGGTGATGGACGCCCGCAAGCGGGTGGTCTCGGCGATGGTTTATCCGTCGGTGTTGATCCTGCTGTCGATCGCCATGTTGGTGGTCATGGCCATTTATGTCGTGCCGATGTTCGCCCAATTCTACGGCGACCTAGACGCCGAGCTGCCGATGATTACCCGGATCACCCTGGGAGTTTCTTCCTGGCTTAGAGACTATTATCTCGTCACCGCGATCGCGGTGATTGTCGGTGGCATTACCCTTCAGTTGTGGAGCAAAAGTCCGTCGGGCCGAGCCGTGGCCGACTATTGGAAACTGCACATCCCACTGCTCGGCACGATCTTCCTCTATTTTTCCCTTTCCGAGTTTTGCCGCTCCCTGTCGACCTTGATCGCCGGCGGCATTCCGTTCGTCTCGGCTTTCGAGATCGCGAATGGCGCGGTGGGCAACAAACACATCAGCAATCAGATCGCTCCATCGATCGAGAAAGTTCGTCAAGGCACGAGCTTCAATGAGGCGTTGGAGCAGACGGAAGTTTTTCCTCATATGGCGATCGACATGGTTAAGGTCGGTGAGGCCACCGGCTCCTTGGACGAAATGTTGTCTTCGGTGGCGGATTATTTCGACGAGCACGTTGAAACCATGGTCGAGCGCCTGCTGGCCTTAGTCGAGCCGGTGATGTTGATCGTCATGGGCCTGCTGATCGGAATTCTCTTGGTGTCGATTTATATGCCGATGTTCGGTGCCCTGAGCCAGGTCAGCGTCTAGGCCCGGTACGTGAGCCATGGATATTCATAGCGAGAACCCGATGGAAATCGATATCAACCCCGACGAGCCTCTGACCAACGTGCTGGATGCGGTCGTCGAAGAAGACCCGATAGCGGAAGGTGTGGCGGAGGGCAACGGTTCACGCAGACTTTCCGCGGAGCAGCGACGCGAGGAAGAGGCGAAAGCGCAGGAAATCGCCGACGCCAACGGACTCGAATACGTCGACGTCTTCGATTTCCGCATTCAGAGCGACCTCTTCCGCCGGGTGCCCTTCGACGTCATGCTTCGCTATCAATTCGTGCCGGAGTCCCAGGGCGACGGCCGGATGACCGTGGTGATGGCCGATCCCACGGACGTGCGCAAGATCGATGAACTCGAAATGCTGCTCGCCCAGCCGGTGGAGGTCAAAGTCGGTGCGGTATCGGCCATTCGAGAGCTGTTGGAAAAGTCCGACAGCGCACAGCGTGCCCTCGAAGATGCGACCGAAGACTTCAAAATCACCCTGGTGCACGGTGACGACGACGAAGAAGTCTCGATCAAGAGCATCACCGCCGAAGAGCAAAATCCGATTATCCGCTTGGTGGATTCCACCCTCTTCAACGCCATCGAGCGCCGCGCCAGTGACATTCACGTCGAAACAGGCGACACCGAAGTCAACATCAAGTACCGCATTGATGGGGCTCTCTTCCAGGCCATGGAAGCGATCGACAAAAAACATCATCAGACGATCATTTCGCGCATCAAGGTGATGTCGGAACTGGACATCTCCGAAAAGCGCGTGCCTCAGGACGGGCGTTTTAGGCTACGCCTCCGGGGCCGGACCATCGATTTCCGTGTCTCGATTCTGCCGACCGTGCACGGCGAGGATTGCGTGATTCGTGTTCTCGACAAAGAGTCGATGAATAAGGAGTTTCGCAACTTGAGCTTGAATGTTCTGGGTATCGATGAAGAAACCCAACGCAAGCTCAATAAGTCGATTCGCGAGCCCTACGGAATGGTGCTGGTCACCGGGCCTACCGGTTCCGGTAAGACCACCACGCTCTATGCCTGTCTGAACGAGATCAACTCATCCGAAGACAAGATCATCACGATCGAAGATCCGGTGGAATATCAGCTCAAAGGCATCACGCAAGTTCCCGTCAACGAGAAAAAGGGCCTGACCTTTGCCCGCGGTTTGCGCTCGATCCTTCGTCACGATCCCGACAAAGTGATGATCGGTGAGATTCGAGACGAAGAGACAGCCCAGATTGCAATCCAATCCGCATTGACCGGCCACTTGGTTTTTACTACCGTTCACGCCAACAACGTGGTCGACGTATTGGGCCGATTTCTCAATATGAACGTGGATCTGTACAATTTCGTCTCCGCGCTCAACTGTATTTTGGCGCAAAGGCTCGTTCGACGGATTTGTGAGCATTGCAAAGCCCCGGTCCAGCTTTCCCGCGAGCTTTTGGATTACAGCGGATTGGACCCCGACACTTACGAAGACACCACGTTCTACGAAGGCAAAGGCTGCATTGAATGTAATGGTGCGGGCTATCACGGCCGACTCGCTGTGACCGAGCTTTTGCACTTATCCGATCCGATTCGCGAACTCATATTGTCGCGCCGCCCGGCCGCCGAAATTCGGCGAGCCGCCAAAGAAGAAGGAATGAGCTTCTTGCGGGAATCTTCCCTCGAGAAAGTTTTCCAGGGAGTCACGACGCTTCGTGAGATCAATAAAGTTACCTTCGTGGATTGAGCGAGCCCTGGGTTTCGACCCGATCGCGTCTCCCCCGCACGTGTTCTCTGTAGCTCAGAATGAACTGCGCTACGGCGCGTTTCACCTGGGGCCGCAGGGTTACGCCTTTGATGTCGAAAAGAGCGTCGAGCTGCCCGACGAAACCTTCGTCAATGGCGTGCTCGGTGGACCCCTGCGCGACATCAAGGGATTCCAAAGTCGGCTCGAAGCTCTGATGGCCGATATCGGCACGCCCGTGCCTATGGCCTCCCTCGTGCTGCCCGACACCTGGATGCGGTTGGTGTTCTCCGAGCTTTCGGACCTGCCGCGCAATCCGGCGGATCGGCGCGAAATTCTGGCCTGGAAGCTCAAACGGTTGGTGCCGTTCTCGGTCGACGATTTACGCATTTCGGCGATGGAGGTAACACCTTTTCCGAGCCAAGAGGAGCCGAAGCGCCTGTTGTTGGGCTTCGCCATCGAATTGTTGATGACCCAGCTCGAAAGCGCTTTCGACCAAGTCGGGACGGAATTGGGCCACATCACCAACACCACGCTCGCCATATTGTCGAGCCTGGAGCATACGGTGGCGCCCGACGAACTCGCGGCGTTGATCAGTGTTTTCGACGATTCGTATACTCTGAGCTTTTTCCGTTCGGGAGAGCCGTTGCTCTATCGCTACAAGGCCTTCGCCGACGGCGGAGCTTATGGGGATTCCGTGTTGCGGGATTTGCGGATGACCATCAATTTCTTGGAGCGCCACTTTCCCGAAACCCATTTGCAGCGGGTTTTTCTGGCCGCTCCGGCCGAGCTCGAAGAGCAGTGGTTGGGTTGGCTCCAAGGGGAGTTGGATCTAATGCCGGAGCCTCTGCGATTCGAGCACTTCGAACTCACTCGCGGCCGGGCCGGTGCTTCTTGGGTGCGAATGGCGCCATTGCTCGGCGCAGCCAGCTTAGAGGTGTATTGACGTGAAGGTGGTTAATCTTTCACGCCGACCCTTTGTCAATCGTCGGCCGGTCGTTAGGGTGGCGGCGGGTTTGTGGATCCTTGGAGGGCTTTTGCTTCTGGCAAACTTCTGGCTCTACGGCAGCCATTTCAGCGGCTCCTCCAAAGGACAGGGACGTTTGCAATCCCTCAACCGTCAGGTACAACAGGAAGAAGATCGCTTGGCGGAGCTGTGGAAAGAGCTCAAAGGGCTCGATCTCGGGGCCCGCAACCGCAAGGCTCGATACCTGAATTCGTTGATTCACACCCGCACATTCCCGTGGAGCGCGCTTTTCGACGATCTCGAAAAAGTGTTGCCGATCGACGTCTATTTAGGTTCGGTGCAGCCTGCTTTGAGCTTGGCCAAACAGCCGAAAATAGGAGCTTCCGCGAGCCCTAGGCGAGCGATCACCGCCCGTGAAGCGCGCGCTCGAGCACGGGGAGAACTCCCGGACGAGGATTCGCAAGAGGAAGAAGAAGAGGAGGAGAATGAGTCCCTCTTCTCGGGAGACCGCGTGTCTTTAACCCTTCGCGGTTATGCTCGAAACGACGAGGCGCTCTTCGAACTCGTCGACCGCCTATATCAAAGTAGGTCGTTCCGAGACCCGGATCTGTCCCGGGAAAGCAAGGACAAATCGGGCAAGGTGAGTTTCAACTTGAAGGTGGTCTATCTGACCCCGAAGAAGGACGCTCCTCCACCCGAGGAGGGCGATCCCGGCGCAGAGCAAGCGATCGCTTCTGCAGGCTCGCCCAGGTCCACCTCCGACACCCGGCATCGAAACGGCCCCGAGTTGGTCACCGTCATTGAGGAGCCGGGCTCTGAGCCCGAAGGGCAGGCTTCGACGTTGCGCCCTACGGGATCTAGAGGCATCTCCGACAGACAGGCCGGCGCGTCGAACGAGCGCAGAGGTCGACGCTCGCGGGACGTAAGACGGGCAGAGCCCCAAGCTAAGGTCGACTTTCCTCCGGAAGAGGGAGAAGGCGAGCCGGGGATCGAGAGTGCTACTCGACGCCGAAACCGCCGCTCGGGTGGCTCACGCTCTGTGACCCGTCCGTCTACGGTTTCCGTGGCTCCCGGAGCGACTCCGAGTTCTTCGAGCATTGAGGACGCCCGGGCGCGGGAAGAGGCGGAAAAGGAAGCCCGAGCGCGAGCACGGGCAAGGAGAAGGTCACAAACCCTCGTGCCGACGCTGCCGCAAAACACGTCCGGCTCGACCCGACCAGGGACGCAACCCTCGTCAACCAAATCCGGTTCGACCACGCCGCCGATCCCGACCCAACCGGCCGCTTCTTCGTCTCCGAAATTACAAGGAAGTCTCTTCGACCGTTGGATACCGGATTTCTTGCTTTGGACTCCGGAATTCACGGAGCCGGCCGTCGGCACTGAGGAGGTGGTGGGATGATCGATCGATTTGGAGCCTGGCGCGAACACTCTTGGGTCTGGTGGTTGCCCCTCGTATTCGTTTTGCTCTGCCTTGGGGGAGTCTTCTATTACCAGGTGACTTTTGCCGGGCAGCTCGACAAATTGGAAAGCAGATACAGCGACAGAGCCGAGCAGCTCGAGCGCCATCGACAAGAAGTGAAGCGAGCGGAGCTATTCCTGGTCCGAGTCGCCGAGCAGGACCGCCAAGTAGGCACCTTGTACCGGGACCACTTCGCCACCGAGGGCGAGAGGTTTACCCGGGTCTTGCGGGAAATCCGCACCCTAGCCCGCCGGGCAGGTCTGGACCCGCGAAGCTTCTCCTATCCGGGCGGCGAAATTGATGCCTACGAGCTCAATCGCCTGGGAATCCGTTTTTCCGTTGACGGTACCTACGATCAATTGAGGACGTTTATCAACTTCCTGGAACTGACCGATCAATTCTTGACCCTCGAGTCTGTGACATTGGCCGGCGGCAAAGGGGATCGGGATGCCCGCCTCCAATTGCGTTTCGGAGCCTCGACCATGTTCGCCCAGAACAACGCTACGTCCTTAGAGCTGGCGAATGAGGTGCTCACGGAAGGTACCGCCCTCGATCCCACGGTTGAGCTACCGGGCGAAGAGGCGGCAGATGAAGAGTCCGTGGACGGAGAATTCTCCGACGACGAAGATAACTTGGATGCCGAGGACGCCGGCAGCGTAGAAGAATCGATAGAAGAACTTCCGAGCATGGGCACAGAATCCGAGTTTGCGCCAGAAGAGGACGAAGAGACATGAAACAGGGCGGAGGGCTGCGCAGCCCTGAGCAACAAAAGAAGATACTAAGTCTTCTGCTGGTCTCCTTGCTTCTGGTGCTCTGTTGGCGTTTTGTGGTGCCGACGCTGGAAGGTTGGACGAGCGGCAAAGACGGGCAGTCAAGAATCAAACGGAGAGTGGCCAAGACCAAACGGATCACCAAGAAACCTGTGGTGATGGTTAAGTTAGAGGACCTCAGCGCCGGGGCCGCAACCTACGAGCCGAATCGGAATATCTTCCGCTACGGCCAACGACAGGTAGCGCCGCCTCCCCCTCCTCCACCACGGCCGGAATATAAGCCACCACCGCCGCCTCCTCCGGTAGTGGATCCCGGGCCGCCGGTTCGCCGGCCCCCGCCGGTAGACTTCGACCTCTTGGGCATTTTCGGCCCCGAAAAGCGTCGAATCGCGGTGTTGGTGGACGGAAAAGAGATCATCAATGCGTTGCACGGAGATGTGGTCAAAGACCAATTCATCGTCAACGAAATAGGCTTGCAATGGGTGGAATTTCGTTTCGTCGATTTTCCCGAAGACGAAACGACCCGTATCGAGATCGGCGAGCGCTGATCCTGGGTCCTTTGGATTCGCTCGAGGGAGCGAGGAGACTGAGAAGTATGCGAAACGCACGACCAGCACGGCCGTGGATCGGCGCACTTTTGTTGGTGGCCCTAGTGTTCGTGGCCCTACTGTCGGGTTGCGCCACCCAAGGTCTATTCCGCCAGGCCCAAGCCGCGGAACAGACCGGAGAATGGGACGAAGCCGTCCTCAAATACCTGGAGGCCGTACGCCAGGATCCAGACAACATCGCCTACCGCGCCGCCCTGATGCGCGCCAAGATTCAAGCTTCGCAACAGCATGTCCATAAAGGCAAGCAATTCCACCAGGCCGGTGTGCTCGAGCGCGCGTTGGTGGAGTATCGGCAGGCCATCGAGCTCGATCCCACCAATCAATTCGCCGAGGCCGAACTCGGTCGGGTCGTCGACAAGATGAGAGCGTTGGCCGAGGGTGGCGAGGGCATCCAGACCATCGCTGAAATGAAGGAGGAGGTCGAAGGGGCTCGTGCCCAGCCGCCGATCTTGAACCCTCGCTCCGAAGATCCGATCGATCTGATCTTCTCCAAACCGGCGTCGGTGATGGACATCTACCGAGCTTTGGGCAAGGCCTTCGGCGTCAACGTGCTCTTCGACCCCAAGCTCAAAGACCAAGAAATCTCGATCGAGCTGAAAGAAGTGACCGCCCAGGGCGGGCTGGAAATTCTCATGCGCACCGTGGGGCATTTCTACAAAGTCCTAGATGAGCACTCGATCATCATCGCCGACGACACACCGCAGAACCGACGGAATTATGAAGACCAAGTGATTCAGACTTTTTTCCTCGACAACGCCGAGGTTAAGGATGTGATGACCATGGTCCGTAGCTTGATCGGCGCCAAACACGTGGCCGCCAACGAGCAGCTCAATGCCATCGTTTTGCGCGATACCGCCGACAAGGTCAAGGTGGCAGAGCAGATTATCTTGGCCAACGACAAAGCGAAGGCCGAGGTGGTGGTCGACGTGGAACTCTTGCAGATCAACACCAATAAATTGCAAGACCTGGGTTTGAGCCTGTCGGAGAACAGCATCAGCGCCAGTCTCGATCTCGGCGGCGAGAACGTTCCCCTGCGGGTCTCGGACTTGCAATATCTGAATCAAAACAATTGGGCGTTGACGGTACCGAGTTTCCTCTTCGACTTCCTCAAGAGCGCAGGCGACGCCCAAGCCTTGGCACAGCCGAAGCTGCGTATCACGGAGGGCGAAAAGGCATCTCTGGTGATCGGTGATCGAGTGCCCATTCCCACCACCACCTTCAATACTTCCAACACGGTGGGTGGCAACATCGTTCCGGTGACGTCCTTTCAATACCAGGAAGTCGGCATCAAGATTGAACTCGAGCCGCGGGTTCACCACAATCAAGAGGTGTCACTGAAGGTCAAGGTAGAGGTTTCCGACATCACATCTTTCGTCACCGGATCCGGTGGCCAGCAACAGCCGGTGATCGGAACCCGTACCATCGAGTCGAATATTCGTCTGCGCGACGGCGAGACCAACTTTCTCGCCGGTTTGATCCGCGCCGAGGAATCTCAATCCGAGTCCGGCATTCCCGGCCTTTCCGACATCCCGGTGCTCGGCCGCTTGTTCACCAATGTTTCCAACGAACGTCGCCGGACCGACATTGTGCTGACTCTGACCCCGCACGTCATCCGCCGGGCGTCCATCGAGCGCAACGACCTGCTGCCCATTTGGGTCGGCACGGAGAGCAACATCACCTTCCGGGGCGGTAGCCCACGGGTCGAGTCGGATGTCGAAGGTCCTTTCGACGGCGATGCCGACGCAAGGTCAAGGGTCCGTGAGCGGCTCCGCGAGCGTTTGCGTTCCTTGCCCCGGGGTCTACAGGACGCCGGTGACGAGAGTTCCGAGGAGCCTGCGGAGGATGCACCTCAAGGGGTGGATCTGGCGCCTTCGGGCTTCGACGATCCGTTCAAGAAGAGCGACGAAGAGGAAGAAAACTAACGCTCGGGCCGCCGGCTTCGTAAAAGAATAGAGAACGCAAAAGGCGGCCACGGGCCGCCTTTTGCTCCCGCAGCCAACAGATCGTCCGGAGCTCTTCCTTCAAAGGCGAAGAAGCATCAAATGACCGCCCTCACTCACATGACTCGCAAACACCGTCGAATGGCGGGTTACAGCTTGACGGAGCTGTTGGTGGTTTGCACCTTGCTGTCGATCCTGTCGCTGGTGGTATTTCCGGTGGCTAGATTCACGGTCCGGCGGAATAAAGAGATCGAGCTGCGAAAGGCCCTGCGCCAAATGCGCAATGCCATCGACGACTACAAGCGTTTCAGCGACGCCGGGCTTCTGCCGGTCGAACTCGGCACCGAGGGTTATCCTGCCGAACTCGAGCTGTTGGTGGAAGGAGTCGAGCTGGTGGGTCAAATCGACAAGAATCAGCGATTCTTGCGCCGAATTCCCGTGGACCCCATGACCGGCGAAGCCGATTGGGGAATGCGCAGCTACCAAGACGACTTCGATGCCAGTTCGTGGGGAGGGGAAAACGTCTACGATGTGTACTCTCTATCGAGTGGTATCGGTCTCAACGAAATTCCCTACTCCGAGTGGTGAGCGCTGCGAACCAGAGGTGAATCCATGATTTCCTGCCCCATTTCCTGCTGTTCGGATCCAGGCCATTCTTCAGAGTTAGGCCAGAAGGTTGCGTCGCGTCGAGGTTTCACGCTCCTGGAGCTGATCATCGTGATTGCGATCATCGGCATCTTGGCGGCGATCGCCATGCCGAACATGATCAACACGCCTCGACGTGCCAAGGAAGCGGTGCTCAAAACGAATTTGCGCACCCTGCGCGAGGTGATCGACCAGCACTATGGCGACAAAGGGGTCTACCCCCCTTCCCTCGACGCGTTGGTCGAGGAAGGTTATTTGCGCAATGTTCCGATCGATCCCCTCACGGACTCAGACGACTGGGGATTGATCTACGACCAAGAAGGTGCTGAGGCCGGTGCGGCCGAAACGGACATCATCGATGGTGGCGCGGCTGCGGGAATTATCGACGTCTACTCCAAGTCGACAGCCAATTCCATCGACGGCCAGCCCTACGCCGAATGGTAGCCCGGCCATGTTGAAGGATTTGCTTTCGAGCGTGCGACGCCGAAGCTCGTCCACTGGAGGAGGGACAGACGCTTCGGACCGTCCCTTCAAATCCAACCGGGCCTATAACCTGGTGGTGTTGACCATTGCGGTTACTCTGCTCAATATTTGGGTCGCGTCGAGCTTGCCGATTTGGAGCCACCAGATCAAACGGGATAAGGAAGCGGAGCTTATCTTTCGGGGCATGCAATATGCCGAGGCTATCCGCGTATTCCAAGCGCGCTACAACCGCTATCCCAACCGCCTCAAAGAGCTGATCGAGGTCGAGCCTCGATGCATTCGTCGGCTGTGGGAAAACCCCATGCGTGAAGACGGTCGTTGGGGTTTGGTGCCGGCGGGTCTAAAGGTCGGCCAACCTGGGCAGCCCGGCCAACCCGGTCAACCCAATCAGCCCCAAGAGCTGGCCGGCGGCTTTGGTGCAGACGGCGATTTTGGAGAGGACGACGAAGGGCGTGGGGGTGAGGCTCCCGGCACGATGCTCTCCGCCAATCCCGAGGAAACCTTCGGCGCACCGCCCTCGAACGTTCAGATTCGGGGCGTCTACGCGGCCACCTCTGAGGAGTCGGTGCTGCGATTTCTGGGCAAAGAGAATCTCAATGAGTGGCAATTCACCGTTGAGCTTTATGCCACCCAAAAACAAGGTGGCCCGGCTAATCCGTCGTTGCTGACCCCGTTTTTGGCCTGGGAAATTCTGGGCAACTGGCCGGAAGGTGTAGTGCCCCAAACCCCTCAACCTTCGAGTGAGCCGAAGCAGCAGAAACCGAACAATCCCGCGGGTGGCGGCGGACAGCTCAATCCGTCAGCGACGACCCGGCCGGACATTCGTGGAGAAGGCGCTCCGCCGATCCAGTCGAAGGGATGAAGGTGCTGATTTCAGTCTTGCCCCATGGGCGGGGTTTGTCCCTGCCCGAGCGGGCGTCCGGCGGCAGCGCGGGATTCGATCTACGGGCCGCGGTTGACCCGTCCCTGGCCCTGGAGCCCGGCAAGTTCGTGGCCATTCCCACGGGCCTCGCCATGGCCTTGCCCCCGGGTTGGGAGGCACAGGTTCGCCCGCGCAGCGGCCTGGCTCGGCGTCACGGAATCACCGTCCTCAATAGTCCGGGGACGATCGACAGCGATTATCGAGGCGAGGTTCAGGTGTTGTTGATCAACCATGGGCCAGAGCCTTTCGTGATCGAAAGAGGCCATCGCATCGCCCAAGTGGTGTTTGCGCGAGTTGAGCCTATTGAATGGCAAATGGTGGATTCGTTGCCGGAAACCGAGCGCGGAAGCGGTGGTTTCGGCTCGTCCGGGCTCGGCTGACAGGGCCCGGTCAGTTTTGCCGTTTTGAGGCCGGCAGGCCATCCGGCCGACGCACGCGAAGGCGTTTCTGGATGGGATTTACCTAGGGTCCGCCCCGCCACGGAATAAATTCCGAGGCTACCCATGCCTCGCCCCTTCGGGGCAGCCCGGAAGCTGAAATGCAGGGCCGTTCCGCAGGGACAAGGTTTGCGTAGCCTCGGGCTTCAGCCCGTGGCCTGGCGGTTCAAATGTTCAGAAGTTGTTCTGAGGAAGCACCCCAGCTAGTTCTCAAGCCTTGCGGCTGGCGAACGCCAGCATGAGTTCGCGCACAATATCTTTTAGCTCGAGGGTGTAATTCGCCACATCGGTGAGGTGGGCGTTGATCTGGTCGGCGCTCGGCTGGGTATAACCGGTCTTGGGCCGAATTTTGTAGCTCATCCGCTCGTCCAGAGATTCCAGGCGCTGATAAGCCGCTTTCATCTTTTCGGGATCCATATCTCCTCCTGCCTAGGTCAGTCGCTCGGCTCTTGCAAGACCGGCTCGCGGAAAACGGGCTCGCGGAAAACCGTGGTGGCGGTGGCTTGGGCCCGCGGGCGCACCAGGATCTCGTCGATGTTGACGTGGGAAGGGCGGGTGACCGCCCACGCGATGCAGTCGGCGATGTCCTCGCCGGTGAGCGGTTGCATGCCCGAATAAACGCCCTCGGCCCGTTCGGCGTCATTCTCGAAACGCACCAAAGAGAACTCCGTTTCCACCAAACCCGGAGAGACTTCTGTGACCCGAACGGGCTGGCCGAGCAGCTCGATCCTCAAGGTCCGGGTTACCGCCCGCAGCGCGTGTTTGGAGGCCGTATATCCGCCACCGCCGGGATAAGTCTCGAATCCGGCAATCGAGCCGACATTCAAGATGTGCCCGTCACCGGAGGCGATCAATTGGGGCAAGAAGGCCTTGGTCATGCGCAGCACGCCCATCACATTGAGCTCAAACATGCGTTGCCACAGATCTTCCCGGGCCTCGGCCACGGATTCGAGGCCCAGGGCTGCGCCGGCGTTGTTGACCAATACCCCTACCCCGTCGTCGCCCGCTTCGGCCAGCGCGTCGGCGACGAATCGATCGATGCTCTCCGACGAGGTGACGTCGAGGGGAAAAGCCGTGGCATGGGTGAGCGGATCTGTGATCTGCCGCAATTTGTCGATCCGGCGGGCGCCGGTGATCACGCGAAAGCCGTCGTGGTGCAGTCGTCGCACCGTGGCCTCACCAATGCCGGCGCTGCCGCCGGTGACGATGGCTGTCTTCATGGGTCGGCAGTCCTCAGGGGTGTCAGTTCACGTCAGAGCCGTCGTGGTTGTAAGAGGCCAGCAGGTCTGGATTGACGCCCACGGATTTGAAGGCGTTGCGCCAAACCGAGTCCGGAGAGTCGGTGAAGATGAGCTTACGTTGGACCGGCGCGATCAGCCAGTCGTTGCGCAACAGCTCCTGTTCCAGCTGGCCTTCTCCCCAACCCGCGTAACCGAGAAAGAGGCGGCAGGAGCCTGGTGGCAGCTGGGACAGCTCGTCGAGATCGCCGATGGTTTGGGGTTGGACCGGCATCTCGCTGTCCTCGAGTTCCCGCTCGAGGTAAACGAGGGTGCCGAGTTCAGGATTGACGGGGCCGCCGAAATAAGCGGGCGAATTTTCGTCACCGACCCATTCGAGCTCTAGATCTTCGAGAATTTCTCCGATCTTGAGTTCGGTCGGTCGATTGACAATGAATCCCAGGCTTCCCTCTTGTTCGTGCCGAACCAGGAGCACGACACTTTGATGAAAGCATGGGTCATGGACCTGGGGCATGGCCAGGAGAAGTAGGGGTGTGTCGAAGGTGCTCGTATCTGACATAGACGTCATATCTTAACAGTCCGGGGCGAAACTAGCACCGGGCCGGAGCCCCGGATTTGGATAGAAGGTCGACCCGACCCATCCTCGGTCGAGTCGAATGAAGCTTCAGGATGAGGCTCAAGGCGGCTTAAACGGCCGCGTGAGCTTCCTTGAGCACAAATTTTTCGATAGTGTATGAGGTCCGTGTCTCCGGAGCCACCGAATAGGGTATCGGGACGCCCCTGAGCCACCCTCGAGCTGAGCCACCCTCGCTGAGTTACACCCCGAAGTGTCGACACCGGCTGCCCGAAGACTCTATTTCCATATGAATTCCGACCACGGAACGGCTCCGAGCCACCCCCTCAAAGCCCCTCCGTGAGCCCCAGACGAGGTCCAGAATGAAGGATAGCTTCTCTACGCTTAAGCAATTGAAGGTCGGCGACCGCAGTTTTCGCATCGCCAGTCTGCCCGCCCTGGCGGCGCAAGGTTTCGATTTGGCCCGGTTGCCCTTTGCAACCCGAATTCTGCTCGAAAATCTGCTGCGCCGGGAAGACGGCGGGGCAGTGTCCGCCAGTGATATCGAAGCGGTAGCGAATTGGGATCCCAATGCGGAGCCGAGCGTAGAGATCGCCTTCATGCCCGGACGAGTCTTGTTGCAAGATTTCACCGGCGTTCCGGCGGTGGTCGACCTAGCGGCCATGCGCGACGCCATGGTCGCCATGGGGGGAGACCCGGAAAAAATCAATCCGCTGCAGCCTGCCGAGCTGGTGATCGATCACTCCGTGCAGGTGGATGAATACGGCAAAGAGGCCGCCTTGCTCATCAACGCGGAACGGGAATTCGAGCGCAACTATGAGCGCTATGCCTTCCTGCGTTGGGGCCAGAGCGCTTTCAAGAATTTCAAGGTCGTGCCACCGGCCACCGGTATCGTGCACCAGGTCAACCTGGAATACCTCGCCCGGGTGGTAATGGCGGGCGAAGGGGACAATCCGTTCGCCTACCCCGACACCCTGGTCGGCACCGACTCTCACACCACCATGATCAACGGCATCGGCGTGTTGGGATGGGGTGTCGGCGGTATTGAGGCCGAGGCGGCGATGCTCGGCCAAGCGATCTCGATGCTCATTCCGCAAGTGGTGGGTTTCCGAATTGTCGGCCGTCTGTCCGAAGGCGCTACCGCCACGGACTTGGTCCTGAGGGTGGTGGAAATGTTGCGGGCTCGGGGAGTGGTCGGCAAATTCGTCGAATTCTTCGGGCCTGGCCTGGAGAGCTTGCCGCTCGCTGATCGGGCCACCATCAGCAACATGGCTCCCGAGTATGGCGCCACCTGCGGCATCTTCCCTGTCGATGAGATCAGCCTGGACTACATGCGCTTCACCAACCGCTCCGCCGAGCAGGTGGCCCTGGTCGAGGCGTACATGAAAGAGCAAGGTCTCTTCCACACCGCGTCGACTCCGGAGGCGATCTACACCGACGTGATGGAGTTGGACCTTTCGACCGTAGAGCCGAGTCTCGCCGGCCCGAAGCGTCCCCAGGATCGGATCCTTCTGTCCAAAGTTCACACCACATTCGAAGCCCAGCTCGACAGCCTCAAGGGCGTGTCTTCAACCGTAGCCGCCGACGATGGCGGTGGTGTGGCAGTGGCGGAGAAAACCGCTGTGCAGGTCACCATGGACGGCGAGACCTTCGAGATCGACCACGGGGCAGTGGCCATCGCCGCGATCACCAGCTGCACCAATACCTCGAACCCATCGGTCATGGTGGCGGCCGGATTGGTGGCCAAAAAAGCCAATGAACTCGGCTTGCGAACCCGCCCCTGGGTCAAGTCCAGCCTGGCGCCCGGCTCGAAGGTGGTGACTCGATACCTCGAAGAAGCCGATTTGATGACTCATCTGGAGGCCCTGCAATTCCATGTGGTGGGTTACGGCTGCACAACCTGCATCGGCAATAGCGGTCCGCTTCGTCCCGAGATTTCCAAAGCGATCCATGAGAACGGTTTGGTGGCGACCTCGGTGCTTTCCGGCAACCGCAACTTCGAAGGTCGCATCAGCTCTGATGTGCGCGCTAACTTCCTCGCTTCTCCGCCTCTGGTGGTGGCCTACGCGTTAGCGGGTCGGGTGGACATCGACATCTACAACGAGCCGTTGGGAGTCGGCAAGAACGGGCCGGTCTACCTGAAAGACGTGTGGCCGACGAACCTTGAGATCGCCGACGCGGTGAAAGCGTGTTTGAAGGCGGAGATGTTTGAGAGCGAGTACAAGGATGTCTTCACCGGTACCGAGCAATGGCAGCAGCTGCCGACGCCGGAAGGTTCGACCTTTGATTGGCAAAGTGATTCGACCTATGTGCGCCTGCCGACTTTCTTCACCGACATGGACCGCGAGCCTTCTAGACCGAAAGACATCAAGAGCGCTCGGGTTTTGGCCTACCTCGGCGACTCGGTCACCACCGACCACATCTCACCGGCCGGTGCCATCAAGCTGAAGAGCCCGGCCGGCGAGTACCTGACCCACCACGGGGTCCACGTCCGGGACTTCAATTCCTACGGATCCCGGCGCGGCAACCACGAGGTCATGGTGCGCGGCACCTTCGCCAACGTGCGGTTGCGCAACAGGTTGGTGCCCGAGATCGAAGGCGGTTATACCGAGCACATTCCTTCCGGCGAGCCGATGTCGATCTACGACGCGGCGATGAAGTATAAGGAAGAGGGAGTGCCGTTGGTGGTGATCGCAGGCACGGAATACGGCACCGGCTCGTCGCGCGACTGGGCAGCCAAAGGTTCTTTGCTGTTGGGCATCAAGGCGGTCATCACCCAGAGCTACGAGCGTATTCACCGGTCGAATTTGATCGGCATGGGAGTGTTGCCCCTGGAATTCGAGCCCGGAACCACCGCCGCCGGCCTGGGTCTTACCGGCCGGGAAACGATCGATATCGAAGGCATTGCCGGCTTGGTGGAAGATGATTTTGAGGGCGGGCGCAAGCTCAACGTGGTGGCCACTGCCGACGACGGAACCCGGACCGAGTTTAAGGTTGTGGTTCGCCTGGACACTCCCCAAGAAGTTGCCTACTACCATCACGGCGGAATTTTGCAATACGTGTTGCGCCAGCTGCTGTGATCCGGCGAGCGGCTCGCGCTGAGCCGCACTGCTCTCCTCGATTTGGGGATGGGGTCGGCAAAAAAACACCCCGCGCTCTGAGGAAGCAGAACGCGGGGGAGGAGAGATCCTGAAGAGTCTCGTGTTCGCTTCGTGCGGTGATCTGCGGGATCACCGACGTCGCATCTATCCTTTCGGGCCCAAGGCCTGCTCGGATTGCTCCAAGTGAAAAATGTTCTGCGAGGACCTTAGGGTGCCTTACACCATATTCAAGGAATTCGGTTTCGCCGCAGGGCACCACATCCCCGGTCACCCGGGTAAGTGTCGTCACCTGCACGGTCATAACTATCGGACACGGGTTTTTCTACGCGCGGAGACCCTCGACGAACTCGGGATGGTCTTCGATTTCTCGCGTCTAAAGGCCTTGATGAACGAGGTGGTTGGCCCATTTGACCATCGGGTCATCAACGACCTACCACCCTTCGACGAGCGCAACCCAACCGCCGAAAACCTGTCCGAATACATCTTTACCGAGATGACCCAGCGCCTCGAAAAAGACGAGACCGCCGCCGGTCGAGTTGAAATCGCCAGAGTGGAGCTGTGGGAAAACGATACCTGTTGCGCGATTTACGAAGTTTGAGCCTACCGATGCGCCGCGGATGGACCGCCGGATTCCGCCTCGGCGGCTGCTTTCCGGGCCGAGCCGTCATCGCCGATCCACAAGCCGATCCGCGAGCGGGGAGCCAGTCATGATTGCGGCCCGTAAGCGCCCCGTTGACGAAGTTGCCGCCTTGCCGGTGAAAGAGCGCCTCAAGGTCCACGAAATTTTCCATTCCATCCAGGGCGAAAGCACCTTTGCCGGACGCCCCTGTGTGCTGGTGCGATTGACCGGCTGCCAGATGCGCTGCTCCTGGTGCGACACGGAATACGCTTTCTATCAAGGCTCGTGGATGACCCGTCGACAGGTTGTGGACCAAGTGGCTTCCCATGGTTGCCCATTGGTGGAGCTGACCGGTGGCGAGCCCCTGCTCCAACCCGGGGCTCTGCCCTTGCTGGTCGATCTTTGCGATGCGGGATATGAGGTTTTGGTGGAAACCGGCGGTGGGGTCGATATTTCCCCGGTCGATCCGCGGGTACGCCGAATACTCGACGTCAAATGTCCCGGCAGCGGAGAGTCGGAAGCGAACCATTGGCCGAATCTCGACGTGTTGCGGCCTACTGACGAACTCAAATTCGTCATCGCCAACGAGGACGACTACTCATGGGCTCGCGACCTGATCGAGAAGAGGGGTTTGGGAGCGATTTGCCCAGTCCACATCTCACCGGTTCACGGGGCGGTGGATCTGCAGGCCCTCGCGGGTTGGATCCTGAGAGACCGCCTGCCCGTTCGGTTGCAGCTTCAAATGCATAAACTGATCTGGAGCCCGGAAACCCGCGGGGTGTAATCCGCGCCCGGCATCTGGAATCGCCGTTCAGACGAATCGGATAGCATCGGTGTGATTTTTCGCATCTGTCTAGCCGCAATAGGATCGTCGTTCACCGAGGGATAACCTCCGTTCACCGGCCGATAAGAACTCGGCTCACCCCAGGGCGTAAGACCCATCAAACGTGCCGTTCGCCCGACGAGACGGGGGCGGGTTTGAAATGTGAGCTTTTGGAGAAGGAACCCAATTCCCATGGCAGATAGTGACGAACGTTCCGGTCGACCGGACCTTTCCGTGCTGAGAATGGATCCGGAGGAGCTTGGGGAACGCCGAAGCGCCGGATGGCTGGGTTGGATTTTAGGGCTCGCGCTATTGGCTGCGGCCGGTTATGGCGTTTGGGCCTACGTGCCTTTGTCCTTCCTCTTACCGGAAGTGAAAACCGCGACTGTGCGTATGGAGACTCCGACCCAGAAGTCCACGGTGTTGACCGCTACCGGTTATACCTATGCGCGTAAACGAGCGGCCGTGGGCGCAAAGATCGTCGGCCGGATCCTTCAAATCGATGTCGACGAAGGAGACACCCTGGCCAAAGGTGATTTGATTGCGATTTTGGACAGCGAGGATCTCGAGGCGGCGAAAGCACAGGCGGAGGCCGGCATTTTGGAAGCTAAGGCCCAGCTGGCGGACGCCGAGCGTGAGCAAGCGAGGTTGGTTCGATTGGTGGAAGCTGGGGTTTCCTCCCAAGCAGAGCTGGATGCAGCGGCGACCCGAACGGACGTTGTGGCTGCCCAAGTCGGGTTGGCGAAGGCTCGACTCGACTCGGCCGAAGCCCAATTGGCCTACGCTCGGGTTTATGCGCCGATCGACGGCGTGGTGATCGAGAAAAACGTCGAGGTGGGAGAGATGGTGGCACCCGGTGGTTTCACCTCCCAGCAGTCCACCGGCGCGATTCTACGCATGGCGGATCCGACGTCCCTGGAAGTCGAAGCAGATATCAACGAGAGCTATATCGCCCGCCTGCGCCGAGAGCAGCCGGTGTCGATCAAGGTCGACGCAGTGCCCGACAAGTCCTACCGTGGGCGTTTACGCCAGATCGTCCCAACCGCGGACCGGCAGCGGGCCGTGGTCCAGGTCAAGATCACGATCGATGACCGGGACGCGCGGCTGGTGCCGGACATGAGCTGCACGGTGACTTTCCTCGAAGAAGGCACGGTCGCCGAGACTTTGGCGGCCGAGCCGGTGCTCTACGTGCCTTCGTCCGCGGTGTTCAAGCGCGAAGGGCAGAATCGTGTTTTTGTTTTCAACGGCGAAGCTCTTCAGCTGCGCAGCGTCGAACTCGGGGAAACCGAAGGCGACGAGCGGGTCGTGATTTCCGGTTTAGCCGCGGGAGATCGAGTGGTGGTCTCGGATCCGGCAGAGCTCCAGGATGGACAGCCGGTTAAGGAATCAACAGATTAAAGAAGCGAATAGTCATTCAGTAGCAAGCCGCCGCAACGGCCATAGGGGAGACGCGAGCATGTCTCAGGAAGTCATCGTCGAGGTATCGGGCCTAGAAAAGACCTACAAGCGGGAGAGCTTTGAGGTCCAGGTGCTTCAGGGCATCGATCTGAAAATTCACTCCGGGGAGTATGTGGCGTTGATGGGCCCATCGGGATCCGGCAAGAGCACCTTGCTCAACCTATTGGCGGGCATCGATAAACCTACCGCGGGCAAGATCATCATCGGCGGCAGCGATATCTCGACGCTCAACGAGAGCAAGCTGGCTCGGTGGCGTCATCGGCATATTGGATTCATCTTCCAGTTCTACAACCTATTACCGGTGCTGACCGCTTTTGAAAACGTCGAGCTGCCCCTCACCTTGACCCGATTGAGCAAGGCTAAACGTCGGCAGAAAGTGGAAACCGCCCTTCAAGTGGTGGGTCTGGCGGATCGGATGGATCACTATCCGCGCCAGCTTTCCGGCGGGCAGGAGCAGCGTGTGGCCATCGCCCGCTCGATCGTCACCGACCCTACCCTGCTCTTAGCGGACGAACCGACCGGTGATCTCGACGGCGAAAGCGCTGGGGAGATTCTCGATCTGCTACAGCAGCTCAACGAAGATTTCGGCAAGACCATTGTCATGGTGACCCACGATCCCGAAGCCGCCCGTCGCGCCAAGCGATTGGTTCGATTGCAAAAAGGCCTGCTGGTCGGCGCCGAAGCGGCATAAGGAGGTCATCGTGTTCAAGCTCATCTGGCGCAACTTATTGCGCAACAAGGTACGGACGGTACTGACCTTGGCCAGCGTTGGCCTGGCCCTCTTCATTCTGACCTTCCTCGGTGCGGTGCTCGATGCCATGGAATCGGCTCAAGGGTCCTCGGACAGTCGGGTCGTGGTGCGACACGCCATCTCTCTGACCTTTGAGCTGCCCGAAGCCTACGAGCAACGGCTGAGGACGGTCGACCACGTGTTGGACGTCACCATCTTGAATTGGTTCGGCGGCACCTACAAAGATCAACGGCCGGAGAATTTCTTCCCGCGTTTCGGCTCCGAGCCCGACACCCTGTTCAAGGTCTTTCCCGAATATCAAGTCAGCGACGAGCAGCGCCGAGCCTTTGAAGCGGACCGTGCCGGTTTCATTGCCGGCAAATCGTTGGTGGAGAAACAAGGTTGGAAGCTGGGGGACGTGATCACGGTCAAAGGTGACATCTATCCCTTGGATCTAGAACTCACCTTGCGGGGAATTTTTGAGCAGCCGGACGCCCTGGCCCAAGAAAAGCAGATCTTCTTCCATCGTCGCTATTTGGAAGAAGCCATGGGCAATCCGGGCATCGTCGGCACCTATTGGCTGAAGCTCGATGCGCCGGAGAACGTGCCGACGGTGGTCAAAACCGTCGAGGCCATGTACGAGAGTTCGGCGGCGCCGGTTCGAGCGGAGACTGAAGAGGCCTTTGCCCTTTCGTTCTTGGAGATGATGGGCAATATCCGCCTGCTCTTTTCCTCGATCGGATTGGCGATTGTGATTTCGATCCTCTTCATCACCGCCAACACCATGGCGATGGCCGCCCGCGACCGCGTGCGGGAGGTTGCCGTCCTGCGGACCCTGGGTTTTCGGCGCGGGCAGGTCACCTCGTTGGTGTTGGCGGAAAGTCTTCTGGTGGGCGTGCTCGGGGCGGTGATCGGAGCCGGCGGCGCGGGTGCAATGATCGGCTTCGCCGCCAAAGCGGCAGAGGATTTCTTTCCCGCGTTGAGCGCCATGCAGCCCACGCCGGGCATGCTCGGTCTGTCGCTGACGATCGGCCTGGGGATCGGTTTTATTTCCGGCATCTTCCCGGCTTGGTCGGCGTCGCGAATCGATATCGTTGAAGGTCTTCGCAAAGTGGCCTGACGGCCTAAGGGGTGAGCTATGAAGATTCCATTTAAGTACAACCTGCGAAGCCTGTTCATTCGCAAGGCGACGACCTTCATGACCATGTTGTCGATCGCCTTTGTGGTGATCGTATTCATCGGTGTGTTTTCGTTGGCTGCGGGCCTCGAAAAGGCTTTCACCGCTACCGGCGATCCCGACAATCTGTTGGTCTTGCGCGACGGCGCTCGCAGTGAGACCGAAAGCGGTTTCAGCATGGACGTTTTTCGCGATATCGCGGCCCTGCCCGGGGTCGAGCAAGGCACGTCGGGCCCGCTAGCCTCGGGAGAGCTGGTGGTGTTGCAGATCTTTTCCCGCACCGACGGCAGCGAGTCCAACGTCACGGTGCGTGGCATCATGCCCACCACCCGTTCCGTGCGCCCCGGCTTTCAGATCGTCGAAGGTCGTGATTTCGAGCCGGGCAAGGGAGAGATCATCGTCGGCGACAACCTTGCCGACCGTTTCCCGGGCTTGGCCATTGGCCAGAGCGTGCGTTTCGGCCGTATCGACTTTCAGGTGGTCGGTGTCTTCACCGCCGGTGGGGGCGGTGCGGAGTCCGAGGTATTGGGCGCCATTGAAGACATCGGCAATGCCTTCAATCGCTCGAATGCGGTGTCCTCCATCCGCTTGCGAACCTCGTCGAAGGAGTCCGCCGATCGGCTGACCGCCACTATCGAGGGGGACCAGCGTTGGCGCACCAAGGTGTTGCCCGAGGTCCAGTATTACGAGGAGCAGACCGGCGCCAATACGGCGATGTTTAAAATCCTGGGCACCTTGATGGCAGTGCTGATGGGTTTCGGCGCCTGCTTTGCCGCCGCCAACACCATGTACTCTCAGATCTCCACTCGCAGCCGGGAGCTAGGCACCCTGCGGGCGATCGGTTTTCGCCGCAGCCACACCTTTCTGGCGGTCTTGTTGGAATCGGCGATTTTGGGATTCTTCGGCGGCCTGCTGGGGGTGGTTTTGTCGCTGCCGCTCAATGGCATTTCGGCCGGCACGACGAATTTCATTACCTTCAGCGAGATCACCTTCGAGCTGACCTTAACCGCGCCGGTCCTGCTCCTGGGGGTCGGCCTGGCTGTGCTCACCGGCCTACTTGGAGGCCTGGCCCCGGCCATCGCGGTATCCACCCGTGAAATCACAGGGCTGCTGCGCGAAGCTTGAGCCTGGTCTAGAATCTCGGAGTATTCAGCCGCGGGCAATCAGGGGTTGGGTGGCTCTGGATCTTTGGTGGCCCCGCCGCCTAAATACCCTAGTGCCTCGAGCTGCCGGCGTGTTTCGTCGTCGAAATCCAACGGTTGGCTTTGGTCCGCTGGGCGCAGTTGGGACCGTATAACGGAAAGCTCCTGGCGTAGTTGATTGACCCGTTCCGGTTGTTCTTGGGCCAGGTTTTGGCGTTCCTTGTGGTCGGTTTCCAAATCGAACAACTCGGGACGACGGGGCCCCTCGTGCAAGATGAGCTTGGATCGGTTCGACACGAAAGCATATTGGGGGTCGCCCATTTGCACACTGCCGCCGTAGGCCCAGGCTCGCGAGCTGTGGGTCTCCGCCGGAGCGGTCCGGCCCAGCCATGGGGCCAGACTTCGGCGATCAAAACCAATTCGCGCAACGTCGATCTCGGCCAAATCCAACACTGTGTCATGGATATCAACCAGGCTGACCAGGTTTTGGATACTGCGGCCCTCCGGCAAGCCACCCGCGGGGCGAACAATCAACGGTACGTGCATCAGCTCTTGGTATACGGAGTGCCCGTGACCCGTCTTTTTTGCCAACGGGGGCGATGAACGTCCGTCGATCGACAGCATTTCACCGTGGTCGGACACGAAGACGATCATCGTATTTTCGAACAGGCTTTGCCGTTTCAAGTCCTCCAAGAGGGCGGCAATTTCTCGCAGCACGAATCTCACTTCGTCGCGATAGAGCACCATGCTCGGGCGTGGCAACTTGCGCCTGGTGGGTTTTAGCCATGGTAGGTCGTCGTGCTTCTTTAGTGGGGTATGGGGGTCCAAGAAGTGGACCCAAAAGAAAAACGGTCGCCCTAGCTCCAGCACCTCGGGTAAGCGGTTTTGGAAGGCGTCGGCCAGAATGTCCGCGTTTTGGTAGTACTCGGCAGCAATCCAACCCAGACGTTCCAAGGTCCCGAGAACGCTCAATCGATGGGTCGGGCCGGTATACACGCGATAGCGGTGGAATCCTCGGGCGACGCCGGTGGGCTCGATGAGCAGAGGGTTGCTGACGATCGCTTCCGTCCAATAGCCCTGTGCCTGCAGTTTTTCTGCCAGGGTGGGCACCGAACCGGCCAACGGGTGCAGGCCATGGCCCTTGCCCGCCGACCTAAGACCGTGCTCTTCCGGGTATAGGCCGGTCAGCAGAGAGCCCATGGAAGGAGCGGTCCAAGGGCCTGTGGCGAAGGTTTGCTCAAACCATGCAGCGCCAGACATTGCTTGGGCAAAACGCTGTCCTTCCGGGGTTTCGGCAACGACCTGCCGAAAGATGTCGAACCGTAGGGTGTCGACCACCAAGAATAGAATGTTGGGTGATCTCCGGTCTGGAGGGGTCACTTCCACGACCTGCGGCCGCTGGGACCAGGCTCCTACCAGCGATACCAACACCACCAAACCCGTAAGGGTAGCGAAAAGTGCTCTGGGCTGCTCGCGTCGGCTGCGCGCCAGAGTCGCGATAAGACAAACGGAAATTGCCCATGCCTGCCACTCCACCATCGTGTCTCGCTGACCGTGCGCCCGGAGGGTTACACTGATAGCAAAAGGCAGGAAAGCAAGCCACAGGCATATGGGCCAGGAAAGCCGCGAGAGCCGCCGTAGGCCGGAGGCCAAGGCGATGGCGGGTAGCGCAAAGACCAGGCAAAGGACGACGGGTTGCCAAAGAGGAACCGTGGGATAACCGTCGCCCACCGGACCGAAAATATCGATGAGATAGATGAGATGATGCCGGATGACGGCAAATAACCAAAGTCCGGCGCTGGCGATCAGGCCGGCGGCCAACGCCAATCGGCTCGCAGAAATTTCGGCATATGCGGGATGGACGCTCAGGGTGGGGATTTGATCCGAAGTGGCCCGGCGCCGAATTAGGAAGCGCCTCAGCCAAAAGGCCAGGAAAGTGATCAGGCCGAGGATCGCACCGGGTCGCCAATAGAAATGCAGATACTTCCAGGCAACAATGAAATGCCCTTCAAGAACCATCATCCGCAGCTGGTCCAGGGCGTAGACCAGGCAGCCGCCCGCCGCGCCACCGAGCACCGCCGTCAGGAGCAAAATCGCCAGCTGAGTGACGGGTGATAATCGGGTGGAAAGAAGACTCATGAGACGGATCGTACCCCTTGTCTGCGAACAGTGTCGACTGCCCGACGGCAACCTGTCGGGCCGTCGACAGACTTTCGCCGTGGGCTGTTAAGATCCGATGGCCTCGGAATTTCTCTAGGTTTTAACTTGAAGAGGTTGATTCAACTCCATGCCCGACCGCACAGCGATCATCATTGGCGCCGGCCCAGCGGGGCTGACCGCCGCTTACGAGTTTCTGAAGCAGTCGGACATCCAGCCGATCGTGTTGGAAATGAGTTCCTACATGGGCGGAATCGCCCGGACGGTGGAGCACAACGGCAACCGTATCGATATCGGCGGTCACCGTTTTTTCTCGAAATCCGATCGGGTGATGAATTGGTGGCTCGACATCATGCCCCTGGAAGCTACTTCCGGCGGTGCGGCGCAGATCACCTACCATCGGCGCACGAGGGAGGTGGTGGCCGACGAAATGGTCGATCCCGAGCAGGAAGATCTCGTGATGTTGGTGCGCGATCGCCGATCGCGGATTTACTACCTGCGCAAGTTCTTCGACTATCCCATCAGTCTGAGCCTCCAAACCCTGTCGAACCTCGGACTGCTACGTTCGATCAAGATCGGCGTGAGTTATTTGAAGAGCTTGGCGTTTCCGATTCGCAACGAGAAAAGCCTCGAGCAATTTCTGATCAACCGCTTCGGTAAAGAGCTCTATCTGACCTTTTTCAAGTCCTATACGGAAAAGGTCTGGGGCACTGCCTGCGATGAGATCAGCGCCGAGTGGGGCGCCCAGCGAATCAAAGGATTGTCGATTATTTCGGCGCTCAAGCATTTCTTCAGATCCTTGCTGCCCAAGTCCGGCGGTGACGTAGCCCAAAAAGACATGGAGACCTCGCTGATCGAGCGTTTCCTCTACCCCAAACTGGGGCCGGGCCAAATGTGGGACGAAGTTGCCCGGCGGGTGGTGGAAAAAGGCGGGCAGATCCGTACCTTTGCCCGGGTCGAGGGCATCATCACCGAAGGAGATCGGGTGGTGGCGGTGAAATGGGTGGATACCCAAACCGGTGAGCGGCACGAGCTCAAGGGAGATTACTTCTTCTCTACCATGCCGATGAAAGAACTCGTGCGCGGTCTGGCCCCGGCGGCCCCGGCGGAGGTTCAAAAGATCTCCGACGGTTTGATATACCGAGATTTCCTGACCGTCGGCTTGTTGTTGGACGATCTGGAGATCCACGAGGACAAAGCCGGAACCCAGCTGATCCAAGACAATTGGATTTATATTCAAGAGCCGGATGTGTTGGTGGGTCGCATGCAGATCTTCAACAATTGGAGCCCCTACATGGTGGCGGATCCGAGCAAGGTCTGGATTGGGCTCGAATACTTCTGCAACGACACCGACGAGTTGTGGAATATGAGCGACCCCGAATTGATGGAGCTAGCCAAAAAAGAACTCGAGCAGATCGAGATCATCAAAGCCCACAAGGTCTCCGACGCGGTGGTGATCAAGATGCCTAAGACGTATCCCGCCTATTTCGGTAGCTATGATCGATTCGACGAACTCCGGCGTTTCGTCGACGGTTTCGAGAACCTCTTCCTGGTAGGCCGCAACGGCATGCACCGTTACAACAACCAAGACCATTCCATGCTCACGGCCATGATGGCGGTCGAAAACATTCTCGAAGGTCGTACGGATAAGAGCAACCTCTGGGACGTCAACACCGAAGAGGAATACCACGAGGAAAAAAGCGCTTGATCACCGCTACGTTGCGCCCCGGGTCTCGGCGCCTCAGGTCTCGGCGACCAGGGCCTCCTTGGCCGCAGTGTCGAGGGTCGCGGTCCCGGTGGCAGGCGGCGGCTTGGGGCTGTTCGATCGGCGTTCTGGTAGGGGTTCTGGCACTGGGAATTCTAGGCTGTGGCTTGGGCGGACCGAAGGCGTCGCCGCATCCTGTGGTGATCGTTTATATGTTGGACGCGGCGCGGGCCGACTTCTTCAGCAGCTACGGCCACCCTTTCGAAACCACCCCGGAAATGGACGGGATGGCCGCGCAAGGCGCTCGGTTTGCTCGCCACTACAGTCACTCGCACATCACCGCGCGCTCGGTGCCCCAGCTCTTCACCTCCCGCCTCGACGCCCCACCCTTGGTGATTTTTCCGCCGGGGTGGGACATGCCCTGGTGGGATCGGGACGAAATCGCCGGCGACGACATACTTTTTCTTCCCGCGTTCTTGCGCGGGCAGGGTTATGCCACCCAAATCGTGACCACCCATCCGTGGACCCCAGCCGACTCCAGGTTCAGCCGCGGCTTCGAGAGCTATTACGAAGTGCCTCGACAGTCCTATTACGCATCCGCCGAGCGGGTTTTCAAACATGCCCGCAAAGCCCTGGAAGACTACGTGGCCGAGGGTTTGGATCGGCCCCTATTCCTCTACATCCATCTTTTGGATACCCACACTCCCCACGAGCCGCGACCGCCCAACGACAAATTCTTCTCCCTCGACGAACTCGGTTGGACTTTTGAGGAATGGCGCAAAAAACAGCCGGGAATCCGAAATCGAAAGATCCTCGAAAATCCCGATCCGAAGCTGCTCAAGGCATATCACGGCGCCATCCGCTCGTCCCTCGCTTACACCGACCAGGAGCTGGGTCGATTCAAGGAGTGGGTGGAGTCCACCCTCGACGCCCCCACCCTGCACGTGGTGACCTCCGACCATGGCGACGCCATCGGCGAGCAAGGATATTTTGAGCACATCTTGGCCAATTTCGGTACTGACGCCGTGCACCACATCCCTCTGATCATGTCGGGTCACGGCGTGCCACCCGGCAAGGTGGTCGAGAGCCTGACGGGAACGGTTGACGTGCTGCCGACCCTGCTCGACATTCTTGGATTGAAAGCGCCGGATAAGGTGATTCTCGATGGTCGGTCAACCACCCGGCTGATGGAAGATTCCCGGCCTCGAAAGGGGCGTCTCATTCCTTACGTCCACCGAATGGGTTGGAAACGAGCAAGGCTCGGTTTCCGCAACGAGTCCGGCTCGATGGTGTTGACCGAAGATCATCGCTTGTTCCGAAACGACGGTAGCTTTGACTTCACCGAGCTCGGAAGTTGGTCCGAGGTGGCAGATCAAACGCCCGAGGCTTTTCAACGATTGGTTGTGGGAATCCGGGCGAGACTCGAGAATCGATCCTTCGAGCCCATCGCGCGGTCGATGAACGTGCCGCTGGCCGAATTCGAAATCCAATCCGAACTCGATGGATGTTGGAAAATCCCGGGATGGCGGCAGGAGCGCAAGCAAATTCGCTTCGAGCGATCTTCGGACGCTGAATGTCTGCCGTTCGAGGCGGCGGCTCAGCTGCCGCGGCAGGAATATGAAATCCGATGGAAGGTCGGCGATTTCGATCCGAGCACCCGTCTGAGAATCAGTTTGCCGGAAGTCGGTGTGGCCTGGGAGGTGGGCGCCGACCAAGTGGCCGACGACGAGCTCAGGTTGGGAACTGCTCCAACCGCGATCGAACGAACCCGGATTCGGGTCGAGTCTCTGGTCGGATCCGGCCCAGTGGTGCTCAAAAGCCTTCGGCTCATGAGGGTGGGAAGCCTGCAACCGGAGGAGGTGGAAGAGGTCGATCCGGAGACCATCGAGCAGCTAAGAAGCCTGGGATATTTGGATTGAGACTCGAATCCCAGGGATCCGGGAGCCTGTCTCGGATCCCCCAGCCAAGGGGAGATAGTGGTTGAGATTTAGATCCAATTTGCGACTCGGCATCTCGTGCCGCCGTCTTGGGTCGACCCTACGGGTTGCGGCCGTGTTGTGCTCGGTCGCCCTGTTGACGGCTTGTGGTCCGCCGCCGGATCCCGAACGGCCCCACCTCGTGTTACTGATGCTCGATGCCGCTCGGGCGGACTTCTTCGGATCCTACGGCCATCCATTCAACACGACCCCTGAAATGGATAGGCTGGCGGCCGGAGGAATGCGTTTCGCCCACCACGTCAGCCATGGTCACACCACCCGTCAATCGGTGCCCCAACTGTTTACCTCGCGCTACGATCCGCCATCGTTGCTTTATTTTCCCCCTGGCCAAGACGAACCTTGGTGGCGGCGGGACGAAGTGCCGCAGGACGATTTGGTGTTGCTGCCCCAGGTGTTGTCCGACGCCGGCTATCGCACGGTGATGGTGACCGCCCACCCATGGACCATAGCCGAATCGCAATTGGGCGCGTCCTTCCAGGAGGTCCACTTCGTCAAACCGAAGTCCGGCCCTCATGCGGACGCCCAGGCTTTGGTGGCGAAGGCGCAGGGCGTCCTGCGGGAGCACGTCGGCCGAGGAGAGGCTGAGCCCCTATTCCTCTACGTTCACTTCTTGGACACCCACACGCCCCACAATCCTCCGGAGGAAGACGAATTTTTCTCTCTCGAAGCCCTCGGTTGGAATCGTGGCCAATGGGCTCGCTTGCAACCCGCGCGCAAGGAAACCAAATACATCGCGAATCCTGATCCGGTGTTGGTAGAGACTTTCAAAGGAGCGATCCGTTCGTCCTTACGCAGCCTAGACACCCAAATTGGCTCCCTGATGGAGTCCGTCGAGCGTCGGCTCGGCACCAAGGTGGTGGCCGCGATCACCGCCGACCACGGTGACGCGCTCGGGGAAGGTGGGCATTTCGAGCACACCCTACCCACCTTCGGCATGGACGCGGTGCATCACATTCCCCTGCTGTTATTCGGGGAGGGGGTGCCAAAGGGCACGGTGATCCAAGGTTTCACGGGCACAGTAGACGTGATGCCCACCTTGCTCGATCTGGCGGGCATCACTCCGCCGAAGGAGGGGCATCTGGATGGTCACAGCCTGGTGAGCAGGCAGGACCCGGAAGCCGTAACCCGGGATGGGGTTGGATATACCTACCGATCTGGCTGGCGATCGACCCGTTTCGGTTTTCGCGACGCCGATCAAACCTGGATTCTTACCGAGCGAGAGCAGGTATTTAGGCTCACGGAAACAGACTCAGGGGTGGAGAAAGAACTTGTGGGGTCGGCGAGAAGTTCGGCGGCCGAGCTGCCGCGAGAATTCAAGAGATTCATCAAGACCTATTTGCAGCGAGAGGCGCAGCGAAAGGTCGTCACCGAGGTCGGTCCGATGCACATCCCGGCCAGGGAGATCGCAAGCCCGCTGGGACCCCAACCGGAATGTTGGGATCTGGGCGATATCGACGACTGGAACCGCAAGATCAAGTTCTCGAGTCGCGATCAGCAGGCCGAGCCGTGCCCGGCCTTGGTCCTGAGGGTCGCTGTTCCGGCGGGCGAGTATGGGGCCAAATGGCGTCTCGATATCCGCAAGGGCCATCCCAAGGTTTTTATCCGTCATAGCCGCGGACAGACCGTGGTGGCAGAAAGCACCGGCGCGATGGCCGTGGAGCTCGGCGAGGTCGAGGTCCGCGATAGCCATTGGCAGGTCGATGTGCAGGTCCAGGGAAACGGAGCGGAAGTGGTATTCGGCGCCTTCGACTGGCAACGCCTGGGCAGCACCGAGGCCGATCTCGAGACCGACACGGAGACTCTCGAGCAGCTGAAGAGCCTTGGATACTTAGACTGATCCGGCCTGGATGAGCCCGCCCTTGAATTTGAACAAGGAAATCCACATCGATCTCGGCTCACTGCTGCGCCGGATTCGACCCTGGCCGGGAGCGGTGACGGTGGTGGTCCTGATTCACGGATTGGGAGCGTTGCTTTGGCATTACAGCCGAGCCAACGGTTTCGGCAGATTCGTGTCGCCGACCCGCAGGCTGAACATCTTTTATGCCCTCTTCGAGTCGAACGAGCTTTGGGGCCTGCTGGTTTCCTTCGTGGTGCTGATCCTGGCGGTCGGCGCAGCGTTCTGGCGCGGCAAGCTGGACCGAGCCCGGAGTGAGGTGCGAGAAGAGGCGGAAGAGGAGCACGACTCGCCGAGCCGCGACCCGTCGAACCACGGTGGCGCTCGGCTTCGGTGGATCCTGGCCTTGGCGCTGGCTACCTGTGCGGTTTGCTGGGTCGGCAGCCGGACCGTTTACCACAGCCACCCGTTCAGCATGGACGAGTACGGCGCCGAGTTTCAGGCCCAGATCTTCCTCTCCGGAGCCCTCACCGCTCCCCTGCCGGAAGCCTGGATTCCGTTCAAAAAAGGCATCACGCCGATTTTCGTCACCGTCACCGACGAGCAGCATTGGGTTTCCTTCTACTTGCCGGTCTACGCCTTGATGCGGGCGGCGAGCTTGGCCATCCATCCGCGGATGTTGCTCAACCCGATCCTGGCCGGCCTCGCGGTCTTGTTGATCGCCCTGGTGGCTCGCCGAGCCTTTCCGGATTTCAAACACGCCGACTGGTTGGCCGCCCTACTTTTGGCGACCTCGAGCCAGCTCTTGGTGGATGGCATGTCTTTTTACTCCATGACGGCCCACTTGGCCTTCAACCTCCTCTGGCTGTGGCTCTATTTGGAGGATCGCCCATGGAGCTGGGTCTGCCTGGCGATCTTGGGATTTCTGAGCATGGGCTTGCATCAATTCGTGATGCACGTGCTCTTCGCCTTCCCCTTCCTTTTCCGGTGGGTATTGCAGCGTCGATGGATTCTCTCCGTGCTCATGGCCTCGACCTATTGTGCCGGTTTATACGGTTGGATGGCCTGGGTGCGCTGGTCGAGGAGCAGCATCTCGGTCAACGCCATGGCGAGGGATTGGGGCTTCCCCGGCTTCCAACAATGGGTCGACCAGGGCATGAATCTCAGCATGATGGTCACCTGGCAAGCGCCGGTGGTGGCGGTTCTGGTGTGCTTCGCGCTCTTCAAGGGTCGCAAGATGAGCCCGTTTTTATGGGATGCCGCCTTTAGTGTCGGCCTGACCCTCTTGTTCTATTGCTTCTTCAAGCTGAATCAGGGTCACGGCTGGGGATATCGCTATTTCGTGCCGGTGTTGGGCAATTGGGTGCTGTTGGCGGTGTTCGGTTGGAAAGAACTCGCCGCCACGATCGGAAAAAGCCGAGCGGCCACCTTTGCGGCGGTGGGTTTGTTGGGAGCCGCGATGCTGGTGGTTCCCGTGAGGATGGCCCAGGTGTCGTCGTTTGTGCAGCCGTTCGCGGACGCCACCCGTTTCTTGGAGAGCCAGGACGTGGAGATGGTGTTGATCGACGGCGGCGGCTCCTGGTACGGCTGGGATCTCCTGCGCAATGATCCGTTCTTTCGTCATCGGCCGGTGATCGTTTCAGCCAACAAGCTCAAACGCGGGCAAGTCAAACGGTTGATCGAAGGTCGCGAGCATCGTTGGGTTTCCCCCCAGGAGCTGGAGTCCCTCGGCATGGTGCCCCGCAAAGGTCGCAGGAGAGTCTTTCCTTGAAGCCGGGGCATCCAAGGCCGAGGCGGGGTTGGCGCATATGGGTGGGATTGGTGCTCTTGGCTCTGATCCTGAGCTACGCCGGGCCGCGACAAATCTGGGCCGCGTGGACGGGAATTTCCCTGGTCTGGTTCGTTCCAGCCGCATTGATTTTCGGTGTCGCCCATCTCTCGTTGGTGGAAGGCTTGAGGATCTGTTTGTCGGCCCTCGGGGTCGAAGTGCGGCGATCCCAAGTGGTCGCGACCCATTTCGAAGCTCTCTTCGTCGGCAGCTTCTTGCCCAGCAGCCTAGGGGCCGACGTCTTCAAGGTCATCGACCTCGGTCGTCGGGCTCGGCGCTGGATTCACGTGGGCCTAGGGGTGGCCGCCCAACGCGCGGTCGCATTGGTGATGGTGGTCGCAACCTTGGCCGCCACCCTGCCGGCGGCGGTGACACTGGACTTCCAAGGGCTCGCCGATAAGCTCTCAGCTCTCTGGCCGTGGATGGCCGTCGCGGCCGTGATCTCGGCAGTAGCCGCGGCTATCTTCCTGTCTCCGGCAAGGCGGCAATCTCTGGCCCGGCAGATCCTGGAAGCCGTGGGCGCCCTGCGCCAAATGGGGGCCAGGGCGTTGCTCGGTGTGTTCACTTGCCAGGCGCTGGCTTTGGGTCTCAACATCCTCGGTTGTTTTTGGGTCTCACGCAGCCTCGGCCTGGGGATCGAATGGATACACTTTTGTTATCTGATGCCCGCCACCTATTTGGCGATTGCGTTGCCGGTCACGGTCAGCGGTCTCGGGGTGCGGGAAGGTGTTTACGTCACCTTGCTCGGGGCTCAGGGGGTTTCCCCTTCCCAGGCGGTGGCCTTGTCGTTGACTATTTTCAGCTTAAGCCTCCTTTATGCCTGTGTCGGCGGTGCCGTCCATATGCTGAGATCAGATCCCTCGGACCCGACCCGGGCCGAAGGCCCCTCGGTCGACGTTCATGACCCTCGCCGATCTCCAACGTCACCCGCCGGCACGGACACTTCCGACACGGACTCTTCCGACACGGACTGCTAATGCGCGAATCCACCCCCTTCTTTTCCGTTTTAATGCCGGTGTACAAGCCGGATCCCAGGATTTTCAAGGAAGCTTTGAACAGTATCCTGAATCAAACCTTCGAGGATTTTGAGCTTCTGCTGGTAGAGGATCCGAGTCCGGGGTGTTCGGCGGGTGATCTCATCCAAGGGATTCGAGATCCGCGGATCCAATGGATCCGCTTGTCGAGCCGATCGTCGTTGGTGGGACAGCTCAATCGCGGGTTGAAGATCGCCCGTGCTCCCTGGATCGCACGTATGGACGCGGACGACATCGCCCTGCCCGACCGTTTTTTGGAGCAAAAGAAGCGGATCGAGCAAGAGCCGGAAATCGATGTCCTGGGCACCCAAATCGAGGTGATCGATCACCATAGCCGACGGTTGGGATCGCGCGAATTTCCCGCCACCCACGACGAGATCGTCAGGGCCTTGGCGAGCCATAATCCCATCTCGCATCCGAGCGTCGTTTTTCGCAAATCCCTGGCGCTCGAGGTGGGTGGATACCGATATCCCGGGGAGCCGGCGGAGGACTACGAGCTGTGGAGTCGGCTGGCCCACGCGGGCGCGCGTTTCGCCAACCTGCCGTCGGTGCAAGTGCGCTATCGTTTGCACGAGCAGGGCGTCAAAGCCCAAAAGATCCGCCGGACTCTCGAGGCTACCCTCTTGACCAAAAGGCTCCATTGGATGGGCCACATGACTGGGTCGGATAGGGTCCAACTCTGGATGGAGCGAATCGCATGGCTCCTGCCGGCCAAATGGGTCTATTGGGCAGGAACGAAAGCGCGCTACCCACAAAAAGGCAGCCAATCTCCACGGTGACGCCGGCAAAAGCTACACAGGAAGAGGATCCGGGTTGAAAGCCACCACACAAGAGCAAAAAACCGAGCAGCGGCCGCAATACGACGCCTTCGGCGATTCCATGCTCGAAAGCCGGGGTCCCTTGGCTGAAAAGCTCAGTCGCCAGGCGTTGGCGACGACCGAACCTTTTCGCTCATTGCCGGTCGCCGATCTGGCGGTGCTCGACGTCGGCTGTGGTTACGGCCACACCGCTCTGGAGTTGGCCCGAACGTGCCGCAGGGTGGTAGGCATTGAGCCGAGCTTGCCCTTGGCGGAATTCGGAGAGGAGCTGGCGGCGAACTCGGGTTTGGACAACGTCCAAATCTTGCACCGCTCGGTCGAAGAGCTTGAAGACCGAGAGGCCTTCGATTTGGTGATTCTCGACAACGTGCTCGAGCACCTGCCCAACGCCGATGACAGCCTAGAGCGCATCAGCCGGAGCCTACGGCCGGGCGGAGTGATCTACATTGTGGTGCCCAACAAGCTTTGGCCCATCGAGCATCACTACTTCTTGCCGTTCCTGGGTTACCTGCCCTTGCCCTTGGCCAACGCCTACCTGCGTCTGTCCGGTCGGGGCGAGGACTATGAAGATGCCAGCTACGCTCCAACCCTGTGGGGTCTGAGGAAAATGTTCAAACGCAGGAGCGAGCTGAAGATGCATCTGGTTCCGCCGGCGGACATCTCGCTCACCATGGCGGGTGGTCCCTGGCACTATCGATTTGGCGTCGCCCTGCTCCAGCGTTTGCCGTTCTTCTGGTGGATCGCCAAATGTTTCTTGGTCGTGGCGGTCAAAACCCAGTCGGCCGAACCGGCAGACTGACGAGAGTTTCGAAGCGACGCGCGCAGGGCGCTGGGCCGAACTCGGCGATCGGCACTAATTATCGCGGCGGACTGACGCTCACCGTCTTTGGATCAGGGTCAGGCTGAAGAGAAAGGACGCGAAAACCGTTTGGGCGCCGAGCACCATGGCGGTCATGCCCAGAACCACTCCGCGCACGGCCATCAACTGTCCAAACCCACCCTGGGCCCAGTCGTAAACAATCTTGGCTTCCAAGAACAATCCGGCGAGAAAGATCAGCACCCCGAGCACGAGGCCCTTCTCAAGGCTGAAGAATTTGATCAGCCCGCCCAACCACTCGTTGGGTTTCACAAATCCGGCTGCCACCGAGAACCGTTTGGCCAAGATGTCGAAGATCATCAGGTTGTAACCGAGGATTAGCGCCAGACAGCCGAAGAGCAGAACGTGAAAATCCCAGGTGCGGCCCAGCAGCTCCCGCGGCCCGGCGGCCAACAGGCCGATCGACAGGAGGCCGAATAGGGTCAAGAGCAAGCCCGGCAGCTGAAAAAGGTAGGACGGCGAGAAGAGCAGCATGAAACGCACATGACGCCAGGCGTCGCGGAAGCCCTGCAGCTTGGACTCCCCTTCTCGCGGGTAGTAGGTGATCGGAATCTCTTCGATCTCAAGTTGGTTGCGCAGGGAATTGACCACGATCTCCGAAGCGAATTCCATGCCCGTGGTGCGCAAGCCCATCCGGTCGTAAGCGTCCCGGGTGAATGAGCGCATGCCGCAATGGGAGTCGGAAATCTTGGTGCGGAAGAGCAGCTTCAACATGCCGGAGAGAATCGGATTGCCGATCCAGCGGTGAGACCAGGGCATGGCACCGGGCAGAATCTCACCCTTGAGGCGAGTGCCCATGACCATGTCGACCCCCTTTTCGTGCAGGGGAGCAATGAAGCGCGGGATGTCCTCGAAATCGTAGGTCTCGTCGGCGTCGCCCATGACGAAATATTTGCCTCGGGCCGCTTCGAAACCACGCAAATAGGCCGAGCCGTAGCCGCGCCGGGGCTCGTGCACCACCCGGGCTCCGGCGGCGCGGGCGGCGTCGGCGGAGCCGTCCTCGGAGTCGTTGTCGCTGACCACCACCTCGCCGGTGAGCCCCGACTTCTCAATGCCCGCCAGGGCTTTTTGGACGCATTTGCCGACACTCTGAACTTCGTTCAGACATGGAATGACCACGGAGATCATCGGGACGTCGCCGAGAGTCGGCTCAGAGGCTTCAGTGGCCATAGGTGCTCCTTCGGGAATCTATGTGGGAGGAATTTCCAATCACTGAAAAATCAGGCGGCCTTTAGTCAAAGACCCGGTACTTATCTTCTTCAACGGGTGTGCGGAACAGGTTGCCAGGTCCGGGAATCTTGTCCAACGGGAACGCCGGTTTAGGGGAAGGCGTGTCCATGATCAAGCGACCTGTTCCTTGGTCCCTGACCTGGACGATGTGTCGACCCTTGCCGAGGATTCCGTGGGTGAAGGGTTGTCCGTTGATGGTCATCTCACCCGACCCTTCGTAGCGAAAAGGCTTCGTTTTTAGGACCTCGAAGTAGTAATCCTTACCGGGCTCACAATTCGAAACGTCGGTTCCGAGAATATAGATGTTGGCGAAGTAGCGAATGAAGTGAGTGCGCAGGAACTCACGCTCTTCAGCGGGCAGCCATTTCTTTCGATAGGTGTGAACGAAAGCGACCGTTTCGTTCTGGCGCAGGGTCGGAATCATCCGTGGGTACGCGCCGTCTTTATACCAACCGACCAGGTCTTTGCTCAGGCTGTAAGCAGGGTAAGCGTCGGGTCGGAAGTAGAAACCCACCAGATCGAATACTGCGTCGTCGGGCTTGGTGATACGGCTCAGCTCTTTGATGATGAACAGCTGGTACCCAGTGCTGTTGGGGTCGCCCCGGTGCTCAGATTTTTCGATCAGGCGCGGAGCGCTGATCAAAGCGGCCATGGCCAGCGCCAGCGACGCGCCCAACATGGCCTGCCAAGCCGTTGGCGACTTAAAACGCTGGACCAAAATGCCGCCGATCAAGGCACCCCCCATCATCGCCAGAGCCAGGGCCGGTGCTGGATGCACATACGGCCAAGGGAAGGGATTGAGCCATAGGGAGGCGATCATGATCAGGGTGAAAAAGGCCGGAAAGGCAAATGGCCGAGCCGCAGAAATCGGGAAGGGCGAACGTTGGGCATAAAGCCACTTGGAGGGGGCCAGCAAGTCGAGCAAGCCCCGAAGGGTGCCTGCGATGCCGAAGATCAAGAAGGTGACATTGCGCCTCGATTCGCTTTCGATGTACTTCCAGGGGCTGAAGGTGTCGCGGTGCTCGGCTCCGCTCGCGGCGTCATAGGCGCCGCCGAAGATCGAAACGAAAGCTTCGTTAAGGGTACCCATGTAGAGCAGTGCGGCCGTTGCGATCAGGGCCGGAATGGCCCAGACACAAACCGGCAAAATCACCCACCACGGCTTGCGAAATCTGATGGCTGCAAATAGCCAGAGACAACCGAAGGCAAAGCTCGGGAATGCGGTTTTTTGCGCCAGCAGGAGCCCTACGCCGAGCACAAAGCCCTGCACCATATATCGCCGCACCGACGGCTTATCCGCCCGCAATTCGAGATAGAGAGCCAACATCGCCAGTAGGTTCACCACGTTGTCGGGCCGTATTTCCATGCCGCGCTCGATGAGGGTGGTGTGGGATAGGGCCAGTCCGAGCGCGATCACCCCTCCCAAGGGATTGGAGAGCCTCGAAGCGCATCCGGCACAAAAAAGCAGCGTGAACAACAGGACGACGAGGGCGAAATAACGTCCTCGGATATAGCTGGATTCAGGGTCGTCCGGATCCGTGAGCGGATAAAGAAGAATGTGCAGAAGCGGAGGGTGGACTTGGTAGAAGTCGTGGTACGGAAGCTTGCCGATTTGAAGGTTGTAGGCGGCGTGAAGGTGCTCTACCTCATCGACCTGATAGGCCCGAACCGAGGAAACTTGGAATAACGTCCAGATTCCCAGGGCGATCATGACGACCAGAATAAGGGCGCTGACGAGTCGGAATCCTCGGGTGATCTGCGAGGGGTTGTCGATCATGGGCGCGAGCCTATCAGGCTATCGGGCTCCGTCACGGTGGCTGTGGAATCTCTCGGGCGCGAGCCCAAAGCTGCGCGTAAACGGAGCCGTAGCAGCTCCACCGCTTCCACATCAGCCGGAGACCAAGGTTGGTCGAGCAGCGCTAAGGCGAGGTCGGGTCGGCCGTAATGAAAGAGCCCTTGAGCGGCCCGCAACATCTCCTTAGGGTCGGAGGCTTCTTGGGCGGCGAAGGTGTAAAGCTCGATCATTTCCTGGGCGAAGAGCGCCGGCTCGGGACGGATCTGATCGGCGGCCAAGACCTGGCGTAGGCCGTCTTCGAAACGACCCTGCCGACTCAAAGCCGCAGCCAACGCTAGACGGGTTTCCCGAAGCTGGGGCAAGGCCTGAGCCGTAACCGATAGATGCTCGCTCGCCCTCGCCGCCTGACCCTGGGCCAGGAAGGCTCGGCCGACCAAGTAATGGGCATTTTGGCGGCCGTAGTATCGCTCGAGGGTCTCGAAGAGCCCTCGCCCCTGCTCAGAGGTTTTCTCGACTTCTTCGAGAGCGAAAAGCTCTGCTAGAAGATAGGCGTCGCCGGGGTTCTGTTCCAGGGCAGCGACCAGTCTTGCTGCCGCCTCCTCGCGTTCACCTTCGAGTAGATCCAGCCGAGCCAAGAGGAGCTCGGGCGAGGTGTTGAAACGCCCTTGTCGATAGAGCTGCGCACCGGAATCCACGAATTCGAGCAAGAGAGAGCGAGCTTGGTCGTGCTCACCTGTCCGCATCAGCATTTCGGCCTGATCAAAAGGGGAAAGCCGATGGGGGTCGAGCTTGGCAGCAATGCTCTTTTCCAGGCTCAGGCCTGACCGAAAAAGAAACGCCGGCTGTAATCCATCGAGCCACCACGGCACATGGGCAAGGGCCTGCGCGAAGTTGTCGGCCATGGCTGTGATGGGCTCCCCCGCGGCAAGTCGTCCAGAGATCTCGTTGAGCACGGGTCGGGCAAGTTCCAACTGATTTCGCTGGTAGACCTCGTCGCGCATGGCGTCATCGGGCAAGGTGAATGCGGGGACCAACAACAAGGCCAGTAGTGCGGGCCAAACGGTTCTTTTGCCCACCATCGTTCGCAGGGTCACCAGACTGAAGTAAATGAGTAGGGGGACCCACATGAGCCGTTGGCGAGGCGAGACGTAGAAGACCAGCATCACGGCGAGCTGGGACCCCAACAGCCCGTAGAGCAGCAGGCTGTCGCGACGATTTCGAATTTCCAACAAAAGGCCCGGTAGGGCGAAAGCGGACAGGAGCGCGAACGGCACGCCGGAAAGGGGCAAGGCTCGATCGTAGAGCCAAGCGGCCGGCAGATCGTGCCAGCGGAAATTGTGGAAGGCGTAAATCAGCTTGGTGTTGAGTCGACGCAGGGCGGCCGCGGGATAGTCGAGGGTGAAAGCGAGGGCTCTGCCGGCCCAAAGACGATTGACCTCGCGCACCGAGAGGGCGCCTTCCCGGCGGCCGGCGTCCCGGCGGCCGGCGTCCCGGCGAGCGATGTCTCGATAGAAGACATGGGCCGGGTCGGGCTCGGGGCCGAGGCTGCCCGAAAGCGTATGCACCAGCGGGGGATAGACCGCGCTGGTTCCCCGAGACATGGGTTGATTACCTTCGTAGAAAACCGTGCCCGGATTCATCGTTTGGGCGCGCCAAGAGCCGGCGGTCAGCTCCGCCCGGACGGCCAGCAAAATCACGACCAGGGCTGGGGCAGCGAGGAAACCCGCTGCCGGTCGAATCCATGGGCGGAGATATTTCCGGCAGCGCCAGGCCCATAGCCCTAAAACCAGCAGGCAAATCGGCAGAAAGGTCGGACGGGTGGCGATTCCCAAAGCCCCGACCACCCCCGCGCCCACGGGATGGGAGGGCTGCCCTTCCGGACCGTCCACCCAGAGCAAGAAGAGCATCAGCAGGAAGAGAAAGATCGCCTCCGGCTCCAAAATACGAAAATAGATCAAGAGGTGCCGATCGAAGGTGAGGATCACGGCTCCAAACAATGCCCAGCCCACTCCGAGGCGCCGCTCCGCCCAAAGAAAAAACAATGCCGTGGTCGCGCCGAGCAGACCCAGCTGCAGAAGCAACAAGACCTGCTCGACATCTTCGGTGAGCCAGCGCAGGGCCATTGTCAGGTAGAGGTATAGCGGGCTGAAGTCGAGCCGGCGTTCGGGCGCCATTTGTCCGTCGAGAAAAAATTCTGCGGCCACGACATATTTCTCAAAAGCCGGGGCCGGGAAGCGCAGGGAGAACAGCGCGTGGGCGGCGAATGAAACGATACCCAATGTCCAGGCCAAACCGGCTTTGGGCACCCCGTCGAGCCTCATTCTGGAAAGTCCTCGCCGGCCGCTACAACATGTCCAGAAGCCGGCTTGGAGGTCCCCGTGCGGCGACCGGCCAGGGCCAGGACCAAAAGCAACGCCGTCAATGAGACGGCCGCAGCCGCATAAGTTGGCCGGCGATCGGTTTCGATCACCACCACATGCTCACCGGCGGGCACCAAGACCCCGAGTTTGTAGAGGTTGGTGGTTTCCACGTCGGCAGACTCGCCGTCGACAAACGCCCGATAAATGGGCAGCCAAGCCCGGCGGGTGGTGAGCAGGCCACCGTTCGGCGAGTCGACTTTTACCTCCATGCGTTCAAGGGATTCGGAGACCAACTCGGCGCTTCCGCCGGCGCCGTCGAGCTCCGGACCCGGTCCGGGCAGCACGGCAGTGGTGCGCGGGTCGAGAGAAGGTTGCGCCAGCAGACTCAGTGCCTGGTTCATATTCTCAGCCCGGCGCACGTGGCCGACCACCTGCACCTTGGGCAGGATTCTTTCCAGGGTGTAGTGCCAAGTGTCGAATGCGCTGCCGGGCGTTCGGGCCACCAGGGTGGCCTGGCCTTTAGTGGTTTCGTCGAGGGGTCGGGCAAGCAGCAAATGCTCCGTGCCCACCGCGGCCAACAGGCGGACCCGCGATAGATCGTCCAGGGTCTTGAACGCTTTGCCCAGGGCGAGGCTAAAGAAGGAGTCGAGACCTTCAGGGCTTTGGTTGAGTTCGAATCGATAACCCCGCGGTACTGCTGCAAAGTGAGCGAAGGAGGCGAACTCCTCACGGGTCAACCAAAAGAAGTCCGTGCCGGAAAGTTTGGGGAAAATCGCCGAATCCCGCGGGCCGAAGATCTCGCTGAAGGTTCCATGGGCTACCCGTGCCCCAGGCGGCAGTTGGCGGGCGACATCGGGCAGGCGGGTGTAGTGGGAGGACTCGTCGCTGTCGATCAAGGGGTGCAGGAGAAAGCACTGAAGCGCGGTGTGCAGCACCAACAAGATCGCCCCGAGATGGAATGTGGAACGACGACCGGCTTGGCGGGCGGTCAGCCAGAGGGCGAGGCAGCCCAAGAGAACGAAAAAGGTCGTCGTGGTCCATTGCAGGCGTTGGTGGTCGAAAAGGCCGGTGGTCAAGACCTCGGGATTGAGGCTTTTCAGCGCATTGGCGAAGGGCAGCGGCAAGAGGATCAACGAGACCCAAACCACCCCATAAGCGAGGGACGCGAATCCCAGGATCCGTGTCAGGCGACGATCTCCGTCCAGGAAGCGCTCGAACCCAATTCCGGCCAGGAGCGAGGCGGCGATCGCCACCAGAATCCAACACTTCACCGGATAGCGAAGGGCCGAGGCCCCGGGCAATTTGTAGAGCAGATGCATGATCGGGTTGTAGAAACCTGCGGCCACGAATGCGCCGACCGCGATCCAAGCCCAGCACCATCTCTTGAGCTTTTTCACCAAGAGGATTTCAGTCGGGGGCGCCTCAGTCGGGGGCGCCTCAGCCGGGGGCGCCTCAGCCGGGGGCGCCGTAGCCGGGCTCGGAAGACTGCCCACGAGCACCAGGGCGACTGCCAGCACCCCTGGAAAGAGGGAGTACAGCAGCGGAGGGTTACCTCCAAAGAAGGAATAACCCCAGAAGTTGTAGTCCAGGTTGCCGAAAAAGAACGGCACGATCCAATCGAGCACGGTCCATGGATTCCAGCTTTGGGCCAGGCTCGTAGCTGCGGAATAGCGCCAATAGCCGCGATAGGAAAGGGGCAGGATACGTAGGAATTCGATCCACATGGGAGCGGCGATCAAGGTGCCCAAGGCTACCGAGCCGGCCAGTGAAAGAGAGGCAGCTCGGAGCGCGACAGGCCGGCGAAAAAGCCAGGTGCTCAAGCCGAGAGCGCCTCCCAACAAGGCGGTCATGGGATCGCCTCCGAGGATCAGCAACGCCCAGGTCAAGGTGAGGGCTGCCGAGGGAAGGGCCTGTTTATTCTGGGATGTCCCCAGGCAGGCAGCTGCGAAGGCGGGGACCCAAACGGCCGCAGCCACCAAGTTGTAGAGGTTGAGCAACGACAGGAAATATCCACTGACGGCGTAAATCGAACCTGCCGCCCAGGCCGCTGGTCGGGAAAGCCCCCAGGCCCTGGCCAGCCAAAATAGGGCCAAGGGAGCGGCCAATAGATGTAACCAAAAATGGGCGTTGAGGGCCCAAAGGGGGCTCGCTATCCGGTATAGCAGGTTGGTGGGATAAAAGGGTACGGCATTGGGATTGCCCATCAACGGCTGGCCGCCCGACCGGTAGGGGTCGATCAACGGCATGACATTGCCGTCGGCCATGACCTGAGCGTGAGCGGCCTTGAGCGGGTAGTGGCTCACCAACACGTCACGATGGTAGAGGGTTCCCGAGCCGTCGATCAGCGGCAATACCGTGAAGGCCAGCACCAATAAACTGGGAAGTGCGTAAACGAGGGAAAATCGGCTCATGGATCTCGGCGCTGCTTGCGATTCGGAAGATTCGTGCTCAAGTGTTGCATTTGGACGCGATCAGCGGGGCCAAACGGTCATCGGATCCATATAATACGCCCATGATCTTGCCGTTGATGAAAGCTATGCGACCCGTTCAGTGGGTCAAGAACGTTTTTGTGTTGGCGCCGATTGTTTTTGCCGAGCAATTGGCGGATCCCGGTTTGTTGGCCAAGGTGGCCTTAGCCTTCATTGCTTTTTGCTTTGCTGCCAGCTGCATCTACCTGGTCAACGATCTGCGCGATCGGGAAGAAGACCGCCTCCACCCCCTCAAGAAGAATCGCCCGATTGCCTCCGGGGCCCTTCCCGTGCCGGTCGCCATGGCCGCAGCAGGGGTTCTCGGTTTGCTGGCCCTGGGTGTTTCTTACAGCCTGAATCTGACCTTTCTGGCGATTCTGGCGGTCTACATCATCATCAATCTCCTCTACTCGAGCTGGCTCAAGCGCAAGGTCATTCTGGATGTGATGGCGGTATCGAGCGGATACGTCTTGCGCGTCATGGCCGGCGGAGCTGCGATCGACGTGGAAGTGTCCAAATGGCTGTTGCTCTGCAGCATCTTTTTGGCGCTCTTTCTGATTTTCTCGAAACGTCGCCATGAGCTTGTGTTCTTGGCCGGCGACGCCGCCAGCCACCGATCCGTACTGAGCCATTACAGTCCGGCCTTCTTGGATCAAATGATCAACGTCGTCACCGCGTCGACGGTGGTGTCCTATGCCCTCTATTGCGTCGATCAAGGCACCATCGATCGCTTCGGCACCGACAATCTGATCTACACCATCCCCTTGGTGCTATTCGGCATTTTCCGCTACCTCTATCTGATCTACCAGCAGCCCGAGGAGCGGAATCCCACCGAAGCCTTGCTCAGTGACATGCCGTTCGTGGTCAATGTGGTGCTTTGGGGACTCTTGGTCCTGTGGATCGTCTACGGCTGATTTTCTAGGGATCGTTTCGCAGTGGCGGTTGGTAGCGGTAGATCTGCAGGACGGGGTCTCCTTCCAGATGCCATACGGCCACGGGTTCTAAACGCTGTAAACAGTCCACCATCAGCGGATTCATCCAGTCTCGTCTTTCCACAAACATGACGTAAAGCGGCCGTTCGAGCGACAGCTCCAAGGTGCGGCGCAACCGCTCCGGTTGGATGTGGGGTGAGAACGGTGTTGTGATCGGTAGCAGACCAAGGTCCGGCCTTAAACGCTCCGAAGCCACCAAGCGCACCGCGTGCTCCACCACTGGAACCGCCAAGAGGGCGTCCGGCTCTGCATGCTCGTTCAGCCAGCGCATGCCTAGCCGATAGCTCAACCCCCAATAGTCGGAAGCTTGGGGTTGGTCGGCGGCTCGGGCGCCCGCATATCCGCCGGTCAACGAGTTCCAATAGGCCAGTTGGAACGGGTGGGTCCTGAAGACTTGGACCGCGCCGGGCAGGGTAAAAAGCAGCACCACCGCAAGTTGACCTGCTCGGCGGCGGTGGAGATTGAAACTCGGGCGTTCGAAGAGCCGTCTCGAGACTTGGGCTACACCGAAGCCGCCGATTGCGGCCATGGCGGGAAATAACTCCAAGAAATGACGGACACCGTCGTAATTGACCGCCTGGGGCAGCAGATAACGTCCCAAGACCACCGCGATCCACATCCACAGGAAAAGCAGCGGCCGGTGACCCCGCCGCAAAGGCCCGACGGAGAAGGCTGTGCCGAGGCCGAAGGCGACGAGAAGAAGGGGCGGTGTGGTGTAGAGAACCGCCTCATAGGCGGGTGCCACGCTGCCCAAGGAGGTGGCTTCTTTGCGTGAAACGATGAAGCCCAGGTGCTCCGAGAATCCTGTGATCGGATCGCTCCACAAATACGGCCAAGTCAACACCATGACCCCTACGCCGAAGGCCCCGGCGGCGATCAACGTGAAATAGAGGCGCAGCTCCCTTCCACGCCAGGTCTCGGGCACACCGCCGAACAGCAGCGTTAGGGCGGGGATCAAAGGCAAGAAAAGAGCATTGGCTTTGGTGCCCAGGGCCAAGCCGAGAAGCAGGCCGAATAGCCACAGGCCGCGCAAAGAGCCTTTCTCGAAAGCCGCAAAGAAGGTCAGCGCCGCCAGGCTGAAAAGCACCATCAAGGGAAAGTCCTTAATGTTGGCCATCATGTGGGCGACGATCCGCGGCGAGCCGAAGAGAAAAACAGCTGCCGCCAAGGCGGTGATCCAATCGAAACGGCGTTCTAAAAACCGGAAAAGGACCCAGATCAAAACCGCGGCAAAGAAAAGATTGACCGCGTGAAAACCGTCGAACGGATCCAACAGCCCCAGCTTTCCGGACAGGATCGACGAAGTGGCTGCGGCAAGGGTGTTGGCCACCGGGTAGTACTCCCAGGGCCGGCCGCGGAATGGAGACGCGCTCAGATCGGGTGCATGGCCAGGGGGATAAGGGTCGGCGCTGAAGTCGAGATATTTGTCGTCTAGGCTGAGGAAGAAGCTCAGATAGCGCTGGCCGTAGAAGAAATCACCCAGAGCGTCGTCCCAGGTGACGTTGTATTGGTGGAGATTGGCAAAACCAAAGGCCAGAATCCCGACAACCAGCAGCGCGGGCAAGAGCCCAACGAGCCGAGGGCGCGTAGGGTTCAATTCATCGGACATTCGAGACGGCCGAGGATCCGTCCGAGTCCAGAGGGGGGTAAACCTCGCCGTCTTCCCCCTGCATGATTTTCAATACGAAGAGCGGCACCACGACCGCGATGGCGGCGCCGGCGACACCGTCCACCGCCCAATGCCAGCCAAAGGCCATGGTGGCGATGAAGGTCAGGAAAGCCATCATTGCTGCCACCACCGTGTAGATCCGATAGCGGAACCAAGCAATCACCACCAGGAGCACCATGTGGCCGCAATGGAGACTCGGAAAGGCGGCGATGCCGTAGAAGGCGTGGGCTTCGATCCGGGGTTGCACATCCGCCATTCCCACCAGGCTGATCAGGGTTTGGGCCAAGCTCCACTGGGTTTGATGAATTTGAGGCGGGTCCAAGTCGGCCAACCATTGCCAATTACTCCATTCGTAGAAACAAGGCCCCAGGGACGGATAGAGCAAGGTGATGAAGATCGTGCTGATGTAGAGCACTCCTACCGAAGCGAAACACCAGCGCATGGCGAAGAGGTCACGCCGCATATGCAGCAGCAGCACGAGAATCACCATATACATATAGTCGTGGGAGTAGAGGCTCTGAAAGAAGTTGGCCCACTCGGGATCTGAGCGAACGACTTGGGTGAGCCACGGCCAGAGATAGTCGCCAAAAATCCAAGAATCGAGCTGTTTGAAAAATTCGTCGCCCGTATAGGGGTTGATGAACGGGATTCGAATTTTGATATTCGAATAAACGCTCAATGCGCCGAACATCAGGAAGAATCCCCGCAGGAAAGCAACATCGGCCTCGTAAAGGCTGTGGCTGGGTTCCGAGTGGCCAAAGAGGAAGCGGCGTAGATAGATACCCACCGATCCGGTGGGGCGCCAGTTTTCGCCCAGGAAGAGGATCACCCGCGAAAACATGAAGTAGAGGCCCACATGCCGAGCAAAGATCATCAGATATTCATACGCCACGAAGAAGCTGAATCCCTTACCAAAGAAGTGGCAAACCAAAATGCCCACCAGGGACAAAGCGATGACGTATTTTTCTTCCGGGTGAAGCTTGCCCAGCCATGAGCTGATCCGCTCCGGCCATGTCGACTTAGGCGGAGATGGCGTGTCGGGGGAAGTGTCGGGCGCGCCGGTCGAGGGGGCCTGCTCAGGAATAGCGCTCAAGAGGTCGTTCATTGCGGGGGCTCGGCAGCCGGCCGTGTTGGAAGGGAGCCTGCGTTGGCTGCCCGTCCTCAGATCGGCAAGAGGGCATGAGTAGGGATCTCGGATCGACGATCTACAGAAGAACGGGCCAGATCGGCGGAACTCTAGCATCGGCGCATCGTCGAGGCAATCTGAGGCCCAAGGCTCCAGAAGGCGGCAGAGCAAAGGGGTTTCCCGCTATTTCCAATTCTGCGAGACTGCCGACATGATCTCGCCGTTATCGTCCCTCTTCAGTGACCCATCATGGCGCCTTCGCAGCTTTGCGGTCTGTGTCATCGGCGGCTTTTGGCTTTTGCCGGGATTGCTCTTTCGTTTCGAAAAGACCCTCATGATGCCGATGGTCGGCGGTCACGACATATTGTTCGGTTTCGTGTCCGAGCTGGCGATTTGGTGCATTGGGACGGCATTCTTCATGTTGCTGGCCGCAGCTCCGGGTCGCCTGGGTATCTTGTGGTGGCCGGTCTTCGCGCTCGGCTCCGCTTCCTACTACGTGTTGAGTGTGGCGGAGCATTGTTACGTCGAGCACACCGGTATGCGTATGCACTTCCGGACGGTCAAATACGGCGTATTCAATTTCGAAGAACTCCGATTGATCATTCATCGTGTGATCGGCCCCGTGTTCTACTGGCGCATGGTCCTCGCCCTCGGCGTTCTCTTATTGGCATGGCTGGTGTTTTGGATCTTTCGACATCGATCGGAACTGCTCAGTCCGCGCTTGCCTTGGATATTTCTCTTGTTCGGATTGATCTTGTCGATCCTTCCGAAGCCGGCAAGCCTGCAGGATTCCGGCTTGGCCGGAGCGATGGCCGTCGAGCTGGTCAAACCGGCACCGGATCTCGAAAAGCTATATGCCTCCATCCCCGAGGCGATCAGCGACCAGGTCCCGAGCTACGTGAAACCCACCGTCGTGGACAAGACCGACGGTGCCGACGAGATCGACACCGAGTTGTCGACGGCGCCCAATGTGGTCCTGGTCATCCTCGAATCCACCGGCGCGGCGATGGTGCCCCCCTACTCCGACCCGCAGGTTTGGGAACAGCTGCCCGCCATGGCGCGCCTGGCGCGGGAATCGGTGATTTTTGAACCCGTGTATTCGTCGGTGACCCATACGTCGAAGGCCTTGGTAGGCATTCTTTGCGGCACGTTTCCTCGACCCATCTTGGATATTCGAGAAGCCGTGGCAGGTTGGCCTTGGCCACTGGAATGCCTGCCGGGATTGTTGGAGTCGGCGGGATACCGAACGGCCTTCATGCAAAGCGCCGAGCAAGTTTTCGAAAACCGCATGGTGTTGGTTCGTAACATGGGTTTCACCACCGCCGCTTTTCAAGAGACCCTTTATCGGGAGCCGTATCAAAAGCTCGGTTATTTCTCGATGGAAGACCGGGCGATGGTCGATCCAGCTTTGCAATGGGCTCAAATGGGCGGAGAGAAGCCCTTCTTCCTCACCTTGCTGACCTCGACGGCCCATCACCCTTACGACGTGCCCGGTTTTCCGGTCAATCGAGACCCGTCCCGTTTCCCTGCCTACTACCGAGAGGCACTAAAACAGCAGGATCGTTTTCTGGGCGAGCTGATGGATGGCCTGGAAAACGCAGGTTTAAAGGACGACACGATTCTGATCGTGGTTGGGGACCACGGCGAGGCCTTTGGGGAGCATGTCGGCATGCAGCACAATTGGGTGCCCTACGAAGAAGTGGTGAGGGTGCCGTTGCTGATGCGTGGCCCAGGGGTTGGGCCTGTCCGTCGAATTGAAGGGTTGAGGCACCACGTGGATCTCATGCCGACGCTTTTGAATCTGCTCGACGTGCCTTGGCAAGGCGTTTTGCCAGGAAGAGACCTGTTCAGCTCGACCCCCCATGAGCGGGTGTGGAGCAGTTGTTGGGGCAGCCGAACGTGCCTGAGCCTGCGCGAGGGGGACGTCAAGGTGGCCTACCACTTCGGTTTTCGTCCGACCCAGGTCTTCGACCTGTCCACTGATCCGTTGGAACTCAACAATTTGGCGTCGTCCATGCCCGAACCCGAGATCCGGCGCTTAGAACAGACCCTGCTGGCGCACTTGCGCGCGACGGACCGCTTCTGGGCCGCCAACGATGAGGAAATTCTCGGAAATTAAGATGTTCTGAGAAGCGCCGTAGCTTCTTAATTCAATCCTGCAGGTTGGGTTGCCGGCTCCAGGGAGCTTTCAAAACCACCAGGGTTCGGCCCGCCATGGTGACGTTGTTTTCGATTTGCAGCTGATGAAGGACCGTAAAGCCCAGGTCGGGTCGGTTGCTCAATGCAGGATAGGACTCCGCGAACAACACCAGGTAATCCACTTGGGATTGCTGTAGGAAGTCGGCCAGCTGCAGTTCCCAATAGGGTTCCGAGTCGCCCTCCATGGCGCCGTGCAGGATTTTTCGAGTTTCAGGGGTGACGATGCCGGCCAGGTCGACGAAGTAGTGATCGGGCAAGAAGAATTTGAGCGCGCCGATATCCTGCGCCGCCAGGCGGGCGCCGGAGGGCAGTCGTTCTTGGAGCCAGAGGGCCATCCGGACATCCGAATCTTCCACGTTGGCAACCGTTTGCAGGTAGCGGGCCGGTCCTTTCCACAGGGAAAAGGCCAGGGGAACCAGCAGAGCCAAGGTGATCACCGGAGACCAATGGAGCCGCCATCGGCGCACGGCCAGGCCAGGGGCCGAGGCCAGGGGTTCCAGGGCCGCCAAGCCGAGCACGACCACCACCGGGATCAAAGGAAAGTAGTAGCGGCCGAAGTTGCCGAGAGGCTGAGGCCCTTGCTGAGAGGTCAAGATCGCGTAAGCCAAAGGTTGGCCGAGCAACCAGAGCAAGGGTAGTAGGCGACGGCTTCGGTGGGTACCGCCCCCCGCTGACAACCGAACTTCCGCCGCCAGCCGGACCCCTCCGGCAAGGGCCAGAAGGCAGAGGATCGGTTGGGCTGCCCAGAGCACCGTCAAGACCGATCTCAAATAGGTGCCGCTGGGCACCAAATTCCAATCTGTGTGGGTCTTGGCCTGGAAGGTGGTCGGCAAAGGCGAGCCGCCAACCCAAATGTTGTAAGCCAAGACCGGCGCCAAAACCATCAGGCTCACGACCACACCTCTGGCCAGGTTCGACGCCTTCGAGCGCTCATCCGCCAGCCGTTCGCCCACCGCAAGAACCCACAAGAGCAGGCCTTCCGGTCGTGCCAAACAGGCGACGGCCAAAACTGCGAGGGAAAAAGGGGGCGCATCCACAGCTTCGGCCTCTCGCTGGTGCAGGATCAAACCCCAGAGTGCCAAAGTGGAAAAGAGCAGAATTTCCATGCCGGAAAGAGCCGACCAAACCCACCAATGGCAACCGGCGACCATTAGCCCCGACATCCACTGTGCCCAAGGTCCGAGGCCGAGAGCTTCTGCAAGCCGACTGGTGGCCCAGACTCCAGCCACCAACAACCCTATGCCCAGAACCTTCGGCCACAGGAGCGGTAGGCCGCCGGGCATCAAGAATCCCAAGCTCAGGATCGCCGTCCACAGAGGAGCTGTTGACCCGTTGACCCTCTCGCCCGAGTTGTAGACGAGGCCGTGGCCTTCAGCGAGGTGACGTGCGAATTGGAGGTGGATCCAACTGTCGTCGAGCGGAAACGCTGGGCGCTCGAAGAGGTAGAGTTCGGTGCCGAAGTAAAAGACCGCGATGAGGAACGCGAAGATCGGCCCGAGAAGGCGGTATTTCATAGGGTTTGGTGTCGCCCGGGGGTGGTGGGAAATCGACCTTAAAATGAAGCGTTATGCTAACATCCGGGCACCATGACATCGCAAAATTCCGATGGCGAGCCCACTCCATCTCCGAGTTCTGAACAAAGCCTGGATCGCACCACTCAATTGGCAAGTAAACCTCTGATTCAAAAGCACAAGACCTTGGCCAGGGCCTTGTTGTACGCCCTGCCCGTCTTGATTTTGGTCGGTAGCGTTCTCTTTATTCGCCATTCGGATCCAAGCAAATTATTGGCGTTGGATTGGCAGGACCTCGACTACGAGAATATTGAGTCGGTTCAGCTCTTTCGCGAGTATTTGCGCTACGACACCACCTACCCGAACGGTGATGAAATAAAGGCTGCGGAATTCTTGGCCGGCGTGTTGGAAGCCGAGGGAATCGATGTCGAGCTCGAGCGCCTGGGTAGCCGAAACGCCAATCTGACAGCGACGATTGAAGGCCGAGATCCTCGTCGGCTGGTGTTGCACAACCACATCGACACAGAGCCGATTCGGCATCCGAAGAGGTGGCGGGTCGACCCGTTCGGCGGGGTGCTCGAGCTGCCGTTCATCTATGGCCGAGGCGCCTTCGACATGAAGAGCATTACCATCGCTCAAGTGATGGCCATGTTGAGCGTCAAGCGCAGCGGCAAAACGCCTGAACGTTCCCTTCAGCTGTTGGCCACCAGCGACGAGGAACGTGACAGCTGGCTGGGAACCCGCCGGTTGTTGCGGCTCCACCCAGAATGGCAGAACGAGATCTGGGCAGTGCTGACGGAAGGCGGGGCCGTGGAAGCGACGGGCGTGGAGGAGGCCAAATATTGGGGCACGGAATATCATCAGAAGCGCTTTGTCGACGTTTGGGTCTGTGACAGCAACCGTCGCCGCTTGGAGCATTTGCGCAGGGGGCTTCACAAGCGGCAGACCGACTGGCGCCTCGAGCCCTCCATCGCCAAATTCTTGCCCAGTTATGGACCTTCCAGAGACCGGCCGATCACCCGCAAGTTGTTGGCCAAGCCGGAGCGATTGTTGAGTCGCTTGAGAACCTATCGCAGGGATGTTGATCCGACCGTGCTGACGCCCTACGTCGATCTCATGTTGCGCAGCGTTATTTCTGCTTTCCCGGTGGAAGAAGATCCCGAAGGTGGATTCAAGGTGCGGATCATCGTTCACCTGCTGCCCAGCTTGCAGCTCGAGGACGTTTGGGACGATTTGCTGGGCGATGCCCTGAATGGCTTTACCTACTTGGTAGAAGAGGTCCATCCGCCGGTCGAAGCCAGCGACTTCGGACATGAGGTCTTTCAGCAGATTGACGAGATGATGGCCGCGAAGTTTCCCGACATAGACCATGGGCCCCTGTTCATCCCCTACTCGGCCACGGATGCGCGCTATTTCCGTCAATACGGAATACCGACATTCGGATTTTCGCCCTTCCACATCCTTTCCGGCGACTCTATGAAAATGCGCGGAGTCGACGAACGGATGCCGGCTCCGGCTTTCGTCAACGGTGCCGTCCTCTATACCGAGGTGGTCGAGAAGTTATTAGGCCTCCGCGAGTGACGAAAATTGTCGACCTGCCGGCTCGAAGCTGACAACCGACGGCAGATGGTCATGGCGTTTGCCCGGCTCGGACACGGCAGATTTCGCAAGTGGATGAATCCAAAGGAGATGGGGGCTCGAGAAATTTCCAGAATTCAGCGGCAGGACTGGCACGAAAGGTGCATATTAGACCTCTGGTACGTGGAATTATCTCAGTGAGACAAGGAAGAAGGAGGAAGTGAATGCTGAAACGTAATCGTCAGAAGGGTTTCACCCTTATCGAGCTTTTGATCGTTGTGGCGATCATCGGCATTATTGCCGCGATCTTGATCCCCAACCTGCTCGACGCCCTGCAAAAAGCGAAGCAGAAGCGGACCGTGGCCGACTCGCGCAACACCGGTACCGCTTGGATGTCCTGGTTGACCGATCAAGTGGGTGCGGCTTCTGCCGGTGCCAGCAAGAATTATCGGGCAAGTGGATACTCAACAGTGTCCTACGCAACCCTATTCAACTACATGCATCCGACCGACACGTTTTTCTACATGCAAGAAGTGCCTGAGAAAGACGGTTGGGACGGCACCTACGCGTACGCCATCGACTACGATCTGGTGCAATCGAGTGTCATGATCATCTGCTCCGGCGGCCGTGGCAAGAGTATGACCTCTAATACGTGTAAGTCGACCTGGACGGTCGAGGCGTTCATCGCCACCGATTACGATCAAGACATCATCTGGGCGGACGGCTACTTCGTACGCTGGCCCAAGTGATCTTTTAGGTCCAAGTTTGAGCTTCAAAGGCGCCTTTCGAGGCGCCTTTGTTGCGTTTAGGGAAAGCGTTTATTGCTTTAGGGAAAACGGGTTTCCTTGACGGCTCAAGGGCAAACACTACAATGCGACCATGCTCGACGCGACAGCTTTGGAAGATCTCGTGACCTCGATTCCGCCAACGGTGGTGCCGGCTGTCCTGATGGTCGCGACTTTTGGTTTGGTGATCGGCAGTTTTTTGAACGTGGTTGTGTACCGTCTTCCGGCGGGCATCTCAACGGTTTATCCGGGGTCTCGCTGCCCGCGCTGCTTGATGGCGGTGAAACCGTGGGACAATATTCCGGTCGTCAGCTATTTCTTGTTGGGCGCTAGGTGTCGCTTCTGCCGCGGGCGCATTTCCCTCCGTTATCCCCTGGTCGAAATCCTCACCTCGATCGTCTTTGTCGCGGCCTATCGGCGCTTTTCGTCGGATCTCTTCTCACTGGTCGTAGCCTGCGCATTCTCCGCTTGCCTGATCGTGTTGGCGCTGATCGACTGGGACCACCGACAAGTTCCCTTAGTGTTGGTGGTTCCTGGGTTAGCACTCGGCCTAGGGCTGCAACCGTGGTTGGGATGGGTGGCACCCTCCCGAGCCGTGCTAGGAGCCTTGGTCGGCGGAGTTGGGCTGTGGTTGATCTCGCAGGCCTGGAAGCTGGTTGTCGGCGATCGAGGATTCGAAAACGGGGATGTTTGGGTCTCGGCTCTGGTCGGCGCTTTCTTGGGCCCTGAGGCCGCGATTAAGACGTTCGTGGCTGCGGCGATGATGGCTTTGGCGGTGGCCGCTCTTCAATATCCCTTCGGTCGATTCGGGGCCCGTGAAAGCATTCCCTTCGTCACTTATCTGAGCATCTCTGCCTTGGCGGTGTTGTCTTTGGCAAGTTAGGGGCTCAATCGGTCCTCTTTGAGAGGTGTGGGCATGAGATGGAGTTGGAATCCCGGCGGCCGGAATGAGGCTTCGACCTTTTTGGTGCTGAGCCTGTTGCTGCTTGTATTCGTCTCCTCCTACACACTCTTCGCCTATTGGACATCCCTTGAGCGCCTAACCGAAGAGCGACAGCTGGAGGCAGCCGGCTGGGCGCGAACCCTGGCCGGACGAATCGGCGCGTGGGGCCCTCTACCGAGATCGAGAGATCTACGCCAATGGATGCCCGAAGCTTTTGCCCTTTCGATCTTCGACCCCGACGGCAGGCTTTTGGCCACCAGCAAAACCGGAGAGGGGCTGGAGCTGGTGGCTGTGGGCGAGCCGTTTTCTCCCCAAACCCTCGTCGGCTCCTCTCAGCTAGTTCGCGACGGACGGTCCTATACGATCCAGGTCGACCTATGGTCTCCGACATTGATAGCCCGCACAGCGACGATGAGAGTTCTTCTGCCGTTGGTCTTGATCGTCGATAGCGGCGTTTTGTTGTTGCTCCTGCTCTACACCCGACGGCTGCTACGACCGTTGGATCGATTCTTGGATCGGGCTCGGGAGCTGGGAACAGCACCCGCACCGGACGAAGAGGTCGCATTTTTGCTTCGGACTTTCGACAGCGCTTTGGAGCGCCTCGCCCAACCGGACGAGCTCGAAATCAAGGCGCTTGAAAGAGTTCTCGGCAGCAGCATGGAAAGTGGCGTCCTATTATGCGATCTCGACGGCAGAATTCTGGCATTGAACCCTGTGGGTCTCGAGATCCTAGGTATCGAGGGAGAGCCGGTAGGAGAGGCGATCGAAGCGGTGTTGGCACGGCATCCGGAAATGTTCGCCAAACTTGGGCCTGCCTTGGGCCGGCGCCAAGCGGTGCAACGTGAAGAGTGCCGAATTCAGACCCCCGCCGGTGAGAGGGTCCTGGGGTTGACCGCCCACCCACTACGCCGAGATGACGGTCAGACCCGAGGCTTTCTAGTGCTGTTTGCCGATCTGACAGAGATTCAAAAGCGCCTCGCCGACGAAAGGCTAGCGGACAGCCTGAAGCAGCTCGGTGAGCTGACCGCGGGCATCGCTCACGAGATGCGCAATGGTCTGGCTACGGTGAAGGGGTATCTGACTTTGATTCAGAGGGGCGGCGACCAGGACTCGATAAATGCCTATGTGACCGAGATGCGTTCTGAGACCGACGCCCTGCACAGAACTCTGGAAGACTTCCTAACCTTCGCGCGACCTGGGGGAGGACGGGCAGAAAGTGTCGAATTGGGCCCGCTGGTCTTCCGTGCCGCTGAGGACCCAGCCCTTGGAGAAGCGAGGATTAGGGTGGAAGTTGAATTGGAGCCGGGCGATGAAGCGACGGTGCTCGGCGATTCGTCGCTGTTGGCCAAGGCCCTGGCTAATCTGCTTTTGAATGCCTACCAAGCACAAACCCGTGCCGGGGTCGATGAACCCGTTGTATTGAGCTTGTCGCGGCTGCCGGGTGCGTATCAAATTCGAGTCCTGGATTCCGGCATCGGGGTGCCAGAGGACCTAGAAGACAAGATTTTCGACCCATTCGTAACGGGCCGTCCGGAAGGTGTCGGCTTGGGTTTAGCGCTCACTCGCCGAATCGCTCTCCTTCACGGCGGTGCGATAACCCTCAACCGTCGCGAATCCGGTGGCACGTTAGCCGAGTTGTGGCTGCCTAGCGGCAAAGTTGATACCAATAGTAACAATTGATTTCGAGTCAAAATACGGAGTTTTCTCAGCACGAGCTGAATTCTGTGCCTGCTAAGCCCGAAGGGTTGCCCGCCCTGGAGTGTTCTCAGGGCTGGGGTATTGGCGCCCTTGGAAGTGTCTCCGAGCTTATGACTTCCGATGGGGAATCTTTACAAGCTCTGATATGGTTAGCTTTACTCGCTTTCCTGCGTTGTCATATCCGAGCCTACCACCGTCCGGCTCTGGTACGCTGAAGGAAAGATTCCGCTCATGGGCCTGGCCCCGGGCGGAACCTGAACCGAGGGCGGGAGATTCGAGTGTTGTGTTGGCGCGAGCCTTGCATTACCAATGAGGTTCTAAGTGCACTCCCTCCCTACTCTATAAGGCCGAATGTCGCAGAACGGCCGCGGATGCAACCCCCACGAGGTTCTTCATGATCCAAAAAGCGTTGCCGAAAAGCTCACTTCCGATGGACAGCCGCACCCGCCGAACGAAGTCCGGTTTCACCGTCATGGAACTGCTGGTCGTTGTCACGCTCATTGGGATCTTAGGAGCGATGACGCTCTCGATCTTCAACTCCATGCGACCGAAGATCATGCTCACTTCCGTGTCTCGGGAACTGAGTTCCATATTCCAGAAGGCTCGGCTGGCCGCGATCAAAAGGAATCAGCCGGTGGTCGGGGTAATAGAAACCGAACTCGGGGCCGACACAACAGACTACAACCCCCTAGGGGTCAAGAACGAATGGCTTGTGCTGAAGACCGTAGATGCTTACGGCAACGAAATAGAGATCAGCAGTTACCAAATGTTTCGGGGTTATCCGCCGATTTACTTCTGGGGCCATTCGGAGGACGAGATTCACAAGGCGAGCTCCAACACCTTCCAAAACAATACGGTGGCTTACAATTTCGATGGTTCGGTGTTCTCCACCGGCGCCTTACGAATTTCCTATGCCAAAACCGGTACGCGGAACACCTTGGAAATCGCGGTTCCGACCCAGAGCGGTGTGCCGGTGGTCAGAAAATTTCTGAAGGTCGACGATCGACCCAACACGGCAAAATCCCAGTCATTCTTTGAGGAAACCGTCGCTTCTGCAGCCAGGCGCAGGACCCTTTGGATCTGGTACTGAAATTTTTTGTATGGAGATACCCATGAGATGTCGAAAGCTGCCTGCCCTGGGGGTTTTGATCGCAGTGCTAGCCGGACCGATATCGGCAGATGTGCTGATCACTCGGGACGGCTCCCGAATCGAGACGAAAGGGCCTTGGAAAGTAGATGGGCGGCGGATCATCTTTACTCTGCCCAACGGGACCTTGTCGGCGGTGAGGTCTAGCGAGATTGATCTCGATGCGAGCCACTCGGAAACTACCCGGGCGTCTGCGCCGGTCGAGCCACCGCCACCAACTCCACCGCCACCGCCGGTGTTGGTGCTGACCAACGACGATCTACCCGAGGTGGTGGAAGGCGGAGAGGGCTCTGGAGGCCCGGGAGCGCCTCCTTCTCCGTCCGACCGCGAGCCGGTGCAAGTCACGAGCTGGAAGCCGCTCGAAACCACTTCCGGGCTCGAAATTCGAGGGGCTCTGGTGAATACGGCAAAGTCGACCATGGCCGCCAACATCAGCGTGCGGTTGGAGGTCAAAGACGAGGATGATGAAATCATCGGCACTGCCGTAGCGTTTCTGGCCTCCGACACCTTGATGCCCGGGTCGTCCACTACGTTTAAAGCAGCCCTGTCGGATGTGCCGGATTTCGCCGGTGAGCCGATCTTCTACGTGGAGTCCACCGCCCTCACCATGGGAGGAAAGAATTTTGCCCCTGGGGAGCAAGCGAGTTCCGCGGACGACGAAGGTGACGACGGTGACGATTCCGACAGCGGTGACGACTCCGATCGCGGTGGCGGCGACGGTTCCGCTGGGGACGACTCTGTAGGGGACGCGGACAGCGACGAATTCTTGGGCGGGGGCGGTGACGGCTCAGGTTTTGAAGACGGGTCGAGTCCGGATCGAGAAAATCAATCTTCGGGCGACGGCTACGAAGATGAGGACGAGGACGAGCAAGTCGACAGCGACGGTTGAGCGCGCTTAGCCGGCTGTGCGGAAGCCTTTCGCCGGCGAAAACTGAGCCTTGGACGAACCGGTCGACGTGGCCGGTTTTTGCTTTTGGCCGAAAGCCCCTCGGGGTCGAGGCCAAATAGCTCACGATAGAAAGAGTCAGATCGTCACATATGTTACGAATGGTAACCTTTGATGGACCGCCAATGGTGTCAAAAAACAGTAGGGAACGTTGGAAACGTTGAAATCATTGAATTTGACCGGAATGAGTTAGCGCGGCATGGAGATTGCTTGTAGTAATAGCCATCGTCGAGGACTACCGTGTCGAGAATCCCACAGGAGCGTCCTATGAACCCGTTCACTCGTCTCATCAGCCGTCGTCGCCAAGCGGGCATGTCGCTTGTCGAGGTGTTGATTGCCTCTTTGATCATCTTTTTCATCTTCCTCAGCATTTTGCCTCTTTTTGCGCGTGCCAAGGCCAGTAATAAGCGCGGAGGAGAGTCGAGTCAGATGACGAGTTTCTTGACCGCCAATCTCGAGGTGGTCAACCAAAGCTCGGTCAATCACTCCACGTTCAATGACCAATTCAACTCGCAAGAAGAACTCGAAGATATCGCGCAACAGAATGCCAGCAACGAGCAAGGCCAGGACGAACTCGAGGTCAAGGCGATCCAGCTCGACGATCCGTTCTATTTTAGTAATACCCAGAATTACATTGGGTTGCCCACGACCTACTATGGCACTGGAGCGCGCGACGAGATCACCCAGGCCGACAAAACTCTCGGCGATGAAAAATGGCTGGAACGAGAGGACGCGAAGGGGCACGAGGGCTTCTTGCTCTGGTTAAAAGACACCTATCTCTTCAACTGGGATATTTCCGATATCAGTCCCGGCACCATCAACAGCATCGTCGAGACCGATGAAGGCGGAAACGCTCTTCCACCGGGAGTGGTGACCGTAGGCAACCCAAAGCTCTTCGACAATCCTTTGAAATGGAGCCAGGACAACCCGCCGGACATGCGTGAGATCCGGGTCATGATCCGTTCGGGTGTTTCCACATCTCCCCTAGGTGTCGGCTCCGCCATGGTGCTCGGCTACTACCGCAGTTTCTGATTCCCGGCTAGGAGAAAGAACATGGATGTGAAATTCAATCAGCCGAGAGCGTTTACTCTCATGGAGCTGTTGGTGGTCATGGCGGTGCTGTCCCTCTTGTTGACCGGAATTTCGATGATTTTCGTCGAAACAAGCCGTGTGGCGCGGGTTCAAACCGAACAGGCCACGATGCAGCAGAGCCAAAGGGCCGTGCATCAAGAGATCAGCAAATATCTTCGCATGAGCGGAATCGGCGGATTGCCGATTACCTGGACGCGCGCCAAAGCCGGATTCGTTCCCGATTACGAGACCGAGGGTTCATTTCCAAACGGGTTCGCGATTGCGATCACCAACAACTCGGAAAAAGACGCCCGCATGCCTGAAGACGACCAGGACGATGGCGATGGCGGCGAGGAAGAGGACGACGAACGGGATTGGGTTCTTCCCGGCTCCGATGTTTTGACCGTTCGGGGCGTCTTCACAACACCGGTCTACTATTTATTAGAGCCCGTGGAACTCGAAAGCCACATCGACACCAACGAAATTCCATCTTTGGTTTTACAAGTCCCCTCCCGCGTAGGTCGGTCGAATTTCGAGATCCCCTTGGATCCGTTGATCGACCGAATCACCGAGGTGATGGCCGATGACGATGACGAAAAGACGATTCCTTTCATTTTGCGTGATCTGACCAATCCGGACGCCTACTTCATCATGGCGTTGGATCGGGATGACGACAAAACCAAGCTCACCCCTTATGACTGCCTGGCCGCGAGCACACCTGCGAGCTGGCCTGCCGAAGAAGAATCGATCGATGGCACAACCTGGTGTATCGATGTCGGGCTGACATTTCTCAAGAGCGGCAAATACACCAAAGAGTGGGGAAACCTCAGCATGGGGACCAACCTCGAGGACAACACCGGCAGCTTGAGGTTGGAGATGCCCACGGATTCGACCAAGAACTTTCTTGAAATTCCCCGTCAAATCGGCTCGATCGGGATCCTTGAGGAGTTTAGGTTCTACGTCAAAGCCGATTGGGAGATTCCGGGCGAAACGGCTAGCCGTTTATCCCCGATTTTGGCACGCGCCGAATTTCTTCCCGGCACCAGCGAGCTTCAGAGCACAGTGGACATCGCTCGAGACGTGATCGACTTTCAAGTTGCCGTGGGCATTGAGAATGACTCAGAAGTCGGCTCCTCGGGATTCAATGAGATCGTCGACAACGGTGATGAGAACGACGAGGTTCTCTTCAACTCGCCAGACGACGTGCTGGTAGAGCCCCAGGTTCTCAAGACGGCAGGTTTGGATCCACCGGAATACTACAACCCGGATCTCGATTTTCACTTCATCCGTTTAACCACCGTGGCGCAGCTTTCGAGCCCCACGACCGGCCAATGGGTGCCCCGGTTGTCGTTTATCGAGGACCATGACCTTTCAAAATCTCAAGAGGTCAACGGCGAAAAATACAATTTCAATTCCGATCGCAATGTTCCGCACTCCTATTTGCAAACGGTGATCGAGATGAGGAATCTACGATGAAATATAGACGTTTAGCAGAGCAAGGCTCCATGTTCTTGGTGGCTCTAATCGCCCTCAGTGTTCTGACCCTTATCGGCCTATCGCTGGCCATGGTGACGGAAACGGAAATGATCATGGGCGCCAACGAGTGGGTGGTCACGGAGACACATTTCGCGGCCGAGGCGGGTCTAAATGTGGCCATGGCACAGCTATTGGTCACCGCAGACCCTTCGCCGGTGGACTTTGTGGTGCCGTCTTATTTCGGTCGCCTCGACGGCAGAAATCAAATCGGATTCGAAATCAAGAGCAGTGGCTCCGTCGACGTCGACCGTGGCCCGCTGCCCTACAGCACGGCCAATATGAACGACGACAATCAGCCTCAATATGTCTATTCCTATACAACCGTACGGTCCCAGCGAACGGCTTGGTCGCAAGGCAAGGACGTTCCCGACTGCGACGACACCAAAAAGAATGTGCTCGGGCAAAAACATTTGTTGACCGCGCTCTACTACGCACCCATGGACGCCCCATCCACTGAGTCGCTGATTGCGTCGGACCGAGCCGGGAAAGACAAGCAGTTCAGCGAAAATTTCCTTTGTGAATGGGAATATGAAGAGAACGATCTATTCGATGACGGTCTCGCGGAAGATAAAAGTAATGCAGTGGGATCCACCAACGACGTGCTGACTCGCGGAAATCCCTTTTATTACGGTTATACAGCCGGTAGCTGATAGGCGCGATCATGAAACGCAAGAATTTCCTGACGGAGAGCTCACCCATGACTCCTAATCAACCAAACCGAGTTCGGATATCGGTTCTTTTCGCAGCTCTCGTTATTTTGGGGATGTGGCTCGCCGGGCCGGCCCTAGCCGATGATCGCGAGCTTTTGCGTGACGCCACCGGCGATCCTTACGTGTTCGTGATTATGGATACGTCGGGATCCATGCATTGGACTACGGCCTGTACCGAAGAAGATGCCGCAGACGATATCGACCCGTGGGACGGCAAGTGCACCCAGGAATGTCCGTTCGATGATCCTGATTGTGCTCAAATCTGCCCGGATTACGGCTGTTTGGAATACGTCCAAGACAAGGATGCGACGGACCCGATTGAAATCATTATCGACAATGACGACCCGGACAACGTCACGACCTCGGGTTCCTGGTTCACCTTCTCGACTTCCAACACCTACGGCGACGATTATTTATACACCACGAGTTCGGGTACAGCCACGATCACCTACAACGTGGAGGTGCCGGAAGATGGCGAATATCACCTCTACCACTACTGGCAAGCTCGAAATAGCCGTGCCGAAGATGTGAAAGTGACGATCGTGCACGCAGACGGCACCCAATACCTGGAGGTGGACCAAACCGACGCGGATACCGACGGCCAGGCCAATTACCTGGGTAGCTTCAACTTTTCGGCAGCCTCCGCGGGCTCGGTGACCGTTTCGAACGTCGAGCGCAGGTTCAGCGGCGGGGTTTCGGCCGATGCACTTCGGTTATACCGCTTGCCCGAGCCTTCCTCGACAGCGTGTAAGGCCGGAAAAATGGGATACCGCTGCCAACAAGATCTCTGCCCTCAAGGTGATTGTCACGCTCCGCTCGGCGCCGACGACCCGTTCTCCAAATTTTTCCAAGCCAAGTCTGCCCTTTACGATGTCATCGACGAGGTCCCCGACGTGAATTGGGGTTTCGGCACCTATGAGCAAGACAACGCCCGGGTCCGCTTTAAGCATTACCTTTATCGAGTGAATGCCACAACCTCCGGCGGCGACCCCCAAGAGTTCTTTGATTTTACGGGTTTAGATTGGCCCACCACCGATTCGGCCGAGGTCTTTGGCACCGGCCCGGACCACGACAATTGGGATTCCAATGGTCGCGGCGACGACAATCTCTTCGACTGCGTGGCCACCACCGCCAACCCAGAGGGCAGCTGGAATTTCGACGACGATCAGTGGATTGGCTGTGTCGGCGAGGAGCCGGCTGATCTTCTCGACATTTGGGAAGTCGAGCGAGCTCGACGGATTCCCAAGCTCGGGCGAGCCGGCACCTACGACACGTATATCTTCATCAGAGACACCGACGGAACCCGCTATCGTCTTGAATACGAAGACGATTCAGGCTCCCTTGGTGATCAATACATCACTGTTCGAATCATCGCTCGAGCTTGCACCACGGATAGGTGTTATTACAACAGTGAGGTTTCTTCTACCACCCGTCAGATCGAGGTGGAGTACGAACTCGTGAGCGACTACACCGAGTGGTCTGGGCAAGTGCAGCGGCATCCCATGCAGACCAATGGATATTTCAACTACCAATCGGGACCCTACGCGGAGAACTACTGCGATGGGATGGAAGAGAATTGGGATTGGAATAACGACATCTTTGCCAACCCGCCCTATTCCCTTTACACCTCCGGAGCCGATGACGATGCGTGGTGGTCCTATCCGTTCAAATGGCCATGGGATCGCGACAGCCGAGGATGGAAGAATGTTGATGGCAGCATATTCACGTCGGTTCCGGGGTCGCCCGAGGACCGAGTGACCTTTTTTGATCGGGGAGACTTCATACCTCTCGATTGGGACGATACCAACGACTTGAGGATAATGCGCCATTTGGCGCCCAATGCTTTGCAGGAGGATGCGATCACCGGGTCGTACACCTTCACCGGAGACACCCCCGATTTCAGAACCGCCTCCTATTTCTTGGATTCCTATGATGAGTTTGCAAACGAGTCTCGACGTCGGCTGAAACTCCGAGACGAGGACGAGCGGCCGCTGATGGCTTACGGCAGCACGCCGCTCTATGCCTCGCTCGAGGATTTCCGCCTGTGGTTTGCCGGCAAAGACGACGAAGATGACGATGGCGACGATGATTGTGTCTTCGAAGGGGCCGATGCGGCGGCGCCCAACAACATTCCTTGCGGCTGGCAAGACTATGCCGAGGTCTATGATCTCGACTGGGCTTGCCGCGAAAAATACGTGCTCTTCCTGACCGACGGCGACGAGACGTGTGTGAGCCCAGCGGATCGAGCCTGTGAGGTTACCCAAACCCTGTTGGACAGTTATCAGGTCAAGACCTTCGTCGTGGGATTCGGCCTGCCGGATGCCGGCGATGCCCTCGGCTGTATGGCTGAGAACGGCGGCACGGGTGAACCCCTGCTGCCGCGGAATAAGGACGAGCTCGTCGAAGCCCTGCGTGCCATCGTGCTGCAGGTGAAAACCGAATCGCGGGCGTTTGCGTCAGCGTCGATTCCGACGGTTCAACGGACTGCCTCCGACCAAATCGTATTTGCCAGCTTCACGCCGATTCCGGCGGAGGCGTTCTGGCCGGGGCGTATCGACATTTTCCGTCAACCGCTGCCCCTCAACGACGCCCTGCAGCCGGATGTGGACTTGAAGTGTTCTGCCGACAAGCAGTCGGGCTGCCATCTTTGGGATTTGGGTGAGCAGATTCTGGAGCAAGCGCCGGAAGAAGACGATGTTGAGGGTAACAACCCCGATTATCGGATCGGCGATGGCACCAATGAGCGACGGGTCTTTTACGGCCAGGATAATCCGCTCAACCAACGACCCGGCCCGTTGCGTTTGTTCACCCCGCCCAAGGATGGGGACTACTCCGACGCCGCCGCGGACCGCCTCGACATGGCAGAGATGTTGGTTCCGGAAGACGATTGGATCGAATACCTCGCGGGTAACCTGACCGAGGACGCCCTGGACAGCAAGCTCCAGACGACCGTGGGTAATACCCTGAAAATTAAGGAAGTTGAGATCCAGCAGAGTGTTGTGGTGCTCGACGACAACGGGGATCCGATCACTGTGACCGTGGACGGTTCCTGCACCGGCGGCTCGGACAATATTCCTTGCCGTTATGTGATGGGTGACATCTTCCACGCTCAACCCCAAGTATTGGCATCGCCTGCCAACTTCAACTTCTTCCGGAACAACTTCTGCGGCACACCGCCGGAGCGGGGACAACCCAACAATTGTGTGGACCCGTCGGAATTCAATTCGGCGGCCGAGATGAATGTCCGGGGTTATAAGGAATACGTCCGGCGCTCGGCGTGGAAGCGTCGCATGCTGACCGCAGCCACCAACGATGGCCAATTGCACTTCTTCGATGCCGGCATTTACACGTCGATCGATGACGAGGACTACGGAACCATCGAGCTCTTTACCGACGGCACGGGTTTTGAACTCTTCTCCTACATGCCGCGGATGGTGATGCCGATCGTGAGGGATCAAGCGAACGGTGTAAGACACATCTATTCCCTGGACGGCTCGGCACGCTTGGGTGACGTCTTCATTGACCCGGTGCCCGACAATACCGGCGCCCTCGACGAGACCCAGCGGGAGTGGCGCTCCGTGTTGATCGGAGGTTTGCGTGAAGGCGGAGACGTTTTTGATCAAACTAATCACGTCCGAGGATTCGACAGTGGCTATTACGCCCTGGATCTAACGTATCCGGACCAGCTCGAGGACTCCGAGGATCGTGAAAGCCTCTTCGCCGCCTACCGACCCAAGACCCCGGGTAATTTCTTGCCGGATTGCATGTCATTCAACGACTCCACCGGAGCCCAGGAAACGGTCGAAGGCTGCAAAACGTTCAGTGAGGAGGAAGTCCCATTTCCCATGGAACTCTGGACTTTCCAGGACACCGTAGAGGTGCCTTATTTGGGCGCTCGGTATCCGTTGGATGAAGAGGTTACGCTGAAGGATCTGGATGTCGACGGCTTGCACGACGGGGGTTATATCAACACCTTCTCTGCCAACAACGTTCGCGATCTTGGAGAGACGTGGTCGGTGCCGGTGATCGCTCCGATTGCGGTTTGTGAAGGAATCGACTGCAACTACAGCGATGTCGATGACGGCTCCGCGGACGATTTGACTGTCCGTTGGGTAGCGATTTTCGGCGGTGGTATGGATGCCATCTACAAAGCCTCGGCCACCAAGGGTTATTGGATCTACATGGTGGATGTGGAGACTGGCGAAGCGATTTACAAGCGCCAAGTCCAAGGCATGGTGCCATCGGAGCCCGCGCTCTACGACGAGGACGGTGACGGACTCGCGGACTTGATCTATTTCGGCACGACCGAGGGTCTGATGTACAAGATCGACTTGACGACCCTCACCGCCGCCGGCGATGTCCCGGCCATCGAGGACCTGACGATCAACAATATTCGGGTGAAAGGTTGGACCCCAGACATCGTCGCCGGCGACCCCACGGAAGTCACCGTTCAGCGGATTGTCGATGCGGCGTGGGATCCTTTCCCCATCGCCTATGCGGAGTGTCCGATCTACTATCCGCCGTCGATCTTCCGAATCCCGGAACGGCAGCAGGTCGGTCTGACCTTCGGCTGTGGTGATCGTGAAGATTTGTGGTTGGAGGACGGCACCAACTCTAGATTCTTTGTGATCGTCGACGAAGACTTCACCATCAACTCCAGCGATCTTCCTATCGTTCAAACCGATCTGGTCAATCTGGACTGGCAAACGGGCCTAGATTCCGACATCGCCGATGAAATCGACAACAATCTGCTCTTGAACACGGCGTCCTCAGTGACCCGGCCCGGTTGGGTCATGGTCTTCCCAGACGATTTCCGGGCGACCAATGAGCCGTTCCTGATCTCCGGCATCTTGATCTTCTCGATGTTCGAGCCGCTGACCTTCAACGTCGGCGCAGGTGGTGGTGGCGGAGGTGGTGGCGGTGGCGGAGGTGGCACGGATGCGCTCTGCGCTCGAACCGGCACCACCTACGCGTTCGTCGTCTCCCTGATGAACGGTGAGGGGTTTGGCAACCAGCCCGGCTGTGGTGGACGATGCACCCAGGTCAACGAGTTCACGACTGCGGTTCATATCCAGTCGACGACCACGAAGAACCCGCCGGACGGTGACAACCCGGCCTCAGGTGTTGCGTTGAGTGACGAGCTTCGGGACGCGCTCCGACAGGCGATCCTCGAGCAGATGCCGCGCAGCTGCCAATTCAACGACAACTTCGAATGGGAGGTCAGCGCCTTGCGCAACTCCACAGGAGTCAACGTCTTCGCCGGCATTCCACGTGTGGTCTGCCCAGGAGATTGGCGCAACTAGGAACCTCCTAGGTTCGAGGCCCTGCTGTTGAGCTAGGGCGAGCGCTCCTCAGGAGGGGCGCGAAAAAGGCCGACCCAGTGTCGGCCTTTTTCATGTGCTCTCGCGGTCTTTACTCTCGGTCTTTACTCTGGTCTGGGTCTTTACCAAAGAGAGAAGGCAAGGAGTGACGCGGGCGCTCGGGGTCCATTCACGAGCGGTATTTGGGAAAACCTTCGAGATCGAGTTCTTTGATCCGCCGTTGTAGGGTGCGATAGCTCATGTCGAGAATACCGGCCGCCTCTTTTTTGTTGCCGTCACTGTCGATCAACGCTTGGCGAATGCGTTCTTCTAGGCTCTCTTCCGCGTCTTGAAGCAGGACGTCGACATCGTTTTTACTCCAGGTGCCGTCGGTGAGGATCAAGGCGCGTTCGACGAAATTTGCCAGCTGGCGAACGTTGCCGGGCCATTCGAGGTCGCCAACTCGGTTGATCAGGCTTTCGGGCACCGGTGTTGAGCTGCTGATGCCCAGACGATCGCCGATTCGGGTCGCGAGATGGCGTACCAGGCCGGGAATATCGCTTTTGCGATCCCTGAGAGCGGGAAGCTCAACGGGGAAGACCTCCAGGCGATAAAAGAGGTCTTGCCGGAATTGGCCTGCCGCCACCATTTCTTTCAGGTTTCGGTTGGTCGCAGCCACCACCCTGGCGTCAGAGGCGATTGAACGGCCACCGCCTACCCGCTCGAAGACTCTTTCTTCAAGTACCCTCAAGACCTTCCCTTGAACCTCGGGCTTAAGCTCGCCGATTTCATCCAGGAATAGGGTGCCGCCACGGGCGAGCTCAAAGCGGCCTGCCTGCCTTTGGGAAGCACCGGTAAATGCGCCTTTTTCGTGTCCGAAAAGCTCATTCTCCATCAAGGACTCTGGAATGGCCGCGCAATTTACGGCGATGAAGGGGCCGCCGGCCCGTTTCGACAATCCGTGCACCGCTCGGGCGAAGAGTTCCTTTCCCGTGCCACTTTCCCCGGCCAAGAGCACTGTGGAGTCGAGGGGCGCCACTTTTTGCAACAGCCTTAGGGCAGCGCGCAGGCGAGGATGGCTGCCGACGATGGCGGGAGCATCTCCCGGCGGCTGGAAGAAGGCAGGGTTTGCCTTTGGGCTCAGCCACCTTTCGACTAAAACGAAGAGGTCGTCGAGTTCTACGGGTTTTTCGAGAAAGTCGGCAGCGCCGAGCTTCATTGCCTCAACGGCGGCGCCCACGGTGCCGAACGCGGTCATCATGATCACCGGAACATCCGGTTGGTGGCGTTTGACCGCGTCCAAGACCTCGATGCCGGTTCCGTCCGGCAGCCTCAGATCACTGAGCACTAAGTCGAACCCGCGGGATGCTCCCCCGCCCGCCGACTGCCGCGCTGCGTCGACACCTTCGGCGACGGTGCCGACCCCCGTTACCCGGTAGCCCTCTCCTTCGAGAGCCAAGGTGGTCATTTTGCGCAAGGACTCCTTGTCCTCCACCATCAGCAGATGACCTTTAGGGCTCATGATCCTTTTTCCGCGCACAAAGCGGCGATCACGGCAGCCTGAAGCAAGAGGTCGTCGTCGGGGTGTACGGTCCGCAGGTCCAAAACGAGTTTCTGCTCTTGCAAATAACCCACCACCGGAACCAGGGCCGGGCCACCCAAACGTAAGCGCCGAGCGAGTTCATCTCCGGCGGGATGGATCGCAAGTGCAGGGCCGGGCACGGCGGCGTCCGGCGCGGATCCACCCCCGACAAAACCCTGTGCCTCCACCTCCTCTAGGGTCAGATTTTCGATTCCCTCTCTTGCTAAAGCGGCTTTTAGAGCCTCCGCGAGGTGCCCCAAGCGCGGGCGCAGCTGCTCCGGGGACTGCCAGAGGGCGTCGAGGGGCATCGGCTTTCCTGCCAGCCGTCGCCGCAGCACGGCCTCCAGAGTCGCGAAAGTGAAACGGTCCGGCCTCATGGCCCGATAAAGCGGAAATCGGCGACAGCGCTCTACGAGGTCTGCTCTGCCGAGAAGAAGTCCGGCTTGGGGGCCGCCGAGCAATTTATCGCCGCTGCCACAAACCAAATCGCAGCCGATCGCCAAGAGCTCTTTGAGACTGACATGTCCGTTGAGCTGGGCTCGGTCGGTCGGGGCGAGTAAACCGCTGCCCTCGTCGACCACGACGGGTAGCCCCGTACGCCGTCCGAGTTCTACGAGCTCGGTAGCCGGGGTCTCCTCGGTAAAACCTCGAATACGATAGTTGCTTGGATGAACTTTGAGCAGGAGCGCGGTATCGTCACAAATCGCGCTTTCGTAATCGGCCAGACGGGTGCGATTGGTGGTCCCGACCTCCCTGAGGCGTGCGCCCGCCGCCGCAAGAATGTCCGGAATCCGGAAAGAGCCGCCGATTTCGACCAGCTCGCCTCTGGAGACGATCACCTCACGCCCTTTGGCCAAGGCGGCCAAGATCAGAACCATAGCGGCCGCGTTGTTGTTGGTCACGATGGCCGCCTCGGCACCGCAGAGGCGTTTCAGCAAAGGCTCAACCGCGCGATTGCGCTCGCCGCGCTCGCCGTTTTCAAGATCCACCTCCAGATCGCAGTAGGCGGTCAGCAGGGGCACGACTTCCTCGACCACATCCGCGGGCAAAGGGGAGCGACCGAGGTTGGTGTGCACAACGATGCCGGTGGCGTTGAGCACCCTGCGCAAGCCGCGCAGAGAGAGGGAGACTTGCTCGGCGATACGTTGTGGTAGGCCATCGATCAGTAGATCGAAGTCCGCGTTTGTAGATGAAGCCTTGTCCGAGGGCTGAGGATTGGAATCCGAGGTGGCGAGAATCCGGCCCCGAAGCTCATCGATCTCACGTTGAGCTTGGACCCGAACGGCGTCCCTTCCGTATAATTCCAAGACGCCCCTCAAAGCCGGGTCGTCCAGCAGCCGACCGATGGCCGGAAGTTTTCGTACATGCGATGTTCGGGTCATGGGAAATGAATTCTATCGAGAAGAGCGGAAGGCGTATCGTTGAGAAGTGCTTCCGGGCCGGAAACCCAGAAAAAAAGCAGTGGCGACTTTGAGCAACAGGTCCATCGCCTGACTCAGGGTATTGAACAATTCCGTATCGACAGCCTGCGGTATTTTGCCGGGGATCTGAAAGTGCCGCCCGAGGAGCTCAAGATTCAAATCTCGTCCCTCTTCCGCCGGCTGCGGGTTGGCGGAATTAAGGGCGTAGCCGACAATTTTCGCTTGAATTCTCTCGAGGCGCGCTTCAACAGCCAAATCGACCTCTACAATCGTAAGCTGCGCGAGCGCGAGCGCGGCGACTCCCGGGCGGCTGCAAAACCGAAAGCCACGCCGGATCCCACCCAAGGAGTTACGGTGGGCAAGAACGGAGATTCCAATGCTGTCGAGGCTCTTTATAAAGGCCTCTACCTGAGCGGTGGCTCTCGTAATCCGGGTATGGACCTGGAGAAATTCCGCTCGTATATCGATCGCCAAGCGGCGGTGGTTCGTTCCAAGACCGGTTGTGAGGATATCCAGTTCCGGATCGCGGTCGAGGACGGAAAGATGAAGATCAAGGCCAAGCCGGTCAAGTGATAGAGCCCTGGAAGGGCTCGAAGGAGAATAATTGTGGCCAAGTCCTCCCCAATTCTGATCGCGGTTTCGCTGTTGGCGGCGCTCGCGGTTTGGGCCGACACGTCGCCTCCCAACATCGACAAAGCACTGCAGGCGCAATATCAACTGGTGACACAACGTCCCCAGGATGCGATGGCGCACAACGATTTAGGAAATCTACTGAGCTTGACGGGCCGCGTGGGCGAGGCAGAATCTGCCTACCTCCGAGCCAAGGATCTCGACGCCACGGATCCTTCGATTCGCTTCAATCTCGGTCTGCTTTTCCAACAAACCGGCCGTTTGGAAGACGCAAACCAAGAATATTACTCGCTGTTGGAGCTCGACCCGAAGAACGCCTGGGCTTACTATCAGCTGGGCGTTGTGGCCGTGGAGCAGCGCAAGACCAAGAAAGCGACCGAACTCTATGCGCGGTCCTTCGCCCTCGATCCGACGCTGTCCTTCCCACAGCACAATCCCCACATCATCGACAATAAATTGGCCACCGAAGCGTTGTTGATGTCCAGCCGCTATCTCAACGATCCGACGACTCGAGTGCCACGGAAATATGCTGAAGCTGCTCGAATTGCGGATTTGATGCTGGAAGAGGAATTGGCCGAAGAGGAAGCGGCGGAGGTAGAGCAGGAAGAAGGTACAGAGTGGGATGAGCCGAGCGATCCTTCAACGGACCTTTTGGAAGACGAGGAAGGCGAAAGCGCAAGGGTGTTGACCAATGAAGATCTCGAGGACCTGAGCCCGGTAGGCCAAGCCGGTGGCCGAAACAGTCGCCGCGAAGCCCGCAGCAAAGGAACCTCTCGCTATAGCTCTGGCCGTTCAGGCAGGTCGGCTGGGCGTCGGGATGATGCGGAAGAGCAGGATCAAAGGTCTCGCTATCGGCCCCGGTCGTCCGAGAGTCGCAATCGCTCGGTCGGAGGCTCCGGTTATACGACCATGGGTCGTTTCGGCGATGAGGGGGCCGCCGATTCGGAAGACAAGACCGGTAGCAGCACACTGCGACCGGGCGTGGGCCAACCCCGGCCGGGTACACCGGTCGATCGTCCGCTCGCTGGACAACCGACCCCGGATCGGCCAACCTCGACCCGTCCGATCACGGCTCGACCGGGCTCGGGCGGCGGAGGCGGCCGGCCGTTTCAACCCGGTACCGGAAGCACGGCGAGCCTGCGCTTCGAGCTACTCGATGACGAGGACACTTCAACTTGAGGGACTTGAGGGACTTGAGGGACTGAGGGACTTGAGGTGCTTTCGTTGACTTGAGGCGATGTCCCAGGCGATGTCCCTGAGTCGATGAGATGAACCGCTAAGGCGCCGGCTTCTACGAGCCGGCGCTTTTGTGTCTGGCGCGCGGTATTTGGCGGGTGCGGTATTTGGCGGGTTAGGACCGCTGGCGGAGTTCCAGGCCTTTGATCAAGACCGTTGGCGCACCGATCATGCCGCCACCGAGGGGCATGAAAGTGAGGTCCCGGGCGGCCGCCAACATACCCTTGAAGAAGGTGGAGATGCTGCCGGTCAGCCAGACACCGGTTACCGAGCCGGTAGGACGACCGCCGTCGATGGCGAAACCACTCACCGGCACGGCAAATCGTCGAAAACCATCTTCGATTTTCACCGCCCCGTGAGTCGAGAGCAGATAGTAGCCCCGACTCAATCCCCCCAAGAGTTCGCCAACGCTCAGGTTCGGGTCTGGGCGCATGTGGAGGTGCGTTGGTCCGGCGCTGGGCAGATCTCGCCAGCCGAAACGGCGGCAACACCCCGAAGGTGTCATTTCCCCTGTGGCTTGCCTCCACGACACCAGGGGTTGGCGGTATACACCTTCTTCAACCAATGTGATCTTGCGTGTGGGTTGGCCTTCGCCGTCGACCGGTGATTCGAGCACGCCGCCATGGAATCGACCGTCGTCGACGAGGGAGAAATGGCGGCTGGCAAGATGGCCTTGTCGATCGGTCAGTAGACGGGCACGGGCGCCGGCTTCGGGACCCAACCAAAGAGGGGAAAGCGCGTGGATCAAGGGGCTCATGACCCCATGGCTCAGCAGAAGTTGGCCACGATCTTTGGAGGGGGACGATCCGCGGCTCAAAAGCAGCAGCCGGTCCGCCAATTGGCGAGCCACCGAGGACGGTGTGAATCGCCGGGCTTCCCGTTCCGCCAAGAGCATTGAAATCGAAGGGCCGTCCCGGCGCGCTGCCTGGGCTTCGACGAAAAGAGATGCGGCCCGTTGTTGAACCTCGGCGCGAACCTCCCGGCTCGACACCAAGAGCTGGTCGCTGGAGCCGTCTTCGAGATAAGCCCGGATCAAGCGTGACCCGGGCAGCTCCTCCGAGAGCGCTGAGCCTATGGCTTGGAGCAGGTGGCCGGCCTCGGTCTCGCTCAAGAGAGGAGCGTTGAGGTCCATCGGCGGGGTCCAGCTGGGAACCGGACGCGCCGACGGCAAACGCAGGCCGTGGCCATCTGCTTCGGGCCATTGGGTGTCGGGTCGCGGTTGGCCCGAAGCGGTGTAGAAGAAGCTGCGGCGGCTGTCGCCGGCGCGAACGGCCCAACCCTCCTCTTGGCGAAAAGACGTGACCGGTCGGTTTCCTTCGAGGCGCAAGGTGCGGGAGCGCCCCCTTTTGTGAAAGACCTCTATCTCCCTCCAGCTGTCTCTGCCGAGGGCGTCGAGCACATCCAAGAGAAGGTCGAGCTGCTTCACGGGTAGATCTCGACCTGGGCCAGGCGGATGTGGGGGGCGGTGGCCCACACGGGCATCAGGATTCCGCTCTTCGCACACCATCCGGCGCCGCCAGATCTGGATTCGCGACCCACGGCCTCGACTCGGGTCAGGAGGTCGGTGACATGGCAGTGCATGGCGCACGGTCCCACCGCGGCCCCTGCAGTGCCGTCCTGGATGCGACGGCCGTAGGGAAAGTGCAAAGCCAGCTCGCCGGTCATGGGGTCGAGATGGCCCCTTTCGACCTCCGGCAAGTAGAGCCCTCCCTCCGCTTCGGCCAACAGGTCCGAGGTGGTTTCGTCGCCCGGGACCAGCTCGAGGTGGCTGGATCTCGGGCCCGGCGCATCGTGACGGTCGCCACGGCGACCGGCGCCGGCGAGCAGAAGATCTGAACGACGAGCCCAAGCCGCATCACAAATCGGCTGCTCTACCACTCCCCTCCTCAGCAGGCAACGGCGAGAGGTGGGGTGGCCTTCATCGTCGGCCTTCCGTCGGACGGATTTCGGTCCGTTGGTGGGGTCGTCAAAGATGGACAACAAGGGGCTGGCCATTTGCACCCCGATCGCTGCTTCGGGATGTCCGCCCCGGGCCAGGATGTCCGCTTCGAGGGCATGGGCGACGGCCTCATGTAAGAGAATTGCGGTGGCGGCGGGTCCGAGCACGCAGCTTTGGGGCCCGGAATCTGGGGTCTCGGCCGATCGCGCAGAACGAATTCTCACCACGCTGGAGGCAATCTGCTCGACGCTCGCCGTGTCGAGGGTTTCGAATAGGCCACCGTAGCGGGCGCCTTCCATGCGAACCGCGACGCTGTAGAACTGCTCGTGCTCGGTGGAAGAGGCCAAGTGGGACCCCACCACCCTCACCCATCTGCGATGGCGTCGAACGGTGACGGGAATAGTGCCGATATCGCTGTGATAGGAGCGAAGCGCTTTCTGAAAGAGGGCCGGCATTTCCTGAACTTCCGGGGCGGAGGCCGGTTCTTGCCACACGTCGCGACCCAGGTCCGGCAAGGGGTAGGGCGCCGACGGCAAGGCCCGAGCTACCCGGCGAACGGCCTCCGAGAACTTCTCTTTATCGATGCCGTCTCGGCCTGCCAACCAAGTATGACCGTCACGCAGCAGCCGGATCGCCAGTCCGGATTCCCTGCGGACCCGAATTCCGGGCTCGGCCCCTTCCGGAGGCAGTTCGATCTCTTCCAAGCGTTCAAAATAGGCGTCTGCCAAATCGTCGGGGCGGTCCGCGATTTGGGAAAGGGCTCGGCTAATGGCGGCGGCGTCGATTTCAGAAAAAGGCAAGGCAACCTCTTGGGTCTGGGCGTCCGGTCCGGTGCGATCCGGAGGCCGCATTCTACGACCCTTAATGCTCGGCTGTCAGATCAGAATGGCCGGTGACGGGAATCCGTTGAAATCCGGCTCGCCGGCTGCGCCTTCGTGGGCAATCCTGCGGCCTTCGAGTACAATGCGCGCAGCAGCGCAGGCCCCGTGTCTGCGCGCTTCCAGCGGCACGAGCGAACGAGGAATTCATGAGCGAACCAACTCCCGACTCTCCACAAGATGCAAGCAGTGAGCTTTCGAGACGCCTGCAAGAGGCTCGCCTCGGCGGAGGCCAGGCGCGGATCGATAAACAACACGCAGCCGGCAAGCTGACCGCTCGCGAGCGGGTCGAACTCCTGCTCGACACAGGCTCTTTCGTTGAAATCGATGCCCTGGTCACCCATCGGTGCACGGATTTCGGCATGCAGGACCAGAGAATCCCGGGAGACGGGGTGGTGTGCGGCCACGGCACCGTGGACGGCCGGCTGGTGTACGTATTTGCCCAAGACTTCACGGTATTCGGTGGTTCGTTGTCGGAAACCAACGCCGGCAAGATCTGCAAAGTCATGGATTTGGCGGTGGAAAACGGCGTCCCATTGATTGGGCTCAACGATTCGGGCGGTGCGCGCATCCAGGAGGGAGTGGTTTCGTTGGGCGGTTATGCGGATATTTTTCTGCGCAACACGCTCGCCTCCGGCGTGGTTCCTCAGATCAGCGCCATCATGGGTCCGTGTGCCGGCGGCGCCGTGTATTCTCCGGCGATCACCGACTTCGTCTTCATGGTCGAAGACACGAGCTATATGTTCATCACCGGGCCGGATGTGATCAAAACCGTGACCCATGAAGAGGTCAGCAAAGAGGATCTGGGCGGTGCCAAGACCCATCACGGCAAAAGCGGGGTGGCCCACTTCACCTGTCCAAACGACGCTGCTTGCCTAGCCCAAGTTCGGCAGCTGTTGTCTTATCTGCCGAGCAACAACCTCGAAGACGCACCCCTCGGCACCAGCGACGACGATCCGGCACGAGAGGACGAGGTTTTGGATTCCTTGGTGCCGCCCGATCCGAACAAACCCTACGACATCAAAAAGTTGATCGAAGTCGTGGTCGATGACGGCAAGTTCTTCGAGGTCCAGAGCGACTTCGCGCGCAATATTGTGGTGGGTTTCGGTCGATTGGCCAATCAATCCGTAGGCATCGTGGCCAATCAGCCCGCTTTTTTGGCCGGCGTGTTGGATATTGACGCTTCGGTCAAAGGAGCTCGCTTTGTTCGGTTCTGCGACGCGTTCAATATCCCTTTGATCACGTTTGAGGATGTGCCCGGATTCTTGCCCGGGGTCCAGCAGGAGCACGGAGGCATCATCAGGCATGGGGCCAAGTTGTTGTTTGCCTACGCGGAAGCGACGGTGCCGAAGCTGACGGTCATCACGCGAAAGTCCTATGGTGGAGCCTATTGTGTGATGGCGTCCAAACATCTTCGTACAGACGCCAACTTCGCCTTCCCCACCGCGGAGATTGCGGTCATGGGTCCGGAGGGTGCGGTCAATATTCTGTACCGGCGAGAACTCGCCGCCTGTGACAATGAAGAGCAACAGGCGGCTCTCCGGGCTGAAAAAGTGGCCGAGTACCGAGCCAAGCTCTCAAATCCATATGTGGCGGCGGAGCGGGGTTTCATTGACGCGGTGATCCAACCCCGACAAACCCGTCGGTACTTGATCCGCGCCCTGCGTCAACTAGGTGGCAAGAGGGCCAAATTGCCGCCTAAGAAACACGGCAACATGCCCCTTTGATCCCTTGACCCGCAGGTGTCGGGGATTAGATTCACCAACGTAGTGCTTCAACCACTTCGAATGAGAGACGAGTCATGAAGATTTCCATCGGGGCGGATCACGCCGGTGTCGAGCTCAAGGATCACTTGGCGAGCCTATTGCGCCAGGAAGGCCATGAGGTGCTCGACCAAGGAACCCACGGCACAGATAGTGTCGACTATCCTGATTTCGCCGCCAGAGTTGCACGCCATGTGGTGTCTGGTGAGTCGGAGCGTGGAATTCTCGTCTGCGGTACCGGCCTAGGGGTGGCGATCGCCGCCAATAAGGTGAGTGGCGCAAGAGCTGCCACTTGTAATGATTTGTTCACCGCTGAGATGTGTCGGGCGCATAATGACGCCAATGTGCTGACACTGGGCGCCCGGGTCGTAGGATCTGGAGTGGCCGAAGAGATTGTTCGAATTTTCGTGGCGACGGACTTCGAAGGGGGCCGCCACGCGCGCCGCCGGGACAAGATCCACGCCCTAGAATCCTGACCCCTTTTGCAGAATAGAGGAAAGCATGGCTACTTACCCGTCGTTGAAGGCCGCGGATCCGGAAATCCACGACCTTGTTAGCCGAGAGCGCCGGCGCCAAGCCGAAGGGCTGGAGCTGATCGCATCAGAAAACTTCGTCAGCCGGGCTGTTCTCGAAGCCGTGGGCACAGTGCTGACCAACAAATACGCTGAAGGATACCCGGGTCGTCGATATTACGGCGGCTGTGAGGTGGTCGACGAAGTGGAGAACCTCGCTCGAGATCGAGCCAAGGAGCTGTTCGGAGCCGAGCATGTGAACGTCCAGCCCCACTCGGGAACCTCGGCCAATATGGCGGTGTATTTTGCCCTGTTGAAACCCGGCGACAAGCTCATGGGAATGGATTTGTCGAGCGGCGGCCATCTGACCCACGGCCATCCCCTGTCGTATTCGGGCCGTGATTTTGAGGTGACGGCTTACGGTGTCGATCGCGAGACTGAACGCATCGACTACGACGAGGTGGAACGTTTAGCTCTCGAGCACCGGCCGAAAATCTTGGTTTGCGGTGCGTCCGCTTACAGCCGGGAGATCGATTTTGCCCGCTTCCGACAGATCGCCGACGCTAGCGGTGCTTTGTTGATGGCGGATATGGCCCACATCGCGGGTTTGGTGGCGGCAGGGGTCCATCCGTCTCCGGTTCCCCATTGCGATGTGGTAACCACTACCACCCACAAAACCCTCCGCGGGCCTCGATCGGGGTTGATCCTTTGTCGCAAGGCCCATCGTAAGGCGATCAACAAATCTGTCTTCCCCGGAATCCAAGGCGGCCCGCTCATGCACGTGATCGCGGGCAAAGCGGTGGCGTTCAAAGAAGCATTGACCGAGGAATTCCGTGAATACCAACGGCAGATCGTCAAGAACGCTCAGCGATTGGCGTCCGGCCTGGAAGCAGCGGGATTCCGGATCGTGTCCGGAGGCACCGACAATCATGTCTTCCTGCTCGATGTCAGCAGCCGTGGTTTGACCGGAAAAGTTGCCGAAGACGCCCTCGGCAAGGCGGGCATCACGGTCAATAAGAACACCATTCCCTATGATCCGAATCCGCCCTTGGTCGCCTCGGGAATTCGAATTGGAACCCCGGCACTAACCTCCCGGAATATGGATGAAGCGGCAATGGACGTGGTGGCCGGTCTGATTGCGGACGCGTTGAAGAGCCCCGAGGACGATGCTCATCTGGCCAAGGTACGCGGCGAGGTCGAGTCCCTGTGCGCTCGCTTCCCCCTCTACGAAGGGTTGGACTGAGCGGGATCTGACTAATTAATTAGGCGTCGAGTGCGGGAGGAGTCGATTCGAGGATTGCCTCCACGATCCGCATCTCTGCCGCCAGGGCTGCTTCGAGGTGGCCCATGCGTGACATGTGGCTCAAGCTCGGCGACGAGTTGACCTCGATCACCGTGGCTTGGGCCGGATCCTGGTCCATGCTTTGGATTTTTAGGTCGATGCCGAAGTGTCGCATCGAGAAGATCCTTCCGATGGCAATACCCAGCTGAGCCCACGGCGCAGCGAGTTTTTCGAGGCGTCGGCCCACGCAAAGTCGATTGAGATTCAGAATCGGCGTGTCGAAGTCGACCTTGTCGTCGGCCGGTAAGATCGTATCCAGCGTCAGCCCACGCCGGGCCGCCTCTCGTTGCCAAATGGCGTCGTGTTCTAAGTGCGCCTCAAAGGACGATCCTTCAAAGCGGGAGTCCTCATTCCGGAATAACTCGCGCAGCGTCGAGCGGCCGTCACCATCGAGGCGCACGGGAGAGCGGGTGTAGCCGAAGAGGTATTGGTCGTCCAGGAAGTCGATGCGCAGGTCGAAACCGACCGCCCGCTCCTGAACGATTGCCAAATAGTCTCGCTTCCAAATGAGCTCGATGGCCTCGACCAGTTCTTGCTCGGTTTGGACGCAGGCAATGTCTATCCCTCGGCTGCCGAAATTGGGTTTAACGACCAACGGGTATCCGTGCCTTTCGGCAAAACGCAAACCCGGCGTCAGACCGCTCAGGTGCTCGTATTCGTTGCTGCGAAAATAGGCGGGTTTCAAACACCGCACCGAATCAGGGGTGCGTATTCCGCGGCTTCTGAGCACGGTCAGGGCGTGGAATTTGTCGCCCACCAAGCGAGCCGCCACCGCGTCGTTCAGGGGGGACAAGCCACCGACCAGCACCCGGCGGGTAGTGCCCCGTCGAATCTCATTTAGGTAACCGGTTTCAGGGTCTAGGGGAGTCACTTCGCAGCCCAATCTTCGAGCGGCCTCAAAGCGCAGTTCGAGCAAAGTGGCAGGCAGAGCGGACGATGTTTCTGACGACATGGCTTGGTCTTTCAAGTTGAGTTCACGAGCTGCCCGCGGATCTTGCCGACAAGGTCCACCGAGCCGGTAATGCAAAGGAGGCCGTCGCCCAATTCGTTGGCGATTTCAAGGGCATGGTCCATAGATTCGGCCACCATAGCGGCTTTCCCGGGCGCGATCAGGCGCCACTGTACAGCCAAGGTTTGCGGTGTCGTGGAACGGCCGTGTCCAGAGGTGGTGACGATCAACCTCCTAATCCAGGGACCTAAGATCTTTAACATCTGGGCGGAATCTTTGTCTTCAAAAGCGGCGAAAATTAGATCCACGGATCTTGGGGGAAAGGCGTCTAGGTAGTTTGCCAGAGCGGCGACGGCCGCCGGATTGTGAGCGGCGTCCAAGAGGATAGGGCGACCATGCCCCGGGATCCATTCCAACCGGCCGGGCCAATGACAGCTCTCGAGCCCTTGGCGTACGGCAGCCCTGTTTATGCCCCCAAACGACTCGACCGCCAAGCCTTGGGCCACGAGAGTAGCCAGCGCGGCGTTATGGGCTTGGTGTAGCCCGGCCAGCGGTAGCTCTATAGTCAGGTCGTGGCAAAAGTCGGTCCCGTCCGGCCTCGGGTCTCGAAGGGTAAGGGACTGTAGGCCCGGTCGGATTTCGTGAGTCTCGACCGGCAACAGCCGATCACGACAAGAGATAGGCAAGGCGCCGATGCGTTGGGCTTGCCGACGCGCGGACGCTTCGAATTCGGGCTTCAAGAATCCTAAGTATGCGGGTCTTTCTGCCCTGAAGATTCCACATTTCTCGCCGGTGATTTCGTGAAGATCGATACCTAGGTGAGAGGTGTGATCGACATCGACTGAGACTAAGGCGGAGGCAAGGGGCGCTGTCATTACATTGGTGCAATCCCGGGCGCCTCCCATTCCAACTTCAATCACCGCCAAGTCGACTTGTTCGGCGGCAAAGGTCAGGAATGCCGCTGCGGTGAGACTCTCAAACCAGGTCAGTTGACCGGCCTGATCAGCCTCAAAGAAAGCCTCGATAAAGCTTTGCCGGCCGATGGCTCGTCCACCGATTTGAATGTGGTCTTGGTCGGGGCCGAGGGCCGGCGAATGAAAGAATCCTGTTCGATAGCCGGCCGCGCGTGCGATCGATTCGATCATCGCCGCGGTAGAACCTTTGCCGTTGGTTCCGCCGATCAGAACACAGGCGACCGAGTCTTGGGGTGAGCCCAGGCGACCGAGGGCTTCGGTGATTGCCCGCCGGTCGGCGCCCATGGGGCGACCACGAAGCTGGGCCGTTCGTTGTTCGTATCGGGAGTTGGAACTCAAGCGGCGGCGGTAAGATGCTTGAGGCAACGCGCTAGAGTGTCTTTGATTTCGGAGCGGGGCACGACCATGTCGAGGAATCCCTTTTCCAGAAGAAACTCGGAGCGTTGGAAACCTTCTGGAAGGCTCTCTCGAATGGTCTGCTCGATCACTCGCGGGCCGGCAAATCCGATCAAAGCACCGGGCTCAGCGATATTCAGATCACCGAGCATGGCAAACGAAGCGGTGACTCCACCGGTGGTGGGGTCGGTGAGAATCGAAATGTAGGGGAGACCTTGCTCACGCAAGCGGGCCAGAGCGGTCGAGATTTTTGCCATCTGCATCAGGGAGAGAATGCCTTCCTGCATCCGTGCTCCTCCAGAGGCAGAGACAACGATCAGCGGGGCCCGGCGACGTAAAGCTTCCTCGGCGGCAAGGGTGACTTTTTCACCGACCACTGAACCCATGGATCCACCCATGAAGGCATAATTCATGACGGCCAACATTACCGGCATGCCTTCGATGGATCCGGCAATGACGTGCAGAGCGTCGCGCAGTCCCAGTTTCTTTTGGTACTGCTTTAGCCGGTCTTTGTAGGGTTTGGTGTCCTTAAAGGCCAAGGGGTCGGCGGGGCTGATCTCGGTGTAGAGTTCTTCCCATCCCTCATCGAGCAGCAATTGAATGCGTGCTTCGGCACCAATGCGGAAGTGGTGGCCGCATTTGGGACAAATTCGGGCGCTGCGCTCGAGTTCTTTGGAGTACACGATTTCTTTGCAGGAATCGCATTTGACCCAAAGACCTTCGGGCACGCTGCTTCGTCCGCGGTCCGACCGGACCGGTTTGGGCTGTTTTGTCTTTTTAAACCAGGGCACGGGCCTGAACTCCCAATCAGAGAATTGGCGACAATCGTTCGTAGGCGTCGATCAACACCTGCGCCGAATTATTCGTCGTCGTCTTCCTCTTCTTCCAATTCGTTTTGAACGCCGAGCATTTGGCAGGCGGCATCGTACATTTGCCGAGCCGCTTTTTTGTGATTCTGGAGCTCCGCCAGCTTATCTTTGACCTTGGCCAGCTCCTCTTCGATCTTCTGATCGAATTCGCCGATTTGTTGCCGTGAGGTGCTCAGGGTCGTTTCGTAAAGCTGTCGTTGTTGTTCGTTCAAAGACATATTCAAACCTCGGTGTCATGATGTTGGCGGAAGGTGAGAATACTCGCGTTCGAGCAGGGTGACAAGCTCCCGGCGTCAATTGTTTGGCGATGATCCACCTGACTCTGAGCCATCTCCGGAGGACTCCTGGACTTTTTTCAGTTGTTGTTCAAGACGGCGGCGCTCGGCTTCGAAGTCAGCCTCAAGGCGTTCTCGCTCTGAAGCAAGGGCTTCATCAACCAAACCCTTCATGTCCAGGTCCTTCTGGTCGTCAGAGGATGCGGAAGCCTCGGGCTCACCCGCCTTTTCGGAAGGATCCGGAGCCTGCTCGTCGGGGCTCGCCGGCCCAGCAGCAGCCGGCGGCGGAGTGTCAGCGGCCGGAGCAGCGGCTGGAGTGATATCACGGCTGTCCGTGGCAGAGCCGCTCGTGCCGAGAGTTTGGTAAAGGATGAATCCGATGGTCACCAAGGCGGCCAAGATAATAGCTAGGATCAAGAACAGCTTGGCTTTGCCTGAACCGCCTTTGGCGCCCGCAACGGTAGCTTGAGCGGGCTGTTTCGGCGGCGCAGTGTTTGCTGCTGGGCTGTCCGTGGCCCCGGTGGCCGTAGGAGCTGTTTGGGGAGTGGCGGTAGCAGGGTCGGACGCAACAGGGGTCGGGCGAGGCTGGAAAATGGCCGTTAGATAGGCCGCCAAGTCGCCCTGTCCGGGGCTCGGCTTAAGGGTTTCCAAGACCGCCAAAATGTCTCGTTCGAGGTCTCCGGCCGTTTGATATCGCTCCTCGGGAGTCTTAGCTAGCGCCTTGAGAGCGATGCGATCCACTTCAGGGGGGAGGTCGGGAACCAAGGTCCGGGGAACTCGGACTCGACAGTCGCGCACCGCGTCCAGGACGCCGATTTCGCTGTCGCCGGTAAAGAGCCGCTCACCGGTCAAGACTTCGAATAGCACGGACCCGAGAGAAAAGATGTCGGAGCGAGCGTCGACTTCTTTACCCCAGGCCTGCTCTGGCGACATGTATTGAAGCTTGCCTTTGAGCGCCCCCATTTGGGTCGTGCTGGCCTTCGCCACCGCCTTGACGATTCCGAAGTCACAGAGCTTGATCTCACCTTCGTAGCTGATCAGGACGTTTTGCGGTGAGACGTCTCTATGAACCAGGCCAAGGGCACGGTTGTCGAAGTCTCGTTTTCGATGGGCATAATCGAGCGCGCGCGCTAGGGCTGCAACGATGGTCAAGGCCAACCCAGGCGGAATCGCTCGGTCGAGTTCGGCAGCTCGATTGAGGATGCTGCGAAGATCCTTGCCGTCTACCAGCTCCATGGCGATAAAGAAGTCATCGTCAACCTTGCCCAGGTCGTAGATCTGGATGATGTTGGCGTGATTGAGCTGTGCCGCGAGCTTGGCCTCGTCGATGAACATAGTGACGAAGTCGCTGCTGCCCGTAAGGTGGGAAAGGATCTTCTTGATCGCTACTGTTTTCTGGAATCCTTCTACCCCGCGCCTTCGGGCTCTCCAAACTTCTGCCATCCCGCCGACGGCCAGTCGTTCGAGCAGGCGGTAGTCCCCAAAAGGAGTGCCTTCCTGGTCCGCTGCGGTGCTTGGAGTCTCACCATTGCCCCGGATCTGTAAGACGCCGTCCAGAGCTTCCTGAAGCCGATCGGTAGAGTCTTCGCCCGCCGGCTCTTTCTCCGGCATGCCGAATGCGGAGGCAAAGTCCGTGGGATGCACGCCGTGTCTGGAAGCTGCGAAAGGATCTTCCTTAGGAGCCTCTGCTGCCGGGTCTTCGGCCGGTGCAAAAGAATCCGCACCATAAGCATCCGGTGCAAATGAACTCGATTCAAATGGATCCGAGAAGTTGGTGGCACGGGCCGGGGCCTCGAAGGCAGGCGAGCTGAAATCAGTTGTCGGCTGATCGTCGAATGCCTGAGGTGGCTCAGACGTTGAAGTCGAATCAAAAGGCGAGGCTGCGCCGAAATCTAGGGGCGAAGCCCCGGAAGTCTGAGGGAAAGCATCGGAGGGTGCCGACTCGGCCGGAGCCGACTCGGACGGTGCCGGTTCGGTGTCGAACGAGGCGAAGCTCGGAGGATGCTCCGGTGGAGCCAACGGGGGCTCTTCACCGAGGCTAAAAGCTTTGGGGACCTCTGGACTTGCCGATGGTGGCGGTGTTGTCGCCGCCGGCTCGGACTCGAAAAGGTTCGGCACCCCAACGATAGGAGGAGCGTCGAACGATGGCGAATCGAAAGTAGCTGGTGCATCAAACGTCGGCGGCGAATCGAATGCCGGCGGGGCATCGAATGCCGGTGGAGCCTCGAATGCCGGTGGAGCCTCGAATGCCCGGGGCATTGCAATAGCCTCGGTTCCAGCAGGATCCTTGCCCTCGGGAGCAGGGGTTTCCAATGGGCCGGGCGCTTCGGGTTCTGGTGAGTCCGGAGCAAAGCTGGTCGGATGCTCCGGATCAGCCGGTTTGCCGGCGGGCGCCTCAGAGTGCAATGAAAACGCGCTCAGCCCTGACTCGGGCTCCGGAGCAAATGAAGTACTGCCCCACGGCGAAGCCGAAGAGCCCGGAGCGCTTGTTTCAAAACCGACGTCCGGCACAGACCGATCAGCCTCCCCAATGCTCTCGGCGGAAGGTGTATTCCGCGCGGTGCTCTTCTCCGCGCCCGTGTTCAGGCCTGCATCGTCAAACGAAGTCGTGGGCCAACCTCCTCCGGTGTCAGCGGGCTTGTCGGCCATGGGTGCTGTCGTCTCGAGCCCCTGGGAATCGAGAGGTGGTGTCGTCTTTTCGCTCTGAGGCGTGGCGATGGATTGAGGCGTCGGAGCCTCGGGCGCTACGGGAGAGTCAAGTGCTGATGCCGCGGGTGCCAGAGGAGGCGCTGCACTCGGAGGTGCTGCACTCGGAGGTCCCGCGCTCGGAGGTGCCGTTCTTTGGGACGCGCCCGGCTCCTTGGGTTGCTGTGCGAATACAGAGGCCGGTGGAGCGGGCTGAGCAGGCGAAGCCTGGGCTCGGGCGGTAGGCGTAGGGGTCATCGGAGCCGCAGGAACGGGGTTGGCCTCCTTGTTTCGGCGGCTGCGAGCCGGCAACTCAAGGGAAGACAGGGTCTTGTCCAGCAGGTCCTCGATTTCGTCCGCGCTGGGAACGTCCCGTCGGCGTTTCGGTTTGGTCCGGGCCGGCGTCGTCGCACCGGCCTCGGCTCTAAGCTTGTCGGGAAAGAATCCAGAAAGCGTCTCTTCGAGCTTGCGGTCAATGTCCGAATGATCGGTTCGTGCCCTGCGTCGGCGGGAATTCGTACCTTGTGCCTCGGCTTCTACCTCTGCCAGCACATCGCCAAAAATGTCCGCTGAGGTCAGCTGGCCTCTGTGGGCGCTCAAAACTTGGGGAGTGTTCGGTAGAAAGAACTCGACGATTTTCAGCAGCTCTTCGTCGGAGAACGGCTTGGGTAGCACTCGGTCCGCATGGTACTGATCCGGAGTGGCCTGGCCGGCAATAGATACCGGCAAGATCACGACCGACCCGGGGCCGCCTTGCCGTCTAGAAAAACGGTCCAGCACTTTGGCAGCACCGGGCAGGGTGCCACTGGCCAGCACTAGGCCGGGTTTGACCGAGCGTTGGGACGCCTCCTCGATGCTCGCAAACAATTCGGCGGGGTGTCCCGCCGACTTCAGCACCGAGGCGATGCGATTGGCATAAGCAGCGTCCTGCTCGACCACTAAGATGACCGACATGTGCTCGTAGTCTCCGCGTGATCCTGATCCGTCAATTCTGTGGTCTGTGTCATCGGGGCTATCAGCCTGAAGAAATCATCTGCCCGGGTGCTTGTCGGGGCGGGTTCGGTTGCTGTCAGTAAGCGTCTTGAACAGGGTTCCTGTAGACTACCGTTTCTCTGCGGCCCTACCAAGCACGATCGCGCAATGGGTAGACAAAGCCCAAGTGCCGTGCTTTCAGCTTTGATGATCAGGGCTTAAGTTTCTACCAAACAACCCGATTGTATCTCACACTCGGTATCGGAGCGACGGATAGGAGGCAAGCAATGGCCGGCCATAGTAAATGGGCGAATATTAAGCGCCGAAAAGGAGCGCAGGACGCAAAGCGCGGCAAGATCTTTACCCGACTCTTGCGAGAGGTGACCATAGCGGCCAAAGAAGGTGGATCAGACCCTGGCGGCAATCCCCGTTTGCGGGTCGCGATTCAGGAATGTAAGTCCAACAACGTGCCGAACGACAATATCGACAGGGCGCTCAAAAAAGGCAGCGGCGATCTTGAAGGTGAGAGCTACGAGGAAGTCTCTTACGAAGGATATGGTCCCGGCGGTGTTGCGCTGATCGTAGAAACGGTGACCGACAATCGCAATCGTACGGTTGGAGAAGTACGGCACCTGTTCAACAAACACGGTGGTAGTCTGGGAGAGAACGGCTGCGTCAGCTATTTGTTCGACCGGCGCGGCTATTTCGTTGTCGACCCCGAGGCGATGGATGAGGATACGTTCATGGAGCTGGCCTTGGACCTCGAAGTCGAGGACGTGGAGACCGAAAAAGGCGGTTACGAGATGTACACGGCCATGACCGAATACAACGACGTCCGTCAAGCATTGGACGACCGTGGCGTAGCGGTCGAGAGTGCCGAGCTGGCGATGATTCCCAGTACCACGGTCGAGATCGGCGAGGATCAGCTGCCGAAAGTCTTGAGATTGGTGGAAGCCATTGAAGAACTCGACGACGTGCAGAGCGTGTGGGCAAATTTCGAGGCGGACGACAGCCTCATGGAGGCACATTCTGACTGACCGGCCTAGTGAGGGGTTGACCGTTCTAGGGCTCGATCCCGGGAGCCGATTCACCGGCTACGGCGTAGTTGAGCGTCGAGGCTCTCGAATCCGCCTGATCGCCGAAGGCCGAATCGTCCTGCCCGCCGATCGGCCCCTGGGCCAACGTCTGGTGAAGCTTGTGGCTGAAACAGAAAAGCTGATCCTGGAGCATCAACCGTCCGTGGCCGTTCTCGAGAGCCTCTTTCGCGGAATCAACGTCAGATCTTTGATCGTCTTGGCTCAGGCCCGTGGTGCCCTGGTGGCAACAGTAGCCCGGGCGGGTCTAGATCTCTTTGAATACAGTCCTGCTGAGATCAAAGCGGCGGTCACCGGTCATGGGCGGGCCGATAAGGATCAAGTTTCCCGGATGGTCAAGATGATCCTCGGCACGCAGTCTGCGATGACGCCCGACGCTGGGGACGCCTTAGCTGCCGCGATCTGCTTCAGTCAGCGTTCGAGGCTCGATGCCCTCGGGGCTGCGGTAAGCTCTCGGAAAGCGCGCTAAATCTATGAAAGCATGTGGTTTAAGTGGTGCAAATGGGTTGTTGACCTCAGATTTTCGGCTGTGCTAACATCACGTGCCAGCCGACTCTAGATGGGCGAATTGCGGTTGTCCTGTCCCCGGCCGGGCCAAAACCTGAGCGTGTAATCGCTTTTCTATGGCTCGGCAGAAGAGCCCGACAGTCACCGGAAACGGGGGCTACCGGGTAAAGGCCGATCGCCTCACCTGATGTGAGACGCCCGCTCAGGAACCAGGGTTCCCGACTCAGGTCGGGTGTCGACTCATCCCCGATCGACTGTCGGTCGACACGAGAAGCTAGATTTTTTACAGACGTCAGCGCCAGACTTTAGAAGTCGGCGAAAAAAAATTGGAACCGGACTCGTAGTCGGCGAGTCTACTCAGTCCAAGGAGGAAGAACGTTGCCGGACATTGGTGGTACCTTTTGGAAGTTCATGCACCAGGGCGGCCCGGTCATGTGGGTTCTTTTGGCTTTCTCAATCACCGCTTTGGCGGTAATGGTCGAGCGTTGGCTCGTCCTAAGGAAAGCCAAGATCAACGTGAACGAGTTCTTGGCCAAGCTGCGCAAGGCCTTGATCGTCAACAAGTCGCTTCGCGACGCGATCAAGATTTGCGAGCAATACCGCGGCCCTCTTGCCTCCATCATGAAGGCTGGGTTGTTGAAATACGGTCAGCCTAAAGAAGACATTGAGAAGACGATCGAGACCGCCTCTCTTCACGAGCTGGCTCGCCTCGAAAAGCGTCTCGTCTTGCTGGCCTCTGTGGCCAACGTCGCTCCCCTACTCGGATTTTTCGGTACTGTGACCGGAATGATCCAATCCTTCGAGGCTCTTGCTGAGCAGGGCCTCTCGAATCCGGGCGCTGTGGCTGCCGGTATCTCCGAGGCCCTTGTGACCACGGCTGCCGGTCTTCTCGTCGCGATTCCCACCCAGCTCGCTTATAACTTCTTCATGAACAGCATCAACAAGTCGGTCCGAGACATCGAGACTTCGACCAATATGCTGCTGGAGACGTTCGGCGAGATGGAGCGGAGTGGCATCACCGCCGAGCAGGCTGGTGCTGGAGCGGCAGCCGGCGCGGACAAGAAGAAATAAGGACGGGCTGACTAGAAATGCGCCTCAAAGCACGCCACGAACAACAGTCGATCATCCCGACAGCCTCCATGGCGGACATCGCCTTCCTGCTAATTGTCTTTTTTATGGTGACCATCACCTTCGAGAAAGACAAGACGCAGGTGGCGCTGCCCAAAACGGAGCTTCGTTTTGAAGTGCCTAAAATTGCGGCTTACATCTCTGTAACCGCACAAGGGCAGATTCGGGTGACCGACGGTGAATCCATGAGCACGCCTGTGGGGCGCGTTGACGACGTGGACGCCTTCGCCGCGAACCTCGTCGCTTCGTACCCGAAGCGTCCCGTCGTCCTGAAGGCCGATGGTGATGTGCAATATCGACACATTGACCGCATCATCGACTCTTTGAAGCAAGCCAAGGTTGAGCTGATCTATCTGCTCTCTGAGCAGAAGACAGTCGAAGAGCTGTCCGGAGGCTGAAAATGAAGCTGCGACAAAACAAGCCGGAAGACGAGATTCCGACTTCAACAATGGCGGATATCGCCTTCTTGTTGATCATCTACTTCATGGTGACAACCACGTTCGCGGCGACCCGCGGCTTGGATTTCTCCCTGCCCAAGGACGATGATCAGCCTCCGGTGGTCGAGAAAGAGGACTCTGTTCTGGTCGAGATTCTGCCCAACGGAGATCTCTTAGTCGATCAGAAGCCGATGGAGCAAGGAGACATTCTCGAGTATCTCAAACCGAAACTCGAGAACAATCCGAAAAAGCCGGTGATCATCAAGCCAGACCAAAACGCCCCTTACGGTGGGATGGTTGGAGTGTTTGATGTCCTGCGCCAAGCGAAAATCTTCGAGCGCGAGCTCATCAAGAGAGCCGATCGTCCGGAAATGACGGACGAAGAGTGGGACGAAGGGAAAGACATTAATATTTCCATCCCCACTCAACGTGAAATCGAATCCTTCTGGTTCTGAGGTGTCCTGATCCATGGCAGAAAAACAACCCACAGCACCGCCCAAGAAGAGCGAAATCGATTTCGCCGGTGGCACCACCTCTATCTTTCTAGAAGAGGATCGCGAAGATAACCGAGTGATGAAATTCTCATTGATCGGTGCGGTCGTCTTCCACCTCATCTTTTTCGTGATCAACCTGCCCAGCTTTGCCAAGCAGGCCACGGCCCAAGAAAAAGAGAAGAAGGTCTACGTGGTGCAGCAGGTGAGGTTCCAACCGCCTCCGCCAAAGCAGAAGCAGGAGATCCCGAAGCCGAAGGCCAAGAAGGTGCCGATTCCGGATCCCACACCCGACGAGCCAGAGCCCATCCGATTGGAAGAGCCCGAGCCTGAGGTGGACCTTCCGGAAGTCGACGACATCATCTTCGGCATTCCAGACGCTCCGCCTGTAGCTGAGCCGGAAGGGCCCATCCACGTGGGTGGCGACGTGCAAAAGCCGGAAAAGATGTCGGCTCCGCAGCCCCAATACACCGAAATTGCACGTAAAGCGCGAATCCAGGGTGTGGTGATCGTCCAAGCGATCATCGACAAACAGGGAAGCGTCACCAACGTGAAGGTGCTCAAAGGGTTGCCCATGGGCCTTTCCGAGCAAGCTGTTGAAGCGATCAAGAAGTGGAAGTTCAAACCGGCGACCCTCAATGGCAAGCCTGTGGACGTCTACTACAATCTGACGGTGAACTTCCGCCTTCAATAGGCTAGAATCTCAACATGGCCTTCCAAGGGTCACTTAAAGAACTCCCTCTTCCCGACATCATCCAACTGGTTTCGGTGTCGGGAAAGACGGGAGTGTTCGTTCTTCAATCCCCCACGCAGCGAGGTGAGATTTACCTCCGCGATGGGGAGATTGTGCATGCCGTCGCCGGGTCGACCACCGGTGAAAACGCCGTCTATGAACTCGCAATTTGGCAAGAAGGCGAATTCGAATTCAAGGCGGCCGTTGATACCGAAGAACGGACGATCAAGAAGTCCAATACGAATTTGCTGATGGAGGCGGCTCGTCGAATCGACGAGTGGCAAGTGCTGTCGAAGCGAATCCCTTCGACCCGTCTCATCCCAATATTCACCAATCAAAGCTCCAGCGCCTCGATCTCCTTCACTCCCCAGGAGTGGCAAGTAATTTGCAAGATAGATGAGAGGCGCTCTATTGACGCGCTGGCCACGGTTCTCGGAGGCAGCGCCTTCGACGTGTGTAAGCTGCTCTACGGACTGGTGACCGCCGGTCTCGTGGAACTCAAAGAGCCACTCGGGCAGATTCCAGCAGAACGACTCAAGCGAATGTCTCCTCCGGAACTCGCTTTAGCCGCCAAGGGGATCCATGATCAGGCGAAGGCACTCCTAGGAGAGAGCGATCGCCTGGCAGAACTCGAGGCGACCACTCGTCGCACGCAGTCGGAGATGGAATCTGGACGTGGATTCGACGCCGTATTAGACATGATCCGTTCCATGGAACAGGTCGTGTCCTCGGCTCGGGGTCCGAATTTGTCCAGGGTCTTTCTCGAGCGTATCAACCAGCAGCTGAGCAGCTAATCGATAGAGTTGCTCGACCGATTTTCTCTTCCTCGTCCGATACACAGCCGCTACAGCGGGATTCGGAAATAAGGAGTCGAACCATGCGCAGACCGGTGATTTCAAGCATCATCGTGTTGTTTGCTGCGGCCTCAACCCTTCCCGCATTCGCGGGTTGGGACGAGGGTGTCGCGGCCTTTACAGCCAAGAAGTACGAGCAGGCAGCAGCCGAGTTTCAAGAACTGGTAGACCAGAATCCCGAAGGCTATCGGAGCCACTACATGCTCGGCATGTCCTTGCAGCGTCTCGGGCGCAAGGAAGAGGCTCTCAATCACCTCCGCAAAGCCTATGATCTCAACCCCAACGATCTAAGCATTAAGTTGGAGCTGGGAAAGGCGTACTTCACTGTTCGGAGATACAAGGAAGTCACCGAGCTTCTCGATTCGGTGGATTCGGCCCAGTTGCCCGGAAATCATCAATCCGCTTTTTTCCAGATGCGGGGCGAGGCGAAGCTGAAGATCAATGACGTCAATGGCGGTTATAAGGACTTCAAAGTCCTGGCGAAATTGAAGCCGAAAGACGCAGCGATCCAATACAAATACGGTGCGGTGGCTTTGAGAGCCGATGATATTGAGGCCGCGATTTCGGCCTTTGATCGCGCGGTGCAATTGGATCCCAAAGACCCGGAAAAGAAAAAGACTTACGCCAATACATTGATCCGGAAGGGTCGTATGACCCGAGACAAGACCGCCAAGAAGAGCAGCTATTTAAAAGCTGCGCAGCTGGCGAGCGCAGTAGTCAGCGCCGACCCGTCTTTCGACAATTTGATGCTTCAAATGTCGGCCGAACTGGGAGCGGGCCTCTTCGACGAAGCCGTTGTGACCGGCGAGAAGGCCATGGCGAAAAACTCTCAAGACTGGTTGGTTCCTTTCTATATTGGCCAGGCTTATACGAGCGGAGCCAATCACGAAAAGGCTGAGGCGCCTCTAAAGAAGGCGTTGGCCTTGGCCAAAAAGCCAGATGATCAAAAGAAGGTTTGGAAGCAGCTGGGTTTCGCTTATGAGAAGCAGAAGAACTACACTGCTTCGATCTCCGCTTATCAGAATGCTGGAGACCAGGGAGGGTTGGCCCGGGTCCAGAAGAACCTCGAGACCTCTCAGTACAACGAGCAGGTTGAAGCAGAGAACGAGCAAATTCGCCGCATGGAAGAAGAAGCGAAACGCCTCGAAGACGAGCTGAAGAAGCTCGAAGAAGGCGGCGGCGTCTGAGTTGCTCGTCTCTGAAATCGGAATAGAAAAAGGCCGCCCTGGGGCGGCCTTTTTCTATTAGAGGAAGAGTGTGGTTTGAGGTGGAGATTTTGGTGGAACTCTGGCGTTCGGCGGCGATTCCGTAGCTCTGCTGAAAGGTCTGCTTCCAAAACGAATAACGGCACCGCCGGAGGACGGTGCCGTGGCCTTTTCAGGACAGTCTTTCGGGTCAGGACGGTCTTTTCATAAGTTGGGTCATCCCCCAGCATCCTGCCGCCTGTCAGCTCGAGATATCCAATCTCGACGAGCGGGGTTCTCTTGATCTCTGGCGGATCCTTGAGAGCGATGGATCTTGAGCCTGAGTTCTTGAGTCTGAGGCCTATAAAGGCTCGGCCGTTTGGCCCAGAGACTCCTTGCGCAGTGAAAGAACGGCTCCGCCGAGACCTGCCGCGGCACCGAGCGCGACCAAGAGAAGGAGCTGGCTGGTCGGTAGGAAACTCTCAGCCAACACAGACGCCAACACGGGTTTTTGTCCGCCAGTTTCCCTGAAGAGGGCACCGTGCCCGGCAAGCAGCATGCCGAGAGCCAAAACCCCACCCGCAAGTCCTTGGAGCAAGCCCTCGACGTAGAAGGGGCCGCGAATAAAAAACTCCGTTGCTCCGACCAGTCGCATGACGGCGATTTCGTCTTGGTACAAATAGGCGGTCAAACGGATCACGCTGGAGATCGTGAAGACTGCGGTCAGCAGCAAAATCACGCCGACCACCGACGCTAGGCCTTCGATGATCAGAATCATGCCGTCGAGCTGAGCCAACCAATCGCGGTCGTCGTCGACCATTTGAACTGCCGGGTCGGAAGCCAGTTGGCTCAACCATCCTTCCAGCGAGCCCTGTTCGAGATCCGTGAATTCCGTTCGGATCTCAAAAGAAGCCGGGAGAGGCTGATCGCCCCATCCCTCAAGGAGGTCTGCGAGGCTCGGAAAGGCCGAGCGAAATCGGTCTTCCGCCGCTTTTGGATCCACATAGTCGGCAGCGTCAGTGCCGGTCAAATCTTCGATGAGTTTGCGGATCCGGGCTGTGTCCTCATCTGAAGCTTCGGGACGCAGATAGACCACCAATCGATTTTCGTCTCGCCATTGGTCCGCCAATAGGCGGAGGTTGCCGCTGACAATCAAGAAAACGCCGCCGAGAAATACGCTGACGGCGATGGTCATGATGGCGAGAAGACTGATCTTCCAGCTCCTGATCAAATTGGAGGAGGCCTCAAGGAAGAAGTAGCGCAGTGCTTGGAGAAAGGTCAAGTCGCCTCCCTCTCTTCGTCTGGCGGGAGCAGCTCCGATTCCGTAGGCCTCGCGCGGGCAGCGGAATCGGGAAGCATTTGCCCCGGTAGCATCTGATCTCGAACCAGCTTGCCTTGGTGCAGGGTCAAGACCCTTCGCCCGACCCGGGTGATCAGCTCCCGATCGTGGGTGGCGAAAATGATCGTGGTGCCCTGGAGATTGATTTCGAGAAAGAGCTTCAGGATTTCTTCGGAGAGCTCGGGGTCGAGATTACCGGTCGGCTCGTCTGCCAGCAGGATGTCGGGCTGATTGATCAGCGCTCGTGCCACGGCGACCCGTTGCTGCTCTCCCCCCGAGAGTTGCATGGGGAAGGCATTCATCCGATGGGCCAAACCGACCCTACGCAAGGTCTCGTAAGCCAACTTCTTTTGCTCTCGATGGTCAAGGCCCAGGATTCTAGGGAGGTAGCTGACGTTTTCGAATACAGTTTTTCGTGGGATGAGGCGGAAGCTTTGGAAGACCACGCCTATGGTTCGTCGGAGGTAGGGAACCTTGTTGGCGGGCAGAGACGAAACGTTGCGCCCGTTGACCAGAATATACCCCTCGGTGGCCATCTCTTCCCGATAGATCAACTTCAGAAGGGTCGTTTTGCCCGCACCTGACGCGCCGGTTAGAAAGACCAGCTGACCTTTTGGGATGGAGAGGTCGACCTCATCCAGCCCGACCTGACCGCCGGGATAACGTTTGCTGACTTGGTTAAGGTCGATCAAGGCGTCGGACCCTCGGTAGGTCCATCCGCCAACAGGTCGGCCAAGAGCTGATCCACCTGCTTGGGGTCGGCCTTGCCGCGAGATCGCCCCATGACCTTGCCGACGAAAAATCCCAGCAGCTGCGTTTTTCCGCTTTGATATTGCGCCACTTGGTTCGGATGTTTGGCCAGCACCTCGATCACCCAGGCTTTCAGCTGGTCTGGATCTCGTTCTTGGATCAGCCCTAATCGCTCGGCGACGGACCGAGGTTGCTCGTTTACTTGCCAAAGTTCCGCCAATACGGTCTTTCCCGCCGATGCGGAGACAACTCCTTCCTCGACCATCGCAATCAGCTTCGCTAAACGAGCGGGAGCTATCAGATCCGTTGACGGCAAAGAGACCCGGGTTAGGTCGATTCTGCGCTCCTTTACAGCTCGGAGGATTTCGGTTTTGATCCAATTGGCGACTGTGCGTCCGGCGCAGGACCCTTCTCGCACCACGCTCTCGAAGTAGTCGGCAAGGTGTGGGGTTTGGGAAAGAGTGTCCGCGTCTTGGGGAGGCAGGTCATAGTCGCGCTGAAACCGGGCACGCCGGGCGTGAGGCAATTCGGGCAAAGCAGAGCGGAGACCCTCTAACCTCTGGGTGGAAATACGCAAAGGCGGTAGGTCCGGTTCCGGAAAGTAGCGATAGTCTTGTGCCTCTTCTTTGGTGCGCAAGAGATGGGTTTGGCCGCGCTCCGCGTCCCAGGTCAGAGTCGATTGCACGACTTCTCGGCCGGATTCCACGACGGCGATCTGCCGTTGAACCTCGTAGTTGATGGCCTTGGCCACGTGGCGAAAAGAGTTGAGGTTCTTGATTTCGGTTCGGGTCCCCAGGCTCGTCTCGCCGGTTTGCCGAATCGAAACGTTGGCGTCGATTCGGAGGTTTCCCTCCTCCAGATTTGCGTCGCTCACACCGGTATACACAAGAATTTGGTGCAGGCTTTGAAAATAGTCGGCGGCTTGCTCGGCGGTACGCAGATCCGGCTCCGAGACAATTTCGAGCAGTGGCGTGCCACAACGATTGAAATCCACCAGACTTTCGTTTTCGAGCATCCCCCCGCCGGGGGATTCGTGCAGCAATTTGCCCGCATCTTCTTCCATGTGCAATCGGGTGATGCGAATCGTCAGATCATGCTCCCGCAGTCGCAGCCGTCCGTTTTCCGCCAATGGACGGTCGAATTGGCTGATTTGATACCCGCGGGGAAGATCGGCGTAGAAATAATTTTTGCGCGCGAAGACCGAATAAGGGCGCACCTCCGCATCGAGGGCAAACGACAGTCGAATGGCTTGGTCGACGGCCTCCCGATTTAGGACCGGCAAAGTGCCCGGGTAGCCTAGGCAAACCTCGCAGATATGAGAGTTGGGCTCTCCGCCGTATTGGTTCGGGCAGCGACAGAAGATCTTGGTGGCGGTTCTCAGCTGAACGTGAGCTTCCAGCCCGATGACGGATTCGTAACTCATGGGAGCGCTAGTTTATTCGACCTCGAGGCACAACCTCCAGGCACGAGCTCGAGGCACGGTGATCAGCTTGCGCCTCGAAAAGGCTAGAATCCAGTGGAAATGAAAACAGTTGATCTCAACTTGAGTCGCGAAAACGGTATTTGGATCGCGCGGGACGAATGGATAGGCCCCAGCGGAGCAAGAGTCACGGCTTGTTTCGCCGGCAAAGGGCTAGTCGATGGGCGTCGCCGAGCGATCGAGAGTCTGGTGCCCGCAGACGTCGGACCTGCCTGGGTCGAGCAAATCCATTCCGACGTGATCCAAGAAGGGCAGGTCGGCTCTTGTGGTCCAGGTGATGCATTGATCAGCCATCGGGCGAAGCTCGCTTTGTCGGTGGTTACAGCGGATTGCGTGCCGGTCCTGTTGGCGGGCGGAAGCCAGGTGGCGGCCGTGCACGCGGGTTGGAAGGGCGTGGTCGCCGAGATCGTGGCGAAATGTCTCGGGCGGTTCCGGGACCCGGTTGAGATCGCCTGGATCGGCCCGTCCATTCGCAAGCCTTTCTACGAGGTGAGTGTGGAGGTCGCGGATCAGGTCGTTTCGGTGAGTTCGCCGGAGGTTCGGATCGAGGGACCCCGAGGGAGACCCCATGTGGATCTTGCCGACGCGGTGGCCTGGCGACTTCAGCAGAGTGGTGTCGCCGAGATTCGAAGAGTGGCTGATTGTACTTTTGCCGAATCGGAGCGACTGTGGAGCTATCGTCGAGAGGGCTCAAAGGCCGGTCGAAATTTGTCGCTTCTTTGGCGTCACTAAGTCGCCTGTTACGGCGCATCCGATCAGAGAATAGCGCCACTGGAATCCTGCGATCTGCCCCACGGAGGTCCGTGACCTGGGATGAGTCGGTATAGACTTCGCGAGTGAAACCCACTCAGCGACATCCCTTAGAATCACGGTTAGAACCACGCTTGAAATCACATTTGGAACCACGGTGGCCGGCTCGGCTGTTGTTGTGCCTAGCCCTGCTCGTGATCGCCAATAGCTCGACGCTGTGGGGCTCGACCGGGGCTTCGATCGCCGGCTCAACGGATTCGGCCGGAAGTGAGCCTTGGCTCGCCGGCCCGTTCAAAGCTTCGGCCCAGGTGATTTACGACGAAGCCGTTGCCCGTTCCGAGCACACTGACGCCTCCGCCCTAATGCTTTATCAAGGAGTGGAATATCACTTCGCGGTAGACGGCCGGCTCGAAATTCAACGCCATTGGATCTATCGGGTCATGGATGGTGCTGCGCTCAACGACTGGTCTGTGAGCCAAATGCGCTGGTCTCCATGGCATCAGGAGCGGCCGGAGATCAAGGCTCGGGTGATTCGAGCAGGGGGCGAGCAGCGGTGGCTAAAACCCGAGGAACTCGAGGAGCGCGCGGCACCCGAAAGCGCCGATGGCCTGAGCGGAGATCGACGCCTGTTGTCCGGCCGGTTGCCGGGAATCGAAACGGGGGCGGTGGTCGAAGAGTCGATTGTTTTGCGCGAAAGCCGGCCCGCCTTCCCCTGGGGGACCACCCATCGTCACTACACGTCGTTGTTTATCCCAACCGTACGGGGACGGGTGGTGCTGGATGCCTCCACCCGGTTGGCGTTGCGATTTGGTGCTCGCAAAATGCCGGGTTTGGAGCCCACGTCCACCGAGGTTGCCGACGGCCGAGTGCGGGTTGTTTTCGATTTCTACGACATGCCCGCGGTGGAGCCGATTGAAGACGGTTTGCCGGCTCACCGTCCGCGTTATCCCCATATCGCCTTTTCGACGGGCCGGAGCTGGAATTGGGTCGCCACCGGTCTTGGCCAGCTGTTTGAGAAAGTGGTGACCGGGACTCGATTAGATGCACTGTCAGCCGAGTTACCCTCCCCTTCTGATCCATTGCAAGTGAGGTTGGATCAAATTCTCTCGGTGGTGCGCCGGCGGATTGAATACAACGGTCTGGAAATCAACGCCTCGGCTCTCAATCCAGATCCGGATCGGGTGTTGGAAGTGGGTTCGGGTGACGGTTTCGACATCGCATTGACGTTGGTCGCGGCTTTTCGGAGAGTTGGGTTGGAATCCAGCCTAGCTTTGATCAATTCAGGCTTTGGTACCGATGTCGAGCCGCGATTGCCGGGCTTCGGGCTCTTCAACCATGCCCTGGTGCGGGTGACGCCGGGTCCGGGCATTGAACCGGTGTGGATCGATCCGATCGCCCCGTTCTCACGGCCGGGGGAGCTGCCCTTGGCAGCTCAGGGTCGGTTTGCGCTGATCATCGGGCCCGATACGGAAAAACCGATCCTGACCCCTGCTACTCGGCCCGAGGACAATCTTGCTCGGGAGACGCGGGAGATTTGGTTTTCCGACTTTGGGCCGGGGCGCATCGTTGAGACTTGCGAATACTCTGGATCGGCGGAAAGGTCTCAGCGCCGGATTACCGAGGGTTTGGACGACGAAGCGCGGCGTCGCGGATATCAGGCCTATGCCCACGCATTCCACCACGCCGCAGGGCTCGGAGGTCTGCAGGAGACCAACGCCAGGGATTTGTCCGGGCCCTTTGTGCTCCAGCTCGAAGCCGTTGACAGCAATCGGGTGCGAACGAATCTCGACCACGCGGTGCTCGAAATTCCGGTGCGGGAGCTCGCCCGCCGCCTGCCTCCGGCGCTGCTCGAACCGAGCACGAAGGCGCGCCAGGAGGAATATGTGTTTCCAGAGCCCTTCGTCACCGAGTGGCGGTACGAAGTCTACCCCCCTACCGGCTTTGTGGTTCTCGAGCTGCCGGAGGATCTGGATCTCAACCTGGGGCCCGCGACTTTTAGCCGCCGTTTTCACCGGGAACGCAAAGCGTCCGGGGAGCGAATTATCGGCGAGCTGCGTTTCGACGTCGGGCAAAGACTCTTATCGCCATCGCAGTTCGACGATTTGCGCGAGTCGCTGAAGGAATTTCTGAAGCGCCCGGCTCTCGAGCTGAAATTCGACTCTGTCGTGGGCCAATTCTTAAGAAACGGAAATTTTGAGGCCGCTTTCGAGTCCTTACGACGTGAGGTTGAACGAGATCCCGGAAGCGCGAGCCATAGGATTCGGTTGTCCCAGGCCCTGCTTAGAGTCGGCATGACCCAAGAAGCAGAGCACCAGGCCCGCCAGGCGGTGGCCCTGGCTCCACGTTGGAGCATGGCTCATTGGGCCGTGGCCGTCTGCCTGCAATTTGACGAGATAGGCCGCCGATTTTCCCCTCGCTCTCCCCTCCAACAATCCGCGGAAGCCCTGGAGGAAGCCATCCGCCTGGCGCCCACCAATCCGATGATCCGAGCCGAGTATCCAAGGCTATTCCTGCGCAGCACTGACGGTAGACCTGGGCCCGGCGCCGAGGTCGATATCGCAATCCAGGCATTTCAGAAGTGGCGGTCGGACTTCGATCGTGACGATTTGGATCAAGAGCTAGCCACCCTCTTGACCGTCGAGCGCCGCTGGCAAGAGTTGGCAGATCTGCTCTCCCAGGCCGATCCCGGTTCCGAACTACACCATGCCGCTCGGGTTTTGTCGGAAAGTACGGATGTCCTGGCTGAGGAGGCCGACCTCGACCGAGCTGCGATTGCGCGAATTCTCGTTGGGGCCCGAGAATATGAATCGGCCGAGCGGTTGTTACGAGCCGGGGCAAGGTCGGAAGACTTGTCCGTGGAGTGGTCGTGGCTCCAGGGCGTTAAACGCGGAGAAGATCTCGAATTGCATCCGCAAGACCCGCGCACGCCGGTTCAGCAGTTGGTTTTGGCCCTGCGCAAAGAATTTCCATCGCGTCAGGATCTTGCTTTGGCGCTGCATCCCAGGTTGTTGGCGAAGATTGGTGGGCGAGAGGTGATCGAGCTTCGTCAAGAGTTCGATCGGTTGGTTCCTGCCGCGGCTCAAGGGTTGGACTTTGGTAAAGACGTGTGGTCGGACCTAGTCCTGGCGCACTTCAACGCAACCCTCAACGGGGCCCCTCACCTCGGATACCGGGTGGATCTAGGGATTGGCCCTTCGGGAGCCTTTTACGTGACGCCCTCCGCCGGCGAGCTGCGGATCGCCGCTTTGGCCTCATTGCCGGGTGAGCTGGGCGTTGAAGCGCTCGAAAGGCTCGACCAAGGGGATCTGCCGGGCACTCAGCGTTGGCTCGATTGGGCCTGGCAGGCGCTTCCTGCGGACTCGAGCCGGGATCCGGTCGATATTCAACCCTTACGGCATTTGTGGCGAGCGGATGAAGATCTCGAGCCGTCCCCGGCCACGTTGCGAATCGTGGCCGCGGCGTTGGCCGCCCCGTCGGATCGAAGTGGTGTCAGCCTGTCGGTGCTTCAGTCCGCCTCTCCCTCAGACTTGGATTTCGGCAGGGGCGACATCGGCAAGGGCGGAGATTCGAGCCGCCAAAGCTTGGCCCTAGATGTGGCTCGTCTCAAGTCCTTCTCGGCAGCGGGGTCCTATCTCGATTTAGAGGCGCTCGCCGGAAGCCTGTCGGACCGCTACCCGGAGTCGGCGATCGCCTTCCAGCGCCAAGTCGAAGCCTTGACCGCCTTGGGGGAATGGCGCGCATTCGTCGCCCGTGCTCAGGCGCGGCTCGATCGAGCACCCAACGATGTAGACGCCCATCGAGCACTTGCCCATTGGGCCTTGAGAGGTCCCGATCCAGACGCGGCCGAAGAGCATTTTTCTGCCGTCGAGAGGCACGGGGAACTCACCGCCGCGGACGCCGCAACTTGGGCTTTTGCCAAAGCCTGCGCAAAGGGTCCGGACTTCAAGGCCGCTCGGCGAATCTTGGACCAGACCGAAAATGAAGGCCGAAACGACATCCTCTGGTTGCGAGCCAAAGCGATGGTTTTGGCCCAGGAGGGGCGGGCTACTGAAGCTAGACAATCCTTGGTGAGCGCAATCGAGGCCCAGGGCTCCGAAGCCATTACCGTCGAAGACGGCTTTATCTTGGGTCGAATCGCCGAAGGAGCCGGCCTGTCGACAGTGGCCCGTGATCTCTACTCCCGGCTGCTGTCCAACGAGGAACTCAAGAGCCGTTCGCCCTTGGTCTACGTGCTCGCCGAGCAGGCGATGGCGCGACTGGCTGGAGCAGGCTGAGACGAAGCCTTTGCTTCGGCTATACTCGGGCCGTAGGCGCTGCTTAGGCTCTAGCTCGGCTTTCCGGTCCAGTCCAACCGACGATTTTGCGGCGTCCATCCCCAACAAACTACGAGGAATTCCAGTGCAAGCCCTGATCCTAGCGGGTGGTAGCGGAACACGCTTTTGGCCCCTCTCCCGTCGCTCCCGGCCTAAACAGCTCTTGGCGCTCGAAAACGAACTCAGCTTGTTGCAAGAGACCGTCTCGCGGCTGGCGCCGTTGATTCCGGCAAAAAACGTTTGGGTCTGCACCAACGAACGCCTGGCCGCCGCGGTGCGTGAGCAACTGCCCGATGTCCCGGAATGTCAGATCCTATGCGAGCCCAAAGGTCGAAATACCGCCCCCGCCATCGGCTGGTCCCTGATGTCCATGTCCGCGACCCAGCGAGACGAGGTCGTGGCGGTTCTGCCGTCCGACCATCGATTCGGCAATGCTCAGGGCTTTCGCAATACCCTGGCAGCGGCGGCTCGGGTGGCCGAGCGCGAGGATCGAGTGATGACCCTGGGGGTTCGTCCGCGGTGGCCCGAAACGGGCTATGGATATTTGGAGCTGGGCGCCCCACTCGACGCGCCTTCAGACGGTGCTATGGAAGTAGCGAGCTTTCGCGAAAAACCCGATGCGCAGACCGCGGAACGATACGTTCAAGGCGGCAACTATCTTTGGAATGCCGGAATTTTCGTTTTCCGTGGAACCACCCTGCTCAACCATCTGAGTCGATTCGAGCCGGAGATTGGAAGTATCTTGGAAGCGATTGCCGCTGAGCCGGATCGGGTCGCGGAGCTATTTCCAACCTTGCCATCGATCTCCATCGATTACGCGGTCATGGAACGTCTGAAGGATATCGCGACGGTGCCGCTGGATTGCGGTTGGAGCGATTTGGGCTCTTGGGAAGCTTTGACCGAGGTGATCGAGCCCGATGCGGACGGCAATCGACTGCGGGGTGACACCCTGGCCATCGACGCGCGCGACAACTTGTTGTTTGCGGATGCCGGTCAGGTCGTGGCCCTAGGGGTCGAAAATTTAGTGGTGGTCCGCACCGGAGATACGGTGTTGGTCATGCCCAGGAATCGTTCCCAAGACGTCCGGCAGATTGTCGACCGGTTGAAATCCGACGACCGAAAGGATCTGCTGTGATCCACGGGTTGGTGTCTTCAGAGCCTGAGTCCGTGCGGACCGAAGGTCGCTGCGATCAGGGGCCCAAGCCATGCGTTTAGTGCCGATCTACACCCTCGGCAACCACCAAGGCCCATTGCTGGATTGCCCAATGCCGTTGAATTTAGACAGCTTGCTCGACGGCGGGCCCTGGGAGGTGGAGCTGGGATACGGCAAGGGCAAATTCCTGCTCCAGCAGGCCCTGGCCCATCCAGAACGCCGGTTCCTCGGCGTCGAGGTGGTGTCCAAGTATCAAAAGCTGTTGAGCAAAAGGGCTCAAAGTTGGGGCGCCGGCAATTTGATAAACATACGTGGCGAGGCCCTATACCTGCTGTCTACGGTATTGCCCCGACGGTTCGCGGACCGCCTGCACGTTTACTTTCCAGACCCATGGCCCAAAGCCCGCCATCATCGCCGCCGGCTTTTTGATCCCGAAACCGTCGACTTGGTGCTCGGGGTGCTCAAACCTGGGGCCGAACTTTGTTTTGCCACGGATTTCCTCGATTACGGCGAGTTGGTCATGGAGATCTTGGACGGCTTTCCCGGGCTGACAGTGGAGCCGGTTTTGGAACCCTGGCCCGATGGAGCGCGCACCAATTACGAAGCTAAATATATGGAAGAGGGGCGTCCGATCATCCGTTGCGTGGCTCGACTTTCGGCGCAAACCGATCACCAAACCGTGCACCCCGCTGGGGCGCTCGGCATCTTGTCGGCCTGGCACCGACGGGAAGAATCCTGATCCGGCCATGCATTGCTTCGAGCCATGAGATACGAGCTTCGAAACGCCGAGCCTGCCGACGGCACTGTCATCGAAGATTTGATCGCGCGCTCGGCGCGCAATCTGGGCGCACAGGACTACACGCCGGAGCAGATCGAAGGCGCCCTCCAAGGAGCCTTCGGTCTCGATAGCCAGCTGATCGAGGATCGCACTTATTTCGTCATTGAAGCCGAGGAGCCACGGGGTCGGCGAATCGTCGCTTGTGGCGGCTGGAGCTTTCGCCAAACCCTTTTTGGTGGTAACGCGGGAGTGGAGCGGGATCCGAAGTTGCTCGACCCGGCGACGGATGCGGCCAAGATTCGGGCCTTCTTCATCGACCCAGATCATGCCCGACGAGGTTTGGGTAGCTTAATCCTGGATCGATGCGAGCTGGCCGCTCGCGAGCGCGGGTTTGTCCGATCCGAGCTCTTGGCCACCCTGACGGGGTTGAAGCTCTACGCAGCGCGTGGGTACCGTGGCGAACAGGCGAAAGAATACGAGCTGGCTCCCAATCTGACCATCACCTTCGTACCGATGACGAAAGACCTGAGCAGCGGCTGAACCCTGTTCGGGCAAGACGACCAGAGCTTGAAACACTTAGCCTGAGCAGGGCGATGGTAAACTCCACCGTTCCTTTGAATAGAGAATCGCGAGTGTCGTTGGGTCTATCCCGACATTGCGTTCATGGCGTTCACTGCGTTGTTGAATTCCGTCGCGTCGAGAATTGAGCACAGCTTTCAGAGCACCGTCTTGTTGAACCACGAATCAGACCTGGACCAGCTCGAAGCACGAGCTTCAGAGAGTCTTCGTCTCGGCCGAGTGCAAGAAGCCGCCGAGATGTGGGCCCGTGCCCTACAGTTGCGGGAGCAAGAGGATCAACCCAATAGCTCGGCCTTATGCCGTTGCCTGGATAACTTGGGCCGCGCCCAATGGGAATTAGGGCAGCTCGACAAGGCTCTTGAGCACCACCAGCGGGCGATGGACCTGAGGGCTGACCGGCTGGGCGACTCCCATCTCGAAGTGGCCATCAGTCTTGACCACCTGGCCACAGTGCGGTCGACTTCGGGAGATTTCGAGCAAGCCGAAACCCTCCTTCGACAAAGCCTGTTCATCCGCCGGTCCCAGCTGCTCTCCGATCATCCCTTGGTCGCTGAGAGCTATTTTCGTTTGGCACGGATCGACCTGCACCGAAACCAGCCGCTGGAAGCGGAGCAAAAGCTGGTCGGGGTCGTGGAAATCCGCCGCAGAGCCTTTGGCTGTGACCATGAAGACAGCCTCGCCGCGTTGTTCGCCCTGGTGGACTTCTATACCCGCGCCGAACGACCTCTCGCGATCGGCTTGTTGGCGAATCAATGGCTAGCGGAAGCCCGTCGGACTGCCGGGTCGACGTTGGGCCGTAGTGCCTTAGTTTTTGCACGCGCTTATCGGTCCCTCGGCTGCGAGTCCGAAGCGAGCCCTTTGCTTGTCGAAGCCGAGGGTGCCTTGAGCCCTCTCCTATCGGACGACGACCCCGAGCTTTTGGATTTGCTCGAGCATTGCTTGGCGAACGCCTTGGCGTTGGACCGGCTCGAAGAGGGTGAGCGGATTCTGCTCAGCCTCTTGCAATGCGAGCAAGCGGCCTTTGGGGTCTCTGACCCGCGGGCGATCCGAAGACTTGAGCAAGTGGCGAATCTCGCAGGCGCATTGGGTAAGAAGGCCGAGGCCGTGTCGTATTTCGACCAATGTCTGGAAGCAGCTCAGCTGGTGCAGAAGGAGGATCCATCGGGATTTGCGGGCCCGGATCTGGAGCAGATGGTGGTCGCCATGGCCGACCTGGAGGCGCAGCTCGGTCGCCCAGAGCAGGTGGAGACTCGACTCCGGCAGCTCTTGGCCTTGCAGGACGCCCACCAAGGGAAATCATCGGAAGCCTCGCTGAAAACCCTGATCCGCCTCGCAGATCTAAATCAGAGTCTAGGCAGAGCGCAGGACGCCGAGGCCTATGGTTCGGAGCTGGTGGAGCGGGGCCGGCAGGCGGGAGAGCATGGGCCGGTGGAACCCGAACTCGTCTCGGGCTTTCGAAGGTTCGCGGACATGCTGGCGGTGTCCCGGCAGCAGGAGGGCCGGATCGCCGATGCCGAGGATCTCTATTGGCTGTTGATCCGGCACCTGGAAAATGTCGCCCCGGCGGATGCCCCTAGGGCGAGCAACATTCGGGAGCGTTTATTGAGGCTGCTCCTAGACCAAGAGCGGCTCTATCTCGAAGAGGGGCAGCTCGAGGAAGCTGAAGCCGCCTTGGAGAAGATCTTAGATCTAAGATCGTCGGCGGCCGAAGTGAGTCTTTCCGCACTTGTTTCAGAAACCGAGCTGCTGGCCGCCGTGAAATGCATCTTGGGCAAAGAAGAGCAGGCGGAAGCATTGTTCGGGTCCGTGGGGAAATACGGGGATTTGGCGTTTTCGGCCGCAGCTGAGCCGCCTAGTCCATGGCTCGAGGTTCTAGATCGGCACGGCAAGATCGATCAAGCGGCAGGGCTGATCGAAGCGGCTCTGGAAGGCGACTCGCCCGATCCGAAATCGGAGGACACCGACTCCGATAACCACGGCCTGTGGGCCGCGCGTTTGTGGGAGTTCAAGGGCGACCTCGACCGAACCCATCTCTTTCATGCGGAAGCTTGCTATCGAGAAGGGCTAGAAATCCGAAAACGGATCCTAGGCGATCGCCACGGGAGTGTGGGAACGAGCCTAGCTAAGCTAGCCGCTCTCTACGCCGACGAGGGGCGTTTCGAGGCGGCGTTGAGACTCTATCGGCAAGCGTTGGAGATCCAACAGGCGTGCTCCGAGTCCCTCGCCGAGGCGATCGAAAAGACCCTTCGTGGCCTGGCTGAGGTTTGCTCTGATTTGGTGGCCCTGCCGGAGGCCGAGGAACACTATCGGGCGGCGGTCAAGAAAGCCGAAGAGGCCTATGGAACCGACTCCATAGGCACGGCCAAAACGCTCACTGGTTTGGCTCGGGTGCTGCGCGAGCAAGGTCAATCGAAGGGAGCTGAGCGGCTCTTGCGTCGCGTTTTCAAGACCTTTGAAGAACTTTTGCCCGCCGACCACCCGCAAGTCGCCACGAGCGCTTTGAGATGGGCCGAGGCTCTGTGCGACTTAGATGATTTTGAATCCGCGGAGCCGTTGCTTCGCCGAGCCCTCGCCATAAGAAAAAGGGGCGAGTCCGATGCCGATGTCGGCAGGATTTACAATCAGCTGGGCCTTCTGGAGATGGGACGCGGCGATGCCGAGGCCGCCCATGGGGCCTTCGACAAGGCGAGCACCATTTACCGACCCATGGCCGAGACTCAACCGCTGGAGTGGGCGGCTCTGCTAGCGAATATCGCTGAGCTCGAACTCCGCGAGGCACGCCCGGGGCAGGCGATTGAGCTGCTTGGTCGAGCGGTGGCAATCCGCAAGCGAGATTTGGGACCCGAAGACCCGCTCGTCGCGCTGACTTGGTGGCGCCTCGCGCAAGCCCATCGGCAGGCCGGTGATCCGGGAGAAGCAGAGCGTCTCTTAGGGCGAGCCGTGAAAGTGTTGGAACGTCAACCTGCTCGGCCCCTGGATTCGGCGATCGCCCTCGATCAATTGGCGGACCTCTGCTGCGAACGTGAAGCTTTCGAGCTGGCGGAACCTCTCTACCGCCGCTCGTTGGAGATCAGGGAAGTTCATGCGGGACCCGAGAGTCTAGAGGCGGCCTATTCCCATTTTGGCTTGGCCACCAGCCATCGCTTTCGCGGCAACCGTGAGTCGGCGTGGCGCCACTTCTGCCGCTGCAAGGAGATCTGGCGAAGGGCTTCCGCGTACGGGCTTCTCGCCGAGGCTGATCGGCGGTGGAGCCGCCCGATCCAGGAGACCTCAACGTGAGCACCTCGTTTCCACGGGCAAGGGATACCCGGAGACACGCGGCCGGATCCAGTTCCGGACCGGACCTCTCCGTCACCAGCGAGTATTGGGGCAAGGAGGACGGCCTTTGGTATCGGCCGGAATGGGTTCATTGGCGTCAGCATCCGGCAGTCGAAAGGCGGATCAATGAAAAGCTCGCCGATCGAGCGGATTGGGATCTTTTTTATTATTGGTTGAAAAAATACCTCGTGGGGAGGGCGCCGGTGGAACGAGCCCTCAGCCTAGGTTGTGGAGTCGGCGGATTGGAGCGAGGTTTGGCCAAATATGGCTTTGCCCAGGACCACCTAGGCCTTGATGTCTCAGAAGGAGCCATTCGCCGAGCTCGCCGGCTGGCTGAGCAAGAGGGATACGACCACCTGCTGCGCTACGAAGTGGCGGACCTAAATGTCGCTACTCTGCCGGAAAAGCAATTCGACGCCATTCTAGGAGTGTCCGCGATTCACCATGTTGAGGAGCTGGAGCGCCTATTCGAGCAAATCGATTTTGCGCTCAAGGACGGCGGCTTTTTGTTCATGGACGAGTTCGTCGGCCCCAATCAATTCCAATGGGGCGAGAAGCAGGTCGAAATCGCGAATCGAATGTTGCGTTGCCTGCCGCCTGAATATCGTCGTTCGGCGAGAATTCCAGGCGAAATCAAAGAATACGTTGCCGTCAACTCCATCGAGGAAATGAATCGAGTGGATCCGACGGAATCCATTCGTTCCGAAGCGATCATTCCCCTCGTTTATCACTATTTCGACGTGATCGAGATTCGTGGCTACGGCGGATCCCTATTGCATCTCGTGCTCGACGATATCGCCGGAAACTTTGATCCCGACAATGACCACGCGAATGGCTTTCTTCGAATGCTGTTTGAGATCGAGGACTTAGCGATCAAAGCCGGGGACTTGCAACACGACTTTGTGGCCTTGACCGCCAAAAAACGATCTCTGGCACCCCGAAAGCAACACGAACGTTTGGCTCCCGCACAAAACCGGTTAAAACCGTCGCTGGCCCCTTGGCCCGGCTGAGTTCCCTAACTGCTAGCTAGGGTCCGTCCAGTTTTGGCCTTTTCGAGGATTTAGAAGGCGCGGCGCGCCGAGCACGGACAGCGAGCGTGTCTGAGCGACAAAACGTACAGATCGGCCTAAGCTCTTACACATCAGCGATTTGCGACGGTACTGCAGCGGTGGCGCGAGTTCGGAGCGACGCGCGCAGGGCGCCGCTCCGACCCACCGAGAATCCATTTCTGGACGGGCCCTAGCTAGAGAAGGTGACGCGACTCCGAGGCTCTCGCGAGTGCAAGCAGACCAGTGGCGAGAAAGGTTTTGTCTGAAATATGCATGTACTCTGTAGTGGTTAATTGAGAACTGTGCGACTGAATATTCGGTGGAGGTCTAGAGAATGAATGAGGTCGAGAATGAACGAGTTTGAAAACGGCCCCAAGGGCGATGGCGACAACTATCCCGCCGGCGGGGGCATGCAATTCGATCGAGTGGAGCCCCCGCCGGCGGTCGCTTTGGAGAATCAGGAATCAAGTCTGCCCGACGGCACCTTGAGCTGCGGAGGGTGCCAGTCGGAGATCGATGGCGTCTATTACGAAATCAACGGCGGAATTACCTGTGAGAGCTGCCACGGGTTGTTGTTGCAGGCTCGTGAATCGGGTAGCGGCATGGGCCGCTTCGCGCGGGCGACGGCCTTTGGCCTGTTGGCTGGGGCCGTCGGCTGCGGCATCTATTACGGCATTTTGAAATTGACCGGTTATGAAGTCGGTCTGATTGCGATTCTGGTGGGTTTCATGGTGGGTGCGGCGGTGAAGGTCGGATCCAACCATCGCGGAGGCTGGGCCTACCAAACCCTGGCGGTGGTCATCACCTACATATCCATCGTCGGCAGCTATGTGCCGATGCTGGTTGAAGAGCTGAGCACCATGGAGCCGGAGGGAGAGATTTCGACCACGGCCGAAGATGAGGCAGGTCTGGAGTCCCCGGCTCTGGTGATTCAAGCCGGCCCGGAGGCGACTGAAGAGATCGCCGGGCCGAGCGCTGAAGAAGGCCGGCCGCCGGCCCCTACCGAACCCGATTCGGTTCCGCAGCCCGGTCCCGCAGCGCAAGAAACCCATCCAGAACAATCTTCAGACCTCGGCGCCGTGGAAATGCTCATCGGTGGCTTGGCTTTGGTGATCTTGGTTCTCGCTCTGCCGTTTCTGGCCGGCCTCGAAAACTTTCTCGGCTTGCTGATCATCGGTTTCGGTTTGTGGCAGGCCGGGTCCATGAACCGTCGAGAGCCGTTCTCGGCTGCTGGGCCGTTCCGTGTGGGTGAACGAGCCGATGAGAGAATCGTGACGTCGGAATCTCTATGACTGTCGCCGAATGCCCGCAATGTTCGACGCAAGTGGCACCGCGACTGTTGAGCTGTCCATCTTGTGGGTGGCTGAGACACGGAGGGGAGCTGCGGCAGCTGGCGTCCGAAGCGGAGCGCCTCGAAGCGGCGGGTGACGTGCGCGGCGCCCTGGTCGTCTGGCGTCGGGCGCTGGAACTGTTGCCGGCTAGCTCGGGGCAGGCACAAACCGTTGCGACTAAAGCAGAATCTCTTAGCCGGAAGCTAGAGGAGCAGGGCGAATCCGAGGAGCAGGGGAGCCGGCCCGCTTGGATGAAGGCAGGTGGTGTGCTCGCCGCTGTTGGACTGTTGCTGTGGAAGTTCAAAGTGGTGGTTCTATTCGTGCTCACCAAGGGAAAAGTGCTTTTGCTCGGTTTGACCAAGAGCAGCACCCTATTTTCCATGCTGCTTTCCGCCGGTATTTATTGGACTATTTTTGGTTGGAAATTCGCCTTCGGGCTGGTTTTGTCGATCTACGTCCACGAAATCGGCCACGTCGTGGCCCTGAACAAACTCGGTATCCGCGCGTCGGCTCCCATGTTTATTCCCGGTATCGGCGCGGTCATTCGGGCCAAGCAATACCCCGTCAGCCCACGGGAAGATGCGCGGGTCGGTCTGGCCGGGCCGATTTGGGGTTTGGGTGCTGCCCTGGTGGCCCTTGGGGTCCATTGGCTAACCGGCTGGGCAAGCCTGGCGGCGATCGCCAAATTCGGGGCATGGATCAACCTATTTAATTTGCTGCCCGTCTGGCAGCTCGACGGAGGGCGCGGTATCCGGGCTCTTCAGCGTCCCGAACGTTGGACGGTGGTGTTGGCCACGGCGGGGTGTTGGTGGGTAACAGGTGAGGGTTTGCTGCTTTTGATCGGCCTGGGGGCGGGAGCATCTGCCTTGCTCGGCAAGGTTCCCGAGGTTTCTGATCGCAAGGCTCTAGTTGAATTCATATTTCTGTTGGTGTCGCTGTCGTTGCTTACCACGCTGCCCGTTCCGGGGTTGGCAAATTCGACCAGCCTCCCGTGACCATGGCGGGCCTGAAATCGTTCCTGGTCGCAGGCGGGCAGTCCAAGTGTCCGCATTCGGACATAGCGGCGTGTTTCCATGCCGATTTGGCGTCTTTTGGTCCTTTGTTTGAACCGATGGGTTGCGCTCCAGAAAGAACGTCAAAGAAAAAGTTCAGTAGCTAAACACCTTGTCCGCTGTATTTAGCGCGAAAAAACCCTCGGCGAAAGATTCGACCGAGGGTTTTTCAATGGCCGTCGTGAAACGGGCACCGGACTTGCAGACTATCTTGGGCGAGAGCGGACTCCAGACGTGATGGAGCTTCGCGGAAATCGGCTCGGCGGACGTTGTTGAAACCAATTCGTCCTCCTCCTTACCTCCGAGCCGGGATTTCACGGAGCTCCGTCACCTCGGGGAGACCCTTCCCGCCACTCCTCCTCCACGTCTCCCTCACCGCCGGTTCGCCTTATTTCTCAGCGCAGCTCTTCAGCCAAGACGACAAATTGACGTCGCTTTCTATGTCGCTATCGGTGATTTGAATGTCACCGTTGATCTGAGCTAGCTGAAGGCCGTTACGCAAGTCCTGCAAAATGGCATCAAAGAGCGACATGTCTTCGACGTCGTCCTTTGGGCGGTAGAGCTTGACCGCGTACTCCAGCAAGCGGCGGGTCGCCGCTTCCGGGCTGCCCAGGTGGGCGCAGAGAGCCAAGAGGGCAGTGACGTAGGGCAGCGACGCGTCGCCGTGGGTGATCGAGGCGTGATGCGGCTCTTCCCGCGGCATATTCACCTCGGCGTAGTAGGCGTAGTCGTCTCCCAAGAGTTCGATGTATTTTCGCCGGGCCGTGGTGGCGTCGTCTTCTTCGTCATAGCCGTCGTGGGCGATCGAGCCGCCTTGGTCGATGGCAATGTCGGAAATCGCTGCGCCGGCGGCCATCTTTTGGATCTGGGAGTAATTGCAGACCTTTTCCGCTGCCTTGGCCCCGGAACGATGGGCGAAAACGATGCCGACGGCGCCTTCAAGGGTTTCGTCGGTCAGTTTTTCCTGAATCTCGAAATCCGTAAACCCTACCCCGGGCAGGAAGGTCTTCAATCGTTTGCGCATGGGTTCCCAGGGCTCAATGACCACCAAGTTTTCGGTCTTGGGCCCCACTTCGCGGATGGCGCTGCGCCCGGCGATGCCGCCGCCGACGATCACGACTTTGCCCGCACCGACCTTGTTACGTTCCAGCCCTTCGACCAACTTTCGCCCGGCGACCATGCCCGCGAAGCGCGACATGCTGCCGACGATGGGAGTTCGATCACCCTCTACCAAGAGGTAAGAGCAATTCCCCACCGTGCCACCGTCCAGGATTGCGGAGAAGTTTCGCTTGGCCAGCAAGTCGCAAATTCCCGGGGGTTTGCTGGCAAGGTGCAAGGCTCCAATGCGCAACATGGAGCCCGGCAACGTCGATTCATAGGGGGTCGGCTCTTTGAGCGCATGGACCACGTCGAGTTCGTCCAGGTCGGCGGCCTCTTCAAGGGTCACGACCTCGGCTCCCGCGAGTTCGTAGTCCTCGTCGGTGAAAGCGGGTTTAGCCCGATCTCCGGCGCCGGAAATGACGAAGATTTCCACCTCAATCCCGACCCCTGCCAGGTCTTTCTGCAGCATCTCAATGTGATGCGGGGCCATAGCCACCCGCGCTTCATGGGCGATGTGCTCGTCGGTGCCCAAAAGGAAGCGAACTTTCGAGCGGCTCATGGGCAAGCTCTTGAGCTCAGATAACAACGTCTCTCGGGTTACTTCCAGAGAAGTTTTACTATTCGGCACTTCAGCTCCCCAGGATCTGGACGAGGTGGTAGACCTTGCGACCCTTGCGCAAGACCAAGACCAAGCCGTCTTTAAAATCGTTGGCGGACACGGTGGCCTTTTCGTCCTCCACCCGCGCATTGTTCACATAGATGCCGCCGTCTTTGATCAAACGACGAGCCTGTCCTTTGGACGGGGCGAGCTGCGTTTCGACCAGCAGGTCGACGAGAGAAAGACTGTCGTCAAACTTAGATTTTTCGAATCCCGTCGAGGGAACGTCGCCAAAAATGTCGAGAATGTCCGCTGCCGCCAGTCCTTCGAGGCCGCCACCGAAGAGCACCTGGGACGACTTCTCCGCCAGCTCGAGAGCGGCGTCGCCATGCACCATGCGGGTGAGCTCTTTGGCCAGCGCCTTATGGGCTTCTCTCTTCTGTGGCGCGGCCTCATGCTGGGCTTCGAGGGCTGCGATGTCTTCCTGGTTGAGCCACGTGAAATATTTCAAGTAGCGCACGACGTCGTCGTCGGTCACGTTCAGCCAGAATTGGTAGAACTGATAGGGCGAAGTGAGCTCGGCGTCGAGCCAAACCGTGCCCGCCTCGGTCTTACCGAATTTCACCCCGGAAGATGAGATGACCAAGGGTGAAACCAAGCCGTAAGCTTTTTTCTGTCGCAGCTTGCGGATCAGCTCCGTGCCTGCCGTGATGTTTCCCCATTGATCGGAAGCGCCCATTTGCAAGGTGCATTGGTGGCGGTCGAGCAGCTCTACGAAGTCGAACGACTGCAATAAGGAATAGGTGAACTCCGTGTAGGAGAGGCCTTGCTCGCCTTCCAATCGCTGCTTGACGGATTCTTTAGCCATCAAATAGTTGACGGTAAAGTGTTTGCCGACGTCGCGCAGGAAGTCGATCAGGCCGATGGAGCACAGCCAATCACCGTTGTTGACCAGCAGGGCCCCAGAACTCTCATCGTCGAAATCGAGGAAACGACCGAGCTGCTCCCTGAGACCCGCTAGGTTTTCATCGACCTTTTCTTGGGTCAGCAGCTGTCGTTCGGCGGTTTTGCCGGAGGGGTCGCCGATCAGGCCTGTGCCGCCGCCCACCAGGGCAATGGGCCGATGCCCGGCCTTCTGCATGCGCGCCAGGGCCATGATTTGCAAAAGGGATCCCACATGCAGGCTCTTGGCGGTCGGATCGAAGCCGATGTAAAGCGTGACCTTATTCTCGGCCAAGTGCTCGCGCACCCCTTCAGTACCGTCATAGATCAGGCCACGCCATTTCAGCTCGTCGTAAATGTTCAAACCGATCTCCTTCACTTCGAGGAGTAGCTTCCGTTAGAGAATCGCGCCCGGCCAGAGGGTGCCTAGATGCGGGCGAAAAAGTGAGTCGCAGAATCTAGGATTCCGTCCTAACGGAACCCAGGCCCTGCCACAAAACATAGAAGAATCCCGCGCCGTCGAGAGTTGCGCGATGGCGCCTCGAGAAGAGCTTGATTCTGTGCCGATTGCTTGCCGATCCCGAAAATGCGGGGAAACGACGGAACCTCATGGATCGCCGATGGTGGTACCGCTTGGAGGCCCCGGGTTGCATGGGGCTGCGGACAAACTCTATTTCCGGCAATTGGGTTCCGGCTGTGCGCCCGGGGCGGACTCGGAGAGGCCCGGAGCGTCACCGGCAGACGAATTATAGCATTGCGATCCGTCAGGGTCTTGTCGATGCCGGGGCAACCGAAGGGGCTCAGCTACCGTAAAAAGAGAAAACGTCCGCGGATTGTCACGCCGACGACCAAGGAGACTTCATGCCCTATCGCCAAGAGTCCGCCACGCCTTTCGAGATCTTTCGGGCGTGGATTCGGACAGCTCGCTGTGCCGTCTGGGTCAGCCCCGTGCTCTGCTTGACCGTGCTCTGCTCGACGGCTTCGGCGGAGCCGACGGAGAGGTTGAGTCTGCGAGAATTGCCGATGCGTGGCATGACCGTTTCGTGCCCCACTTGGGGTCCCGTTTGGGGATCACCGCGCATGACCCAGGCCCTGGACGAACTCAAACCGCTGGGGGTGGATTGGGTCTCCATCCACCCGTATGCAGGCGTCCGGCGCGACGGCACCGTGAGGGTCCGCTCTCTCGAAGAAATGGACTTTCTGGAGCGGGCGGTCGAAATAGCCGAGCGAGCCGGAATCAAGCTCTTTTGGAAACCTCATCTGGCCTATTGGGGCAGCTTCGATTGGCGTGGCTCGATCGAATTCGGTGACGACGAAAAAAAGTGGCGCCGGTTCTTCGACACCTATCGCGAATTCATCGTGCAACAAGCGCGATTTGCCGAAACCCACAAGGTGCCTCTATTTGCCGTCGGATTGGAATATGAGGCCACCACCCATCACGAAAAGGAATGGCGCGGACTGATCCGGGCGGTGCGAAAAGTGTATTCCGGCCAGATCACCTACTCCGCCAATTGGGACCGGATGGACAAGGTTCCGTTTTGGGACGCCCTAGACCTAATCGGTGTCCAGGGCTATTTTCCGATGTCCTGGGGAGACCAAACTCACCCTACAAGGGAGCAGATCCTCGAGCGCTGGAACGGTCCAATCGAAGAGCTGCGTAAGCTGCACCAAACCCACGGCAAACCGGTGCTTTTTGCGGAGATTGGCTATGACCTCTCCGCAAAGGCAGCCGTGGAGCCGTGGTTGAGCGCGGCGCAAAACAACGCCGAAAATCGAGCCTTGCGTCGCCGATTGATGGAAGTCGCGTTGGCGCGTCTCGAAGCGGAGCCGTTTATTGCCGGAATGTTTTGGTGGAAGTGGATTCCCGGGGCATCGCCGAACCGTGACTTCGCCATGCAGCATCCGGAGGCCCAGGAGGCCTTGCGTCGAGCCTGGGCACCGGATCCGCAGTTGAGAAGCCCCGGCGCAAAATCTACCGCTCAGGATTGAGCGCTGCCGCCTCGTTGGCCTAAGACCAGAGGCCGCGGGTCATGGGGCCCAAGCTCACGGGTTCGATCGACTCGAATTCGATTTCGCGGGCCCAGCGACAGGTAGTCCAGAGCATTCGGCCACCTCGGGTTTTGCGGCCGACGCCGGTGATTCGATACCAGCGTTGGATCTCTTCGTTCGTGGGAGCCCGGCGCGGTAGTGCCTTGCCCACCAAGCGGACTCCGGGGGGCGACGAAAACCTACCGCTCAGAAACGACTTCAACCAAAGCCACTTGCCGCTGTCCACTCCGAGCACGACCACCCTGGGGTCTTGATCCAGGTGGGTCGAAAGTCGCTGGGTCAGGAGTTCGAAATAGACGGCCCGCGGGCGGTCGCGGTCGAACATCAGCGAGCCGATGGGCGTGACCCAGGGATGGCCGTTCTGATCGACCGAAGCGATCGAAAAGGCCAAGGAGGTTCGGCGGGTGCGAACGGCCAGCCGTCGAATCGCGGGCCATTGGGTCGCTAGAGGGTGGCCTGGGCTGTCATCCGCGCGGGCGCCCGAGTTCTTGTTCGAGTTGTCCATGATCTGGTTTCGTTCACTCAGGTGTCAGGAGTCGGACCCAGGCTACTCTTCGAGTTCGGGATCGAAGAAGACGTTGCGGCCCAGGGGGCGTAAATAATGCATGCCCGGACCGTCCTTTCGTCGCGCGTTGCGCAGCTGATTGAGCTTGGAATCCAAGTTGTCGAGCCAGTGCAATACAAAGGCTTCGACGGTGGAAGGCACTACCGGGCTGCCGTATTCACGGCTGCCGTGGTGTGACAGCACCAGGTGCTCGAGGTGCAGCTGAAGGTGTTTCGGCACGGTGCCGTCCAAGGCGGCACAGGCCTCCTTGAGCATTTGGTGTCCCATGCTGATGTGACCCACCAATTTACCTTCGAGCGTATAGTCGTTGGCGGGCATGGCGCCCAGCTCCCGTAGCTTGCCGAGGTCGTGGAGCAATACGCCCAGGAGCACCAAGTCTCGGTCGACGTCGCCGTAGTGGTCGCAGACCTGAATCGCCAATTCGGACATGTGGACCACATGCTCGAGCAACCCCCCGCGGTATGCGTGGTGGATGGCCTTGGCTGCCGGATGCTCTTTGATTTCGTCGCCGTGAACGCGAAAAATTTCCTCACACAGAAGCTGAAGCTCTGGACGGTGGATTCGGTCCGGAAAAATAGCCGTCAAACGCTGCCATAGGGGCTCGACCCCTTCCGGTGCCGAGGGAATCAGCAGAGCCTCGTCGAAGCCCTGCTCGCGGTCTGCTTCCGTCACCCTTCGACAATGGTCGAGGTTGAGCTGCAGCTGCTCGCGGTATTCGCGCACTGTGCCTTTGAAGGCAATGAACTCTTTTTCCCCGAAGGCTTCCTTGATCGCCGGGCTGTCCGGCCAAATCTTGGCCGAAAGGCTGCCGCTGGCGTCGGCCATTTCGAGGTCGACATAGTCTCGCCCCTTGCGGTCTTGCCGGACTTCTTTCCGGGTTACCAGGGCATAACCCTGTGCAAAGTCGCTATCTTGCCAATTGGCGATGGGCTCGTTGATACGTACGATCGGCATAAGTCTCCAGGGTGGGCTCGATGACAGGGTTCGCAAGTATATGGGCCCAAGGCTCGGGCTGCCATAGAAGCCGTAGGTTCTCTGAGAGTTCGGTGTGGGCCGGGCGTGGGTCTGGTGTGGGCCCGGAATAGGTCCAGTGTCCGCCCCTGAGGACGGCATTGGCCTTTCCTGCGAGTCTCGAGGACCTAAAAAATCGAACGCTTTGCGGAGCCGGATGACCACGCCTGCCATCTACAGCTTAGATTCGGCAGCTCATCCTCGACCCCGGGGTCCGTGGCATCGGTTGTGCAAAGATGAGCACCGATATGCAAAATTCAATCACGGCCACTTTCTCGCCTGCGCTCCGTTGGGGTTCCTTTCAACGGGGTTCCTTTCAATGGGGCTCGGCGATTCTCCTCAGTCTTGTCTGTTTGCTCGGTCTTTCAGTGAGCCCGGCGAAAGCGGCTTTGTCGCCCGGACAAGAAATATTCGACGGCGTGCTCGAATGGCCGGAGAACCAACGGGAATTCGTGCAAGACGGCCCAGGTTTCTTGCTCTCACCTGAGCAACGGAGTGAGTTCTTCGATTTGGATATCGAAGGACGAGATCAATGGATCGAGCAGTTCCTGGCGGATCCGGTTCCCGAGACCCCGGAAAACGAGATGGTGGTCGGCATCGAGCGTCGACGAGAGCACGTTCGGCGGCTGATCAAGAGCTTCCAGGATGATCGAGCGCGATTGTTGTTCTTGCTCGGCCCACCCGACGAGCGCCGATTGGTGGATTGCGCTGAGACCTTCAAACCCCTAGAGCTGTGGCGTTACGGCGGGCCGCCGGACGCCAAGATCGACGCGCGGGTGCCGGGGCGAACCTTGGTGCTTTATCGGCCCAAGGTGGATCAACCCTTTCAGCTGTGGTTGCCGCTCGACGATAAGGGCGCGCTCTACACCGATGAGATGAAGTACTACCTCGAACAATGGGAAGAACTCAAGAGCCGAATTCGGGGCGGGAAACGAGTCGACCGATTTTTTTGTGAAGACAGCGGAGCTGTGGACCGCATTACCGGCATCGACAGCATGTACGGCTTCGAGACCGGCCGACCGAAAGACTCGGATTTCCAAAAACGCTTGCGGCCCCCGGAGGACTTGAAGGCCTGGGCTGTTGCCGCGGCCTCCGAGCCAAAGGTCGAAGAAGACCTCTTCGACGGCAAGGTTTCCCTCAGCTTCCCCGATAAGAACGGTCAACGCATGATCAGCCGAATCCAAGTGCTGATCGAGGATCCGTCTCAGCTCGAGATGTTCCAAGAAGGCGAGTCGAAACAGGTGCGTTTGGTGATTGACGGTAGCTTGGAGAAGGCTGGGCGGTTTTTTGAAGACTTCCGGGTGCGCTTCCAGGTTCCATTTCCCGAGGGTGGGTTTCAGACGCCGATTGCCTTGCATGCCGAACGCCTGCTGCGACCGGGTCAACGCTTCTTGATGCGGTTGCGTATTAAGGACGAGGTCTCGGGCAAAATGCTGTATTCCAGCCAGGGATTGGTGATTCCAACCCATCCGATGCCGACCGAGGACGCCTCGCTTCCGGAGGAAGCCGTCCTGGCTATCGGCGAGGACCTGGCCCAGGCGGAAATCGGGGGGTACGACAGTTTGGTGCTGGTGCCACCGTCCACCGATGTGATCTTCGGCCTGTGGCGGGCGGAAGCCCTGGTGACCGGCAATCGAATCCGCAAGATCAAATATCTCGTCGACGATCAATTGGTGCTGTCTCGCAAGGGGCCGCCATTCACCGCCGAGCTGAGGTTGGCGGAATATCCCAAGGAGCAGGTGGTCCGAGCGGAGGGATATAGCGACAGCCAGGAGCTGATAGCGGCCGACGAAGTGATCTTGAATCAACCGCGCGGAGAGCTGCGGGTTCGGATCATGGAGCCGAAGCGAGGGACACGGGCGACCGGCGCGGTCAAGGTGGCGGCCGAGGTCGTGGTTCCCGAGGAGAAGCAGGTGGAGGAAGTGCAGATCAAGGTCAACGAGCAGTTATTTCACACGCTGACCAGGCCACCGTGGGAAGCGGAGGTTGATTTGTCGACCACCTATGGCGAGCTGACCTACATCACCGTCAGCGCGCGTCTGGATGACGGCCTGCAGGCGGAAGACGTGAGATTCGTCAACGCCCCCGATCATCTCGAAGAAGTGGACGTCAACCTGGTGGAGCTCTACACCACGGTGACCGAGCGCAGTGGAGGTTTGGTCTTCGGTTTGGGCCCCGAGGACTTTGAGGTCTTTGAGGACGGCCGTCCTCAAAAAGTCTCCAAATTCGAGCTGGTAGAAAACCTGCCTCTGTCGTTGGGCATCGCCATCGATGTCTCGGGCTCGATGGTGGAGTCGTTGGGTGAAGCCCGGCGGGCCGCGATCGGATTCCTGGAGAAAATCATCACGCCGCGGGATCGCACCTTCGCCGTCGCGTTTTCCGATCGTCCTGAGATTTTGATGGCCCGAACTTCCGATGTGGGCGCGGTGGCCGAGCGCTTGGAGGGATTGGCGGCGGACGGCATGACCGCATTGCACGATGCGGTGGTCACCAGTCTTTATTACTACCGCGGGATCCGAGGGAGGCGGGCATTGGTGTTGCTTTCCGACGGCGCCGACACCGCCAGCAGCCTGGAATTCCAAGAGGCGTTGGACTACGCCAAGCGCAGCGGAGTGGCGATCTATGCGATCGGCTTACGGATCGGCAAAACCGATTTTCCTGTGCGCAACAAGCTCGACAAATTGTCACAAGAAACCGGTGGGCGCACGTTCTACATCCAAGAGGCCTCCGATCTCCACGGCGTTTATGCCCAAATCGAAAAGGAGCTGAGGAGCCAGTATTTGGTGGCTTACAACTCGAATTCGACCCGAGACAAGGAGGAGTATCGGGAAATCGAACTCAAGGTAAGAGGTGGAAAATTGAAGGCTCGAACCATCAGCGGCTACTATCCGTAGTATGAAAACCAAGCCCTATACCCTGATCGTTTCGTTGACCGCCGCCCTGCTCGCGGTGGGCGTGCTCTCCACTGTTGCTCAGCCGGCAGTGGCTCAGCCGGCAGTGGCTCAGCCGGCAGTGGCTCAGCCGGCAGTTGCTCAGCCGGCAGTGGCCCAAGCTGTTTTTGGGTCTGCCGCTGAATCTACGGAGAGCGTCACCCTGAGCGTCTCGGCACTCAACAGGGTCTTCGATTCGTTGGACACCGGTTTCGTGCCTATCGAGCAAGGTCCGGTAACGATCGTCATCAGCTCCCCGGCCCATCGGTTGGAAGTTTTCGCCAACCGCATTTCCCTGGCGTCGAGTGAGTTTCATCAAGACGGCGTCGAGGTTCTATTCGAGGTCGATTTGGAGGGTTGGGGAGATCTCATCGCCTCGGTCCAAACCGCGGTCGGCTCCACTCCCTACCAAGATCGAGTGGTCGTCGAGCGTCAATGGGTCAAGGCTGAGGCTGTGGTGAAGTTGGTGATCACCGAGACCGGCTACGACATGACCTTCTTGGAAGCCCTGACACCCACCGTCGGCTTCCAAATCGAGAGCAATATGGCGCGGGAGATCGTCGAAACCTGTTTGGCGTTCACAGCCCTCTTGCCCGGCCTCGGATGTGACGGGGTCTCGGCGTCATTGGCCCGCATCGAGGTTCCATTGCCGGCCGCCGGAACCCAATACGAAATTGACGCGTCCTTTCTTACGGAGCAAGAACGCGCTGTTTTAAATCAATTTGCCCTGCCGCCCATCAAACCAGAAACTACGGGTTAGTTCTTCTGGGCCCGGGTCGACGGGCCCAGAAGGGCTCGAGCCTGGGCAGGGCGATCACACCGGAGGACATGCTCAGTGGGAGCCCTGCTCAATCCATCCAACGCCCGTTGCCCAGCGCTTCTCTTGGTCGGTTTGCTGACGATGATGTCGGCGCCGGGCCAAGGTCAGACCTCCCCGGTGGGTCTCCAGGAAGAGCCGACCTTTTTTGCCGAAGGGGTCGTGGATCCCACGGCGTTGGACGAGGCGGCGCCGGAAGGGCTGCTTTCCATCGCCCTCGACCCCCTGAACGCCGGGGTTGTTTATGCCGGAACCCGGGGTTGGGGCTTGGCGAAGAGCCTAGATCGAGGTTATTCGTGGTCCTCCGCCGGTCCTGAGCTGGAGGGGTTGTCGGTGACCGCGATTGCGGTCCATCCCAATGGGCGGGTGGTCTACGCGGGAACCCAAAGCCAGGGCGTTTTTCGATCCATCAACGGTGCGATTACCTTTCAGAACACCCAGAGCGGCCTTCCGGATCCGGAAATTCGGGATTTGGAGATTCACCCGTTCACCCCGCTGACTCTTTTTGCCGGCACTGCCGCCGGACTCGCCTGGAGCCAAGACGGGGGTAGCTCGTGGGGACTCTTTCCAGGTGGCGGGCCATTCGAGGTGGTGGATGTCGAGCTCTCGGTTTTGCGCCGTCAAGACGGCTCGGAGCTCCCGACGGAGCAAGAAACGACCCAATCCGAGCTCGAAATTGAACTCGAAAATACTTCGCCCTATGTGCTTTTCGTGACCGGCGATGATGCGGTTTGGGGGTGTGACTATGAGCCCTCTTGTCGGCCGATTTTAGATCGGCAACGAATGGCGGACCTGCTCGGACAGGCTCTCGATGCCGACGGTGGAGATCCGAGCGACGCCTTGCGAATCTTGGCCGGGCCCCAACCCCTCAAGCTGGCTATTTCCCCGTCCGACCCCCGAATCCTCTACGCGGCCTCACCCACGGGTCTGTTTCGCAGCCTCGACCGCGGACGCAGCTGGGCCGGTTTCTTCCGGCTTCAGGGCATCACGGCCCTCGGTGTTCATCCCGACGATGCTCGTTTCGTGTGGGCGGCGACCGACCAAGGCCTGTGGTTGAGCCGAGATGCAGGACTGGTTTTCGAGCAAATCGAAAGTGGATTCGATCTGCGGTTGACGGCCTTGGTGATTGACCCATCGGATCCTGGGCTGCTTTTTGCCGGTAGTGACGACGGGCGGCTGTTGGTGGGTGAGAACGGTGCCTTTCGGACGGTGTCCCTGCGCTCCCAACAGGTCACGAGTGATCCCGGTCGACCGGCTCCGGGCCCACGCCTGAGCCGAATCCCGGCGCGTCCGGCCGGCTCTCCCCTATTTGGACCCCATGTCGATCAAACCATCGACGTATTGGTAGCGGATCCGCGGTTCGCCCACATTCACTACGCCGGCACCCGTTACGGGGTATTTCGAAGCCATGATCAAGGGGCCACTTGGTCGGCGAGACGCGAGGGGCTTGGTGATCTCGATGTCTTCGATTTGGTGGTCGATTCCGCAGATTCCTATTCTCGCCGGCCGGAAGAGGAGGCGACTCTGATCGTCGCCACCAACGGATCGGGCATCTTCCGTAGCGAAACCTCAGGACGATCTTGGCAGCGAGTGAGGAGAGGGCCCGGGGATCCGGTGGTCCGGACCCTGGCAATCGACCCCGCGGATTCCGATTTTGTCTACGCCGGCACGCGCAGCCGGGGTATCTTCCGCAGCGTTGACGGCGGGCGAACCTGGAGACCCTCGGACGAGCAACCGAAGCAACCGGGAGGGCTTCGCGAGCGTGGCATCCGCGACCTCGTGGTGGCGGATCACCGAGTTATAGCGGCCACGGATTGGGGTGGCATCTTCTCCTCAGAGGATCGCGGTCTCACCTGGCGACGATTAGGGGGATTGTCGATCAACTCCAACCCGAATCTCGCGCGTCTGACGGACCTCGGGATCCACGCCAAGGCCTTGCATGCCAACACGCTGGTGGCGCATCCGAATCGGGACGGTTGGTTTCATGCGGGCACATCGCTGGGAATTTTCCGCAGCGAGGACGGCGGCGAGCAATGGCGCAGAGTGTTGGCCTGGCACAACGTCGCGACCTTGGCTCACCATCCGTCTCACTCCGATTTCCTGGTGGCCGGCACAGCACAGGGGGGAATCTTCAGCCAAGATGCCGGTGAGACTTGGAATCCTCTTCACCTGCAAGATCCGACTTCATCCTTAGCGTTTGATCCCGTCTATTCCTCGCGGGCTTTCGCCGGCAACGATCACGGTGAGGTGATTGAGCTGGACGCTGATCTCAAGCGCCTCGAGAGACGTCGGATTGCCCGTCCGGACATTAACCCGGCACCCGGTCGGAGCGAGATTCCGCTGACGGACGCAGCTCGAGAGGTGGCCCCTTGGCAGGACGCCCGCCGCGACCTCAGACGCCGGATCTTGTCTTGGCTGGCGACCGCGCCGGAGCAAGAGCTGGGAATCGAGGATATGCGGGCGATGACCTTGTTGGCCCTGGAATCGTATTTGCGAGGTGAAACGGTGATTTCGGAGTCCGATCTCCGACTTCAGGACGCCTCCACCAGACTGATGAAACGGCTGCGCCGGCTGCAAGAACAATATGTGAGCCGTTGGGGAGTGGAGCGAATGTCAATCGATCCCACTTCCCGCTTCTTGGCGGTTGAATATTTTTGGGACGACGGCACCCAAGGCCACTCTGAGATTCGAGTGTTCGATCTCAGGCGCTCGCGACTTTATGAGCCGTCGGCGTTTGTCGATGTCGGGCCGTCCATTTGGTGGAAGGAGCTTCACGATCGATTCCGGCGGCCGGAAGCTTGGGAGCCGCGACAGGTGCTTTCGGGCGCGGGTCGATTTCTGGGTTGGAGCGTGGACGGTTCCGCGCTGATCAGCCAAAACGAGTGGGATCAAATCACCCTGTGGCCGGTGGGGTCCGACTCTGCCGTTGGCGGCGAGGCCAAAACTCTTCGGGGTTTGTCCTCGCCGGTCTTGGATGCCTCCTTAGATCCCAGCGGTTCCTTGTTGGCGCTCGTCGGCCTCGACGGTCGGCCCTTGTGGGTCGATTTAAGGACCGGCTCGCGGCGTTTGCTGACCCGAGAGATCTTGGACGGTGGAATTCGCCATGTGGCTATGTCGAGCCACGGTGTGGTCACCGCCGGCGCCGACGGCACGGTCCGGCGTTGGACCTTGGACGGTCAAGACACGACCGTGATTTCCGATACCGAGGGCTTCGACCATGTGGAGCGTTCACCGGACGGTCGATGGTGGTTGCTCGGGCGCAACAACGAACGTCGAGGAGAACCGGAAGACGGCCTATGGGAACGCACCTACATTCTGGATCTCGCCGATCCCAATTTGGTGGTCCATCGCGTGGGCGAGGGTCGTTTGTGGTCGGGAATCCGTTGGAGCCCGGATCATCAGTGGGCGGCCTTGGTCCACGGCACCCAAGGCTCTTCCTTGCTCGTGCACTTGAAAAGTGCCGACTCTGGGGGACGCCCGCCGGCGGCTCACGAGCTCGGAGTCACCTCTTACCTGCACTTCGATCCGCTCTCTCCGCTATTGCTCACCTCAAACGCCCTCTGGGTGCTCGGGCGGTCGCCTCAGATTCACCAAGAAAAGCGACGGGTTTCGCCATCCGTCGTCTTTGCCTATCCGGATTCCCAAAGCTTCTGGCGACGATTCGGCCGACGTCCGCCGACGGAATCTACCCACGGTTTTCCTTCCGCCCTGCCCTCCCCTCGGCTCGATGGCCAAGCTGCCAACCCTTTCAGAGGCTGGCCGGAGGGATTCCGTCATGAGCTGCACAGTGCCGACGGCCGTTGGATTTTGGGCATAGATCAAAAGGGTCGGTTGGCTATTTCTTATTTTGGAATTCGTACCCAAAGGTCTCAAACGGATGAAATCTCGCATGCCGATGTGGTCGGCTCCCAATTGGTCAACCTAAGCCGCTATCATTTTTCCGGCTCCGGCCGGTCGCCGTCCGACCATTGGCCCCTCAGTCTCACTCGCCATGTGCCTTGGGACTCACGGTCCTTCGGCGATTTTCTGACTTGGGGTTGTGCCATGGCTGGGCGAAATCTCAACGCGCGAGAATGGCAGCGCTTTTTCGGCGACGAGCCCCACGCGGCAACTTGTCGCTTTCCGAGAGTCGGCGGAAAAGGCGCGCTCGCAGCGCGATGAGACTTTTGCCACAGCCTCTTAAGCTAAGGATCGATGGTAGCGCGCGGCGGGCCGAATCGTTTCGAACCCGGGTCTTCAGGTTAGGGGCGACCCCGAGAGGCGCGAAAGGCGTCGGTGGTAAACAGGCCGAGCGCGATCCAGATAAAAACAAAAGCGATCAAGTGAACCGTGCCGAAAGGCTCGTCATAAATCACAACAGCCAGCAAGAATTGGCACGTCGGAGCAATGTACTGCAGGATGCCGACCATCGACAGGCTCAGTCGACGGGCTCCATGGGTGAAACACAGCAAGGGGGCGGCCGTGATCACACCGGTGAGCACCAGCAGTAGGTCGATCGTCCAGCCTTGATGGCCCCATGCTCCGCCGGCTCCGCCTTGGCCGTGTAACTGGGCCAGGTAGAGCACGGCGATCGGACTCAAGAGCCAGGTTTCGAGGGCGAGTCCTTGTTCGGGGGTGGCGTCGACGGTTTTGCGCAACAGCCCGTAGAAACCAAAAGTCACCGCCAGCACCAAAGATATCCAGGGCACATGGCCGAGCTGCCAAGTCATCAGCGAAACCCCCAGGGCGGCGATGGCGACCGAGACCTTCTGTTTGGGGCGTAGGGTCTCACCGAGGAACAACATGCCGAGCAGGATGTTGACCAGGGGGTTGATGAAATAACCCAGGCTGGCGTGCAGGATCCGATCCGTGGCCACGGCCCAGATATAAAAGAACCAATTGGAGCCGATCAACGCTGTGGTCAGCAGCAGGGTCGCCAGGGTGCGTGGCCTGCTGAGCAGATTCCGGAGATCTGTGACCTGTCGGCCCAAGATCAAAATCGGAACGATCAAGACTGCGCACCAAAGCACCCGATGAGCGAGCAGCTCTCGGGAAGGAACCGCGCTGAGATATTTCCAGAAAATGGGGGAGAGACCCCAGATCAGGAAAGCCGCAACAGCGAACATAAAACCCGACCGTATCTCGGACGAGCCGGAGGCTGGAGTCATTGAGGGTCTCCCATCGAGATCCGGCTAGTAGAAGGGTCTAGCGAGGACGTAGCCAATTGGGCGGGATCTTGTTGCGCTCGAAGCGAGTCAGCGGTGGAAGGGATCAGCCCCGGAACTATATGCCCGAAAGGGCTTGGTCTGCCAACGGGCTCAGGCGGACAACGGGCTCAGGCAGACAACGGGCTCAGGCAGACAACGGCTCGGCCGCGGGTATAAAAAAACGCCCCCCTTTCGGGGAGCGTTATCGAGTCGGCGCCCTGAGTCGGGCTCAGGGCAGCTGGACCTTTACGGGCAGGTAGCGAAGGCTTCCGTGTCGGTAATCGCAGGGGCAGCCGTACCCAAGGGATTCTCATAGCACTGCACTGAACCCGTTTCGGTGTCGGTAACCCTCAGGGTGTATTCCACGTTGGTCGTAGCGGCACTAAAGACCCAGAAATGATTATTGATAGCGCAGGCATCGAGCACCTTCACCAACAACTCCCAGTTGTCCGGGTCGAAGAAGTAGAACAAACCCGAGTCGGATGATTGGATATCCGTGCTGCCGTTCAAACGTGCCACGATGGCCGAGCCTTCTCCGCCGACAAAGTCTTTGTAGTCCACATCGACCTGGAACCGACCATCGACCAGGCAGAAAGTGTTGGAATCCTCCACGCAAGCGAAGGGCGTGGTGTCGGCGCAAGAGCCGGTACCCCCGCCTCCCCCACCCCCCCCGCCACCACCACCGCCCCCGCCACCACCGCCGACATCCGAGGCGTCGATGCCTTGCAGGGTGGTGGCTTGGGTGTTGCCAGGATCGAGGATTGAAGCGGTTCCAACCTGGAATTGTGAGCTGATCCGTCCATACCAATCTTCGAGATCGTTGCTACAAGCGGCCAGCCCGCCGAAAAGCGTGCCGACGACCAGCTTGGAGCTTCGATCGAACAGTGGGCTGCCGGAAGAACCGGGTTCGGTGGTGCCGACATCCCAGTCTTCGACTTGCCACACCGTGTTGGATCCGACCTCGAAAAGATCGATGGCATTCGGAGCATCGTTGTCGAAGCTGATCGATTTCTCGTCGGTGCTCGGGTGGTGGATTCCGACGGTCTGTGCCGGCGTATTGCCCGACGCGTCCCAGCCTGCGTAGTAGACGTTGTAGGAAGTCGGCGGAGTGTCGTTCAGCTCGAGCAAGGCGACATCGGTGCTGAACTCCGAAAATAGGAGGCTCGCGCCGTTCTGATTGTCGGACAAACTGGCTCCGGAGGTGGCCCCGCAGGTGGGCATTTGGTAATTCCAGTAGACCACCATATTCGGGAAGGTGGTGCTGCAGTGGTTGGCGGTCAGGAAGAGAGGGCGTCCGTCCTGTTGGGTGTTGTTGATCAGCGACCCGGTGCAAGTAAAGAAACCGTTTATGGTGTAAACGGCGACGGCACGAATTTGGTCGGCGAAAGGATCACCTTCCGGACAGGCCACGTCGACATTGCAGGCGCCCCGCTTTTCGACTTCGCCGAACATCCGGTAGCCGTGGTTGACCCGAGTGAGCTTCACCCGTGACATTTCGGCGAATTCGGCCGGCTCATGGAGTTCGACGACGATCTCAGAGCCGAGGATGATAGATGTCCAAAGCTCCCCTAGCTCATTGATGTGATGGTCCTCGTAAGGGCCTTGTACCTGGCGTCCGTCCGGAGAGTAAATCCACAGCCCGGCGCCTTTCGGCAGATCGATTTCGCCGAAGGTCAGGTTGAGGCTCAGGGCGGAAGGTGACTCAATACGCAATCGCCAAAGGCGAGAGCCGTCGGCGAGGGTTTGCCAGGTACCCGAATTCAGCAGGTCGTGATCCACCTCGATCGGTGTGGCGAATCGGGTGGGGCCAGGTTGACCGCTGGCTTCCTGAGCCGCGTCTTGGAAGCGTCGATACTCCAGATCCTTGGCCATGACGACAGCTCGCTGAACGTCCTGAATGGAATTGACGCGTTTCTCGAAGCTGACCGGCTGCCGAGTTGTCCAAGCGGAAGCCGGCAATGCGACCCCCACCAACAGCGCGGCACCGACCAACGAAGCCGCAGAGCGGCTCGCGATCCGGCGGATAAATTGGGATGAACTCATATCTTCTCCTTCAGTGAGCGTCTTCTAGGGCGGAATCGCCCGGCTGAATAGAAGAGCAGGGCGGGTCATAGAATCTCTTGCTGATGGCGGGGCGCCAAATGCGGAACGCGATACGGACGCGGCAGCCTATAGCGAGACCGAAAGATTCTAACCGAGAGGACAGCCTTATGCCACGGAAACATGTTTTTTCCGGCATTTATCGCGTTGCTCCAAGCAATGCCATAAACTACTGGGTGGCAAAGTTTTCGTGGCTCATCCCGCGCAACCGGGACGAGCCGGTCTGGCAAAGAACGAAAGGGTGAATCTATGGACGAAAACATCCGGACGGAAAAACCGGTGGAGCTGTTTAAAGAATGGGTAGAAGAGGCGATTGAGGGGCATATGAGCCCCAGTGAGGACTCTTCGTTTTATCTCGTCCAATTACTGGAGTCCTTTGTGCGACCCCGGGGTCTCTATGTCGATGTTGGCTGTCGTCCGGAGAACCCGCTCGGACCCATGCTTTTCGCCGCAGCCCACTCCCACGGCATGGAGCGTTTCGTGCTCCTGAGAGCAGTGGGTGATCTGGCCCTGTTCTTGACCGGATTCTTCTATGAATCCCTGGAGCGCCGATTGGTCACGGCGGATTACTATGCTCGTCTTGGTGAATCTGCCTACGGGCACGCCGCTCAGATCTGCCGGCCAAAGTCGAGCGCGGCTCTATTCGAGGAGCTGGCGCAAGAGTTCGTCGCTTTCTCTTTGGTCCTACACCGGGTCAGCGAGCGTTGTGCGATCTCCCAGCGCCCGGAGCTGCTCAGCCTTTACAACCAATATTTGGAAGAGGGAGATGAGCACTCGGAGAAGCTCTTGCAAAGCTACGGCATCACCTTGCACGGGATCTCCAACGAGCCTCAATAACTCAAAAATAGCTCAAAGTCCCGGGGGTAGATCCAGGCGGGATTTAAAGCGAGTTCTCAGTCGACGGACGTTTCGGGCTCTGAGCGTCGCAGGGCCAAAATCGCCAGGGCGCTCAACGCCAGCACCACCATAGCGCCGAGGCGTCCGAGAGCCTGTTGGAATACCGCCTGAATCTCGGCCCAAGAGCCGGCCGTCCACAGGCCGATGGCCATCAACATGCCGACGAACGCGATCACGCTAACGACGTTGGCCAGCATCGCGGGCAATAGGCGAAGTCGGAAGGCGCCGGCGCCGTAGATCATGAAGTTGCGGAAGAAGGGAATGAAGCGGTTGACCAAGAGCACCGGCTCACCGTAGCGCTCGAAGAGCAGTCGCAGACGAGCAGGTGCTTCCAGCCGTTTCTTTTTCCAGCTCAGATGTCCCAGAATCGCGGGTCCGTAGCGCTCGCCGAGCAGGAACGCCACCACCGAACCGAGCACGCTGCCCGCCACCGCCGCAATGAATACTTCTGTCGGCGAGGCGACCCCTTGTCCGGCGAGGAAAAAGCCGAAGAGCATCACGCTGTCGCCGAAATAGGGCGGAAATACGAATTCGAGCCACGCGGACACAAAAACGATCGAGGTCAGCACGGCGGGGCTCAGGGTCAAAGCCAGGGCGTAATATTCGTCGAGCCAGGTCATCGAGAGGGGGCTGGTCCTTGGGCAGTGAATTTTTGGGCTGGGTGGTCATGTCGACCGCGGGGACCCCTATTCTATGCCGGCGGCGGCGGGAAATCGACGGTCCGCCCGGCCTCGGCAGCGTTTCACGGTCCTTAGCTCGAGCCTGTCCAGAAACGGGATTTTCCGATGAATCTAGGCCGGATGGATCGAGGACGGAAGCGAGCGTGTCTGAGCGATACACCCGAAGGGTCGGCATAAGTGCCTACTCTTCAGCAATTTATGGCGTCAGCGCAGCGGTGGCGCGAGTTCGGAGCGTCGCCCGCAGACCATCCGGGCGACGCCCCGGTAGCATTTCTGGATGGGCCCTAGCTCATCACTCTGTGATACACATCTTGCGTGACTCGAACCACCCCCACCACCACCGGTCAACAGACCCATCGATGGCGCTACTTCCGCGTTTCGTCGTTCTTTTTCCTCGCCTTCTCGGAAATCTTGTGGTTCGACTTCTTCATGAATCGGCCCATTTTGCGGTGGTTTCGAGGGCAGCCGATCAAACGATGGACACGTATTGCCGCTCAATATCGCGAGCTGGCCAGCCGGCTCGGCGGTGTATTGATCAAGTTGGGCCAGTACTTGTCCACCCGAGTCGACATCTTGCCGCTGGAAGTGACGCGACAGCTGGCGGATTTGCAGGACGAGGTGCCGGAGGAGACTTTCGCGGATATCCGACATCAAGTCGAGCTTGAGCTGGGCGGCCCAGTCCAGGAGATCTTCAACTCGTTCATGGAGAAACCCCTGGGAGCCGCTTCGTTCGCCCAGGTTCATGAAGCTCAGCTGAAAGACGGCCGGCCGGTGGTGGTCAAGGTGCTTCGGCCGGGCATCGAAGACTTGGTGGAGGTCGACCTTCGAGCCTTACACAATGTCTTGGTCGGGCTCAATTTCTTCGCGGCGATTCGGCGTCGGGTGGACCTCAAATGGTTCGAGGAAGAGTTTGGTATTACCACCCGTCGTGAACTCGATTTGCGCCAAGAAGGCGGCTTCGCCGAACGCTTCGCCGAGAATTTTGCCGACCAACTGGATGTCCACATCCCCGAGATCCACTGGGACTACACCTCTCGGCGGGTGTTGACCGAAGAAAACGTCGCCTACATCAAAATCAATGACTTCGAGGGCTTGCGGGAGAACGGCATCGACCCGCGAGACGTGGCGAAGAAGCTCTATCGCATCTACATGCAACAGATCTTCGTCCACAACTTCGTGCACGCGGATCCCCACCCGGGCAATATCTTTGTTCGGCCGATTCCCAGCGATGGCAGCTTGATGGAAGAGTTCAAGACCCGAGCTTCCGACGCTGCCGAAGCATTGGGAGTGGAGGATCATTTGCCCTTCGAGCCGTCGGGCTCGCCGTTTCAGATTCTGTTCATCGATTTTGGCATGGTGGCCGAAATTCCGCCGCGCTTGCGTGCAGCGCTGCGCAAATATTTGATCGGTATCGGCAACCGTGACGCGGCCTTGGTGATTCAAGCCTTGCGCGATTCCGGCAGCCTTCTGCCCGGGGCGGACCTCGGCCACTTAGAGGAGGCGTTGGAGGCGGTTTTTGATCGGTTCTGGGGTCTCGACATGTCGGATATCAGCCGGGTCGGGCTCCAGGAGGCGACCAATCTTTGGTCGGAATTCGGGGCTCTGCTGCGCGAGACGCCGATCCAGGTGCAGGTGGATTTCATTTTCACCGGCCGAGCCATCGAGCTGCTGACCGGCATCACCAAAGCCTTGGACGACGCCTTCAATCCGTGGTCCGAAGCGATTCCCTTCGCCCAAAAACTGGCGTTCGAGGAGCTGACGGATTGGCGCGTTCAAGGGCGAGATCTGGTTCGCCAGACCCGAGCGGCCTTCCGCCTGCCCAATCAGTTGCATCAAACCTTGGGCATGATGCAAAGAGGGCGTCTGACCACCCGCAGCGCCCTCGCTCCCGATACCCGGGCACGTCTGGTGGGCTTGGAGAATGCCATTCGGCGTCTCGGCAACGCGGTAGCGGGCAGTGCGCTTCTGATCGTAGGCACCATGATCTACGAGTCCCATCCCGACGTCGCCTTGGGTTTGATGTCGATCAGTGCCTTGGTTTTCTTACTGTCTAAGTAGACGGAAATCAGTCGATCCTGACGCTGCCGTGGGTCGCGTCGACCAAGGCGGCGCGAACGGCCTCCACTTGCTCGACGGGTACGGCAAGCTCGAACGAGACTTCGGCACCATAGTCCGAAGCTCCAGCGGTTAAGCCGTAGGAGGCCAAAACTCCTTGCACGGGGCCGGTGAAACCGTAGTCGAAACGAATGATCAGGGTTTCGACAACAGTTCGTTCGACGATCGTCGCTAGGTCCAGCGCCTCCGCTGCGGCGCCACCGTAGGCCCTGACCAGCCCACCCGTGCCCAATCGAGTGCCGCCGAAAATGCGGCTGACGATCACCACCACGTCGACCAAATCTCGGCCGTCGATCTCCTGCAGAATCGGCCGCCCGGCAGTGCCCGACGGCTCGCCGTCGTCGCTGTAGCGCATCCGGTCGGCTCCCGAAAGGCGCCAGGCGTAGCAGTGGTGTCCCGCGTCCCTGAATTGTTCGCGGCAACCGTCGATCAAAGCCGCAACCTCGTCGCTTTGGGAGATGGCGAACACGGATGCGATAAACCGCGACCCTTTGATTTTGTCGATCTCGTGTTGGAAGGGCTGTGCAACGGTTCGGATAACGGCCATCTCGACTCCAGCTTGTCCGCTCGGTCGGCTCATGCTCCCACGACCTGTCCAGGACGTTTCTCCAGGTGGGTCGGCAACGAGGACTGGGGTCGACTATATCTAGAAGCCTCCCCCCTCAGGAGTCGGGGTGTGAGTCGGTGTAATTCGGCGAATTCGGTCGCATCCGGTCTAAATGGCATAAACTGCCGTTCTTTTGCCGCCGACCCAACCGGAGTCGGTGTTTTGGAGCCTTCATGTCGTCCATCGGTTTTTCCCCAGATTTTTATCGCGAGCTGCGCGGGGTCGCTCGTTTGGCCCTGCCCGTGGTGGTCACCCAAATGGGCATGATGCTCATGGGAACGGTGGACGCCATGATGCTCGGCCGGGTCTCCGAGCACGCCCTCGCTGCCGGTGCTTTGGGCAATGTGATCACCTTCGGCATGATGATCTTCGCCATGGGCATGTTGATGGCGTTGGATCCCCTGGTCTCCCAAGCTTACGGTGCCGGAGACCAGGTAGCGGTCGCCCGTCATTTGCAACGGGGTTGGGTCATGGCCTTGGGTTTGAGCGTGCCGCTCGGGCTTGTGATGTGGGATATGGAGGAGATTTTGATCTTCCTTGGCCAGGATCCCGCGATCATCGAACCCACGGCAGCCTATATCCGCTCCATGATCCCCGGAGTGCCGGCATTCCTACTCTTCGTCGCCAATCGGCAGAGCCTCCAGGCCATGAGCCACGTCAACCAGGCGATGGTCGCCATGGTGGCAGCGAACGTCGCCAATGTGGTTGCCAACTATGCGCTGATTTTCGGCCATTGGGGTTTTCCGGCCCTGGGTGTGGTGGGCTCCGGCTGGGCGACCACCCTTTGCCGGATCGCCCTGTTGATTACCTTGTTGACACTCTCTTGGCCGATCCTAAAACCCTATTTGGCCGGGGTTCGGCGCCGGGTCCTGGATTGGCGCACCTATGGCGACCTGATCCGCCTCGGCATCCCAATCGCATTTCAGCTATCGGTCGAGATTTGGTTGTTCAACGCAGTAGCGCTGATGATCGGCAATCTCGGCGCCCGCGAGCTGGCAGCCCACCAAATCGCCCTGACGTTGGCGGCCATGGCCTTTATGGTGCCGATGGGGATCGCCGGAGCCGCAGCGACCCGGGTCGGCAACGCCATCGGTCGACGCGATTCGAACGGCGCTCGGTTGTCCGCCAAGGCGAGCCTGGGCCTGGGCGCGGCTGTGATGACCATCTCCGCCTCCGCCTTCGCGTTCTTCCCCGAGCTCCTGGCCCGGCTCTTTACGCCCGAGGAGCCGGTGATCGCCCTTGCAGCAACCTTGTTGCCGATCGCCGCCCTCTTCCAGATCTTCGACGGTATTCAAGTGGTCGGCGCCGGGGTCCTGCGGGGTGCCGCCGACACCCGAGTTCCGGCAATCTTCGCCACCATCGGATATTGGGCCCTAGGTTTGCCCCTGGCCTGGTGGCTGGGTCTGCACACCGACATGGGTCCCCGGGGCATGTGGTGGGGTTTGACCCTCGGGCTGTCGTCGGTGGCCGTACTTTTTCTATTCCGCATCCGAAGCACCTTCGCCCACCGCCTGGATCGCTTCTCCGACTAGAGTTCGTGGTCGTCGGTCTCAGCCTTGCCACCAAGGGGCTTGGCGGCTGAGGGTGGTGGTTTGGGTGTTTAGGGGCTTTTGGCCCTCCTCGGGCAGGACTTTTTCGAAGCGTCCGTCGGACATGAGGCGTCGGCAGTTGACGGTGTCTTTCAGGTGGGCGAAGAGGATGTCGTCGCGCACTGACCTCAGGATCTCCGGGGTGTCCATTGGGAACAGTACCTCAACGCGTCCGTCCAGGTTGCGCGGCATGATGTCGGCGCTACCGGCCAGGATCTCTTCTTCGCCGCCGTTGCGAAAGTAGAAGATTCTGGTGTGTTCGAGGAATCGACCGACCAAAGACGTCACGTCGATGTTTTCGCTGACCCCTGCGACCCCGGGGCGCAGACAGCAAATACCGCGGATTTGTAGGTCGACTTTGACCCCCGCCTGGGAGGCGTTGTAGAGCGCTTGGATGCAGGCCTTATCCACCAGTGAGTTGACCTTGAAGATGATGTGGCCCCCGCCGGACTCCTGATGCTTGCGAATCTCGCGGGTAATGCGGCCCAACAATTCGTCGCGCATGCTGCGCGGCGCGACCAGAATTTTGCGATACGAGTTTTTACGTGAATAACCGGTCAGGCCGTTGAAGAGGTCGGAAACGTCTGCGGTGATATTGCTGTCGCAGGTGAAGAACCCAACATCTGTATACATGCGGGCGGTCACCGGATTGTAGTTGCCCGTGCCGAGGTGCACATAGCGTTTGATGCCGCGTTTTTCTCGGCGCACCACCAACGACATTTTTGCGTGGGTTTTCAAACCCAAAACGCCATAGACCACGTGTACGCCGGCGCGCTCCAGTGCTCTAGCCCAAACAATGTTGTTGGTTTCGTCGAAGCGCGCCTTGAGCTCCACCAACACCGCGACTTGTTTACCGTTTTCTCGGGCTTCCATCAATGCCGTGACCACCGGTGAATCCGGACCCACCCGATAGAGGGTTTGTTTAATGGTCAGCACTTTGGGGTCGGTTGCCGCGACGCGAATAAAGTCCACGACCGGCTGGAAGCTGTCGTATGGGTGATAAACGAGTTGGTCGTGACGACGGATCTCGGCAAAGAGATTGTCGGGAACCGTGAGCCTGGGAGGTGTGTAGGGTAGGAACGGTGGGTCTTTGAGCTCCGGCAGGTCGAGCTTGGCGACTTCCATCACGTCGGATTTGCCGATCGGGCCTTCCATGGCAAACGCCTGATACGGCGCCATGCCGAGATTGCGGACCAAGATTTCGCGAATTGCGTCGGGACAATCGCTGTCCACCTCGAGACGCACGGCAAAACCGAAGTGCCGCTGGCCCACGACCTCTTCCATGGCCTCCAACAAATCGGAAGCTTCGTCTTCTTCGATTTCGAAATCCGCGTCGCGGGTCACGCGGAAGGCGTAGGAATCGATCACTTCCAGGCCGGGAAAGAGCAGGTCGAGGTTGGCGGCGACGACCTCTTCGAGCCAAACGAAGCTCGAGGATCCGGCCACTTGCAGTCCCAAATCACCGTAGGCGTCGGCGGCCTCTTCTTTGGGGATTCGCAGCAACCGGGGAAAGATCTGTGGCACTTTCAGGCGCGCAAACCGCTCGCCGAGTTCGGGATGCCGAACCACCACCGCCAGGTTGATGGAGAGATTCGAGATGTGTGGAAACGGATGGCTGGGATCGAAGGCCAGCGGCGTCAATGCGGGAAAGATTTCGTGTCGAAAGTGACGCCGAAGCAGCTTTCGTTGCTTGTTCTTGAGCTGGGAGTAGCTCAAAAGGTGGATGTCGTGGCCGGCCAGGGCGGGCATCAGCTCGTCGCGCCACAAGCGGGCAGACTCTTCGAGCATCGGCGTCAGAGTTTCGTGGATTGCGGCCAGCTGCTCGCCGGGTGACATGCCGTCCGGTGGTGGATTGAGCACACCGGTCTGAAGCTGACGGCGCAGACCCGAAACACGAATCATGAAGAATTCGTCGAGATTGCTGGAGAAAATCGACAGGAATTTCACCCGCTCCAGCAGAGGGTTTTTTTGAGATTGGGCTTCTTCCAGCACACGTCGGTTGAATTCCAGCCAACTGAGTTCACGGTTGAAATACAGGGATGGATCGTCGAGATTAGGGATGCTCGGCCCCCGACCGCGGCGCGTCCGCGGCGTTGGAGCTTTTGCTTTCTTGGACTCTGAGGCAGTGGAAGGAGAGGGCATCGTGATAAAACTCCTGCTATGAAAACCCTTATGTTGCTAAGACACGGGAAGTCGGATTGGGACGCCGGCATCGCCTCGGACCATGATCGAGTGCTGGCCCCGCGAGGGCAGAAGGCCGCCCGTTTGGTGGGCAGCACCCTCACCGCGACGGAACTCCAGCCCCATCGGGTGATCAGCTCTTCGGCAGTTCGCGCCTTGACCACGGCACAGCTGGCAGCCGAGGCCGGAGCTTGGAGCTGTGGCATTCAAGTGACCCGGGATCTCTACGGCGCTTCGGTGGAAGGTGCGTTGGACGTTCTGCGAGAGCGCGGCGATGACCCGGATGCGACCGAGCGGATTCTGCTGGTCGGCCATGAGCCAACCTGGTCGAGCCTCGCTTCGGGACTGATCGGAGGAGGCCGATTGGCGGTGGTGACGGCGACCTTGGTGGTGATCGATCTGGGAATCACTCGGTGGTCGGAGATCGAGTTGGGAATGGGAGAGTTGAGATTGTTCATCCCTCCCCGGTGGCTGAGAAAGGCCCTGGACTGACCGGGACCTCGTTCGTCCCCAGATCATCGGGTGGCTCCGGAAAGCTCGTTCGTTGGATTTTCCGGGTCCTCTGGAGTGGTCGAGGGCCCGGACGATTGCCCGGACTTCTCTTTTGCTTCGTAGACGCCGACTTTCAGCTTCAAGCCGGCGGCTTCCATATATTCGGTTTCTTGTTGGAGATCCGCCAAGGTTAGTGGGTGTCGATCCAACCAACCCGAAGGGAAATCGATATGTAGTCGTTTGCCCTTGGCTTCCAAGCTCAATCTAGGAAGCTGTCTGGGATTTCGGCTCCGGGTGAGCACACAAGCCAAGCGCAGCAAGCGGCAGAGGCGGACGATATCTTTTGCGGTTTGTTTTGGGAATTTGTCGTAAATCGCCGCTTTGCAGAATTTTCGTCGCTGACCGCGCACCAAGAGGGCCAGCACCTGTTGGTTCTGGACCGAGAATCCGGGCATGTGGGAGTGTTCGAGCAAATAGGCGCCGTGTTTGTGAAAAGCCCCATGGGACACACTCAAACCGATTTCGTGCAAGTGAGCGGCCCAGCGCAAGAAGCTCCGCGACAGCTCCGGGTCCAGCTCCCAAGATTCCTGAACCTGCTGGAGAAACGATAAGCAAACCGCCTCAACCCGTCTTGCCTGGTCGCCATCGACGCGGTACTGGCCTTCCAGGCGTCGGATGGTGGCCTCCCGTGCGTCACCCTGATTCAGACGACCGAAGAGGTCATAGAGCAATCCCTCGCGCATCGCACCCGGCGAAACGAGCATGCGTTCGATCCGCAGACTGTCGAAGGCAGCTGCCAGGATCGCGAATCCACCGGGCAAGACTTTTGCCCGGTCCCGGCGCAGGCCTTCGAGCGATAGACGGTCGACATGGGCACTTTCGAGTAGCTCGCGCCGAAGACGCTCCAAACCTTCGGGCGTGATCCCTTGGTCCGACCAGCCTTGTAACCTCAGGATGTCAGAGATCGCTTGGGCGGTTCCTGACGCGCCTACCGCCTGCTCCCAACCTTCCCTTTTGAACGATGTTTTGATGGCGCGCAGCTCCAGACGGGCAGCGGTCTCGGCATCTCGCAGCCCTCCGGCGGTGATCTTGCCGTCGGGAAAGTGGTTTTGGGTAAAGCTGACACAGCCCATATAAAGGCTTTCCGCCATATGGGGATCAAACCCGCGGCCGATGATGCACTCGGTGCTGCCGCCACCGATATCCACGACCAAGCGGGTGCTGGGGCTGCTCAAGGAGTGGGCGACTCCCAAATAAATGAGCCGGGCTTCCTCCTGGCCGGATACCACCTCGATTTGGTGTCCAAGTGCGATTTGGGCGTGTCTTAAAAAGGCCTGGGTATTGCGAGCCTTGCGCAATGTGTTGGTGCCCACTGCCCGCACGGCACTTGGAGGGAAGTCACGGAGGCGCTGGCCGAAGAGTTCGAGAGCGTGCAGCGCGCGCTCAAAACCCTCTGGGGTAATGTGCTGGTGCTCGTCTAAGCAACCCGCCAATCGGACACCCTCGCGCAAGCGGTCGACCAGCTGAAGCTCCTGGCCGACGCTGCGGGCGATGACCATGCGGAAGCTGTTGGATCCGAGATCAACTCCCGCCATCATTTTCGGCAAAACGCCGTGGGCGGGTGGGTCCGGAGAGCTTTCGCGGTGGGTTGTGGGGTCGAATTCGCTCATGGAATCAGGGGGAATCTAACTTAGAAATACGTCTCTCGGAGCGGCCGGCTGTTAAGAAACCGTTAAGATTTGAGGTGGGCGGGAATCACTCTGTTATCTTGCCCAAGGATTACGGGGCTCTCTAATCAGATCACGGAAGGGGGCGTCATACCAATCTATCCTCGACCACAGACCCTGGGAGAAGAAATGAGCAAGCTGACGGACATTCGTGGAATCGGGCCCGGCACGGCGAAGTTGTTGATCGGCGCCGGATTGACCACCGTTGAGAGGGTCGCCGCCGCGTCACTTCAGGAGCTGGCTGCCGTCCGAGGTTTTAGCGTCAATCGCGCTGCAGCTGTTCATTCCGCCGCCGTCGAGTTGCTCGGTCCAGCTCCCGAAGCGCCATCTGCAAGGCCCGCCATCCAAAGCATCGGAACGGGCGAGGTGCAAGGTTCTTCGCCGGCTGAAGAAAAGAGCCCTGAAACAGCTGTTGACGCGGGCAATACCGGCGCCGAGAGTTCGTCGCTCAAGAAGGCCGCGAAGGCCAAGAACGCCAAGAACGCCAAGCCTAAGAAGGCCAAGCCCAAGAAAGCTAAGCCCAAGAAAGCCAAGCCCAAGAAAGCCAAGCCCAAGAAAGCCAAGCCCAAGAAAGCTAAGCCCAAGAAAGAGGGTAAGAAGACCGACGACGGGAAGAAGAGCAAGAAGAAGCCAACCGACAAGGGCAAGAAGTCGGACAAGAAAAAAGGCAAAAAGAAGTCGTCCAAGACCGACAAGCAGTCAACGGGCAAGAAGAACAAGAAGAAATAGGCCCGTGCCTTCACCGGCGGGGGCCCACTCAATCCGATGAAAACGCTCCAGACATACTCGTTTCTGATCGACCCGACCCAAGCCGCTGAAAGCTTGAAGACCCTCGGCGACGCATTCCGACTGTCGGAAGCCCAAAAGGCCCGGCGGAAGTCGACCTACTACGACACCTTTGACTGGCGTCTACACGGTCGAGGTTTGAGGCTTGTCACCGAGCGTCGAGTCCTGGGTGGTAGCAGTGCAAGTGAGCTGAGCCTTCATCTCGAAGGCTTAGGGGAAGCATTGCATTCCGTCTTGCCGGTCGATGCCGCCGAGCCGGGATTTGTTTGGGATCTACCGGAGGGCCGAATCCGGGAGCGACTCGAATCGGTCTTGGAGATGCGTCGGGTCCTGCCGTTGATGACGATCACCGTCAGAAGCCGGGGTTGGAATCTTCTGGGTGATGAGGATAAAACCGTTGCCCGATTGCGATTGGAGGCCTCGGGAACTCGCACAGTCGGCAGCTCATCGGAGACAGCGTTGGCGGCGCGACTTTTTGTCGAGCCGGTGCGCGGTTATTCAGCGGCTCGGCGCCTGAGCGAGTATCTGCACAAGACCCTGGGCCTGCAGATTGCGGATCGACCGGTGTTCGACGAAGCGGCGGCCGCGGTGGGTTTAGAACCCGGAGATTATTCTTCGAAGGTCAAGATTGAGCTGCATTCCGAGGATACGGCGCTCAATGCCGTCCGGCGGATTTTTCTCCAGCTGCTCGACACCATGGAGATCAATGAGGCCGGCACCCGCAAGGACGTGGATTCGGAATTTCTTCACGATTTCCGAGTCGCCGTGCGTCGGACCCGAGCGGGGCTGAGCCAGATCAAGAAGGTGCTGCCGGAGGATGTAGAGGCCTATTTCAAGAACGAGTTTTCATGGCTCGGCAAGATCACGGGGCCAACCCGAGACCTCGACGTGTATTTGCTGAAGATGCCGGATTATCAAAAGTCTCTTCATCCAGACGTGGCCCGCGATTTGGAAGTCTTGGCTACCTTCCTGAGCAAGAAGCAGAAGAGCGAGCAGAAGAAGCTCGCCCGGGGGTTGGGCTCAACTCGATACCGAAAGTTGGTGGCCGATTGGCGCAGCTTCTTGTCGGAAACCGAAGGCGATCCAGTCGCAGTGGAGAGTTCAGCGCCGGGGCCGGCCAACGCCGCTCGGCCGATTCGCGACGTCGGGTCGGAGCGGATTTGGAAGATCTACCGCCGGATTCTCAAGCAAGGCCTGGCCATCGACGAGTCCAGCCCTGCTGAGCGATTGCACGACGTCCGCCTAGAGTGCAAGAAACTACGCTACCTGATGGAGTTCTTCCGCAGTCTCTTCGACAAGGCTGAAATCGAAGCTTCGATCAAAGAACTCAAACGTCTGCAAGACAACTTGGGCGACTTCAACGACTACGAAGTGCAACAAGCATCCTTGGCAGCCTTTGCCGAGGAAATGTCAGCGGCGGGCAAGGCCCCGACCGCGACCCTTCTCGCCATGGGTCAATTGCAGTTTCATCTGGCGGAGGGCCAGGAACGAGAGCGTCTGGGATTCGGACGGCGATTCGAGCGATTCGCATCGGCCGAAAACCAAGAGCGTTTTCGACGTCTATTCAAGTCTCGTTGACGCGCCTCGCGAGCGCGCGGTTTGCGGGTCTATCGCCGGGCCGCGGCTTCTTCACCGGCGGTTTTTCGTTTCTTTATAAATTGGCAGGACAATCCGACAGACACCACGGGCGCTTTCGGGGGTCCCGGGGCTTTTGTTTCCTGGGGTTGGCGCTGCCCTTGCCCGCCGCCGCTGCCTGGGCCCGGTTTGCTCGCCGCCTGCACGTTTTCCAGAACGATCGACTTTCCCCGGCCGTTACCTTTAGAAGAGAAAGAGATATCCATGGCAGTTCACCTCCATCGCGATCTTGAGAAGCTCAAAAAAGAGCTCCTCCTTTTGGGTTCCCTCGTCGAAGATCTCACGGTCCGTGCGGTTGTAGCGCTCAAGGAGCGTCGAGCACGCCTGGCCCAAGAGGTGGACGAAGGAGACAAGGAGGTTGACCGACGTGAAATTCGGCTCGAAGAGGAGTGTTTAAAGATCCTGGCCCTTCACCAGCCAGTGGCCAACGACCTGCGCTTTGTGGTGACCGTGATGAAGGTCAACAACGACCTCGAACGGGTCGGCGATCTGGCGGGAAACCTGGCCAATCGGGCCGCCTTCCTGGCCGAGCGAGAGCCGATCAAGATTCCCGATGAAATCCTCGCCATGGGCGATCGGGTTCCCCGCATGTTGCGTTGCAGCCTCGATGCGTTGGTGGCACTGGACACGGACAAAGCCCGCAGCGTGCTCGACGACGATGAATTTGTGGACGACACGCATAAGCTGATCTTTCAGCTGCTCGAAGAGAAAATGCGCGACAGACCCGACAAAATCAGTGAGTGGATCCAGTTGCTCTCCGTCTCCCGATACCTGGAGCGCATTGCAGACCTGGCGACCAACATTGCGGAAGACGTGGTTTTCTTGGTCGATGGCGAGGTGGTGAGACACCGGAGTTGGTGAAAAGGGTGCCTGTTATGACGGCCGCCACAGCCTGATAGGCGTTGTGAGCGGGGCCGACCGGCAATGCTTCTACCCTAGAAGTTCGTTTTCGGCGGACAGACTCGCTATTCTGAATAGAATCGGTAGCCGAAGGGCCGCGATAACCGCGTGGTAACCAGAAGACCTGTAGTAGGACCGTGGAGATGACCTCAGTGACACGCCAGAAGATCGTAGTCATCGAAGATGAGCCCGATATTCTCGAGGTCGTCGAGTACAACTTGAGCCGAGAAGGCTTTCAAGTGATTACGGCGACCACTGGAGATCGGGGATTGGACGCCGTGAGTCGAGAAGCTCCGGACTTGGTGCTCTTGGATCTCTTTCTCCCTGGAATCGACGGTATCGAAGTGTGCCGCAAGATCAAGATGGATCCGATGACCCAGCGAATTCCGATCATCATGGTCAGCGCCAAAGGGGAAGAGAGCGACATCGTTTTAGGCCTGGGAGTCGGCGCCGACGATTACGTCACCAAACCCTTTCGACCTAAAGAGCTGATCGCCCGGGTTAAGGCGGTCCTGCGCCGGGGCTCGTTGCGAGCCGAAGGCACGGGCTCCGAGCGCTTGGTGCACGGCGAGCTGTCGGTCGACGGCGCCCGCCATGAGGTCAGGGTGAAGCAAAAGGCCGTGATCTTCACGGCCACCGAATTTCGCCTCTTGCATTTGCTCGCCTCTCACCCGGGCCGGGTATTTACTCGGGACCAGCTCGTTTCCCGGGTGATCGGTGGCGGAGCCGCGGTGATTGACCGCAATATCGATGTACACATCCGGTCGATCCGCAAGAAGCTAGGTCACCTGCGAAATATGATCGGCACCATCCGCGGCGTGGGTTATCGGTTTCAGGACGACGGTTTCGAAGACTGATGCTCCGTTCGCGCTTCCTGTGGAAGCTCTACGCGGTCTACGCCGTAGTGATTTTGCTCTCCTCTCTCTTTGTCGGAGGCATGGTCAAGAAGCGGGTCGAGTCGGAGACGTTGGATGAAGTAGACCGGCGACTCAGCTCGATCGCTCTCACCCTGCGGGAAGGGGCCAGGCAGCAGATCATCGACACCGCTGCCGATCCCGGCATGGGAGCGCAACCGGCCACCCACTTGCAAAACGACATCTCCCGCATCGGGGAATTGCTCAAGGTTCGCTTGACCGTGGTCCGAGTTGACGGATTGGTGCTCGCCGATTCCAAAGAATCCCCAGAACGCATGGAAAACCATGCGAAACGGCCTGAAATCATGCAGGCATTGGCAGAAGGCAGTGGCAGCGCAACCCGATTCAGCAAAACCCTGGGTCGGGCCCTGCGTTATCTTGCGGTTCCATTGGCGGTCGACGGCAAGCCATTGGCGGTGGTTCGCTCCTCCCTTCCGTTGACCGATCTGGAAGATCGTCTGGGGCGGCTGCAAAGAGCGGTCTTCTTAGGCGCTTTGCTCGCTACCTTAGCTGCTCTTTTTCTCGGTTTCCTACACGCCCGCCGGGTGACTCGGCCGATTCTTTCGATGGTGAAAGCCGCGGAAGAAATCGCTGCGGGTGATTACGAGCAGCGCGTGCACAGCCCTAGCCGTGACGAGCTGGGAACCTTGGCCAGGGCGTTCAACACCATGAGTCGTGAGCTGCGAGGATCGGTCGCGGCTCTGGATACGGATCGCAAGAAGCTGACCGCCATCCTTTCGAGTATGGAAGAAGGGGTGGTGGCGGTGGATCGAGACGAGCGGGTGGTGCATATCAACGACGTGGCCGCGGATCTGCTGAAGGTACGATCGAACCAGGTTTTGGGCCGTCCGATCTGGGAGATTGCCAGGTTACGAGAAGTGTCCGAAGTTCTGGGAGCGGTGTTGAAAAGCTCTCAAACTCAGAATCAGGTTGTGTGCTTCCCTGGCTCGCCGGAGCGGGTGCTCGAGCTGAGGGGGACTCCCCTGTGGGCGGAAAGCGGAATCTCCGGAGCGGTTCTGATCCTCCAGGACGTCAGCCTATTGCGACATCTGGAAACCATGCGCCAGGATTTCGTCGCCAACGTGTCCCACGAACTCAAAACGCCGATTACCGCCATTCGGGGCATGATTGAAACCTTGCTCGACGACCCGGAGATCGATCCGCGGAGGCGGGATCGCTTCCTTGGGCGAGTCCTTCTTCAGGCCCAGCGGATGGGTACCCTGGTCACAGACTTGCTTTCCCTCGCCCATATCGAATCCGCCGAACCCTTCTCGGACCCGGTCCCAGTCGATTTGGCGGAGTCCATCCGCCAAACCATCCAAGCCCTTCAGCCGGTGAGCGAAGCTAAGAAAGTTCGTATCCAAGCGGATTTGCCGGCAGAGACGGTTTGGTCTTTGGGAGACGAAGAACTCTTCGATCAAGCCGTTGCCAACTTGCTCAACAACGCGATCAAATTCTCACCCGAAGGCGAGCGGGTAGAAGTTCGTTTGAAGATCGACGGCGAGGATGCCTTGATCGAGGTCGAAGACTTCGGCATCGGCATCGAGGCCGAGCATCGAGAGCGTCTATTCGAGCGCTTTTATCGGGTCGACAAAGCCCGTTCCCGGGAACTCGGCGGCACCGGTTTGGGGTTGGCGATCGTCAAACACATTGCTTTGTCGATGCAAGGCGAGGTGTCGGTGGACAGCACACCCGGCAGTGGCTCGACCTTTCGGCTTCGGCTGCCGATCAGCCCCGAGCAATAACCGGCATCTGCAGCCCGTTACGGCAGGCCCACAAGTCATCGAGCAAACCGGTGGAGGGGATTTCGCTCCCCGCACTGCCGAGCTTGTGACCCACAAGGGGTTGCGGTCGGTTTAGGCGGCCGCTCAACATGTAGGGGCATTCAGTCGTTACCACAGGTTTTCACGTGAAACAATTGTTGACTTTTTGGAAAGTTTCAGGCCCGGCCTCGATGGCTGCTGTCAGGGGCTTTGATCCACCGAGATCGCCCGAATCGGAAAAGTTGTAGACGGTTCCGGTAGACTCTCGGACGTGCAAATTGCTGCTCAGCTCATTCGTTGGCTAACCCTGCTGATCGCGGTTTTGGGTGCCTGGGCGTGGTGGTCGTCCGATGGTGTACAGAACGGTAGTTGGTCCACAGCCCTGATTCACCTCGTGGTCGATGCCGGGTCTCGACCTTGGCTTTGGCCGGCTCTGGTCGGTTGGTTGTTCGCAAGCCGAAGGGCGAAAGTGTTGGACTTCCAGCTGCAACAACGAGCCTTGCGTACCGATCCCACCGCTACCCATCAACCGATGCCGATAGATCCGGAAGCGACAAGCCCACCCGAGCGCTCGGAACCGATTCTGGCTGCGGCAAGTGATCGCAATCGGCGCGACGAAAAAATGCGTCGTCTGCGGCTGGCCGCCTTATTGAAAGGCAAGAGCCCGGACGTGCCCGCCTTTGTCGACGCGTTGTTGATCGAGGCGTCGGAAGCCGGAGCCAGTGACGTGCATTTGCAGCCCCACGACGGTCCGTGCCGGGTCACCCTGAGGGTTCGGGGAGAGCGGCAAGAAATCGCTCAATATCCGGCTTCTCTTCATGGAGACGTGGCTCGCCGGGTGAAAATTTTGGCCGGGCTCTTGCCCTATGTGAGCGACAAAGCCCAAGACGGCCGTTTCCGCTTCGAGACCCCCTCGGGTCCGGCCCATGTCCGAGCCTCGACCGTGCCTTCCAATCACGGGGAATCGATCGCCTTGCGCTTGGCAGGGCGTGCCGATTCCATGGAGCTGGGCTCGCTCGGCTTTGAAGGCCCGGACTTGGACCGCTTTACAGCCTTGCTGGGAGAGCCCCAGGGGTTGTTGGTGCTCACGGGTCCCACGGGTTGTGGCAAAACCACCACCCTTTACAGCTCGATGGGGCACATCCATCGCCATCGGGGAGCTACAACCCACCTGGCTTCGATCGAGGATCCGGTCGAGGTGGAATTGCCTTTCGTGCAACAAGTCGGGATCGATCGGTCGAGAAAGATCGGTTTTACGGAAGCCCTGCGGGCCTTACTGCGCCAGGATCCAGACGTGCTGATGGTCGGCGAGATTCGAGATTCGGAGACCGCCAAAGTGGCCGTCCAGGCAGGGCTTTCGGGCCATCTCATTCTGACCACCTTGCATGCGGATTCGGCAGCGGGCGTTTTTCCTCGCTTGGTGGATCTTGGGATTGAGCCGTTTCTGGCGGGTTCCTCGGTGGTCGGCTGTGTTTCCCAACGCCTGGTCGGAAATTTGTGTGTGTCTTGTCGTCACCCTAAGACCCCCGATCGAAAGCAGAGGGAGATGCTGCACGAGCTGGGAGCCGATCCGGACGAGACGTTCTACTCGGCGGTCGGCTGCTCTCGCTGTGAGCGGACGGGCTCGACGGGTCGCCGAGCGATTTTCGAGGTTCTGACCCTGGGTTCAGAGCTGCGCCGATTGGTGGCCGGCCGGACTCCCGTTGACGAGCTGCAGCGCGCTTTTGCCGCCGCTGGAGCAACGACTTTATTTCAGTCGGGCCTGGCTGCGGCTCGCCGAGGTGAGGTGGGCCTGGATGACTTGCTCCAATTGGCGAGGATTTCATGACCTCTCCGCGCTACAGGTCTCGGGCGGGGGATCGTTGGCGGCTGGTGGCCGCGTTTTGCGGTCTGGCGCTCGTCATCGCCGTATTCTTCAACCCCTTGAGCAAGCACTTTGATTCCAGCGAATGGTTGAGTTCCGGTGGCTGCACACCACTCGAAAACCTATCCGACCGGTTCCGTGAAGGCTCCGCAGCCAAGGGTTTCCATGTCCAAATCCTCTCGGAGCCGTCGGCAGCCGAGGTGATTATTCAAGGGAAGTCCAGGGGCCGGACACCCTTCTTCGGCAATGTGCAATGTCGCGCAGAGGAAGAAGTGATATTCGAAGTGACATCTAAAGGTTTTCGTCCTTGGGTTCGAAATCCACTCTGCCGAGAGGGCGGCACTCTCGAGATCAATGCCCGCCTTGAGCCGCTGCCGTAATCCACCCCTCTCCGCTGTTGGTTTTTAAGTATTTTGTCCGCCGCATTTAGTGGCCGTGTGGTGGCGCTGTGGTGGCAGTGGGGGGCGTGCTCCGCGATTTGGAGGCGCTGCCGGATTGGAGTTGTAGGAAATTGTCCTACATGAGAATAGGTAGTCGACGGATGGAGTACCTACCCGGCAGAAGGTATTCTTTTTTCGTTGAGCGACAAGTTATCTGAAGGATCTCCGGATCGACGTTTTCTACGGTTGCGTTCTTCAAAAGGTCCCCAGAAAACCGCCGCTGAACAAACGATTTTATGAGAACCGATTCACTGAGCCTATTCAAGGTGGCCTATCCAAGGTGTCTGATTCAGCAGCAGAGCCGATGCCGAGCTACCAGAGTCAGAGTGAAGAAATCAGAGGAGACCTCAAATGGCCCGTCAGATGCTGACTCGATGCCTCCATCTCTTTTCGGACCTAAACGGCTTCGGATCGGATCAAGTGTTCGTTGAAGGCTGGGTCGTTCCCGGCCGAGACGAGACTTCTTAAGTCGGTTCGGTGAATCTGTCGCGCTGGGGAATTTTGCGATACAGATCCGGAACATCCTGTTCGAAATCCTGGTTTTGGACTGCTTCACGCCACGCCATCAACGTTTGAATTGAGGGTTTGATCTGAATCCAACGAGTCGACACCGCCCCATTTCAGCCCCTCGCAACGGTGCCATATCGCGCTCGCTCGCGATATCTGACGCGAGTTTCAGGCCGGGGTAGCGTCGGCAAAGTATCGCCTCCTAGAGGCATTGTCCGCCCGAGGGTCGGTAACGACCTTTCGGGCGTTTTTCTTTTTGGCGGTTTTGGTTTCCGGGCTGCCACAGCCTGCTAACTAACTAAGCGTCAAAGCCAAAGGACGGGTCGTTGTAGAGTCGGTCAAAGGCGTCGGCGTGTAGCTCTTCGATGGCTTTGCGTTTCATTTTCATGGTGGGGGTCATCTCGTCTTGCTCGCGGCTCAGGTCGCGTCCCAGCACGAAATACCGGCGAACTCGTTCAACTCTTGCGAGTTCGCGATTTCCCTCCTGGATGGGTTTCTTGAAGAGCCCTTGAAAGCGCGGGTCGGCCACGACCTTAGCCATCGAGCTGGACAATGCCTCGGTTCGAGAGCTGGGATCCGCCATCAGTTCGGATCGTCGCTCGGCGGCTTCGTCTTCTTTCAGAATGCCGTTCTCGAGACCCCAATCGATGGTTTCCAGAGGGCTGGGGGCGATCAATGCGGTGATGTAGGCCCTTCGGTCTCCGTGGGCGTGAACCTGGCTGATCAAAGGGTGCTGGTTTTTAATCGCGCGCTCGATATTGGCCGGCGCTACATTCTTGCCGCCGGCGGTGATGATCAGGTGTTTCTTGCGGTCGGTAATGCGCAGGAATCCCTCTGCGTCCACCACGCCGATATCGCCGGTGTGCAGCCAGCCGTCCACCACGGTTTCGGCCGTGGCCTCGGGGTTTTTGAAATATCCCTTGAACACCATTTTGCCCCGTACCAACACTTCTCCATCCTCGGCGATCTTGCATTCCACGTCGGGTACGGGTCTTCCCACGGTCCCGAGTCGAGATTCTCCGACACGGTTCATATGGGTGACCACGGTCGCCTCGGTCATTCCGTAGGCTTCGTATACCGGCAGGCCCGCAGCCCAAAGAAATTCGAGAATTTCGTAGGAGATCGGCGCGGCGCCGGCAATACAGAATCGAATTCTGCCACCCAAAGCCCGCCGGATCTTGGAGAAAATCAGGCGGTCGCCGACGGCGTGACGGACCCGAAGCAATAAGGGAATCGGTCGGTTTTCTAGAACGAGAGCCAGTCGCCGTCTAGCAATGCGGTCGGCAGAGCGAAAAATCGCCTGTTTGATCGGTGAGCCCTTGGCGACCTCGCCTTGGATGCGGTCGTACATTTTTTCGAAGATTCGGGGCACGGAGCCGAAGATGGTCGGGCGAACCTCCGAGATTTCCTGCAGGACGGACCCAATGGACGAGGCGTAGGCCGTGGCGACCCCGGAATCGACACGTACGAAGAACCCGAGAATACGTTCCGATGCGTGGGCCATGGGCAAAAAGCTAAAGAGCATGTCGTCTTGGTAGAAATCGATCAGCGACTGGTGATGCCTTAGCAGGGTCAGGATGTTTTGATGGCTGATCATGGCGCCTTTGGGCGGCCCCGTGGTGCCCGAGGTGTAGATCAAAATGGCGGTTTCCTCAGGGTCGATGGCCGCCATTCGCTGCCTTGCTTGCTGCTCATCCATGACCTCCTTGCCGAAGGCTTCGATCGAGGTAATCCGCGGGTCCTTTTCGGCCCAGCGGTTTGCCAGGTCGGGCTGCCAGGCGACGATCGCGACCAGCTCCGGCGAATCCCTTGCCGCCTGGATGACCGTTTCCATGCTCTCATCGTCGGCCACGAACAGCACCCTGCACTCACTGTGCCGAAGCAAGTACTGCACTTGCTCCACGGTTTGTTTGGGATAAATGCCGAAAGTCACCATGCCTGCCAGCTGACCGGCGAAGTCGCAGACGCCCCAGTCGGCCCAGGTCGGCCCGAGAATGCCGACCCGATCCCCAGCCCGACAGCCGGCGTCGACGAGACCGTGGGCGATCCGCAGGCTTCGTCGACCGAATTCTTGCCAGGTCCACTTATGCCACCTGCCGTCGATTTTTTGGAAAGCGGCGGGTTGGTTCGGAGTCAAAGAGACTCGATTCAACAGCACTTCGCCGAGGGTTCGAGCTTGGGGCGACACAGATTGTGACGGCAGATGGGGAGAGCTGATCGAGATCTCGCCGACGGGGACTGGGGACATACGGCCTCCTTCCTGGAAGGCGCGACAGCTGGAGCTGCCATGGTGGGAATAATATTCGGGCTCTTGGTGGAGCGACTCTAGCAGGAGGCGTCGCAGGCTGAAGCAGACTTGAGATAACATAACGGGGTGTCTAGCCTCGGGCCGTCGCAAAGTCATCATGAATCGCAAATCTCAGCCATAAGACCTCACTATGTCCCAGGATCCTCCATCACCTAGAGCGGGTGCCTTTCGAACAGGTGCTTTTCGCGGTTTCTTTCGCGAGGGTTCTTTGTGGAAAAGTGCTCTTCGGGAAGGTTTGTTGAGCCGGATCGGGATCAAGAGAGAACCCGGCAATGGGCCCGATCATCCCGACCTGCTGTGCTCTACACAAATACCGGAAAAGCGGGATTCCGCAGTCCGATTGTTCTCTCTGAACGTGGCGCACGGACGTCGGACCGCCACCCATCAAGCGTTGTTGCGGGAGTCGACGGCCAGGAATAACGTATCTGAAATTGCCAAGGTCTTGCGGCATGTGGGGCCCGATCTGGTGGCGCTTCAAGAAGCTGACGGCCCTTCGGCTTGGAGCGGCAACTTTGATCATGTCGCCACGCTGGCGGACCACGCCGAGCTGGCGGATCACTATCGCGGCGACCACAATCACTTCGGCTCTGAGCGATATCCGTTGTCTTCCGGCACGGCCATTTTGTCCACCTGGCGCCTCAACGATCCGGTTTCGTTGCGATTCGGAACCACCTGGCGAGACACCAAGGGTTTCGTGGTGGCCTCGGTTGAGGTACCCGAATGGCAAGGCATGGAACTCGACGTGGTGTCGGTCCACTTGGACTTTCTCCGTCCGAGCCTGCGCAAGAAGCAGATTCTTCAGATGGTCAACGCGTTGATTCACCGTCGCCGGCCGATGGTCATCCTCGGTGATCTCAACTGCTGCTGGCAGCAGGAGCCCAGCTCTTTGAGGTTATTCAACGATATGTTGGGTTTGCGTGCCTTTCGGCCCGATAGTCCCGTCCCCACTTTTCCGGTCAACCGCCCGCGCCGGCGTTTAGATTGGATCTTGGTGTCCGACGAACTCGACTTCAAGGGTTATCACACCCTCAAGACCCCCCTTTCCGATCACCTCGGTGTGGTTGCCGATCTGAGTCCGCGCTAAAAAATCCATGTTGAGAAAGCGTTATGAGGAGCCTGCCGGATCTAGGCGCGTTGGGCTCTTCTCCGTCCTCATCGGGCGACACGCGTCCTAGGGAAGGGACGCCGAAAGGCATCAATCCGCCCAATTCGCCGGCCCTATTCTTGCAAATCTAATTCCTATGGCTACATTCTCCGAAGACGATCTCGAACTCAGTCTGGCAAAAATTGCCATCGTCGCCTTGATCTTGCTCTGGTTGGTCCTGCCCTTCCTGATATCCGAGCTTCAGGCGTTGGAGGTCCGGGCTTCGTTGCCCGAGACGTCTTCATCCAAGGCAGCCGGGCTCCAAGAGCTCCTACAAGGGCCAGGTCCCCGAGGGTTGACCGTGGAGCCGGCGGATCCCACCTTGCCTCTTGCTGCGCCCTGCTCGGCATGGATCGAGGGTCCCTAATATCGGCAGTAACCATCCCGCCCAGCTGCCTTGCGACGCCGCCCCGCTAGAGCATCGCGATTTTAGTCTTCGGCAGGCTCCCGCCACAGCCGCTTAGCGGTCTGATAGATTCCGCCCAATTCAAGTCTGCTCCCTTTTACCTCCGTGGAGAGCCCGCCCATGCAAGAGTCCGCCGCCTCTACAGCTGTGTTCACCAACGATGCCGTGGCTTTCGGCATCTTGATGGCTATCCTCGGTTTTGTCTTCTGGTCGTCCCACAGCGACAAGCCGCTGTTCAAAAAGTTCTACACCTACGTTCCGGCTTTGTTGCTTTGCTATTTCTTGCCCTCGGTGGCGGCAACGTTCGGTTTGATCGATGCAGAAGAATCCGGCGAGCTCTACACCGTCGCAAAGAACTATCTCCTGCCGACTTCCCTTGTGCTTTTGACGCTCTCCATCGATTTCAAGGGCATTGCCCGCTTGGGTCCCAAGGCCATCATTCTTTTTCTCACCGGCACAGTCGGCATCGTAATCGGCGGACCTATTGCCCTGATGGTGGGTTCTGTGATCAATCCGGAACTCGTGGGCGGCCAAGGTCCGGACGCGGTCTGGCGGGGAATGACCACGGTGGCCGGAAGTTGGATCGGCGGCGGGGCCAATCAAACGGCCATGAAAGAAGTCTTCGGGGTGAGTGACCGCCTCTTCTCCGCCATGGTCGCGGTCGACGTGATGGTCGCCAATGTATGGATGGCTGTGTTGCTGCTCGCCGCCGGAAGGGCGGATCAAATCGACGCCCGCCTCGGCGCGGACAACTCGGCGATCCACGCTCTGCGAAAGAAGGTCGAGGACTATCGGGCACAGATCAGCAAAATTCCAGCATTGGCAGATGTCATGTTGGTGTTGGCGGTCGGTTTTGGGGCGACGGCGATTGGGCATGTGGTGGCGGACATCATGGCTCCCTGGGTGCAGGAAAGCGCTCCCCATCTCGCCAAATTCAGCCTCAATAAAGGATTCTTTTGGCTGGTGGTCGTAGCCACGACACTTGGTCTGCTGCTGTCGTTGACTCGCGCTCGCGAGCTTGAAGGTGTCGGGGCCTCGAGAATCGGCTCGGCCATGCTCTACGTGTTGGTGGCGACCATCGGCATGCATATGGACATCAAAGCGATCTTTGAAAGCCCGGGACTCTTTTTGCTCGGAGGCATTTGGATGTTGGTGCATGCCACTCTCATGATCGTGGTCGCGATAGCCCTAAAAGCGCCCCTTTTCTTCATGGCGGTCGGAAGTCAGGCCAACGTCGGAGGGGCTGCCTCGGCGCCGGTGGTGGCCTCGGCGTTTCATCCCGCCCTGGCACCCGTGGGCGTGCTGCTGGCCGTGCTCGGTTATGCGGTGGGAACTTATGCGGCCCTATTCTGCGGGCTGGTGATGCAGCAGGTGGCCGGCGGCTGACGAGAAGCTGGGTCTACCGGAGGTCGGTGCTATTCGGGAAGACCCGGGTTGTTGGGAAGTCTCGTCCCTGATTTCAAAGCAGTCGTCCCTGTTTACAGGCAAAAAGACATGTTTGCAACGAACATGTCGATTAGAAAGATATCCGTTCTCGAGATAAACATTGCGGATCTGCGTGGCATCAAACGCGTATCCTAGTCAGAGGGCGATTGAACCCGTTGGTCAGTAGGACTGCTATCAGAGAAAAGAAGAAAAGTCCTTATGAATGGTGCTCGTTGTCTGGGGCATTCTCCCTTTTTCGCGTCGCCCCTTTAGAGAATTCTCGGGATTAGGGTATTTACGCTGGCTTATAGCAAAAAATTATCGCCTAGCGTATATACACCCACACAAATTCGCCTATAATAGGAAATGTCCAGTCGATACGCACAGAATAAACACTTACAAGGTAGTACCTCATTCGACGGGGCAGTCTGGGATTAGCCTGCCGACACTGTGTCGGTTGACAGGTAAACTAAAAAGACATGATGCGAGGAACCCCCATGCAACTCGACACGACGTCTAAAGACCTGCTGCAGACCGCAGCTCTTGAAACCCTGGATCGTATCCGTAACGATCAAGATCAGGTGCCGCCGCGGCTGAAGCCAATGTTGGCTTATATTGAAAGCCATCTCTTCGACCCTAAATTGAATGTCAATCGCCTGAAGGATGCCTGCGGTATCCGCGACAACTCGGTGGCGATTCACTTCCATGCCGCGGTCGGAAAACCACCCCACGCCTACATTTCCCATTGCCGGCTCGAAACCGCAGCCCGTTTGTTGCGGGATACGGACTTGCCGATCTGGAAAATCAGCGATTTGCTCGGTTTTTCGAGCATTCAAGTTTTCAGCCGTTCGTTCTACCGCTGGGCCGATCAACGACCTACCACTTTCCGGCGCGACGCCAGGAAACGTCTGGCGGATCGTCCTCGGATTCAGCGCGCGGTCGACTCGCCGCAGACCGAAGAGTATTGGCGTCGGGCCATGTCCGGTGCCTTGAAAGACGACGAGGCGGCGGTATTGATCCAGCGGTTGCTCGAGATCTATCCTCCGGGGCGCCGTCCTCTGGCGTGAGATGCCGGCGGAATCTCAGGCGTCCATTTTCGGCGCCTAGCTGATCCCCCTCTGCGGCCAGACTCGTGCGGCTCGCCCCGCGCCCTCTGGCCTGTTTCGGCTGCTTATCGCGCGCCGGTCACGTTTGGGGACGTCTCGGCCGTCGGCAGCAGAAACTGATGCAAGAGGGTTCTTTGGGCATCACTGAAATTGTTGTCGGACAATAGATAGACCCAGGTAGAGCCATGGGCCCCCGGGGTCGCGTAGACTGCTTCAAAATTATCGATGGTGCTCGAGTCGTTCAAATCGAGGGCTCGGTATCGCCTAATTTGGACTCCCGGTTGGAGGTCAGAGGCGCTGAGCACCGAAAGCCTCGCCCGGACTCCGTCGATTTCATTCCAGCTCCGCTCCAGTAGAAGAACATCTCCCGAAGGCAGCGAGGCTGCACCGGTCGGGTGAAACTCGCCGACTTTTTCCAGGTTCAGCTTCTGCCAGGAACAGGCAATCTGGCCGGTGGTGTCGGAATCCGGCTGCAATCGCCCAACCCACGCCGGCAGAGTCCGATCGTCGGCAGTGGGCGATTCCGGGTCCAGGGGCCCATCCTCGGCGATCAACAGCAACCGGCCGTCCGCCAGTTCGGTCATGGCTTCGAGCCCGCCGTTCTTCCGCAGACCGAGGGCTTGTTCGGGAAGCTCAACCGGTCTCGGTCTCGGATCCGAAAGGGCCGGGTGTCCGGCGGCTCGATACGAGAGGATTTTGTGGTCACCCTCGAACGACACGAGCCATCCATCATCCCAGCGGCTGAGTTCTTCGGCATCGAGCCGCCGTTCTCGGGAGGCGGGATTTCCCTCGGCGTCGTGTAAAGAGCCGAACTTGGAATCGGTAAATCCCAACAGTACGCCTTCTTGGTCGAGAACCAAACGACTCTGCCAAATGAAACCCGAGTCGGAAATAGCGAGGAGCTGATCGCCTTCGATGATCAAACCCGAAAAGCCCCCGAAGGGTAGGTGCCGGGTCGAGAGTTCAAAACCGGCCCGAAAAGCGGAATGATCGGCCAAGGGAGAGGCAACGGGCCGCGCACGGACGACAAAAGGCCGAGAGCCCGCTGGATCTTTGGGGCCGAGATCGCAGGCGCAAAGCGAGCTGAGGCAGAGCCAAAGGGTTAAGCGAATCGTCGAAGCAGGGTGTCGAGCCAATTTGGATTCTTTCGCCGTGGTGGGGAACGGCAATAGGCGAATCGGGAAAAATACGATCAAAATGTGAGCGTGCAGGGTAGCATATCCGAATCAGAAGCCTTGAGCATGGGCTCTGGCATCAACCACCCAAAGCGAGGTCGATTTGAGTTCCCCAATAACTGGTGCAACAACTGGTTCGACAGCCGTGGGCGTCGAGCTTGCTCCGAAGCGTGTGTTCGGCGTCGTGCTTGTGCTTGCATGGGTCTCGACGATTTCGCTTGCCTGTGCGGAGATCACTCGGGCGGAAGACTCTCCCGGAAAGAGTGCGCGGGTGGCGGTATTCAATATTTGGGAACTCGGCGCTGAAAAGGTCGATCGAGTTGACGAGCAGGGCTTGGGAGCGTTCCCTCAACTGCAGAGCGCTGCGCGGGTCATCGCTCGTGTACGGCCCGACATTCTGGTGTTGAAGGAAATCGACTACCATCCAGGGCGTAACTTACCCCGCATCTTTCTGGAACGTTATCTAGATCCCTTGTTGCACCGTGAAGGTGAGCGGCCGCTGCCGTATCCCTACCTCGTCTACCTTCCGGTCAACACGGGGTTGCCCTCGGGTTTGGACCTCGACAACGACGGGCGCACGGACAGCCCTGAGGACGCTTGGGGGTTCGGACGTTATCCCGGGCAATACGGTATGGCCGTCCTATCTCGATTTCCCGTGCAGATGAAATTGGTGCGAACCTTTCGGGGGTTGCGATGGGTCACCATGCCCGGCCATCTGATGCCCGACGGCCGGGAAGGACGGCCCGCCTGGTATTCCGCCGACGAAGCCGCCGTGCTTCGGTTGTCGAGCAAGAGCCATTGGGACGTGCCGATCGATATCCACGGCCGGACGGTGCATCTCCTGGTCAGCCATCCGACCCCACCGGTTTTCGACAGCACTGAGGATCGGAACGGGCGTCGCAATCACGACGAAATCCGCCTGTGGGCCGACTATATTTCGGTGGCCGCCGATGACCAGACCACCTATTTAGTGGATGACCAAGGTCGTCGAGGTGGGTTGGGAGTCGATCAGCCGTTCATTATCGCGGGGGATCTCAATGCCGATCCATATCGAGAGGGTCCTCTCGGCCCCCCTTCCATCGAGATGCTGTTGAAACATCCGAGGGTCCTCGATCCGCGCCCTTCTTCCGAGGGGGAGTTGCCGAATCGTCGCGAGTCCTCGTATCCTGGAGACCCTCGGCAGAGAACGAGCGCGTACGGCCGGATTGACTATTTGCTGCCGAGTCGAAATCTCGAAATCTCAAAGGCAGGGGTCTTCGTGCCGCCCCAAGACAGCCCGGATCGAAAGCTCGTAGAGGGCGACGACCGAGCGAGTGATCATCTGATGGTTTGGCTGGATTTGTCACCGAAAGGATTCCCATGAGGATTTTTCCCAGACATCGCGGCTTCCTTCGAGGAAGCCTTCTTTGCCTCGGCGCCTTTTTTCTTGCGTCATTTCTCGGCTGCTCTGGCGCCCAATCCGGCGCTGAGCCGGCTCAGGCTGCGAGCGAAAGCGGCTCCAACTCGGAGCTTCAAGTGACCTATTTGATGGGCCATCTTTCGACCTATACAAATAAGGCCGGCTGGGCCACCCAGGCAGAGAACGGGCCCTTGGCCACGTTTTACCTCGACAAGATCGATCAGGTCATGGCGGAGTTGACCGGCGTCGATAGATGGGAGGGCATTCCCCTCGGCAGCATGGCCAAGGCGACGATGAGCGGCAGTCTCCAAGCCCTTCGAAGCAGTGTTTCCGGCGGCGACTGGACCGCGGCCCGTGAGACCTATCGGGGAATGACCCTGGCCTGCAATAGCTGTCATGCGGCGACTCGACGGGAATATGTTGTGGTCACGCCGGTCTCGGCTCCCGAGCCGCCGGGGCAACGTTTCGGCGCCCCTTGACAGCCCGATCGGTGTTTATCAGGCTGTGGCCCAAGTCTCATCGCGCTGCGCGCGCGCCTGCGCGGCCCGGCCTTTTCCGCCGACTCTTCGTTGGAAAACCTCGACG
>CBDUGP010000008.1:0-175118 GCA_965366625.1 uncultured bacterium
TGGCCGGAGTTCCCGGCGATCCGCTGGTCTACTACGCAGGAGCGGCGTCCGGTGGCGTCTTCGCGACCCGTGACGGCGGCACGAGCTGGGCGCCGATCTTCGACGACACGCCGGCGGCTTCGATCGGAGCCCTCGCGGTGGCCCCGTCCGATCCCGAGGTGGTGTGGGTCGGAACCGGCGAGACGTTCCTGCGCTCGAACGTGTCGATCGGCGACGGTGTCTATCGATCGACCGACGGCGGCGAGACTTGGCGAAACGTCGGGTTGGCGGCCACCGGTCGGATCTCGAGGATCTTGGTGCATCCCGAGCAGCACGACCTCGCGTACGTCGCTGCCATGGGTCACGGTTACGGCCCCCAGGAAGAGAGGGGCGTTTTTCGAACCACGGATGGCGGTGAAACCTGGAAGCGGATTCTCTTTGTCGACGCCGATACCGGTAGCTCGGATTTGGTGATGGACCCGAACAACCCGAGAATTCTATTTGCGGGCATGTGGGACTTCGAAATGAGCACCTTCAGCCGGACCAGCGGAGGACCCGGCTCGAGCCTCTGGAAGAGCCGCGACGCTGGGGAGACCTGGGAGCGGCTGACCGGGCATGGGCTGCCGACGGCACCGTGGGGCAAGATTGGCCTGTCGATGACCGCCGCAGACTCTCGACGGATTTATGCCCTGATCGAAACCAATACGAATCGCGATTTTGCCGAGCTTGACGCCTATCAGGGCACCTTGTGGCGTAGCGACGATCGCGGTGACTCGTGGTCGATGGTCAACGACGACAACACTTTGCACCAACGGCCCCTCTACTACACGCGCTTGCTGGCGGCTCCCGACGACGCCGATGAGGTGCATTTCATGGCCGCCCGGCAGAGCCGGTCGTTGGATGGCGGTAAAACTTCGGAGGTCCGTAACTCGGGCTGGGATCACCACGATATTTGGATCGATCCCGAGCAGCCCAATCGCATCATCACCGGGCACGACGGCGGGGTGTCTATTTCTTGGAACCGGGGCGAGACCTGGTTCAAACCCCAGTTGCCGATCGCCCAGATGTACCACGTGGCGGTCGATGATCAGATTCCCTATTTTCTCTACGGCAACCGACAAGACGGCGCCGCCATGCGCGGGCCCTCGAACACCCTGGCGGGCGAAGAAATTCCGATCGGAGCTTGGCAGTCGGTGGCCGGATGTGAGGTCGGTTTTACCTTGCCGACCCCGGGTCATCCCGATCGGATTTGGTCGGGCTGTTATGACGGCATTCTGGATCTCTACGACGGCACATCGGGTCATTTCCGCAACGTCAGCGTGTGGCCGGAGGCAGCCGAGAGCTGGGCGGGTGAAGATCTCGAATTCCGATTTCATTGGACCTTCCCGATGGCTATTTCTCCCCACGATCCGAATCGGGTCTACGTCGGCAGCCAATATCTTCACCAAACCGAAGACGGAGGACAGAGCTGGCAAGTCATCAGCCCTGACTTAACCTCCAACGAGCCCAGTCTGAAGCGCCGAACCGGAGGTTTGACCTTGGACGACGCCGGTCCGACGTTGGGGCCGTCCCTATTCGCGATCGCCGAGTCCCCGCTGCGGGCGGGTGTGCTTTGGACCGGCTCCAATGACGGACGGGTGCAATTGTCTCGGGATGGCGGTCAATCCTGGAGTGATTTGACGGCCGGGATTCCCGATTTGCCGGGCTTGGGGACCGTCTCCAACATCGAACCTTCGAGGCACGATGCCGACACGGTCTATCTGACCCTCGATCGACATCAAGAAGGGGATTTTGGCACCTACGTCTACCGCAGTCGGGACCTCGGTAAAACCTGGAGCCGGATCGTCGACGGCATTCCCCAGACCGTGCACGCCTATGCCCATTGCGTCAAAGAAGACCCCTCGGTGCCGGGTTTGCTCTACCTCGGGACCGAAAACGGCTTGTGGGTTTCCTTCGACGACGGCGCTTCATGGCGACCCCTTCAATCCAATTTACCTAGGGTGCCGGTCCATTGGCTCGAAATCCAAGATCACTTTCAAGACTTGGTGGTGGCGACCTATGGCCGAGGCTTTTGGATTCTGGACGACCTTTCGCCGATCCAAGCCCTGGCCAGGGAGCGGGCACGAGATCGTGGCCCCTTTCTTTTCGAGCCTCGACCGGCCTACCGCTTTCGATCACGTCAAGGCGCCATGGCCCAGGCAGGAGATCCCGTAGCCGGGAGCAATCCGACCCAAGGCGCGAGCCTCCATTGGTATTTGCCGAGCAAGATGGAAAGCGTGCGTATAGAGATTGTCGATCAAAACGGTGTGGTGGTGCGATCGGAAGACGAAGTGCCCAAAACAGCCGGCCTGCATCGTTGGGTATGGGATTTGGCTTTCGATGCCACCCCGGCGCCGAAGCTGCGAACGGCGCCCCTCGAAGGGGGGCGGGGGATCCTGGGCGATGAAGGCTGGCGCAAGCTGAGGGACGGGGGAGCTTTGGAGATCTTGGCGCCGCCAGGGCCCTATGAAATTCGCTTGGTAGCCGATGACGGACACTCCGAGATATCCCGAGAAGCGAAGCTCGAGCTGCGTTTGGATCCGTCCTCTTCAATCTCTGCGCAGCAGCTGGAAAGCCAATATGAGTTGCTACTGAGCCTACGAAAAATGGCTGAAGACGCCACAAAGTTAATTAATGAGGCGGAATGGTTACGAAAGCAGCTTTACGACTTGCAGGCACGCCTTTCGGACGAGGATTCGAAGCTCGGCCAAGAAGAGAGCTTGAAAGCGGTTCGTGACGGCATTGAAGCCTTATCTGCGGAACTCGAAGAAGCCGAGGGCAGATTTTTCGACCTGCGGCTCACGGACGCGGCTCAAGACACCTTGCGTTGGAAGCGGTTGTTGTGGGCTAAAATTGGCCAGTTGGCCGGTCATATCGGTGCCGGGGACTATCCGCCTACGGACGCCCAACGCAGGGTCCACGACCTCTTGGCCGAGCGGATGGAAGCTGCACGGCTCCGTTTCGAGGAGGTGTTAACCGAGGATCTCGTCTCTTTCCAGAACCTGGTACACGAGTCGGGATTGAGCGGCTTAATAGTAGGATTCTAGGGACTTTGCGACTCGCGATAATGGGGCAGATGGGTCGCTATGCGGTTGCCAGATCCGGCGCCGCGAGATAGCATCTTTGAGCGCCCCCATATCGTATTCGCAGCCCCTTCCGGGGTTAGCCGGAGATTCCGATGGCGCCCGGGCCAGTGCCTAGGCAATCGTGCGGCGAAAGCTGCCTTTCATTGATTTACCGACCAGCTCTGCGGACGATTCAGCTCGAAGACCTGGGCTTTGCCCGAGGAGCACCTATGAGCCTTCAAAAACCCCTGATTCCACCCGTTCATCCTGGGCAGGACCCCGAGAGCGCGCAAGCGGCGTCCGACCGGGTTGCCGGCAATCGTCGAGCCGCAGGTTATTGGATGAGCGCAAGCCTGATCCTGGCGACGTTGGTGGCACTGGCCGGGGTGGTGACCGCCACCCAAGACCCGAGCCCTCCGGCGACCCCCGGTGCTGAAGCCGATGCCGAGGTCGGCGCCGAGACGGAGGCCGAGGCCCTGACCGCCGACGAAGAGCACGAGAAGCTCTTTCTCGAAAATCGATTTCCTTCAGCCACCACCTGCGCAACCTGCCATCCGGATCATTACCGGGAATGGTCGGTTTCTCCCCACTCTTACGCGCAGATGAGCCCGGTCTTCAACGCCATGCACGGTACGGTGCTGAAACTCACCAACGGCACTAACGGTGATTTTTGCATTCGCTGCCATACGCCGGTGGGCATGAATCTCGGCGAGCCGGAGTTCATGTCGAATATGGATCGGCATCCGACTTCCCGCGAGGGCGTCACCTGCATCGTTTGCCACCGGGTGAACAAGGCGTACGGCAAGCTGAGCGGACGATTGGCGATCGTTGAAGGTGATCTCTTCGAACCCGTTTTTGGACCGCAAGGTAATGCCGAGCTGCAGCGGGTGATCGAGAGCGGTGACTATCGCGTCAACACCGAGCGCGGACGAGCGGGTCGGGCGATCCACACCGAAGCGCAAGAATTCTTCCAGATCAGTAAGTCGGGCTTCTGTGGCACGTGCCACGACGTCAATCTGGTGAACGGTTTCCGCTTGGAGGAGGCCTTCAGCGAATTCAAGAATTCTCCGGCAGCAAAGGACGGCACCTCCTGCCAGGACTGCCACATGGGCACCGAGCCGGGTGTTGCCTCGGGATACGCTGAAGCGCCGGCAGCGGTGGTGGGCGGCAAACCGACCATGGCGCGCAAACGCACGGACCACATGTTCATCGGTCCAGACTATTCGGTGGTGCACCCGGGCATCTTTCCCCACAATACCCAAGCTTCGGAGCTGGCGACGATTCGCGAATGGCTCACATTCGACGTCGAGGCGGGCTGGGGAACCGACGAATTTGAAGACAACGTACCGGAAGATTTCGAGTTCCCGGAACGTTGGGCTTCGATCGACGATCGCTATGACGCTCGCGACATTCTCAGTGACAACTTGGCGCTTTTGGCAGAGGCCGATCAGCAACGCAAGAAAGTCTTGCAGGCCGGATATCAATTCGGCGGAGTTCGTCTGTTGAACGCCGACGACCGCAAAGGCATTACTTTCGAGGTCGATGTGGTCAACGCAACCCGGGGTCACGGAGTGCCCACGGGGTTCGATGCCGAGCGTTTGGTTTGGGTTCGGGTGACCGTCACGGACGGCAACGACCAGGTGGTCTTCAAGTCCGGTGATTTGGATCCCAATGGCGATGTCCGAGATTCCCACAGCCTCTACGTCCATAACGGGGAGCTGCCGCGGGATCCCTATCTGCTGTCCCTGCAATCCAAATTCATCACCCGCATGGTTCGGGGTGGGGAGCGGGAGCAGGTGCTGGCGGTGAATTACTCGCCGGATCCCCTGCCGTTCCTAAGGCCGTCCACGTCGTCCACCGTGCTCACCGGCCGACCCCGGGGCGCACGAAAGCATAAGCAGGGCATTCCTCCCGGTGGCAAACGGGTGGGCAAATATAAGGTGGAGGCCTCACAGCTCACCGGTCATGGGCCGTACCGAGCGACCCTGCAGATCGTCGCCGGAATGGTGCCGATCAATCTCATTCACGAAATCCAGGGGGTGGGCTTCGATTACGGTATGAGCCCGAGAGAAGTCGCCGAAAAGGTGGTGGACGGGCATTTGGTGCTGTGGGAACGGGAGCTGGGCATTCCTTTACATTCCGAGCGCTCGACCCAGAGGGAGGCCGCACCGTGAAGGACTTTCGATCCTCTTTCCCCATCCGGCCGGTTTGGGCCTGGCTTTCGGCCCTTCTGCTGGTCGTCGCTTTGCCCCTCGCAGCGGAAAGCCCTTCCGAGGAAGTGGCAAACCATCCCGGGAGCGATATTTCCGTCGACTCCGAGCACGGTGAGCCTGAGCACGGTGAGCCAGGTGAAAAGGAGGAGTCGCATCGCCACGATGATCACGGCGGACACGGCGAGACGGGAGATCACGGCGGCCATGGTAGCCGCCTTTCCGACGAAGCTCGGCCCCTCGATCCGAATATGCCTCAGCGTCCGCGACCGCCGATTGAGCTGGGAGAGCCCTTCCTCGGCACCGGCACCTTGAATCCCGGCCTGCAGTTACCCACCGGCGCGGTCTGGCAGCCTAGCCTGCTGGTTTTCGGCAATTGGCGGACCGCGGCTCAGACCTTTGAAGCGGATAACGGCTCGGGCCGGACGACCGAGCTGGCGACCCGCCTGGACCTCTTTCTGAATCTCTCCCTGTCGGGTAGTGAACGTCTGGTCGTGGGTATTCGCGCCCTCGACGGAGGTGGTGACTTCACTTCGTATTTCTTTGAGAGTCCCGATCCAAGCCTTGATGGCGAATTTCGAGACGTCACCGATGCCGATATCGACACGCTTTTCTTTGAAGGTGACTTCGGCGAGATTTTCCCCGATCTGGATCGAGACGATTTCGGCTCGACGGACGTGGGTTTCTCGGTCGGTCGTCAAAACCTGCTTTTTCAAGAAGGTCTGTTGCTCAACGACAACATCGACGGCGTAGGGCTGACCCGCAACACGCTCTTGCCGACGGGCACGTCGAATTTTCGGGCGACGTTCTTTTACGGCTGGGGTGAGGTCAACACCAGCGCCTTCAACGAGCGGGACGCCCAGCTCTTTGCTCTCTTGACCTCGACCGACTTCCTTAAATCCACGGTCGACGCCGACTTGGCCTATGTGCGAGCCACGGATACGAGCGGAGATCTGGTGGTGGGCGGGGTCAGCGCCGTGCAGAGAATCGGATCCATGAACAGCGCCTTCCGAATCCTCGGTTCCTACGCCGTCGATGAGGAGACTCCCTTTACCAGCGACGGACTCCTATTGTTCAGTGAGCTGTCGTGGGTGCCCCACGGAACCCACGATTTGGTCTACGCCAACAACTTCTTGGCATTCGACAGCTTCGTGCCGGCTGCCCGTGGCGTAGGCGGCGCCGGTGCCGGCCCTCTGGGCAGGGCTGGAATCAATTTCGCGTCCGCGGACCTCGGAAGCTTCGACGCACCCCTTTCCAGCCGGGCCACCGACGTTTTTGGTGGAGCCTTTGGCTATCAACGATTCTTCGACCACACACGTAAGCAGCTGCTGATGGAACTCGGCTACCGTCTCGGTACCGAAGACGATCAAGACGATTCCTACGCGGCGACGGTTCGATTCCAATCCGCTCACGGCAAACACACAGTTCTGGTGCTCGACGGATTCGTCGGCCATCGTGAGTCCTCTTTCGGGGACGATGAGGTGCCTTTTGGTGGGCGTGTCGAGCTGTTGTTCAAGTTTTAAGTCGTGGGGAGGGTTTGGGTGATTCGGACCACCCCTACGGTTTTGGCTGCGCTGCGGTTTCCAGCTGCGCTGCGGTTTCCAGCTGCGCTACGGTTTCCAGCTGCGCTACGGTTTCCAGCTGCGCTACGGTTTCCAGCTGCGCTGCGGTTTTCAGCAAGCGTGCTTGGGCTGTATGTTTGCATGGCGTGGACTGCCGCTGTGGGTTCGGCGGCGGAGCCCGGACGGGTCATACCCTCAGAAGTGGTGACCGCCGAATCCTGTGGAGAGTGCCACGCCTCGGAGCTGGTGGTTTGGAATAAGACGCCTCACGCCACGGGTTTCAAGACCCTGCACCGCAAGGAGTCCGCTGCCGCCATCGCCGAACGGATGGGTATCAAGCTGATCAAACGCGACAGCATTTGCCTCGACTGCCATTACACGCCTACGGAGCAGAAGGGACGATTGCGGGCGGTTTCCGGGGTTTCCTGCGAAAACTGCCACGGCTCCGGTGAGGGCTGGATCGACATTCACAACGATTATGGTGGCAAAGGCATCGATCACACGACCGAAACCGCGGAGCATCGGGCGGCTCGAATCGAAGCCAGCCGGGCTGCCGGCATGCGTCGCCCGACGGATCTTTATCCGGTGGTGGCGAGCTGTTTTGCTTGCCACACCGTGCCCAACGAGCAATTGGTGAACGTGGGTAAGCACTCCCTCGGCAGCTCGGGATTCGAGCTGGTCGATTGGATGGAGAAGATCCGTCACAATTTCTTAAATTCGTTCCTGACCGGAGACGGCAGCGTTAATGCCGAGCTGAGCGATATCCACAAGCGTCGCATGTACTTTGTCGGGCGCGCCCTGGACCTCGAATACAGCCTGCGAGGCCTAGCCGAGGCCAGCGAGTCTGGGGTGTTCTTCAAAGCCATGCAGCGTCGATTGCGGTCGGCGGTGGTCGAAGTCCGGGCGGTGGCCAAGGTCTCGGATCTGGCGGCGGCACAAGAGATGGTGACCCTCGCCAAAGGTGTTGAAGCCCAGCTCGGAAATCGTGCCGAGCTACTCGCCGCCGCGGACCGGGTGGGGGCGGTGACCCAGAAGTTTTTGACCGATTACGATGAGTCGGGCAGCGCGGTCCAGGCCTTGGCTTCTTTGGATCCTCTGATCGCCGGTGAGCAGATCGACCTACCGCGAGACCCTCAGCCCGGCGGGTCGGACCGACAATCGGTGGTGGCTTCCTCGGAAGGCCGGAGCGGCTCCGCGGCCGGCTCGGGACCTGATGGCACGGGCACCAGCACCACGGCGGGCTCCACACCTGGGGCAAGGGTCGAGATCATTCCCGGGATCGACGCTGAAGGGGAAAAGAGAACCCATCTTCGCCCCAAATCCCAATTCCACACGTTGTCGGCCTCTGCCTGTCAGAAATGCCACGGCGATCAGAATGCCTGGTGGTTCGACGATCCCCATTATTCCGCTGTCGAGCCGTTTCTGGACCGAGCGAGAAAGCCCTCGAAGATTGCTAGGTTATATGGTTTGTCACCCGAGCAGATGGCCCGAGGCGACAGCCTGTGCATGGATTGCCACGGCACGGTGGCCACCGCCAGGGCGACCCGTGAGGCACAAGACGGGGTCAGCTGCCAAAGCTGCCACGGTCCTGGTGCTTCCTATTTAGACCCGCACCAGGAAGGGGAGAAGTCCCAGGGCCGTCAACGACCCGGCTTCCAGAAAGCTCTGCAGCTGGGCATGAAGGACCTTCAAGATCTCAAGGTTCGGATGCGCAATTGCGCTTCGTGCCACTACATCACCGATCCTCGCTTGATTTCTTCGGGCCATCCGACCGGCGTCGACTTTGATATTGCGGGCGGAATGGCGCAGGTGAAGCATTGGACCGGCAGCCTTGAGGCTTCAAGCGCGCTCAAAACGGCCTACCAAGCGGTCCTCGGCGAGCGCGGAGCGATTCCCAAGGTTCGTTTGGCACGCTTGCAGCAGAGGATCTCGGCCGGCGGGGACCCGGTGGCGGAGGCGGTGGAGTCAGGGCCGAGCCGTCCAACCGTTCGAGCACCTCGGCCCGTGTCTCGGCACGCCGGCAGGTCGAGTGGTTCCGACCCGAGCCGAGGGGTTCGGGGATCTGCACCCCTGGAGCTTCCAGAGCTACCGGAGGTGTCGGATCAAACGTCGATCGAGGAGATCTTGAAATTGGTCAAGGAGCGGGTCGAACTGTTGTATGAAAAATTAGGTCGGGCTCGCGTCCACGGTGGACGCCAAGGAGACGGATCGTGAAGCCGAATGAATCGGAGATCTCGAAAACCTCATTGAGGCGAATCGAGCAATTTCGAGATCGCTGGAGCTCGTTTGGCGGCAATACGGGCATCGAGTTGGTGGCCGAGAAACCAACCCCGCAAGCCTTGCGCGAGCACGAGATTTTTCAAGATTTCGACGATCGATTTCTGGAGCGAATCGCGCCGGACGTCTCGGTCGCTTTGTGGCGCGAGGGCTCAGTGCTTTTCGAGCAAGGCACCTATCTCGATCTGGCTTTTTTCATCGTCGAGGGCGAGATTGAGGTCCACTTCGAAGGCGGCGATGGTTGGGAGCCGTCCCAGGTCTTGCCGATTTTCGATACCGCAAGAACCGCGCAGATCAGGCTGCCCACCGGGCCCTCGGAACATACGGTGATGGCGCCGACCTTGCAGGTGGCGATAGATGCCAAGGACAAGGCCAAGAAGGACGGCACCGAGAGCCACGAGATCACATTCCTTGCGGCCCTCGATTTCCATCTGCCCCAAGAGGGCGCTCGATTGGGCCCCGGGGAGCTGCTCGGGGAAATCGGAGCCATGAGCGGGTGGCCACAATCGGTCACCGCTCGAACGGTCACGCCGTGTCGTCTGGTGCAGATTCGAGTGCCGGCCTTGCGGGCGATGAAACGTAAGTCCAAAGCGCTGAAGAATCGATTGGACAAGCTCTACCGCGAGCGAACCCTACGCCGTCAGCTGCAGTCGACTCCTCTCTTTCAAGGCCTTGAAGAAATGTACCTTCGGGGATTGGAGGAAATGGTTGAGCTGGTGTCGCTCGACCCCGGGGAAGTCTTGGTCCAAGAAGGAGATGCCGCGGACGCCGTTTATGTTGTGCGCTCCGGTTTCTTGCGTCTAGCGCAGCGTTACGGTGAAGGTGAACTGGTGGTGACCTACCTCTCCAAGGGCATGACCCTGGGCGAGATGGAGCTGGTGGTCGAAGATTTGAAGTGCTTTGAAACCACGGCCACGTCGGTTGAATACTCCGAGATTGTCAAGCTGCCCGCCGAGGTCCTGCGCCAAACCCTAGCTTTTAACCCAGAGGTGGAAGCGCGCCTCTGGCAAAGCGCCGTTGGACGCTTGAAGGAGGTCGGCTCGAGCCGCCGGGATCCTGGCCGCTCGGCGTTCGTTCGCAAGGCGTTGGACGATGGCTTGGTCCAAGGAAACAGCATCCTGCTGATCGATTTGGAGACCTGCACGCGTTGTGACGACTGCGTCAGTGCCTGTGCAGATACCCACGGTGGGCGTCCTCGTTTCGTGCGCGAAGGGGAGAAGGTCGAGCATTTTCTGGTCGCTCGATCCTGCTATCACTGTAGGGATCCGGTGTGTTTGGTGGGTTGTCCCACCGGTGCAATTCATCGGTCAGGGGAAAGGGAAGTCGTGGATATCGACGATCCCTTGTGCATCGGCTGCGGCACCTGCTCCAATAATTGCCCCTACGACGCGATCGTCATGCACGATCTTCATGAGACCTGGCCCGACGACATGATCCCAACGGGATTGCGCGGTCAACCTCGCCGGGTGGCGAGCAAATGTGATCTTTGCCAACAGACTTCTCACGGTCCCGCTTGCGTTGAGAATTGTCCTCAGGGTTGTGCTTTCCGGGTCGGTTCATTGGATGAGATTCGGGAGCTGTTGAAGAGTCATGAGTGAGAGCCCAGGAGACGGCAAGAAGGATTTCGCAGCGGTAGAAATCGTACCGCCGGGCAAGGTCGGTCGAGCGTCACGTCGCTGGGCCACCGGATTCTGGCGTCGGATCTCTCTGTTGATCGGTGCTGTGGCGCTGATGGCCAGAGGGGTTTACGGTTGGCTCGAGGGCGGGATGTGGCCCGGCGACTGGGCGGGAATGGCCTGTGGCATCGCGGCTGCGGTGATCATGTTGGTGGCCGCTGCCTATGGTGTCCGGCGGCGGACTCGCAGCATGAGCACCCGTTTAAAGCTCGGCACGGCCGCGGCTTGGCTTCAGCTGCACCTTTACGGGGGCGGTCTCTTCCTGTTCTTGGTCGCCCTGCATGCCGGGCCCAGATGGCCCACGGGCGCCATGGGGTGGTGGTTGTGGGGTTTGGCGCTGTGGGTGGTCGCCACCGGCGCACTGGGATTGCTGATCCAGCGGATTGTGCCTCGGATTTTGGCTGCGGGCACGGCCACGGAAGTCCACTACGATCGGATCGGCGATCACGTGGACGAGCTGCGCCGGCGGGCCCGTGAGGTGGCAGAAGCGAGTGATACGCCCGTTCGAACCCTCTATTCCAACAGCTTGGCGTCGGCCATGGCAGCCCCTCGTCGTGACCTAGGAGTGCTGCTGGATGCGGGCGGAGGAAGACGGTTGGATCCGATCGACCATCTTCGCGGATTGCTCAGCAGTGAGGAAAAGCAGCGACTCGACGAACTCGAGCAGCTCTATCGCGCAAAGCTGGACCTCGATGCCCATTTCACCCTCCAACAACTCCTCAGGACGTGGCTGTGGCTTCATGTCCCGGCATCGGTCTTCCTGGTGCTCGTGGTGCTGTTGCACATCGGCGCGGTGACTTACTACTGATGTTTTTGCTGACCCACAACAGGCCAATGGCAGGTTCGACCTGGAGGCCGATCGACGGCCTCCGGTCCGCGACACGGTTCGGAGATCGATATGGCACGTAAGCCCAAACGACCGGGAAAAGGGGTCTATGGTGCCCCCAAGCTGCCCGTGGCCTCCAGCTACGTGATTCCCCGCCGACCCCTGGCCCTCTTGGGATTGGGGTTGGTAGTCGGAGCCGTTTTTCTCGCCTATTCCATGGTGGATCGATTCTCCGGAGGCACTTTCTTGTCCGGTGGACCCCTGTCGTCCGGCCATGCGGTGCTGGAAAGAGATTGCGCGGCTTGCCACGGCGGATTTGAGGCGCCTACCAACGACGCCTGCTCAACTTGCCACGAGAAGTTCGGGGATCCCCTCGGAACCTACTCCTTCGATGCTCACTATCTCTATCGCAGCAACGATTTCCAACAAGTTGTGGCGTCCGTGAACGAGATGACCTGCGCCGAGTGCCACACCGAGCACCAAGGGCGCACGGCGAATCTGACGGCGGTGGTAGATGCCCGTTGTTTGACCTGTCACCAACAAGGCTCCTTCGTCGACGGCCACCCGGAATTCGCCTTTGCAGAGGTGCCCGACGGCGATGACGATGCCTTGAATTTCGGTCACGGCTTCCACGTCAAAGAAGTCATGGAGGACCGGGGCTGGGCCGATGTCGAGCAAGCATGTTTGGTCTGTCATCAGCCCGAGCCGGACGGTCGCACCTTCGGGCCCATCAACTTCGACCGCCATTGCGAGTCTTGCCACCTGACCGCCGGCACGGCCACCCCTAGGTTGGCGGTCGCGGAAGGCGAGGATCTCGAAGCCGGTGGTCTCGGCGTAGAAACGTTGGAAATGATCCGAGCCGATCTCGGCCCGGGCATCGATTGGGCGTTTTACACCGATCCGACCGAATTCCGCCAAGCGGGTAGAAGCGTGGCCAAAACCACCATTTATCACGAGGATCCCTGGATTCTTCACAACCTTCGTCGCCTGAGGGGGCTGCTCTATGACGATGCGGGTTTGGCCGATCTCCTGGTGACCTCACCCGATGTGGCAGCGAGCGATCAGCGCCGACTTTACGAAGAAGCGATTTCGACCCTCGAAGATCAGATTCGGGGCCTGAGGGGCACCCCGGACTCCGGGCTCCAGGATCAACTCCGAGACTTGGAAGGCCTGCTGGTTCGGGCGCGCCGGGCTTTGGCCGATCCGTTTGCTCCGCTGGACGAAACGGAGCTTCTGCTGGCCTTGAGCGAGCCGAAGGATCTACCGGAAGAGATCCTGAGCGAGGCACAGTTGCTGATCGGCGATCTGACCGAGCCGTGCACCGGCTGTCATTGGGTGGAGAATGCCACCGTGGTCAGGGTCAACGGAGACCAGAGGACGTTGCACAAGGCGGAGTTCGACCACGGGGCTCACATAATCCAACGGCGATGTTTGGATTGCCACCAGCAGATTCCCATTTTGGATGTGGTCTCCGGGGGCGATCCTGATCCGGCGGTGGACCATGCGGGCATCCACAACCTTCCGACCATTGCCACCTGCCGGGAGTGTCACACCCCTCGGAGCGTGACCAGCAGCTGTGTGACCTGTCACCTCTTCCATCCGGACGCGGAAAGACGGGCGGACTTCCTTCGCTATGTAGGTCCAGAGGACCTGGAAGGTCTTTCAGCCCTTCAGGCAAGCTCTGGGAAACGGGAGGGTGCCGACTCTTTGGAGAACTCCGAATCGGCCGGGACAGGGACAGCAGAGCCAATCGAACTCAATGCGGAAACCCAGGCGGTCGAGCCCGACCTGGGTGAGGAATAGGAGGAACTCGTGCCCGCGCGATTGATCAGCAGAGTAGGAAAGCTGAAAGGGGATTTCCCCATCGACGATGAAGCCACGCTCGGAAGGAGCTCCCGCAACAGCATTGTGCTCAAGCCGGAGCTGCTGTCGAATCGTCACGCACGGATTTGGAAAGACTCCAAGCGCGGCTGTTATATGTTGGAAGACCTGGAAAGCTCCAACGGCACCCGCCTCGACGGCGAGCCCGTTCGACGTTCCGAGCCATTGGGCCATTTGCACGTCATCACTTTGGCAGAGCATTTCGACTTTATTTTTATCGATGAGCAAAGGGCCGCAGAGCGGCATCGAGGAGAAGGTTTGGCGCCGGTTTCCGTGGCTCAGGCAGTGGCCCGCCGGATTGGCGAAACCTCTGAAATTACCTTGCTCGAAAACCTGCCCCTGGCCCTGCCGGGATTTTCGGGGGGAAAGGGAGCTGCCGGGGACGGAGCTGTCGAGGGGGGACTTGTCGAGGCCAGAGCTGTAGAGGAGTCGCGCGAGCACACCGTGATGGACAAACTGTCGCTGCCATTGCCCGGTTTTCTACAGGCAGGGGTGTCCGGCGAGGACGGGTCGGTGGGGCGTGACCTTCCCGCCACCCACCTCGGGGACTCGGCCAACTCTCCCGCTTCCATGGCGGGTCCAACCGACCGGTCAGAAACCTCCGATCCGGACGCGGTTCCCGGGCCGAGCGGGCGTCCACCCATGCCGACGGTGAGCATCCCGGACGATCCGCAGCCCATTGAGCCGTCATTGGTCGAGCAGCCCCCCGAATTCAGTGATACTTTCTTCCTAGAGATTTCAACCGAAGAGGGACCGGTTCGCCATCGTCTGAAGGATGGGGATAATCTCGTCGGTAGAGATCCACGGGCGGACATCCGGCCCTCCAGCCCCGAGGTCTCGCGTCGTCACGCGGTTTTCGTGGTTTCCGCTGGCCGGCTGGCGGTTAAGGATCTGGGAAGCCGGAACAAAACCTTTGTCGAAGGACAGGCCATCACTGAGGAGGTCGTCCTGAAACCCGGGCAAGAGGTAAGATTCGGTGCCTTGGAAGCCCGAGTCTTAGCTGCGGATGGTTGGGAGGAGTAACGTTGACCGATCAGGAAGTCATGGATCTGCTGATTGTCGGAGGAGGCCCAGCCGGCTTGGCTGCTGCGCTGCGCGGCCACGAGCTGGGCTTGAAAGTCGTGCTGCTCGAAGCCGACGATTTGATGCGCCGGATCCGCGACTACTCAAAAGACAAGCTGATTCTGCCGGGATTCGGTGGCGGCGACCACATGCGCTTTCCAGACGGTGGCTCCCTTGTGCAGCGCATGGCGTTTGGGCCGATCGACAAGGATGATCTATGTGCCCTGTACAAAGGGCTCCGCCGGGACTCGGGTATCAACGTGCATGTGGGCGTCGAGCTTCTGGGGCTGACCCGTCAAGAATCCGGTGAGTACCAAGCCCGGGTTTACGACCATCGGACCCGCATGGACGGCACGATCATCGCCCGCCATGTGGCTCTATCCTTGGGCCGTGGTGTGCCCCGCCGCTTCGATATCCCTGGAGATACAGAAGGCATAGCATTTCGCCTCGAAGACGCTCGTAATTACGTTGGCCAGCCGGCTTGCGTGATCGGTGGCGGAACCTCTGCCGCCGAAGCAGTGATCGGGATCTCCAACGCCAAAGTGGCCGCCAAAGACAAATCTGAGGTCTATTGGTCGTATCGAGGCGACCGACTGCCCCGGGTCTCCAAAGCCTTGGCGGAGGTCTTTTTCGAGGCCTATGCCGGCAACGGCAACATTCGTTATCACCCTAGGAGCGAGCCATTGATGGTTTGTCCGGGCGATGATCGTCGGCAGTATTTGCTGCTGCGCTTGGATCGTCGGGTGATGGCTGATCGACCGGTCGAAACGTCGGTTTTGGAGTTTCCCAAAGAGCTTTGCGTGGCTTGTATCGGTGAGGATTTGCCGGAAGAGCTGCTGGCCTCGTTCGGAATTCGAATGGCGGTCGGCCGGCGCGGCAAGAAGCGCATGGTGGTCAATCGCTACCTCGAAACCGAGCTGCCGAATGTCTACCTGATGGGCGACATCCTGAGCCAGGCCCATCTCGAAGCCGAAGATTTCAACGCAGATCCCAAGACTTTCAAAGAAGTCCGACACCGCGGCAACATCAAGGCAGCGCTTCGTGACGGTGTCTTGGTGGCCCAGGTCGTCCGTCAGCGGATCGACGGGGTGGCCGACATCAGTCTCGAGGTGGGTGAGGTCGCCGATCCGGAGCCGCCCGAAGAAGGGACCGGATTGGTCAGCGTGGACGTGGTCGACGAGACCCCTGAGGTTCCTTCGTCTTCGTCACCTCCGAAGCTGGGAAAGCAGCCTGCCGCGTGGCTGGTGGGAGTCTTGCCCGGTGGGATGGAGGAGGAAGAAAGGCCGCTGGCAGCGAATTCGATCACGACTATCGGTCGACGCGGCTGCGATTTATCTTTCCCTGACGATACACTGATGTCTAAGAGCCACGCATCGATTGCGGTTGGCGAAGACGGGACGGTCTTGCGTGATGACGGCTCTGCCAACGGAGTCTTCCTAAAAGTCCGTTCCGACGCCAAGGCTTCGTTGATCGACGGCGATCTCTTACGGGCCGGGCGGCAATTTTTGTTGGTGCGTCAGAAGGAAAAAGGATTTGTCTTGGTTCACTACGACGCCAAGGGGCGCGAACTCGGCAAGCATTCCCTCAAACAAGGTACAGTTATCGCAGGAAGAAAGGCGCCCGATCTGATACTCGATGCCAATGACGGAACCCTATCGCGCAGACAGCTGGTGTTCACCGTAGACGCGGACAAGCTCCTGGTTAAGGATTTGGCCAGTGCCAACGGCACGTTTCTCCGGGTCCGTGACTCGGTGCGGCTACGCCACGGTGACGGCTTCCAAGTGGGCCGACAGCGTTTCTTGCTCAGTCTCCGTCGAGACTCCGTCTTTGACGCGGGTCTCCAACGACCGAGAAAGGACAAGGCTGAATCCTCGGAATGGACGGAGCCGGGCACGTCGGCTGCCTTGAAGCGGGAGCCCTCGACCTCTGGTTCGTCGGCAGCCGTCGCAGCTGCGCCGCTGGTGGTCTTCCAACCTTCAGGAAAGCGTTTCCCGGTCTTGCCGGGGCAAACCATTTGTGAAGTCGCCGAAGCCAACGGTGTGCAGATCTCAGCAGAATGCCATTCTGGAGTCTGCGGCAGCGATCCCATTCGAATCATTTCAGGTCGGGAGAACCTAGAGTCACCTCCCGGCGACGGGGAGGCAGAGACCCTCGAAGAGCTGTGTGAGCTCGAGCCCGGCCCATGTCGGTTGGCCTGTATGGCACGGATCAAAGGACCGGTCGAGGTCGAGATTCTCTAGGTGGTTACTATGGAACATTCTCAGTTTTCTTATTCCATCCGACTCGCCGACTTAGGCGATGTAGCTGCCCTCCCGGGCATCGAACGAGCAGCAGCGCGACTCTTTGTCGACGTTGGTTATCCCAACCTGGCGGACCGTCAGGTCACGGGCCTGTCGGTTCTTATCGCGGCTCAGCGCGAAGAACGGCTGTGGGTGGCATTGGCGGGCGCTGCTGAGCGACCCTCGGCCCGGCGCCCCTGGGCATCCGGTGACGACCCTGAGGAATCACCGGTGGGATTTGCCTTTACGTCTCTGGTGGATGGCCAACCTCATTTGCAGGAGATGGATGTGCATCCCGAGCATGGGCAACGCGGTCTTGGCCGATCTTTGGTCAATCGGGTCCTCGATCAAGCTCGAGAGCAAGGTTATTCCAGGGTGACGCTCACCACATTTCGTGCCATCCCGTGGAACGCGCCTTTCTACCGCAAGCTCGGTTTTCGAGAACTCGCGGCGGGACGCATGGGCCCCGATCTCGAAGCCCTGGTGGAGGAGGAATCCAACCAAGGGCTTCCGACAGAGGATCGAGTGGTGCTGATCCACGATCTGGACCACTGAGCGCTCAAACACCACTGAGCGCTCAAACCTCCAAGACCTCGGCTCTGAGACGCTCAGCGAGCAGAGAACGACGTCGTTTGGAGGTTTGCTGGTGGACGGCAATATCCAAGGCGCGTCGGCTACCGACGATAATCACCAGTTTGCGTCCGCGGGTTACGGCGGTGTAGATCAAATTGCGCTGAAGCAAAGTGAAATGCTGTGTGTGCAAGGGAATCACCACGCACGGATACTCGCTGCCTTGACTCTTGTGGATGGAACAGGCGTAGGCCAACGTCAGCTGATCTAGGGACGAAAACGGATAGATGATCATGTGTCCGTCCATTTCGATCGTCGCCCGCTGTTCTTGCAGATCGAAGCCGATAACGCGCCCAATATCACCGTTGAAAGTGCCCAGGTCGTAGTTGTTGCGGCGTTGCATGACCCTGTCACCAGTGCGCAGTAGGTGACCTCCCCGTTGGATCTCTACGCCCTTGGAGTTGAGCAGGGCTTGCAGTTCTGCGTTGAGGTTGGCTGCCCCCAGCAGACCTCGTTGCATGGGAGTGAGGACCTGAATATCTCCCATGGCGTTCAATTTAAAATGGTTGGGGATTCGATCTGACACGAGACGCCGAATCACGTCGAGAATCGGCTCCGGCTCCGCCCTCTCAATAAAATAGAAATCGCTGTCCTCGGAGCCTTTGGGGGCGTTGATGGGCATCAGCCCCGCACGGATTCGATGGGCATTGACGACGATTTGACTGGCCTGCGCTTGGCGAAAAATTTCGGTCAATCGAGCGACTTCCACCTCACCGGAGTCGATGAGATCCGCTAAGACCCGGCCTGGGCCGATGGACGGCAGCTGGTCCACATCACCGACCAAGATCAACCGGGTTTCGTCGGCTAGAGCCTTGACCAGGGAATAGGCCAAGGGCAGATCGAGCATGGATGCTTCGTCGATGACCACCAAGTCGGCGGTCAGGGGGTTGTCGGGCCCGCGCATGAAACCGCCGGTGTCTGGTCGCACTTCGAGCAGACGGTGCAGGGTCTTGGCTTCTTGTCCGGTGGATTCTTGAAGCCTTTTAGCAGCCCGGCCAGTGGGGGCTGCCAGCTGGATTTTCACCTCTTTGCGTCGCAGAATGTCCAGAATGCCCCGCACGAGGGTGGTCTTGCCGGTGCCGGGGCCTCCGGTGAGCACCATCACCTTGGCGGTCAAAGCCTTAGCCAGGGCCGATCGCTGCTGGCTTGCAAGCTGAATCGACGCTTGTTGCTCGTACCATTGGATCGCTCGGTCGGTATCGAGGTGGAACGGCAGGCGGGTTTGGGCGGTCAGCGCGCGCAGGCGTTGGGCGAGCCCTGCCTCGGTGCGTTCGAGCCAACGTGGATAGATGGCATCACCGACGATGTGGCTCGCCTTTCCTTCGAAGCCGGGGATCGGCACCAACGCCAGCTGCCCGCGATCGATCAGGCGTTCAATAGCTTGTTGGGTTGCAGGCGGATCGACTCCCAAAAGCTGTACCGCCCCTTCGATCAACTCGAGTTGCTCGACAAACGCGTGACCTTTGTCAACCTCCTGTTGGAGCACATGCAGAATTCCGGCCTCGACCCGCTCGGGGGCGTCGACGGCGACTCCGGCTAAGCGCGCCATCTTGTCGGCGGTTTTGAAGCCGATGCCGCGTAGGTCCTGGGCCAAGCGGTGGGGAGTGGTCTTGACCACCCGCAGCGCGTCGTCGCCATAACGTTCGTGAATCTTGGCTGCATGAGTGGCGGACACGCCGTGACCCTGGAGAAAAACCATCAGGTCTCGGATTCTGCTCTGGGTTCGCCAAGCATCGCAGATTCTGGCCCTGCGTACCTTGCCGATTCCTTCCACCTCGCGGAGCCGTTCCGGCTCGCTGTCAATGATTTCCAAAGTGTCGATGCCGAAGGTTTGAACCAGCCGTTTGGCCATTGCCGGTCCGATTCCTTCGACCAATCCCGAAGAAAGATACCGTTCGATGCCGATGAAGGTGGTCGGACGAATGGTCTTGAACGAACTCGCCCGGAATTGCTTTCCGAATCGCGGGTCTTTGATCCAACGGCCTTCCACCGACAAGGTTTCCCCCGGCTGGACTCCGAGCAGGTCGCCGACCACCACCACCTCACCCTGGGCGCGCACGGTCATTTGGGCGACCGTCCAACCGGTTTCCTCATTGCTGTAGATCAGCCGGTCGATGACGCCTTCGAGCTTGGTTTCTTGATTCACGATGGGGGAATTCTAAGCCATGCTCGGATAGGATTGGCCCATGACTGGACGATGGCTCGTCATCCTCGTGATTCTGGCGGTCGGTTTTGGAATGTTGGAGCTGATGCTGCGGCAGATGAAGATCGGCGACTATGCCCAGAGCCCCCAACATTTTGAGATCTCACAGGGAATGACGGTATTGGCGGGCGGCGGAAGAGCGGGTGTGACCTTCTTGGACGCTCCCTTCCTGCGCTCCGCCGTCCTGCACATCCGCTGCAAAGATCTCGAGAAACGGGTGCAGCTGAAGCCGGGATCGATCAGCGAGGAACTTTGTGATGTTCGAGTGAAGTTGCTGAATCTGGTTCCAGGGGGAAAGGTTGCCGTTGAGGTGACCTGGGGCCCCCGCACACAGCAAAACGAGACGGATTCCGACAACCTGAAAGTGCCCACTGGCGACCCGGAGACCCATGACTGAGCTGCCCGCGCCCGAAGAAATCTCCGAATCCAACGCAGCGGAAGAGATCTCTCGCCTCAGCCGTAAGCTGGAATTCCATAGTCGGCTTTATTACGTCGAGAATAGGCCTGAAATCACGGATCGAGAATTCGATGCTTTGATGCAGCGTCTCGGCGCGCTGGAAGAAACCCATCCCCATCTTCGACAGCCGGACAGCCCGACCCAAAGGGTGGGCGGAGAGCCGGTGGAAGGCTTCCAGCAGGTGGTCCACGATCCGCCCATGCTGTCGTTGGACAACTCCTACGACGAAGGGGAGCTGGAGGATTGGGTGGAGCGGGTCCGCCGCCTGGTGCCCGATGCCGAACTCTCCTATGTGGCGGAGCTGAAGGTCGATGGAGTCTCGATCTCGCTGCTCTATGAACAGGGCATCTTAAGCCGGGCGGTCACGCGCGGAAACGGCGAACTCGGCGACGATGTGACCCCAAATGTTCGGACGCTTCGGCGCTTGCCCCTGCGTCTGGAAGGGGTGCCGGATCGCCTGCTGCTGCGGGGTGAGATCTACATGCCTCGAACTGTCTTCCAGGACCTGAACCGACGTCGAGAGGAAGAGGGTGAGGCGCTTTATGCCAATCCTCGCAATACCACCGCCGGCACCATCAGGTTGCTGGACAGCCGAGAGGTCGCGCGGCGTCGGCTGGAGGTGGCGATCTTTCAGTCGGTGACCGACTTGGGGGTGGCCACCCACGGTGACATCTTGCAGACCCTGACTTCCTGGGGGCTGCCGGTGATGGACACCTGGAGGCGTTGTGCCGACGCTCAGGAACTGCACGCCTACATCCGCGAATGGCGGGATCAGCGTCGCGAACTCGACTACGAAACCGATGGGGTGGTGATCAAGGTCGATCCCCTGAGCCTTCACCAGCGCCTGGGACGCACGGGCAAGGCCCCGCGGTGGGCGATCGCTTATAAATTCGAGGCCGAGCAGGCCGAAACCGAGATCCTAGGGGTCACCGTGCAGGTGGGTCGGACCGGTGCCCTGACGCCCGTTGCCGAGCTGGCGCCCGTGCTCCTGGCCGGCACCACCGTGAAGCGCGCAACCCTGCACAATTACGAGGATTTGGCTCGAAAAGACGTGCGCATCGGGGATTTTGTGCAGGTGGAGAAGGGCGGGGACATCATCCCAAAGGTGATCTCGGTCAATTTGGAGAAGCGACCCGACTCGGCCGTGCCGTTCGCCATCCCGGAAACCTGTCCGGAGTGCGGTGAAGGTGTGGTGCAATTCGAGGGGGAAGTCGCGGTCCGCTGCGTCAATCCCGCTTGCCCCGCGGTGGTCGCCCAAAGCGTAGAGCATTTCGTTTCCAGGAACGCCATGGACATTGAAGGGCTGGGTGAAAAAACCGTGGCCCAACTCTTGGACGCCAACCTGATTGAAGATTACACCTCCCTCTACGACCTGACCCTCGAGGACCTGGAGGCCTTGGAAGGTTGGGGCAAGAAATCCGCTGAGAATGTGTTGGCCGAGCTGGAAAAGTCGAAACAGCGGACCTTGGCTCATCTTCTATTTGCCGTAGGAATTCGGTTCGTGGGAGTTGGGGTTGCCAAGAAGCTGGCAGAACGTTTTCGTGATCTCGACCGATTGATGGCCGCGGACCGGGCGACTCTCGAAGATACGCCGGAGATCGGTCCGAAGGTCGCGGATTCCCTGATTCGATTCTTTGCCGATAGTCACAACCGTGAGCGGCTGGAAAAGCTGCGGGCCGTCGGGGTTTCCGTCAGGCAACCGGAGCCGGTGACCACGGCGCCGAGCAACGGTCCATTTGTGGCCAAAACCGTGGTGTTGACGGGCACCCTTTCCATGGCCCGAGGGCAGGCCAAGAAGTTGCTCGAAGCCGCAGGAGCGAACGTCACGGGCTCGGTTTCAAAAAAGACGGATTTCGTGGTCGCCGGAGAATCCGCCGGCTCGAAGCTCACCAAAGCCCAGAACCTTGGCGTCCGAGTTCTGACGGAAGAGGAAATGATGGAGCTGCTCGACTCCGGCTAAGTCTGTGGGTCTGTCCAGTTTTTCTGCTTGGCGGGGCGGCGCAGGGGCGCTGGGTCGACCCTATCGAGCCAATTCTGGATGGGATCTAGCAAAGCCTTCAGCCTCAAACCTGCGAGGAAGTGCGGAACCGATATCGTTCGTTGCAGCCACGGAATAAATTCCGAGGCTAGTAACCCCTTGTCCCCTGGCGGGGACGGCCCGGAAAAGATGCAGGGCAGCCCCGTCAGGGGCAAGACTTGGGCAGCCTCGGGCTTTAGCCCGTGGTGGGGTCTTGGTTTCATCGGAAAACCCCATTTCTGGATGGGCTCCGGCTAAGTCTGTGGGGCGGTGCGCGGGGCGATGCCCACGTAGCGGGCTCTTGGCCGGATGAGCTGAGCCCGTTGGTATTGTTCGAGGGCGTGGCCTACCCAGCCGACGGTTCGACCCAAGGCGAAAAGGGTTAGGGCCGCGTCTCTGGGCAATCCGAGGGCCTTAGCCACTAGAGCCAGCCCGATATCCACGGTCGGCCGTTCGTTCAGCAAGTCTCGTCCCGCCGATTCCAAGGCCTGGGCCCATTCGAGCACTAGGGTATTGGGCATGAGTTCTCCAATCCGCGCGATGATTTCGCCGTAACGGGGATCCCCATCGGGATAGAGGGGTTGACCGAAACCGGGTACGGGCTCTCCGCGTCGAAGTCGGTCGGAGATCGCCTCCTCGACGCCCCGTGGAGTTTCTGCTTCCCTCAACAATCCTTCGATTCGGCGAGTATGGCCCCCGTGCCGAAAGCCGTGCAGGGCAGCCAAGCCGGCGCCGACCGCAGAGTGGATGGGCGAGCCCGCGGAGGCGACGCATCGGGCGGAGAAGGATGAGACGTTGAGTTCGTGGTCGGCGCATAGGATGAGGGCCGAGTCGAGCAGCGGCGGGGCTGCATTTTTAAGGTCTCCCAGGGAAGGGGAGGCCCATGCCCGAGCCAGCCGGCAGGCGATGGACGAAGGACCTTTGAGATCGTGCTCTCTGGCCGTCGGCCCGGCTGTTGTGCCGGTTTGGAGGCTTGCGAGCTCTACGAGGTCTTGTAGCAATTGGGCGCCGGCCCTCGCGACCTGTGACGGCGACTCCGACGTCCAAGCGCGCGGATCGGCTTGGGCCAAAATCGGCACGTAGATCTGCAGGCTCTCCACGGCCCAAGGTCGTTTCAAACCCTCGGCGAGGGTGTGGGCCAACCCTGGGGTACACCGAGGGCGAGATGGAAAGATCTCTTCCGCGGCGTCGAAATCTTCCAGCCAAAGCCAACTTGCCACTTGCTCGAACGTTCGAGTTCGCGACAATTCCACCGCGTTCTGGCCCCGATAGAAAATTTGGCCGCCCTGGAGCAAGGTGAGCGAGGACTCCAACAGCGGGTTGCCGAAGTGCAATGCTTCGCGCAGAGCCTTGGCCGGGCGTCGGCGTTGCTCCTTGCGCTGCTCCAGCTCCTCGATATCGGTTAGACGATAAAGCTTGCTCCGGCCGTCGGCGCTCTCTGTGGATTGGATCTGCCCCCGGCTGACGTAGGCGTAGAGGGTCTCTCGCCGAATACCGAGCCGCTCAGCAGCTTGCTCAGCCGTTAAGAATCCTTGCATGTGCCTACTTTCAGCGCTGTGGATTGGAGGTGAGAGTGAGGGTTGGTCTATATATTGATTACAGAATCAATATTGACATCAATGTGTCGGTCAATCAATATGGTTCTACGCCCAGCTGGTTGGGCTGGATTCCGGGATCTTCCACTGAACATTCAATCGCCGAGAGTCACCGTCATCGCTGATGAGGTGTGCCCGGGGCGTGAACCGAACCGCGGAGGATATATGACGATCCCACAGATTCGAGAAACAAAGATTCGAGCAGCAAAGATTCGAGAAACCCTACCCTTGGATCCGAAACCGGAGCTTCACCCGGGGCTGGATGGGATTTTCTTATCCACGACCCGAATGAGCCGGGTGGACGGCGAACGCGGTTCCCTGGTCATCGGCGGCTACCCGGTGGAGGAGATAGCCCCCAAGGCCACTTTCGAAGAGACGGTTCTTCTGCTTTGGACCGGCCGGCTCCCTGATCCATCGACACTCGAGGCGTTCTGCCGGGACCTGGCAGAGCGTCGTTCCTTACCGACGATCACGATCGATGTGCTACGCCAAGCGGCAGATCGAGACGTGGGTCCCATGGATGCTCTGCGCATGGCGGCAGGCACCTTGGATTGGCCGGAGGATCCGACGCCCCGTTCGGGTTTCGATGCCTCGGCCCTCGCCCTTTTGGCGCGTTTGCCCATGGCTGTGGCGGCCTTCGAAAGATTGCGCCGGGGATCGGAGCCCGTGGAGCCAAAAGCCGTGGAGTCTAAAGACCAGCGCGCGCTTGGGTTTGCGGCCGCCTTTCTATTCCACCTCAATGGGTCCATCCCTGCGGAAGCAAGGGGGCGGGCGCTCAACACCTACTTGAACACGGTGATCGACCACGGGCTCAATGCATCGACATTCACCGCCCGGGTGATCATTTCTACCCGTGCGTCCTTGAGCTCGGCGATCATCGGCGCTTTAGGTGCGCTCTCGGGTCCTTTGCACGGGGGCGCTCCCGGCCCTGCCCTAGACCAGGTTCGAGCAATCGACCGGCCGGAGCTGGCTGAGGCCGTGCTTCGGGAGAAGCTGGAACGAGGTGAGAGGCTGATGGGATTCGGACATCGGGTCTACAAAGTCCGTGACCCCCGAGCCGAGGTGCTCGGCCGGGCTGCGGAAGCTTTGTTCTCGGACGGGTCGGCGACGGAGCAGGATCGCCGGCTCTTTGCGTTAGCGAAGGAGGTCGAGTCCGTGGCTATCCGGTTGCTCGATGAGCACAAGCCCGGTCGCCGCCTGAGAACCAATGTCGAGTTCTATACCGCCTTGCTCCTGCATGGTCTGGGGTTGCCTTCGGACCTCTTCACACCGGTTTTTGCCATCGCCCGCACGGGAGGTTGGATCGCCCATGCCCGCGAGCAGCAACAGGAGGGCCGACTCATTCGACCCCGTCTGTCCTACCAAGGGCCGATTCATCAATCCTTTCCATAGGAAGATCGGTCAAGGAAGATCGGAAATGCGAAAACCCCCGGTGGACAGCCGGGGGTTTTCAGGGACGGGCGAGGGAAGAGCCCTTCAGAGGCAGATCGCTTGCGTTGTTGAACCGCGAAGGTCCACGCGACGACACCAGTGAACGATGAGTTCACCAGCTAGTTGAAAGACTTGAGACCCGAGGGCACCTCATCGCGCCACCGAAGCGACGAGCCTGGCTTTCCTGCTTGCACGGGAAACGGCGGAATGTAGATGGATCGGTTTCGACGGGTCCGCTCGGGACGTGCGCGATCGAGACGTGCTTGATCTTCTTGCCATGTCACGAGAGCCGGACGCGGGGCCGAAATCTCGGATTCGAGAGCGGAGACGAAGGTCGGGTTTGGGTCGTCTTTCTTCATGATTCAGTATCCTGTCGATTGAACATTACAGGCTGCATTAAACCGTGAAGCGGATTTCAAACCGTTCAAAGAGCGAGAAAGCCCCGGTCCCTAGCGGCTCAAGAGCGCGAGGGTGGCTTAGAAAGAAGAATGACGTGGCTTTTTATTCGAACGAGGCGTTCAAGAAGCTGCGCAAATCTTCTTCGTTGATCAACGGCTCGCCGGGGCTGACGTTGTCGAGCTTGCCTTCGCGAAGCCAGGTTTCCAAGAAGTCGACCTGCTCAAAGAGGTGCTTGAAGGAGTCCACGACGAAGAGCAGGGGTTGGTATTTGTCGATCTCAAAATATTGATTGATAACCCACTCCAATTGGAAAGGGTATCTCTGGACATCGGCCGAAGCGACACAATGCTCGATTTCTCCGTACGAAGAGAGCAGGCCAGATCCGTAGACCTTGATTTCCTCAGACCCTGGCTCATGCCGCATCAGCCCGAACTCGACCGTGAACCAAAAGAATCGGGCCAACGCTTTGATATTCGACTCCACCACGTGCACTCGACGCTGCTGGTCGGGGATTTCCAAGGCCCGTTTGGCTGCGGCTCTGGCAACTTCACCGAAACGCACCAAGACATCCGAAAAATGGCGATCCGTATGCATCGGCACGTGCCCGGCGACATCGTGGAAGATGTCGGGCTCGGGGAGGTAGTCGAGAGTATCCTTGTCGCGGATCGTGATGGTGGTGGGGAATTCCCGCTGGCGCAAACAATCAAAGAACATATAGGCCGGAACATAACCCGCGACAGCTTTGGCTTTGAAAGCGGAAAGGGGCTCGAGGAATCGGTTGATGTCCTCTAGGCGCGGCACTGCATCCGACGAAAGAGCCAGGTTATTGACCCCCTCCAAGAAGCGGGGATGGGCGTACCGTTGCCAGCGGGGCGTCATGCGGGAGTAGAGCCGGCGCCACGATTCCTGATTGTCTTCGTTGTAAAGGTGGTAGGGCTGCTCGATGAAGAGATCGCCGCGACTTTGGCTTTCTTCAATGAAAGGGGCCCGTTTGGTGGTCAGGCCCTCGGATTGGGTTGGGGTCAAGGTTGCCATATGTGTATCTCCTAGGCGGAGGTGAAGGAAATAGAAAGAACGTACCCGATTGAATTCCGCTTGTGCTTACTGCACTGTAGAGGCTTGCAACGAGCTGTTGTGGATTGCTTTCGCGAGAATCTTGATATTGGATGCTATAGCGATTCGTCGCGGCGAGATCTTATCAGGTCCGAGGAGTTCCAGCCTATCGCCTCTTTTCCCCCGCATCTCCGGCTGAAATATCAACCTCAGAAAAAAGTGGGCACAAAAAAACAAGTGGGCACAAAAAAACGGGCTGGGCATCCGAGCAGCTTACAGCGACCGTTCGCATCGGCTCAGGAAGCACCCAACCCGCTGATTTATATGGAGTTTGGCGGCGGGGGTTCGGCGGCGGATCCGGTAGAAGGCTAGCCTTCTACGGGAGCCTCTTCGGCGGACGCTGTCGGTTCTGCAGCAGCGTCCGCCGCAGGAGCTTTGGATTTCGGCTCGGCGCCCGCGGGGGCTGCCGCGTAGGTTTGGAGCCTGGATAAATCGCTCATGAGGTCTTGGTGAAAGGCGAGCAGGGCGGAGCGGGATTTGTCGCGCATCTTCAAGCGGTCCGGGCAGCCCTTGCAGTTGAGGCGAGTCTGGTCGTACTCCACCACCAAATCGATAATGTCTGCCAAGTCCTGGGCCAGCTTCTGACGCCGACCCTTTTCGTCCGTCAGCGATTCGTCGATCGCCCGACCGATCGCCTTGGTGTCGTGCCCTAGAACTTCCATCGCTTTTTGCATACCCAAGACCTCGACCCTCAGGTCTCGGTTGTCCTGGGCCATGCGATCGAATCCCGACATCACGGTATTGAAGTATTCGTCGAGATAGTCGGAGACCTCGTTCTGGACCTGCTCGGGAACCATCTTGAGGATTCGAGTCCGCTCATCGTGCATTTCCGTCAGGGCTTGGGGAACGGCCTCAGCCACGGAATCACCGATTTGGGTCCATCTGGCGGATTCACGGTCAAATCGCTGCTCCCAGGAGATCACTTCAGCTTCGACCTCTGCTTTCTCTTGAAGGCAGCTGTCGAGCTGAGCTTGTAGGGCCTCGTGGTCGCTTTTCGAGACACAACCGACGGCGACGACGGAGAGCAGGACGGCAGGGATCAAGAGATAGGCGCGCATGGCTCGCTCCTTCAGTGTTTATAACCGAGTGTTGATACCGAGTGATCATAACCGTGGCAACCGGCCGATGGCGGGTCCTCGGCAGGCCCTGGGTATGTTCGTATAGAGAACGAACTATAGGAGGGACGCTCTTTCGGCGCAAGCGAGAGGGAGGACTTCGCGCCCGTCGTCCGCCGCCGGCTTTAATTGAAGCGCAGGGAGTCAGGGGCGCGGCAGGGTTTGACGGAACTCGGTCGGCGTCAATCCCACCACGGACTTGAAGAAACGGCTGAAAGCGCTGTGATCGCTGAAACCGCAAGCGTGGGCGACATCGGCTACGGTTTTTTCGGGCTCGTCCCTCAGCATGGCGGAGGCTGCGTCGAGACGGGTTTTGGCCAAGAGCTGACCGGGGGTCAATCCGAAGATGCGCTTGAGGTGGCGCTCGAATCGCGCCCGCGAGAGACGGGCAATTTCCGCCAGGTCTTCGACCCGTAAGGGTTCGGCAAAATCCTCTTGGATCCGCTCGAGAGCTCGGGCGACCCGAGCGTAAATCGAGTCGGATTCGTCGGGCTGATGGAGATCTTTCGAGATGCCGATCAAACCGACGATGTCCGTATTCGAATCGCGAACCGGCATTTTGTAGGTCAGGCACCAGCCGGGAGTCCGCTGTCGATAGAGGTGTAGCTCGAGCCGATCACGGATTTCGATGCCCTCCTCAATCACCCGATAGTCCTGTTCTGAGAACGAAGCACCGAAGCCTTCGCCAAAGACCTCGACGGGAGTTCGACCGAGCAAATCGGCCTTGCTCTCGAGTCCGCTGCGCTCTACCAAGGTCGAGTTGACGGTGACGTATTGACCTTGCCGGTTCTTGACGAAGAAAACGGTGTCGGGGGTGACGTCGAAAAGGGATTCGAGGACCGAGGTGTCGATCAGCCTCAGCGGCTGAGGGGCTTTAGTCCTGAGGCCCATGCTCGGGTAGGTCTTGATCCGGAGTGGGCCGGGTTGCCAGGAATTGATAACCGGGGAACATACTGACCACCAGCTCGGTGACGACCGCATCCGCGGCGCGGCGACCGGTTGCCCGGACCTCCCACGCTTGATTCAAGGCGATCCAGTGCTCTGGGCTTGTTCGCACCATGCGATCGGAGTGGTCCAGAAAGTGGGCTTCTAGAAAGGGCTGCCCTTGCTCCGTGTGCTCTTGTTGAAGGCTGAGCTTTTGGCCGGGCAGGGCACCGAGATCGAACTCACCGACCCAGCGCGAGAGTTCATCTGTTGCCGCTGGAGCGGTGAGAGGGTCAAGCTCTATCTCCAGTTGTCGGAACGAGGGCCATTCGTAAATCTCAGCCAAGGCGGTCACAATCTCTCGGATCAGCCCGTGCCCGCCTTCGCCGTTGGTCATGATGACCGCCCCGTGACCGCTGGAAACGAAACCCAGAGCAAAGGCTGGAAAACCTTGGTTGCCACCCAGGTGGCCCATCCACTGGGCTTGGCCGACGCCGCCGAGCTGGATCCCGAGCCCCCAATCTCCAGGTGCCTGGGATTCGAACATGGCCTGGGCGGTTTGGCGCCTTAAGATTCGGCCTGGTTTGCCGGCAAGGGCTTTTTGCAAGTCGGTGAGCCAAAGAATCAGATCTGAAGGGGTGGTCCAAAGCCCGGCCGCCGCCAATTCCGGATAGATCCTAGAGCCATGGGTCAGCGGTAGACCTTGCGAGTCGTGGCCGATAGCCGCCTGTGCTTGAAGTTCTGCGGGCAGGGGCTGGGCAAAGGTCGAGTGAGCCATGCCTAGAGGATCCAGCAGCTCTTGCCTCATCAGCTCTTGAAATGAGAGTTGGGTTTCCTCTTCCAAGAGTTGCTGCAGGAGCAGATAACCTCCCCCTGAGTATTGCCAGGCGGTGCCGGGAGGGCGGGTCACGGCGACGGCTGGTCCCACGGCGGGCTCGCTGCCACTTAATATTTGCTCCAACGAGGGGATGGGTCGGCCGTGGGCATAACCCGCGAAGCCCTGTTGATTGATGCCTGCGGTGTGGGCCAACAGCCTACGAATCGTCACTCCGTCCCACTCGGAGGGGGAACCCGATAGCTTGCCGAGTCGGGCAGCCAGATCTGTTTTTAATGACAGTTCCCCTTTTTCGATGCGGTCCAAGACCAGCGTCGCAGTTAGTGCTTTGCTGATCGAGGACGCCTGAAAAAGGGTGTCGGGGGTGACTGCGTCCTCACTGCCTGCACGGATCACACCCCAGGATTTCGCCCAGCGCAGCTCCCCGCCATTGATCACGGCAATGCTGACGCCGGGAACTCGATAGTGGTCGAGGCGATCTTCTAAGCGCATGGGCTCCGGCGTTTCACCCGCCAACCGGAAAGGGGCCAAGAGGCCTTGGCTGAGCTGCAGGGCTTCCAGCTCAGGACCTGTCTCCGGTGGGGCAGGAATCAGCGGTGGCTGGTTGCATCCGAGACTCAGAGCCATGGCCGACCCTAGAAAAAGCGTTTGTAGGGCGGGAAACCGCTTGAAGCGGGAAGTGGCGTAGCTAGGGGATGGAGACATAAGGGATTTAGCTTTCTCAACTCTCGGTTTGCTTCGGCACGGCATTCGGAATAAGTCTGCTTCGGGACTCGGCTCTTCGATACTTGGTTCTTCGGCACTTGGTTCTTCGATACTAGGAGAGACTCAAGGGGCACGGCAGGCTTTTCGGGGGCACGCACATCTCAAGGGATGGTGGTGGCCAGTTCGTCCAATATCGCGGTCAGATATTCCCACGACTTTTGGACCGATTCGACCCAGACCCGCTCGTCGGGGCTGTGGGCCCCTTCGATTCGCGGTCCCAATGAGATCATGTCGAGCCCGGCGATACGATTTCCCAACAGCCCGCATTCGAGCCCCGCATGTACGGCTTCGGCTTTAGGCTCGTGACCAAAGGTTCTTTCATGGACCCGGCGACACAGCGCCAGAAGAGGTGAACTCATATTCGGCTGCCAGCCTGGATAGGCGTTCGCCCTGGTGGTCGAGGCCCCGGCCAGCGCCGCGACGGCTTCTATTTGGCGCAAGGCCTCTTCCATTCTCGAATCGGAGGAGCTACGGCTCAAGGTACCGATCTCGATCTCCAGCAGATTCCCGTCCAACCTGCTTTGAACCGTGGCCAGGTTGTTGGAAGTTTCAACCAGCTCGGGGATGTCCGGGTGCATGCCGATCACGCCGTGGGGTAGGCCGAGCATCAGACGGATGCAACGTTGGGTGCTTGGGTCGGTGCAGACGCGATCCGCGGTTTCTGCTTCGGCCTCGATACCAATCCGCAGCTCGGGCTCCTTCGACTCCACCTGTCCTTCCCGCTCGACAGCCGCCGCAGCCTGCCTCAGTTCCGCCGGGTCGGCTGCGACCCAAGCCAGGGCTTCTCGGGCGATGGCGTTGCGCTTAGAACCACCGGAGAGCGAAGCAATGCGGACACCGCCCTGGACGCGATCTAGGACGCGGGCGAGCAGCCGGTTGGCACAGCCTCGTCCTTGGTGAATGTCGGCGCCGGAGTGGCCACCTCGCAAACCTTCCACGACGATCCGGTGCACCGGCTTGCGGTGGGATTCGGTTTCAAGCCGCAGGGAGATGTTGGAGTCACAGCCGCCGGCGCAGCCCACGTAGAGGGTGGCGTCGGCTTCGGTGTCGAGGTTGATGAGCAGCTTGCCCTTGAGCAAAGAGCCGTCGAGGTTTTCGGCGCCGGTCATGCCGGCTTCCTCGTCCACGGTCATCAGCAACTCGAGAGGCGGCCGGCGGACTTCTTGGGTGGCGGCCGCCAAGGCCAGGCAGACGCCGATGCCGTTGTCGGCACCGAGAGTGGTGCCTTGGGCTCGCACGATCAACCCGCCGTCCTCAGCATCCCTGTCGACCACCGTCTGAATCGGGTCTTGGTCGAAGTCGAATTCAGTGCCGGCGTTTTTCTCACAAACCATGTCGACGTGACCCTGAAGGATAACCGTTGGGGCGCCTTCACAGCCGGGGGATGCGGAAACTCGAGCGATCAGGTTGCCAATGGCGTCGAGTTGGGTCTCGAAACCCCGATCCCGACACAGCGCTTCGAGAGCGGCGATGATGCGCTGTTCTTGTTTGGACGGCCTAGGGACCCGGCACATGCGGGCGAAATCTTGCCAGACCGCTCGGGGTTCGAGCTGATCAAAGGAAGGTAGCTGAGAGGTCATCGGAGTCTCCGGGGGTTGGTAGTCGGCGAGGCTCAGCTTTCGACCAAAAGCCGGTCGATGAGCTTAGATAGATCGGGGATTCGGTAGGGTTTCACCAAGACCTCGTTAAAACCGAAGGCCTTGAAATCCAATAAGGCAGGATTCTGAGCATAACCGGAAGACGCGACCAGGATCAGGTCGGGCTGGAGCGAATTGAGATGCTCGGCGGTTTCAACTCCACCCATGCCTCCGGGAATCGTCAGATCCAGAATTGCAAGCTTGAATGGCTGGCCATCCTGTTGGGCATCGATCGCAGCAGCCAAAGCCTGTTCACCGTGGGTGGTGGTGACGGGATCGAACCCAAGTCGACGGAGGGCGGCGGACAAAAGGGCAAGGATGCTTTGTTCGTCGTCCATCACCAGGATTCTTCCCCGAGACTGGTCGTTGCACGGTGGTAGGCCGGAACCCAACGGGGCGCTTTGTCCGCCGCGTTTTCCGGTCTTGGGCCCGGTGGGTGGGGCAGCCGAAGCTGTCACTTTGGGCTGCAGAGTGGAGGAGGGACGTCTTTCCATTCCCGCGGTGGACTCGGATAAGGGCAAGGACATAGTGAAACGTGTGCCTTCTGTGGGTCGGCCGGCAACGGCGAAGGATCCCCGTTGTCGCCTTAAAATTTCCTTGGCGGCGGCGAAACCGACTCCGATCTGAGTGTTTTCTTCGGCGTTCGGGCTGGGATAGAACAACGCCGAAACGGAGGATTTGTCGAGCACGGTCGACGCCCCGCTGATGACTATTTGCACGTAGTTCCCGGTATTGCGCAAGCTGGTGCGCGAGTTCTCAGGCGTCAGGTGGCGAGGTATCGCCTTGTCTGTCGACTCGCCGGTGGCCTTGACTAAATGAGCCTCCAAGCTCAATCGGTCGCCGTCGGTCATCAATCGGCGACAGGCGGACAAGATGCAGTGGAGAGCGAAGGCAGTTCGACGACGACCGACGGTCATCGCCGGCAGCGATGGGTCGATTTGTCGGTGGGCCGACTCGAAACCCGCAGCGCTCAAGCATTCATTCACCAGAGCTTCGAGTTCCCAAGGCCGGGATCCCCTTGGCGAGTCCACAGGAACCTTAGAGTGGTGGGCGGGATGTAGGTCGGCAGGTTGAGCTCCTTTGGGTTTGCCCGCGAAGGACATCAACTGGGCAGCGGTCCTCTCGCCGCTCCTGACAACCGGCAGCAAAGCTTCCGCCAGCAGGCGGGAATGGTTGTGGTCGCCGGTCTCGGAGAAAGTTCCTTCGGAGTGCAGCTTCTGCCGAATATCCGAGAAAGTGGTTTCGAAATCGTGGGCGAAATCCAGGGTCAACCAGCGCAGGCCCTCGTAGTGAAGGGCGTCGTCTGAAGGGGGTTCCACTTGAGACTTTGGAGAGGTCTCTTGCAGCTGCTCTGTACGGGAGGCGCTGTTCCTCAGGGCCTCGAGTTCGGAGGTCAAGGCCGATTGCTTGGGCAGGAGATAGGCCAGACGAGCCAGCAGAGCGCCGATGAGTAGGGCGGTGATGACCGTAGTGGCTTCGATTCCGGCGATCCAACCGACGTTGGTGATTCCGCCACCGGCAACCTGGCTTTTGGCTGCCGCCGACTGTGCCGCCGACTGCGCCGCCGGCAGGAGCCCACAGAGGGCCGCCGGCAAGAGTCCACAGAGGACCCACCTTCTCGGGCGTCGAGCGGACCGAAATAGGGCTACCACCTGTTCAGCTATTCCTAGATCGTGATGGTCGGGGCCGCAGACCCCTAGGCCGGCAGACCCAGAGTGCTTCTTGGGATGGAACCTTACTGGCTGCCGGAAATGAATTTCTGAGACTCCTATTGCCTTGAGCCGGCCGGCGGACATGGCGGTGACGACGGAGGATCGCCAGGACGATTGTTTTCATGGAGAGGGTTGAGCCCGAATCGGCCGAAGAGTGCCGATTGCTCGTCCAAGAAATGGATTCTATAGCCTACAAGCCGTCGCGGGAGTTTTGATGCGCAAAGATCTGCACCCATCCGCCGTTGCTACAGCTTGCTAGGATCAAAAGTCGCGATAATAGCCACGCACCAAGGCGTCATGGAGAATAGGAGCTACGGATCTTACCCGAAGCTTCGGGCCGGCCACTTCCCTCGCTCGCGGGTGGCTGTCAGTGCAGACGATTTCCTCGAAAAGATCGCTTTCCAGAAGTCGAATCGAAGCCTCGCCGGGAAAGAGTCCGTGTGTGGCGATGGCCGACACCCAGGTGGCACCGGCGGATCGGTAAGCCGCTGCTGCGTCGATCAAAGAGCCTCCGGTGCGAATCATGTCATCGTAGATGATCACGCCGCGCCCCTCCACATTGGCGGACAGCCCGGTGATCTCGGTTCGATCCCCGGCCAAACGCCTCTTCATCACGAAGGCCGCATCTGTGCCGAGGTCATTGGCCAACGACTCGACCCATTTGGCTCTGCCGGCGTCGGTACAAGCCATCACGAAGGACCGGCCGTCGGCCATCCGCAGGGTTTCTTCCAGAATCAGGGGGCGTGCGCTGAGATGCACAGGGGTCACGGGGCCTTCAAAATATTGGGCCAGGCCGGCGGTGTGCAAATCCAGCAATAGGACTTCATTGCCGTGGTGGGCCATGGGGACGCTCGAAAGCAGCCGAGCTCGTGCTTTGGCGGTGACCACCTCACCGGCCTTCTCAGCTCGCTCCATGGTCGAATAGCCAAAGTAAGGAACGATCATGGTCAGGCGGCGAGCACCGTATTTGGCGACGGCGCATGCGAGATCGAAGAGCACCAGAGTTTGGGTGTCATCGATCGTGCCGCCGAGCAGCACGACCCGTCGACCGGAGACAGAGGTTCTGAGACGGAGATAGCGCTCACCGTCGGGAAACTCTCTTCTTTCCAACCGCCCGGCTTCAATTCCGCCCAAGGCCTCGAGCTTTTCGGCCATCTGTGCGTAGGGAGAAGTGTGAAAAAGAAGTCTCGGAGCGTCGTCCGATGAAATGGGAGTCAGGGATTGGGCCATGGTGTCCTTTGTCCTAGGCGTGTGGCCTTGTTGCAGTCGCGGAAAGGCCGGCACTGCGAAGCTTGCGGCACTGCGAAGCTTGCGGGTCGGCGAAGCTTGCGGGTCGGCGTTCGCACTTCGAATCTCAACGTCGAAATCTCAACGTCGAAATCTTACAGTGTGCTTTCCTCCATCGGCAGGTAGATGGCAAGTCGATCGAATGGAAATCTTGCTTCGCTTCAACTCTAGGAGCCCACAGAGTGCCCCGGATTTGCTAGGGTCGGCCTGCGGACGGACCTTGGATCCGTCGCCATCAGACCTACCCGGCGCCGCCTGCGCCATGTCCGACTTGAGGCCGTACTTCCCTGGGCCTCGTCTGAACCGGAGTCAAGAAGCATGAGTGATAGCAGAATTCGGAAAATCTCGGTGGCCTTGTCTGCCCTCCTGGGTCTCACGATGATCGTGGTGCTCGCCGGGCTGGGGACAGGCTTGCTCTTGGTTGGCGAAGCCTCGGCGCAGGCGAATACGCCGAAGACCATCGTGCTGGGCTTCGATGGCGCAGACGGCGACTTAACCCAGCAGTGGATGGATGAAGGCCTGCTTCCGAACCTCGCCAAGCTCCGTGATCAAGGGACCTTTTCGCCCCTAAGACCGACGATCCCTTCACAGACGCCGGTTTCGTGGTCGACTTTTGCTACGGGTTTGGATCCAGGGCGCCACGGTGTCTTCGACTTTCTCAAGCGCGACCCCGCCAACTATCGGCCGCAATTGGGTCTCATCGAGGAAGGCACGAAAGTGCTGCTGTGGGGAGACCGCAATCCCTTGGTGCTGGGCATCGCCGTCGCGGCGATTCTGGCGCTGCTGCTCTGGCTGATTCTGCGTAAGGTGAGCAACCGGGTCGTACGAATCGCCGTGGTTCTGGCTCTTTCTATCGGCGCCGGGGTGGTGACCGCCAAAATGGCGGATGCTTGGCTGCCCGACGAAATGCCGACCGCTAAGAATCCCCGCCAAGGAGATACCTTCTGGCAGCTGTTGGGAGACGAGGGATATCGGACCCGGGTCGTACGACTGCCACAGAATTTCCCACCCGAACCCACCGAGAACAATCATTTGCTGACCGGATTGGGCACACCGGATCTCTCCCTGCGAATGGGCAAGCCGTTCTTCTTCACCTCGGAGCTGTTCTTCGAAGCCGAAGACGGTGACTTTTCTCTCGAGGTGGTTGAGCTGATCGACAATCGGGGGCGGATCCCGACCAAGATTCAGGGCCCGCCGGACCGTCTTTTCAGCGAGCCGGGAAAGCTGGACTATCTCGAGGTTCCGATGGTGATCGAGGTCGCAGAAGATCGGCGCAGCGTCACCATCGAGGTGTCGGGCAACAACCTGACTCTGGAGCCGGGGCAGTGGAGTGATTGGAAGGAATTTGAATTCACCTTCAATCCGGTCATCAGCATGAACGGCATCGGGCGATTCCACCTGATTTCCATCGATCCGGAAGTTCGTCTTTACCTATCGCCGATCCAATTCAATCCCGACAAGTTACCGATGGGTTTTGATCTCTCCCACCCCAAGAGCTTTGCGGCATCGCTGATGTCCGAACATGGTTTTTACAAGACCATCGGTTGGGCGATCGACACTTGGTCCCTCAACGAAGGCACCATCGACGAAGGCCTATTCCTTGAAGACGTGGAAATGACCGTTTCTCGCTATGAGCAAATGCTCGATGAGCAGCTCGACATCGCCGATCAATGGGACGTGCTGGTGCACTACTTCGAGTTCACGGACAAAGTCCAGCACATGATGTTCCGGCTCTTTGATCCCGAGCATCCTCGCTACGATGCGGAGTTGGCCGCGAAATATGGCGGCGCGATCCTCGAGAGCTATCAGCGTATGGACAAGATCGTCGGACACGTCATGGATCGTATGCCCCAGGGCACCCAGCTCTATGTGGTTTCCGACCACGGCTTCTCTTCTTGGCGTTGGACGATGAACTACAACACCTGGTTGGCCGAGAACGGTTATATGCGCCTCAATGGCGAGGATCCCCAGCGCATGAACCTGGAGATGCTCTTTGACAAAGGTGATTTCTTCGTCAACGTGGATTGGTCAAAGACCCGTGCCTATGCCCTTGGGTTCGGCAATATCTTCATCAATCTGGAAGGGCGCGAAGGCAAGGGCATCGTTCCGGTGGAAGAGTACGAGCCGCTGATGGAAGAAATCCGCGCCAAGCTGCTGGAATATGTGGACGAGAATAACGGTCTCAATCCGGTAGCCCATGTGTACAAACGCACGGAAGCCTATTCGAGCTTTGATGAGAAATTTGTGCCCGACATGATTGCTACCAACAACGACTACTACCGCGCCGGATGGCAAGATACCCTCGGGGGAATCGCGCCCACGGTGGTCGGTGTCAACAACAAGCGCTGGAGCGGTGATCACTGCTCCCTCTACCCACCGTTGGTGGAGGGCATTTTGTTCAGCAACCAGAAATTGGCTGGTCGACAGCCGCATATGGAAGACATTACACCGACGATTTTGGACATCTACGATGTCGAGCCGACGGTGGAACTCGACGGCGCGTCGCTCTTACTCCAATAGCGGGTTCCGATCCATGGTTCTGAATCTCACGGCCGGCCTCGCGGTCGGCCTTTTCGCCACCTCTCTCTTCTGGGGGCTCCACTATCTGGGGGAGCTGCGCACCACCTTTGGCTCCCAAGCGCTGTGGGTGGCAGTGATCTTCCATGCGATGACGTTGGTGATCACCTTATGGCGTCAACGATCCAAAGAACACGACATTCCCTTCCCCAAGCTGCTCGCGGCCGGGTTGGCGGTCACCCTGGTCGCAGCACTCGTCTCCGGCTTGGGCAACTGGATCTTCATGACCGAGATCGACCCGGGTTTTCTCGACTGGGTGAAGCAACAGTCGGTAACCCAATTGTCGGAGCTGCCCCTCGAAGAAGGGCAGCGCGAGATCCAGCTCCAGGCGGTTGAAGAGTCCACCCCCGGAACTTTCGTCGTACAGGGCATGATCGCGGTACTCATCCGTGGCTTTCTGCTGACCCTACCGGTGGCGGCTTTGATTCGTTTGCGAAGGGTGCGAACCGGGGAGGTCTAGCTAGGGCCTATCCAGAAATGCTGTCGCGGGCGTCGGCCGGATGGCCTGCGGGCGTCGCTCCGAACTCGCGCCACCGCTGCACTGCCGCAATAAATAGCTGAAGAGTATAGACTTATTCCGCTGCTTCGGGTGTATCGCTCAGACACGCTCGCTTCCGTCCTCGGTCCACCCGGCCTTGGTTTCATCGGAAACCCCATTTCTGGATGGGCTCTATCTAGCTAGTTGCCTAGTCGGATGGGGAAGGCTCGTGGCTCAGCTCTAGGAGCTTCTTTTCGACCAGCTCCATGTGGACGCGCAAATTGTAGAGTTCGTCCATGTAGGAGAGGGGCACCGAAACTTCGGTGACTTCGAGTTCTAGGCGGTTTACCACCGCCAAGGCCTCGTCAATTTCCCTTTTGGAGGGGGAGCTGAGCAGCAGCAAATCCAGCTCGCGAAGGTCTTCATACCAGCGATAGATCTTGGATCGTATCCGCCAACGGTAGAGGGGCGGAGCCATTTTGAAAACGACCAAGAGCAGGGGAATGAACGGCAGCAGCAGGATCTTGAGCCGATCGACGACAGATGCGGTTCGGTAGGGCAGGATGCGGTACAGGAAGGATGGCCCATGCTCGAGATAGAGGGCCGCTTCTTTTTTGAGTTTCAAATCCAGGTGGCGATCTGAAGGAAAATATCCTGCGGGTTTAAACAACCCTTCACGATCGTGGACCTCTTGCGTTGCTTGGATCAGCAACGGCACCAACGCGTGATGGAGATCTTTCCTGGCGACCAAAGCTGCTGCTGCGGCCACCAGAGGTGTGTCTTCTGGGGGCAAGTTTTCATCGAGGTCGATCACCCCTTCACCCAAAATGACCTCGGACAAGAACGGGTGACGTATGCGATAGGCACGGTGGCGCCGAATCGGCATCAGTACCGCGCCTTCAGTCGCCAGCAGTCTGCGGACATAACTCGCGGAAGGGGCGGCGACGAAGAATGCCGCATCCACCTCACCGGCGATCAGGGCATTGCCGGCGAGGTCGCCGGAAAGTGCGTGGAACTCCGAGTTGGTCTCGTCGATTCCGTTGTCCGCAAGCAGCTCCAAGGTCAAGGCGCGGGTGCCACTGCCGATCGCTCCCACTGCGATTCGCAAGCCCATTAAGTCTGCGATGTGCTCGTAGGTCACCCCCGCTCGGTGGAAGACCCACAAAGGCTCGAAGAAAAGGGAAGCGATGGCCTCTAAATCGCGATGTTCGTCTGAATTGGCCACCCCGCCTTGTAGAATCGCTAGATCTACCTCGCCTTTTCTCAGACGTTCCAAGTTGTCCATGGAGCCCGCGGTTTCGAGCACCGTCAGGGTATATCCATTCTGGGCCAAGATGTCGGCGTATTGATGGGCGAAGCTGTAGAAGGCCCCCGATTCTTCTCCAGAAGCAATAGTCAGCTCGCGGGGCGCCGGAGGCTCCAAGAAACTAAAGGTGTATCCGAACGCGATCACCGCCAAAATCAGCACCGGGCCCCAAATCTTCAGCCACTCGGTCCAAGCAGCGATCCGGTCCGAGCTTGGGGACGGGATTTGCTTGGACGGGTTGGTGTTCTGGGGCGTTACTTGTGACTCGCTCATACGACTAAAAACAACCGGCTTTGGTTTCTTCCACCAAGTGGTCGACGACCGCCTCTAGGCTTCCGGTCTTGCGGTACACCTCTAGCTGTCGATCTGCGCTCGTGCCCTCGGTGAGAATTCGTTTGATGTATTCGATTTCTTTGCGTGAGCCGAGTTCATCGACCACGTCATCCACCAAGTCCAAGAGTTCTTGGGCGAGAAAGCGGAAGGGGACCTCCTCCCGTTTTCCAAAGTCGATCAGCTGACCGTCGGTACCGTAGCGAACGGCACGCCACTTATTTTCGGTGATCAAGTGATGGCGATAGGTGCGCCAGCTTTGGTTGTTCATCCGCAGCTTGATGAGCTTGGCCACGATCGCTTGCACCAGGGCGGCGATGCAGACCGCTTCGTCGACTCGGGTGCAAATGTCACAAACCCTGAACTCAAGGGTGGGGAATTTGGGATGAGGTCGAATGTCCCACCAGATTTTGGTCGGCTCGTCGATGCATTTGGTGGTGACGAGAGTATCGATGAATCCTTGATAGTCGGCCCAGGACTTGAGACTAGGCGGCATGCCGGTCCTGGGTAAGCTTTCAAAAACTACGGTCCGATACGATTTCAGACCCGTATCTCGCCCTTGCCAAAACGGTGAGCTGGTGGATAGGGCGAGTAAATGGGGAACGAAGTAACGTGCTTGATTCATCACGTCGATCATCATTTCGCGATTGTCGAAGCCGACGTGCACGTGCATGCCGAAGATCAACATGCGTCGAGCGAGCTGCGCCATGTCCGTGGCGAGCTGGGTGTAGCGCTCCCCCTTATTGGCGGTTTGACTATGCCATTGAGAAATAGGATGGGTTGAAGCCGCCGCCACCCGAACACCTTTTTCCTCTGCCAAGCGGCAAACGGACCGGCGAAGCCGAATGACCTCTGCCCGAACTTCCTGGACATTGCGGCAAATGTGGCTTCCTACCTCCACTTGGGATTGCAGAAACTCGGGTTTGACCTGATCTTGCAGGACCACGCGAGCTTCTTCGAGAAACTCTTGGACGTAGGACTTCAATTCCCGGGTTTCGGGATCGATGATCTGATATTCCTCTTCGATCCCAAGTGTCAGGGGCGGCAAGGTCATGGCGTGCTCCCTAAGGCGTCGAGGCTCGGGCGTCGAGGCTCGGAAGTAAGCCTGAGCTCGGAATGAATGCGTTGGTAATGATAATCGGCGGCGCGCAGCATAACACGGGAAGATCAACGATTTCACTGAACGGAGAGCAGAATTGGAGGCGAAAAATCGGGATAAGATCGGCCCGCCTTTAGCGCCCTCGCGCCGCAACCCCACGGCCGAGGAAACTCAAACATAAGGATGCAATTTCATGGCCGATTCGGAGCACCACTCAAGGCGCAATCGCAAGACCATTCACGGCGCTCTAGTCGCGGTGGACGCACCCAGCCTGGCGGACAAACCCTGGGTGGTGGACGCCATCGACATCAACGCCAACGGCATGGGACTGGTCCTTCCAGCTGAAATTGAGGAAGGCACAGAAGTTTTCCTGAGCTTCAAGCTAGAAGATCGCCTAGAGCTTTCTCGGGTGCCGGCCAAGGTTCGCCACCAGGTCGGGGCCACGGGTGGGGTCGAGTTTCAGCCCTGGCCTTCAAGTGAACGTCTCAAACTGTTGGAATACCTGGTCGCTTGGCACGAGAAGGTCGACTGAAGAGGCGTGGCCTGGCCGTTGACCTCAGCGGATCGGCCGGTAGACCAGCTCACCGTCGACGGATTCTATGGTCTCTTCTCGTAACTCGACCCAACGCAGAGATAGGGTGAGATTTCGATCCAGCTCCACCTGCGTCTCGACTTCAGCATCGAGCAAGGCTTCTTGAAACGGCACCCAGGCTTGGTCGGGGCCGTCGTCGGTTCGATAAAAGTGGATCTCGGCCACCTTGGTCTCGCGGTCCAAAATGCCAATGGAAAAGCTGAAGGGGATGGGTAGATCGTCACGGTTCAAATCTTGGCGCAAGGCGGAATCTGGCGGTCCGTCGATCACTGGAATACTGATGGGCCGTGGCCGATTCTCCTGGCCCACGGTTCCAATCTCCAGCTCGAGGACAGTTCGCACTCTCTGCGGCTCAGAATCCTGGTTCGGGCCCGGCTCCGGCTCAAAGGATATTTCTGGACCGGCGGTTTTGTAATCCGATGCCGTTTGGGCGAGGCCGGCCGACGGCAGAACCAAGACCAGGCAAAAGGCGGCCAAGGGTAAGGCCCAGAAACAGGCCGAGGAGTGGAATAGCTTGCGTTTCATATCTAACCTCGTGCTCGGATTCCCGTCCGATCCGTGGTCTGGCCGGCAGGGGAGTGCAAGGAAGTAGGCCGGAAACTGGAGGCCCAAACCTAGGCCTAGGGCCCAAGGATACCGTGGGACCCAAAATAAAAAAGCGCCCAGCCGCCGACTCGCACGGACCTTGGGAAGTATCCCATTGATGGTCCTTAGCAGGCTGTGGCGGAAGTCTCGCGCCGGCGAGAGCTGCGAATTTTTCGTCGAATCGAGGCGTGAAAACCGCAGGCGATTCGGGAATCGTCGAGGTTTTCCAACGAAGAGTCGGCGGAAAAGGCGCGCTCGCAGCGCGATGAGACTTTTGCCACAGCCTGTTAGAGGCGAGTCGGAAGTGGGGCGCTCGGTATGCGAAGGAGACAAAGGCCCGGGCGGGCAGGTCTTCGAACTCTTCGACACTACGGCGGTCAGCCGCAGCGGCTCAGCCGCGTTTGCCGTATTTGCGTTGGAATTTCTCGATCCGGCCTGCGGTATCGAGAAAGCGCTGCTGCCCGGTGTAGAACGGATGGGAGGCGGAGGAGATCTCGAGACGGATCACGTAGTGATCGACGCCTTCGATGCTCCTCACCTCTTCGCTCGTCATCGTTGAGCGAGAGACAAACTCAGTGTCGGAGCCGGTGTCGAGGAAGATAACCGGATTGTATTCGGGGTGAATTTCTGGCTTCATGTTTCAGATCCTTCAGCTCAGCAGGTGACGTCTTTCAACGCCAGGCCATTTTCCCGCAAGAAGGGGAGCAAGCCTTTTTTGTTGACGGTCCGAAGCGCTCGGGTCGAAAGCCGAACGCGCACCCAGCGCTTGAGCTCGGTGATGTAGATCCGCTTCTTTTGCAAGTTCGGACGCTGCCACTTGTTGGTGACATTGTGAGCGTGCGAGATGTTCTTGCCGCTCATCGGCTTTTTGCCGGTAATCGCACATTTCCTAGCCACAGCCTTATCTCCTATCTCATCATCATCTTAGAGTTGGTGGCGGCAATGCCTGGACATACCGCTGGCAGGAGGGCGGATTGTAGCCGAAGCCGACAGGCGGATCAAGCTCAATGTCGGTCTAAATCACGATCATGACGAGAAAAATCCACAGACTTATCCACAGCTATCCAGAGAAATTTATCCACAGAATCCACGAGGCAGAGGGATGGGGCCTGGGCGACCCGAGATTCTAGATCGCTGAATGACCTGGACATACTCGGGCTCAGGGTCGTAGGAGGAGCTGGAATGGGCACGGACGAAGCATACTGCAAAGCGCATTCGCGATCTGCCGGACACCCGAAGTCGGATAAACTGACCTTGAGCAGCAAAGTGTCCGGAATCAAGCCCAGGAGATGGAATGAACCGAGAGCAGGCTCGTCACCGAGCCATCGAGCGTTGTCGAGAACGCGGAGTCCTGATCCCTACCTTCGAGCAGATGAGGCAGCCCGAGGGACTGCCACCGACGATACGTTCGGCCCTCGGCTCCGTCGACATGCAAGCGGTCGAGCCGATCAACCTCTTTCGGATCACCTGGCGTAATCAGCCAGAAATTCGAGATGGAGGACAAAAAAGCGGAGTTTTCGGCCCGGTCAACACCTTCGAGATTCCGTCGGAGTTGAGTGGTGTTCCCGCCCGAATTGTCGGTTTGGTGGGCCGACACTTTCCCACAGGTGCCCACAAAGTGGGGGCAGCCTTCGGGTGTTTGGTGCCTCGGCTAGTCGGAGGAGAACTCGATCCCACACGCCAGCGGGCTGTTTGGCCGTCGACCGGCAACTATTGCCGGGGTGGTGCCTTCGACAGTGCCCTGCTGGGCTGCCGCGCCGTCGCCATTTTGCCGGAAGAGATGAGCCCCGAGAGATTCCGTTGGTTGGAGCAAATCGGCGCTGAAATCATCGCCACGCCAGGATGTGAATCCAACGTCAAGGAAATCTTTGATGCCTGTCGGCAGATTCGCATCGATCACCCGGAAGACGTAGTCTTCAATCAATTCGAAGAGATGGGCAACTATCTCTGGCATCGCGGGGTCACGGGGCCGTCGGTCGAAGCGGCTTTCGAGACTCTGGCCGGGCCAAGGAGCCGATTCGCCGGCTGGGTCTCGGCCACCGGTTCGGCCGGGACTTTAGGGGCAGGGGATCATCTCAAAGACGTCTTTCCCGGCTCGACCATCACCGCAGCGGAAGCCCTGCAGTGTCCGACCTTGTTGAACTGTGGTTACGGCGGACATCGCATCGAAGGCATTGGTGACAAACATGTGCCGTGGATCCACAACGTTCGAAATACGGATCTGGTGACGGCCATCGACGACCGGGATACCTTGGCTCTGATGCGGCTCTTCAACGAGCCTGCCGGTCGTGAGGAGCTGCTCAGCCGGGGAATTGATGCCGAAGTCGCCGAACGTCTCGATCTGCTGGGGATTTCTTCGATTTGCAACCTCTTGGCGGCGATCAAAACTGCCAAATACTTCGAATTTGACGAAAACGATGTGCTGTTCACCGTGTTTACGGATTCCATGGACTTGTACCGCTCCAGGCAGGAGGAGCAAGCCTCAGAACACGGAGCCTATTCGCGGCTTCAAGCCGCCGTGGACCTAGAACGCTATTTATGGGGTTGCCGGACGGATCATCTTCGTGAGCTGCTCTACACCGATCGCAAAGCCTTGCACCATCTCAAATATTTCACTTGGGTGGAGCAACAGGGCCGCAGCGCCGAGGAACTCAACGCCCTTTGGAGCCCCTCTTATTGGCGAGATCTCGCCGATCAGCTGTCGGTGTGGGATCAAGACATCCAAGCATTCAACCGGGAAACCGGAGTTTTCGAAGCTCTTTACGCTGGCAACGGTGGTTCCAGTAGTAACGGTGGTTCCAGTAGTGGCATTGTGGAAGTAGGAGACTGAAGCGCATGAGTTCCGACCTTCCGCAAGACCAAGCACTATCAAAAGGCGGTCCATCAAAAGGCGGTCCATCAAAAGGCGGTCCATCGAGAAACGGGCGATCCAAGACCACGGTGCGCCTGGGGCTTATCCAATGTTCCGCACCGTTTTTTGAAGGGTCCATCGACGAAATCAAGGGCGCGCTGCTTGCCAAACACGAAAATCTCCTCGAGGACGCCGGCCATCTAGGAGTGCAGGTAGTCGCCCTTCAGGAGGTCTTCAACACGCCCTTCTTTTGCGCCGGCGAGGATCCTGCCTGGTATGCAGCTGCCGAGGCAGTGCCCGACGGGCCGACCATTCAATGGGCCCGGGTGCAAGCAGAGCGTTACGGCATGGTGATCGTCGCGCCGGTCTATGAGCGGGCCATGGCAGGGGTCTATTACAACACCACCGCCGTGATCGACGCCGACGGCACCTACCTCGGTAAGTATCGCAAGGTGCACATTCCCCAGGGCTCGGGATTTTTTGAGAAGTACTATTTCAAACCGGGAAATTTGGGGTTTCCAGTGTTTGAGACCCGGTTCGCGACCCTGGGCGTGGTCACATGTTATGACCGGCATTTCCCGGAAATCGGCCGGGCATTGGCTTTGAAGGGGGCCCAGATCTTGATCAACCCCAACGCCACCATCAAATCGACGAGCCATTACATGTGGAAGATCGAGCAACCGGCCATGGCGTGCGCCAACGCGGTCTACGTGGCATCGGTCAACCGAGTCGGGCTGGAGGATCCCTGGCGTTCGGGCACGTTCTACGGCACGAGCTATGTGGTCGATCCCCGTGGCAAGATCCTGGCCCAAGGCTCGGAAGACCAAGATGAAGTAGTGGTCGCGGATTGCGATCTCAAGGTGATCGAAGAGATCCGGCACAACTATCAATTCTTTCGCGACCGTCGGCCCGATGCCTACGGCGACTTGGTGGATCCCCGATTGTGATGGGTTCCAGGGTAATTGGATTCCAGGGTGGGGCGTGATTAGAGGTTGTTTCTAGGAGATTATGAATTGGACACTGAAGCACTGAAATCCACGGAACTCGACTCCAAGAGCAGTGAGTGGTTGGCGGCAGCGGAAGTCTATCGCGAGAGCCTGATCCGTTTGCTTCGCGACTTGATCGCTATTCCCACCGAAAGTTGCCGAGAAGAAGCCCGTTGTCGGCGGTTGAAACAAGAGTTCGAGACCCTCGGATTCGACGAGGTTTTTTTCGATCCGTTGGGCACCGTCGTCGCGCGCATCGGCCGTGGGTCCCGGGTTTTACTGATGGACGGCCATATCGACACCGTCGGAGTGGGTGATCCCGCTTCCTGGGATCACGATCCCTTCGCAGGGAAATTCGAAGGCGGTGAAATTTGGGGTCGAGGTGCTGTGGACGAGCTGCCTGGGGTGGTTTGCATGGCCTATGGCGCAAAGGTCTTGATGGATCGCGGTGTGCCAGACAATCTTTCTCTCTATTTGACCGCTTCGGTGATGGAGGAGCCTTCGGAAGGGTTGGCCCACAATCACTTCTTCGCCCACCTCGAAGCCTTGGGCTGGCCGCAGCCGCAGGGTGTGATTCTGGGAGAACCCACCAACCTGGCTATCTATCGGGGTCAACGGGGCCGGCTGGAAGCGGTCATCACGTTGCCCGGCAAGGCAGCCCACGGCGCCCAACCGGAGTTGGGAGACAATGCGCTCTACCGAGCAGCAAAGGTTCTGACGGACTTACAGCGGCTGAGTTCCGAGCTGGGGACGGATCCTTTTCTCGGCCCCGGCACCCTGGTCGCGTCCGATCTCGAATGCGCAACACCGTCCCGCAACGCGGTGCCCGACCTGGCTCGTATTTTCGTCGATCGGCGCTTGACGTCGGGGGAAAGCCCGGAGCAAGCCATGGATCAGCTGAGGGGCCTGCCCAGCTTGGGTGACGGCACCGTTGAAGTCGTAGAATTCGAAGCCGAGACTTGGACCGGTAGAAAGGTCCACCAAGAGAAAGTCTACCCAACCTGGATCGTGCCGGAGTCCCACGGATTGGTGTCGGGCATGGCAGGCGCAGTAAAGGACGTTTTGGGACGAAGAGCGGAGCTGGGCTGTTGGTCATTTTCCACTAACGGAGTCTCCACCATGGGTTGGCATGGCATTCCTACGGTGGGTTTTGCCCCGGGCCTCGAGGACCTTGCCCACACCACCCAGGAACGGATTGCCGTCGACGATTTGGTGCGGGCTACAGCGGTCTATGCCAGGATGTCAGAGGTATTCTCCCGGGGCTCGTATTGACCCCGATGACCTTGACCCCGAAGACCTTGACCCCGAAGACCTTGACCCCGATGACCCAGCACCTTCTTCGCTGCAGCGAATGCGAAACCGTGTACGACCCCGAGCCGAGCCTGCTCGTTTGTCCGTCTTGCTCTCGGCTCCAATCCGCCGGAGATGGGGTCCGGGGAGTGCTACATGTGGATATCCTGGGCCTTGAACATGGATTGACGGAGTCTGGCCGTTTGCCGAAGGGGGAGTGTGATCCCTCCAAATGGAGCTTCGACCATCTCTTGCCCGTCAGCACGAGTTCCAGGGCTGAGCGTCGAGCAGTATCCGTCGGCGGCACACCGCTTTTGGAAGCACCGCGCTTGGCTCGGGACCTGGGGCTGCTCAGCGAGGGCCAATCCAGGCTGTGGATCAAGGACGATACCCGCAATCCGAGCGGCTCCACCAAAGACCGAGCTTCGGATCTGGTGGTCAGAAAGGCCTTGGAGCATGGCTTCAAGACCCTCGCTGTGGCTTCGACCGGCAATGCCGCGACCGCTTTGGCGGCCTCCGTCGCCGCCACCGGGCTCACGGCCGTGGTCTTTGTTCCGGCCTCGGCTCCCGAAGCCAAACAAGTTCAGATGGCAACTTACGGCGCCCGCGTGATCGCAATCGACGGTACCTATGACCAGGCCTTTGAGCTGTGTTTGGCGGCTTGTCAGCGTTGGAATTGGTACAACCGCAACACGGCTCTCAATCCCTTCACGATCGAAGGCAAGAAAACGGCGGCCCTCGAAATAGCTGCGCAGCTCCATCCTCAGGAACCGGATGTGGTTCTAGTGCCCACCGGTGACGGTGTGATCTTGGCCGGCATCGCCAAAGGGTTCGACGATCTGCATCGAGCCGGCTTGTTGCGTCGTCGGCCGAGGCTGATCGCTGTCCAGCCAGAGGGCTCCGCAGCCATTGTGCACGCTTTGAAGCACGGCCTGGCGGCCCCTGAGGCCTTTGCAGGTGCAGCTAGCGTCGCCGATAGCCTGGTGGTGGACGCACCGCGGAACGGCAGGTTGTGCTTGCAACGGATCCGAGAATCCGAAGGCGCTGGTGTCACGGTCACAGACCGACAAATCGTCAGCTCGATCCAACGCTTGGCACGCTCGACCGGAGTCTTCGCCGAGCCGGCGGCCGCATCGGTGCTCGCGGGTTTGGAAGAAGCCATGCGATTAAACTTGGTCGATCCGGACGAGAACATCGTTTTGATGGTCACCGGTACGGGGTTGAAAGACGTTGCCGCCGCAGCCCGTGGGTTGGCGCCCACATCCCCGATACCTCCATCCCTAGCAGCGGTAGAGCAAAGAGTGGAAACCTGGAAGGAAGCAGGGCAAATATAGGATGAGGCCGTGGAGCTGGTAGGTCGACGCATTCGCAATATTGAGGTTCGGGAGCTGGTCGGCAAGGGCGGCATGGGCTGGGTCTATCTCGGCTTCGATCACGCCTTGCATCGGCAGGTGGCGCTCAAAGTCATCCGGCCGGCGGCCGGTCTGACCGAGGAGAACAAGGCTAGATTCGTCAGAGAAGCCAGGGTGCTTTCGCAGCTGGAGCACGTCAATATCTGTCGAATCTATGATTTTCTCGACTACAACGGCTCCGAGATTCTGGTGTTGGAATATGTCGAGGGCAAAAGTTTGTCGGCCGCGCTCAAGGATGGTCTTTCCTACCGCCAGCGTTTCTCCATCGCACGGCAGCTCACCGAAGCATTGATCGCCGCCCACGGGGCGGGCATCGTGCACCGTGATCTGAAACCGGAAAACGTCATGTGGGTTGCCGAAGGCCGGGGGGCCGAAGGCCTGGTGAAGATCCTCGACTTTGGCCTGGCCCGATCCCTGCAACCCAACTGGCCGGTTGGGTCTCCCGATGCTCCGTTCGAGGATGTGCCGACCGAGGTCGCGGGAAAGCCCGAGCAGGAAGGCGATTCTTCTGAATCCGAGAAACCCAAGGTCAGAGAGCCCAGGAATTCCTACGGTGAAGTCGACGAAGCTTCCCAAGTCACCCGATTCGGCCGGGTGATGGGCACCATCTCTTATATGAGTCCAGAGCAAGCCAGGGGTGAGGTGCTGACCACCGCTAGCGATATGTTCACCCTCGGTCTGCTTTTCCACGAGATCTTCGTAGGTCGACCTGCCTATGACCCGGACCTTCCGACGATGGAGAAGCTGGAGCTGGCTTCCCTGGCAAGAATTCGTCCGATCGAAGGGGTGGAGCCTGCCTTGGGGAACCTGATCCGGCGCCTGGAGAGCCCGCTTCCAGACGACCGTCCGCGGGCGGTGGACGTGCTCAGCAGCTTGAATAGGATCGCGCGCCGGCCGAAGCGCCGACTCCAGGCGGTGGCCGTCGGGGCTGCCGCGTTGATTTTGATGATCTTTGCGGTCAAATACACCTTGGATCTCAAACGGGGCCAGGACCTGGCCGAGAGCGCGCTACGACAAGCCCGAGCCGCTCAGGCGTCGGAACGACAAGTGACGGATTTCTTGGTGGGAGTCTTCAAGCTGGCGGATCCCCGTTTATCCCGGGGCTCGGAAGTTACGGTGGAAGAGCTCTTGAGACGGGGGGCCGAGAAGATCCAAGTTGAGCTTGCGGATCAGCCGACGACTCAAGCTCGGCTGCTGCAAACCTTGGGCACGGTCTATTGCAACTTGGAGAATCACGCTGAGGCCTCGCAGCACTTCCGCCGTTCGGTGGAGGTGCTGCGGGTCGATCCGGATCGTCCGCTGCTGCTGGCGGCGGCTTTGGATTTGCAAGCGGCCGAGCACCAGCATTTGGGCCTGGAGCAGGAAGCCGCCGGCGAGCTTGCCGAGAGCCTGGCGATTCGGCGCAGGAATCTGCCCCCCAACCACCCCGATCTCGCCTTGAGCTTGGCCCTTTTTGGCCGCATGCGGCATCGGGAAGGCAAGCTGGAGGAAGCGAGGGCTCTATTTGAGGAAGCCCTGAGGATTCTGGCCCTGCCTGAGCCCAGGCTAACGGAAGGGGGACGGTACCAATGGGCCCGTTGCGCGATCGAGATGGCCAAAGTTTGGGACGATTCCGGAGATCCGGTTCGCGCGGAAACCCTCATGCGCCAGGCCTTGGGTGAGCTGCGAGATCTGTTGGGTGAGGATGCGACGGAGGTGGGTGAGTTGTTGGAGGCCTTGGGCAGATTCCTGGTGGCCCAAGACCGACTGCCGGAGGCCGCTCCGCTCCTGCATCGTAGCCTGGAAGTACGACGCAAGGCCCTACCGCCCAGCCATCCGGACATCGAGCAGCTCGCCCTCTTCATCGGAGAACTCGACTCGTAGAGCCCGAGCCGCGGAACTCTCCGGCCTGACGACCCAACGACGAGTTTAGAAATGGCACAAAAAAGCCCGCAAATGCGGGTTTTGTCTATCCCGACACCGGTGCTGTCGGCAACAGCTCAATTACGAAGTTTATCGATCCTTCTTGCGTTCTCGTCCAGCCGTCGGGAGTTGTGGTCCAGGCGGGTCGAATTGGCATCGAGCCGTTGTGCGTTCTCGTCCAAGCGGCGAGAATTTTCATCGATTCGCTCGCCGTTTGCGTCGAGGCGTTGGGCGTTGGCATCGAGGCGCTGGGCGTTTTCATCCAGCTTGCGACCGACGTCGTCGAGGCGTTTCGTGTTGCTGTCCAGCCGCTGAGAGTTGGCATCGAGGCGCTGGGAGTTATTGTCCAGGCGGGCCGCGTTTTCGTCCAGGCGTTTCGCATTGATGTCGAGCTTCGTGCCGTTGGCTTCGAGAGCCCTCCCGTTGGTATCCAGCCGACGGGAGTTACCGTCGAGGCGTTTGGAATTGCCCTCCAGCCGTTCAAGAGCTTCATCCATTTTCAATGCGTTGGCTTCGAGCAATCGTCGATTTTCGTCCAACCGGTCGAGTACTTCCGCGAACCTGTTGTCGAGGTAGGCCTTCAGCTCAGGGTCCATAGATCCTCCTATTTGTCCACTAGGGATCGTTCTGTTCACTAGGGATCGTTCGTTATTGCGAATAGTTCCGCCGTTGGGTCTGGATAGGCTGTCTCTATCTTCGCTCAATATCTGATTAGAAGGAAGAGTTACCGGTCGTGTTCGATTTCGAGGAGCGAAGGAATCGCTCGATCAATTCGCTGACTTCAGGAGCCCGCAAATAACCATAGGCTTTGTGGGTATTGGAGCGCTGTTGCGGGCATAGATAGCTGTTGATCACCAGATCGTCTCTGACCCGGGAGCCGTGGTCGTTTGGCCCGTAATCATCCCTCAAGTGGACATCGAAGGCCGCCAAGTCCCGCCGGTCGGTAAGGTTCGTCCACTCCGCCACCGTATTCGGCATACGGTTCTCCAAATGCCGCAACTTTAGATCTTGGGTGAGGAAGGGGAAGCCCATGGGCGAACCCAAACCGATCAGATGATCGACGATCGGCTGATGGTAACGGTCTTCCAGGGATCTGAGCACCTCGTAGGCAATCACCGAACCCATGGAATGGCCCAGGATCAGAATCTTCTGATCCATCGAACTCAGAAGCACCGATTCCAGTTGGGCACGAATGGCATTCCTCAGCCGGGAATCTTGGTTGTAGCGTTCACAATCTCGGCATATCCGTTCCAGCAGCCAACCCGTTTTTCGGTGCAGCTCAGGATGGCGCATGGCAAAGTCCATGATCGACTCTCCGACATCGATGACATCGGCGACCAACTCGTCGACCCAATCATCTTCGTAGCGGGGCAGGGGGCCTTTGCCCGGCGCGGGCAGGTAGGGTTCGGGGTCTTTCTCAAGGGGCGAGTGAACCTCGTCGGCCCAATAGACCAACTTAAAGTCAAAAAGATCCAACTCATGTTCCGGGTCCAGCTCGAGACCGCAATTTCGGCTCAAGCCTTCAAGCACCGCATCCAGCCAGCCCCGAGCGAGCTCCTCAAGGGGCGGCTTGCGGGCAAAACCATGGATCCCAATAATCAGATTCGACAAGATCCTCTCCTCGATATCCTCTCCTCGATAGAAAAGATAGAATATCAAAGTATTTTCCAGCTCTGTCGATCGGAAGCCGGGATCAAGACGGATCAAAGATCAGGACGGATCAGAGATCAGGACGGATCAAAGATCAGGACGGATCAGAGATCAGGACGGATCAAAGATCAGGACGGATCGGAGATCGTCGCCTTCCGGGGGGACTGAAAAGTGTCGTCCAGCTCTCGCTGGACCCGTCCGGCTCGCCGTGTCATGCGCGCCAGCTCCACTTCGAGTTCCTCGCGCTTAGCCCTCAGGAATCTCTGTAATTCCTTGCGCCGACTGAAGAGGAAGAAGATCCGAATCTCTTCGAGAATCCTCTGCCGCTCATGGCCGACCCTCAGGGCGATCATGGCGGTGATCGGCAGGCTCAAGGCGTAAAAAGCCGCGCCGGGCCACGGACCCCACCACCAAGCGGCGACCGCGGTTTGCGCGCCCCAAAAAACGGCAAAAAACGTCAGGCCGAAGAGCATGCCGGCGGTGTCGTATTGGTCTCGGCCCCGGGCCGAGGCCCGAGTGGCCCAGCGGGTCGCTGCATAGGGCAGCGCGGAGTGGACCAAGCCCCACAGGGCCAGGGGAAAGATAGTGGTCAGAAAACCCACGCTACGAGCCAGAAACCCGAGCACCACTTTGGGTGTGTATTGCAGATGAAGCTGGTAATTGCGCACGCCGTAGCGACGGCACAAGCGTTGAAATCGATTCAGCTTGGTGCGCAAGATCGCGATGCGATCCGGCCATCGCGCCCGCAAAGCGCGATGGGCTTCGTCGAGCCGCTTTAGGGACCGAAATCGCTGGGTCAGAGAGAGATGTTGGGTTTCCTCGTGACTGACCTCCTGGTTGGCAGAGCGCAGGGCAAAGAAGTGCTGGAGCAGGCGCATCAAAGCCAGGTCTTCCCAAGAATCCACATTTAGGGTTACCCGCTTTAGACCGGTGAGAATTTCTTCGGTGAAACGCCGAACCTCTTCGTCCTCGGTCTCGTCGGCGACGGTGGAAAGCACCAGGGGAGATCCGAATTGCACCAGGACATCGGCTCGGAATCGACCTTTGTGGGTGAAGGTCAGGCCCACGGGCACCACCGGCACAGGCTTGCCCGTCCTTTGACCGTGGCCCTGTGCCAGACGCGCGACACCGGTTTTAAGAGGGCGGAGGCTGGGGTCCGAGTGGCTTTGGCCCTCCGGAAAAATCAAGATCACGCGGTCTTTGTCCAGGTATTCGTAGATCCGCGCGAACGACTCGGAATTGTCACTCTTCGGGGCCCCCTCACGTCGACGCTGAATCGGCACGGCCTGGATGAATTTTAAAATGGGTCGAAAAATCGGGCTGCGAAAGAGACCGCTTCGGGCAATCGGATGGATCGGCCGGGGGCAAGCGAATTGAACCACCACGGCATCCGCCAGGGCATTGACGTGGTTGGCCGCCAAGAGCACCGGTCCGTGCTCGGGAAGATTTTCCAGACCCGACACTTCCGGGTGGCGATAAAAAATCCGGGTCATGCGCAGGCAAAAGCCCTTCCAAATACGCTGTGACCATGGAGCAGCCGTGTTGGGAGCAGCCGTCTTGGGAGCAGCGATCTTGATCGATTCGGTCATGATTGACTGGATTCTATAACCGAAGCCGCCGACGGGCTGCCGAAATCGACCGGTCTGCGATTCTGAGCTTTCGGCTAAGATCCGGTCCATGGGAATCGGAGCGCATTTCTGGACTTTCTGGCCCTTGGTGAACCATCGGCGTCGTCCCCTGACCGCCCCCCCTTCGCAACCCATCGAAACCTCGATCTTCGATCCGTTGCGGGGATCCATACCCTTGCGTGCTCGCCTGACCGTCAACGACCCTGAACGCTTGGTGGTCTTGGTCCATGGCCTGGGCGGTTGCACCGAAAGCCTTTACATGCTGCGGGCCGCCACTTGCGCCCAAAGTCACTACGGTTTGTCGTCGCTCCGGGTCGACATGCGTGGCGCAGACCGCCAAGGTGCCGACATCTACCATGCCGGTTTGATCTCGGACCTTCACCATCTGCTGGCGAATGAGCGACTGGCGGGATTTCGCGAGATTTTCATCATCGGTTTTTCGGTCGGTGGGCATGTGGTGCTTCGATATGCCACCGAGTTCCCGGATCCTAGGATCGCCGCGGTGGCGTCGGTCTGTGGGCCGGTCGATTTAGCCGCCACCGTCGAGGACTTCGATCGTCCGGCTAACTGGCCTTACCGCCGCTACATATTGACCGGCTTGAAGGATCTCTATCGGGCCGTGGCCCGAAGTCACGGCTTGATGGAAAGTTTGGACGAGATCGAGGCCGTCAAGATGCTCCGACAATGGGACTCCCTCACGGTGGTTCCCCGTTTCGGATTCGATTCCGTGGACGACTACTATTCCAGCTCGAGTGTCTGCTTTCGGCTCCAAGAGCTGAAGGTTCCGGCCCTTTTGGTCGCAGCCGAAGGAGATCCCATGGTGACTTCCCGTTCGATCCGGACAGGATTGGCGCGGGCAGCGCCCCATGATTTGGAAGTCCGTTGGATGAGCCGGGGAGGCCACGTGGGTTTCCCATCCGCCTTGGATCTGGGGGTCGAAGGAGAGTTGGGGCTCGATCCGCAGGTCCAAGGATGGCTGTTGAAACAAGGCCGAGGATCAGCGATCTAAGACCGGCTTGCTCATGCTACGATCTGGACTCGGTGGTTCCCTTGAGAGCGAGATTGAGAATGATGGCGGTCCCCGGGAATCGGCCTTCTTCTCCCGAAACTGACTAGGTCTCCCAAAGCAGACTAGGTCTCAGCGAGAATCGGCCCGATGGGGAAGGTTTCCAAACGGACCGGTCTCGAATCCAGACCCGTCGAATCAAAGACCCGTCTAAGACGATACGAGAAAAGCCGCAGATGCGATTGTTCCTCGCCATTCCCCAAGATCTAGAGGCAGAACGCCAGGTAGCCCATCAGGTTGTTGCCGGGCTCAATGCTCAATCCGGATTGCCAGAAGGCGATCCCAACCACATCCAAGTGGTCGATTGGCACCGCACTGCGGCGCCCTTGACGACCCTTCCCGAAAGCGTGGCTTTCAGGAATCTGGATATCCAGGAAGAAGACCTTTTCGTCGGATTCTCCTGGTTGGGCTTTGATGACGATCAGCGTGGGCAATCTGAGTTCTCGATCTGCTCCGAGCGTGAAATGGAGCTGGCCTACAGCTATTGGAAGAGCATGCGGCGTCCTAGAGCGCTCTTCCTCCGCTGCCTGAAATTGCCGGCCAAGCTCAAAGATATCGACGCGCGCAAATTCGACCGGGTCAGTCTCTTCTACAATCGTTTCGACTCGCCGGAAAAGAACCGATTCTCATACCAGGAGTTTCATTCCGTCGAGGAACTCGAGCAACTCTTCGAACGGCAGATTCGGACCTTGGTGGCGGAAGATCGTCCTACGGTGCCGGCCTCTCGCTCTCGGAGCCAATTGCGTGGCACCACCCAATTCGAGAAAAAAATGGAGCCGGGCAAGGCCTACGAGGTCACTTTCCTGAGCTTCGAATTCGCGGATTGGAATGGATTGGTCAAAGAGCACGAGGCCGACAAGGGCAAATTACAAGTCCTGGCCGGCTCTCTCTTGGAGTTGGTCCGAAGCACGTCAAAGGTCTATGGCGGCGAGGTCTTTTCGTGGACTGCCAAGGGCGGCCTGATGATCTTTTGGGCCAAGCGCAGCTTCGACCACGCGATCATGAGCGGCTTGAAGGTGCTGCACAATCTGCCGGTCTTCAACCTGGACCCCCAGCAGAATCCCTTGCGGCAGAATGTCGGCTTGAGGGTTGCAGCCCATGACGCAGTGATTGTTTTCCAGCTGCCGATCGAAGAGATTTCCTCGTCCGATATCAACTTCGTCATTTCGCTGCAGGCGGAGAACACATCCCCCGACGAGCTGTCCATCACCCGTCGGTTGCTGGATCGAATCGACGAACGGTTACGCCCCCATTTCAAATTTAAGGGTCGTTATGACCGGGAGCCGATCTACTCCTGCAAGCTGCCCGCGAGTGAGAAGGATACGGCCTCGGCCGATTTGGACGAGCACATGGGGTTGGTCAAACGGCAAACGTCCCTAGCCATGGGATTGCTCCAGGGGCCTGCTTCCGGACTCGACGTCTCGGCCGCAGATTCCCTGTCCACTGCGGTCGACGAAACCTACTCTGCCCTCCAACGCTTCTGCCACACGTTCAGCTCCATCGATCGCAGCTGGGCGACTGGTTTCTTCCATCAGCTCTTGGTCGCAACGACCTCCCTTCGGCGCGAGGAGGAAGCTCTTTGGGGCTTGCTGCGGCAGCGAATTTCGGAAGGCAATATGGAAGCCGGCACGGTTCGACGGCTCAAAGCGCTGGCCCAAGCCGCGTCCCGCCGCCGTGCGCGGCCGGTGGTGATCTTAGAGAAGCTCGAAGAGCGATGTCGGGTCCTCGCCGCGGGTGCCGAGCCGGTCGCCACGCCCCTGCAGGCCAAAGAGCAGGCCGAGGACGTGATCAAACAGATCGATCGTTTGGTCAAGGCCGACGAGCTGGACAGCGAAACCGCGTTGACCGAATTGTTGATGCATCACAAACGGGGTTTCTTGACGTTCATCCTGGAGCATGGGGCGGACACCGAGCGCCACCAACGTTTGACTCGCAAGCTGTGGGAAAACGCGGATCTGGCCCTACTCGACGACCTTTATTCGATCCGAGGCCATCGCCGAGCCGACGAAGCGCGCATCTTCGATGCCCTGATCCAGCCGCAAGTCGGCCAAGCACGCTTCCAAGTGGTCCGAATCCTGCTCGACAGCGAAACCAAACCCGAAGAGGTGGTCATCGGCCATTACTTCGAGCGGTTCAACCTGCGGCCGGCCGCCCAAGATTTGCAGGTGGTTTGGCGCTGCATGGTTTTGGGACATCCGGAAGAGAGTGTTCGCAGCTTTTCAGCCCTCAAGCTCTCCCAAAGCTCCATGTGGCAGGTGGTCTCCCATCCTTCCATACCGATCGCCAGCATCCTTGCGATCGGTGAGCGGATGTCGAAGCTCGAAGGTGAAGACGCCAAGAAGATTTTCTTCGACTGCATCCGTTCCCGAGTGGAGCAGGCGGTTGAAGGTTTTCGCAGTCGGGAAGAACTCAACATCCTGACCAAGCTCATCTTGCAAATGTTGGGCTTCTCATTCTTGGTGGAGACCGGATACTTCGAACGATTCGACGATCTGCTGCGAAAATTCCTCAACCGAGCCCAATCCATGGGCATGCAGGTCGAGTATTTCGAAAAATTGCGCCAGACCCTCGAACAAGCCCGTCAAGAGCATGGTGACAAAGGGCCGGCCAAACCACCCGCGGGCATCAAGAGCCTGCCTTTGACCATCCAGAGGCGCTTGGCCGGCGAGGCACGCTACATTTACTGGTTCGTCACCCATCCGGATCCACGTATAGCCTGCGAGACCTTGCGCCACATCGGCTTGATGCACGTCGAGCGGGTTCTGAGGCTGAGGGAGATCAACAGCACCGTGTTGTTGACAATCTTGCGCAAACCGGAACTCTTCACTCGCCAGCAGGCAATTCTTTCGGCCTTGAACCATCCGAAGTGCACTCAAGACTTCGCCAACAAATATATCTCGACCATGACGCGCTCTCGGCAGGGCCGTCAGGCGCTCGAGAAGATCGCCCAAAACCCGTCCGCCAGCCCTGTGGTCCGATCGACCGCCAAGCGCGCGATCGACAACGCCGCGCGCCGAGGGCAGAGGTAGGCCGACCCCTATATTTCTCATCGGGTTTCTTGGTCTAGGTGTTTCTCGTCCCAGGCCGTCCAATCGGCCCGGCCCATATGTCAAAGGAAGATCATGATTTACGACAATATTTTGCAGTGTATCGGCAACACGCCGGTGGTTCGATTGCAGAGGATCGGTGCCGACTCGCCCGTTGAGCTTTTTGCCAAATGCGAATTCTTGAACCCTGGCGGATCGACCAAAGATCGCATTGCCTATCGCATGGTCGAAGGCCTCGAAGCTGCGGGCACCATCGACTCCGATACCGTGCTCATCGAGCCCACCAGCGGTAATACCGGAACCGGCCTGGCGATGACCGCCGCTGTTAAGGGTTATCGCTTGATCATCACCATGCCCGAGAAGATGTCTCAGGAAAAGCAGGTGGTGATGGAAGCCTTGGGAGCGGAAATCATTCGGACGCCGACCGAAGCAGGGCACGACGATCCCGAGAGCTTGTTCGGCGTGGCCCTAAAATTGGAAAAAGATCTGCCGAACGCCAAGATTCCGAATCAATACGACAATCCAGACAATCCCGAAGCCCACTACCATGGCACCGGCAAGGAAATATGGGACGAATTCGGCGAGGATCTCGACTTGGTGGCGATCACCGCCGGCACCGGTGGCACCATCACCGGCATCGCCAAATACCTGAAAGAAAAGAATCCGAAGATCCGCATCGTCGGCATCGATCCCGAGGGCTCGGTGTTGGGCGGTCGTGACGAGGTCAAGACCTACCAGGTCGAAGGCATTGGTTACGACTTCATTCCAGATGTTTTGGATCGCGATCTGGTGGACGCTTGGATCTATTCCAACGACCGGGACAGCTTCCAAATGGCCAGGCGCCTGATCAAAGAAGAAGGCCTCTTGGTGGGAGGCAGCTCCGGTGCCGCGGTTTGGGGCCTGCTCGAAGCGCTGAAGCTCTATCCGGACAGCAAGAAAGCCCTGACCCTGCTGCCGGACTCGATCCGGAATTATTTGTCGAAATTCGTCAACGACCAGTGGATGGCCGAGCACGGATTCACCGACGAAACCGACTGAGCGGCTCAGGCCGGTCCAGACCCGGCGGGTCAGCTTTCCATCTCCGAGTTGACGGTCACCGAGAGATCCTGGTCGACCGTCAGCCTGAGCACGTTGGGACGGCAGCAGACCTGGCAATCCTCAACATAGACCTGCAGCCGACCGGCAAACGGGTCGACATCGATTTCATTGGGCTCGCCGCAAAAGGCGCAGTGAAACGTGACGGAGTCGGCGTACATATTCAGATCGCCGTTTCAGGGGGCTGCCGGCAATTGAATTTCGAATGCGGCACCGCCGCCTTCGCGATTGGCCGCGCTGATCGAGCCGCCGTAGCCCTCGACAATGGCTTTGACGATCGCCAATCCGAGCCCGGTATGCCCGTCTTGGGCACGATTGGGATTCGCTTCATCCCGGTAGCTGAAGAACCGTTGGAAGATCTTGTCCAGATGCTCCTCCGGGATGCCGGGACCGCGATCGAGAACCCGAATGAAAACCCATTGCTCGTCGCTGCTCAGTTCCAGGGCGACCTCGCCCCCGTCGGCGGAAAATCCGGCGGCGTTGATGAGCAGATTATCCAAGACCTGCACCAAGCGATCGGGCGAAACCTCGACCGCTGCCGACCTCGCCGACGGCTCGATCCCCAGTTTATAAGTGAGGCCGTCGCGCCGCAGGCTGTAGGTTTCCTGTAGCCCTTCCAGCAGAGAAGCGGGCTCGACCCGTTCCACCGGTTGGGCGTCCAGGGTGGCGTCGATCTTCGAGACCTCGCGGACCCCGGAAAGCAGGCGCTCGAGACGCCGAACGTCCCGCTGGATCATGCCCAAGAAACGAGCGCGCTGATCGGGGTCTTCGACCTCGGCCAGTAGGTCCGAGGCGTTGCGGATCGAGGCTAGGGGATTTTTTAGCTCGTGGGAAACATCGGAGGCGAAGGATTCGATGAATTGGAGGTGCCCCTCGAGCCGCCGGGTCAGCTCCGCCAAGGCGCGGGAGAGATCGCCGATTTCGTCCTTGCGCTTGTAGGGAGTGAAGGTATCCCTCAATCGCCCTCGGCGGTCGAGCATGGCAGTGGCCCGCTGGCGGAGTTCGGCGATCGGACGCGCGATGGTCGTAGCGAGTAGCAAGGAAAGTACTGCGGCGGCGATCACCGAAGCCAAGATGACCTTAAAGGTGGAGAGTCGGAGCTCGTAGAGGGAGCCCAGGATTTGAAAGGTGGACTTCGAAACCAGAACTGCTCCAACCACTTCGCCGCCGGACCACACGGGCAAAGCACTGTAAAGGGTCAAGGAGCGCTCGCCGCCCTGGGTGGTGCGGAACGTGGCGCCGTATCGGCCGGAAAGGGCAGCTTCGATTTCAGGCCCCACCAGCTTGCGCTCGCTGGCGTAAAAGCCGGCGTCTCTGCGCGGCGGCTCCGGGGGCAGAAAGAGATCGGCATAGAGGTTGTAGAGAAAGTTGCCCAGCCGATACAGTGGATTCTTGCGGATCTCGGGCTCTTCCTCGTCGACATCGAGGCGATCCTCCATGCGCGGTCCCAGACGGCTGGAATCCGCCAACAGAGAAAACTCGTGTCCGATCACCCGTAGCCGGGCATCGAAGTTACGATTCATGTTGATCAAGATGCTTTCACCGGCCTCGGGGGTCAAAGCCCCTTGTTCACCGAGGGCTGCAGCCAAGACCCGACCCTGTTGGACCATCGATCGCTCTTGCCAACGTAGTAGCTGGCTTTCATAGGTCTGGAGTGAAAGGAGCCCCGCCGCCGGCAAGAAGACCAACAGGATGTTGAACGCCATTAGACGGATGGAGAGACGCGAAAAGGTCCGCTCTAGACCTTTCAAGGGCGATCCACGCTCACGAGCCGACCTGGCGATAGCGATATCCCAGCCCGTAAACGGTTTCGATGACGTCGAATTCCGGGTCGACCTTCACCATCTTGCGTCGTAGCCTCTTGATGTGGGAATCGATCGTCCGGTCGCTGACGTAGGTATCGTGGGGATAACCTTCTTCCATCAAGTGTTGGCGCGTTTTGACGTGGCCGGGATGCCGGGCCAGGGCGTTCAAGATCAGGAATTCCGTCACCGTCAGCTGAACGGGCAAATCCCCCCAATGGGCGGTATAACGGCGTAGATCGAGGGTCAGCGAGCCCACCCGCAGAAGCTGCTCGTCGGAATCCTGCTGAGGTCCTCGCTTGACCAAGCTCAGCCGACGGAAAAGGACCTTGATCCGCGCCACCAGCTCGCGCATGGAAAACGGTTTGCACAAATAGTCGTCCGCCCCCAGCTCGAGACCCAAGACGCGATCGAATTCCTCGTCGCGGGAGGTGAGGAAGATGATCGGCAGGCCCTCAGAGATTGCCCGCAGGCGTCGACAAAGCTCCAAGCCGTCCATGCGCGGCATCATGATGTCGAGCACCACAACATCCGCGAGCTGTTGCTCTAAGGCCTCCCAGGCCGCCTGACCATCGCTGTAGACGTCGACCCGATAGCCCTCTCGCCGCAGGGCGAAGCTCACTGTTTCCCGGATATTTTCCTCGTCGTCGACGAGCGCGATCGTGCCTTTGTCCGCTTGGTGCATAGCGGCAATTTATCGTAGGGCGGTGAGGCGAGCAACGGCCATCCAGTGGGTGAGGTATTTGAGTGCATCCACTCACTCAATCGTAAATCCCGTCGACGAACCAAGCGCCGTCGTGGCGGTCGCGGTATAGGCGGTACAGGCCGCCGCTTTGTAGTTCCACATCCCAATAGTCGCGCTGGGTGGGGCGGGAGTCCCACCAACTTTCTTCCAGGGCCCATGGGCCGGATGCGATTTTGACCGCGCCCCGAATTTTCGGCCGTTTGGGGCCGCTGGGATCGGGGGTAGCCGGGGCTTCGATGGCCAGGGGGCGGTCTTCAGGGCAGAGGGTTTCGATGCTGGGCAGTGGGTCGGTGTCGGCGGTGTTGGCAGTGTTGTTCGTTCCAGCGGCTCGATGGCTTTGAGGTCTGCGCTGGGGGGGCGTGCTGGTGACGTCGACCGCCAGGGGAGGGCGCAGCACCCGGAGGGTCAACAGACCGCGGTTGGGGCGTCGGTCCGGCCGTTCTTTGGGCGGCGGTGGCGGGGCGTAGGGAACGAGGGCGAAACGCTCGGGGCGATGGCCGTCCACCAAACGGGGGGAGCCTACGCGATCTTTTCCCAGCAGCGCAAAGAGGCGGCCGAGGGTAGTCGCCAGGCGATCGGGGGATAAGGCTTCGGGGCCGAAAAGTGAGAGCTGTGCCTCCCTAGGACGATCCGGGTGGGCGGTGAGCTGAAAGGCCAACACGGGCGCTCCGGGAGAGGTCGCCTCGAGATCCAAGCGCAATAGGGTGAGCAGGGTTTTGACGTCGCGGGTGGGGGCGGGCAGCTCAATAGATCGCTCATGCCGCCCGTGGTCTTCCAGCTCCATCGACAGCTCCAGGCGTTTGCACCCGAGGGCCTGCCCTTGCATGCGGGCGGTCAAACGCTCCAACGCAGCGTGGGCGACGAAAAGAAAGGGCTCTAGGTTCACCAACGGCCATTCCAGCTCCATGCCCTCCTGGAAGACCGGCGGCGGCGTTCGGGGCACCAGCGGACGGGGATCCTCGCCCCGAGCCACCGCATGCAGCTCCCGTCCGACCTCGCCCAGGCGGCTGATCACCTCCGCTTCGGGCAAATTGGCGAAATCGCCGAGGGTGCCGATGCCCCAACGCCGAAGGGTTTTTAGCACCTGAGCGCGGGGATTCAAATGGTCGAGGGGCAAAGGGGCTAGGAAGGCGATTTCTTTCCCCGGAGCGACGACCATGGGTGAAGGGCTCTGGGCGGCGGCTAAGGAAGCGGATAATTTGCTCGAAGCAATGCCCAATCTCGCGGGCATACCCGCCTGCTGCTCGACCACCCGCAGCAGATCCTGCCCCAGATCGTGCTCCGGACGCTCTCCGGCGTAGAGGCGCTCCAGGCCGTCGAGATCGAGGTAGGCTCGACCGTTGCCCGCGTCTTCGATGCGCGGTGAGAAACCTTCTGTAACGTCGAGCAGGGCTTCCTGGGCGGCACGCTCGCATTCCGGATCCCGCGGGCGGGCAATCAGCTTCGGCAGACGGATGCGCGCTTGGGTCAAGGTCATGTCGGGACGGATGCCGGCGCGCCTGGCCCGGCGAGTTGCGGCGACGATCAGTGCCTTGTCCCCTTGACCGTCGATGATCGCCACCGCCTCTTCACGCAATTCGGGTTCACTGCGCAGCCGGGCCGCGAGGGGAAAGAGGGGGACTTGCACACAGCCGACCCGATTCCCATGGAGGATGGGGCTCATGCGATAGCCCTTTTCTGCGGATGAGCCCGTGGACGAGCCATCAAGGGATCCGGAGGCGGTTTCGTCGACATCGCCGCTGCCTTAGACCGTCCTTTGGGGGATGCGCCGGCTTGGGATGTCTTTGTTTTGGCGGCTTCGGCCAGCTGCATGCGCATTTTTTCCAATGGAGAAAGGGTAGAGGTTTTGTCGCCGGTGCCGATGGACGAGGCGTCGGCGACCGCTGATTGCGGTCGGAAGGCAAGGGTTTCGGCCCCCGCGCGTTGCCGGCCCGGACCTTTGGCGAGTTGGACACGGTTGGAGAGCTGGGCCAATAAACGCGGCTGCAACCCGCTTCCATGCCAAACCGCTCGTCGATCCTTAACCTCCACCACAACGTGAGCCGCTGTGCCGGTGACTCGATACGGGCTGGTGACGAGCACCGCGCTGCGTCGACTTTGGGCAGAGCGGGTGAGGCGTAACCAGAACGCTTCGACCCCCCGGCCTCCAGGGACCGGCGGCACCCCCAGGTCCAAAATCACCAGCGGCATGCCACAGGCGATCACCGCTTCGGTGGCGAGCAAGGCTTCTTTGATGTTGTGTGGCCGGACCCAAAGCAGGCGTTCGAGATCAACGCCGGCTGCATCCGCGGAGGACGGTGAAAGGGCATCGCCGAGGTCGATCAAGGCCGCCGCCTCACCGCTTCGGGTGGTGGCGGAGAGGGCGCCTAGAACCATGGAGAAACGTCCGCTCGATCCCCAGCTCACCAGCTCGGTCAAGCGGCCGCGGCGAAGCCCGCCTTGCAGCAGTCGATCGAGGGGCTCGCAATTCGTGGTTAGGTATTCATCCTCGGGAGCCCGCCGCCGAGCGATCATCAGATCCCGACCCGTACGCAAATTCCGCGCGAAGCCTTCCGGGAATAATTCGGCGGGAAGCAGTTGGGCGAGTTGTGGGCTACTCATATACGTGATCCGTGAATGTTCGTGGTCCGTGAATGATTTCTATAAAGCGAGTAAAATGGTGCGTAAGTTGAAAAATTACTTTAAGTGGATCTATATGAAAGAGATCAGGTCGGTAAATACATTGGAAATGTGTATTCTCTATTTCTTTGTGTTGCAACTTAACTGATGAAAATAATATGGTTGAGACGTCCATCGTGCAGATAGATTAAGCGTAAGTAAGGCGTAATTCAAGGGTTTTTCGGTTCTTGAGTAAAGTTTTGGAGAACGCAAAATTTGGGCGGAATCTCTAGGAAAATTGTTTCTTAGAAAACGTATAAAGATTTGATTCGGTAGAGAAATGCCTCGGAAAAGAGGCAAAGAGGCTCAAACGGGTGAACGCGAGCATCCGCTAGGAAGCTCGGTCTTGTTCTGCTGAGGGTTAGAGGTGGCTACGGCCTCTGAAAGTCGTTGCCGTTTCCCGGTGCCCCCATGCCCGGAACTCTCTCAGCGCCGCCGTGGGGTGGCCACAAAGCCGACACCGGCCAATACGGCCACCGCACCGAGGATCATGCGCGAGGTTAAGGGCTCGCCGAGAAAAACCGTGCCCACCGCCACAGCCACCATGGGTGCGCCGTAGGCCACGAGTGATAGCCGAATCGCGGTGATGTGTTGGAGCAGCCAGAAAAAGAGGCCGAACGCCAAAGCAGAGCCGAAAAGGGCCAAATAGAGCACCGCGAGGGTCGGTACCAGACCGCCTACCACCGGTTTGTCCGCTTCGAAGAGACGCCAGATCAAACCCATGAAAAGCCCGGAGCAAAACATGGGAGCGGCGGTCAAAGCGAGGCTGTGGTAGCCGTGACCCCAACGTTTGACCACCACCTGGGCAAGACCGGCCGATAGGGGAGCGATCAGCAGAACAAAAGAAGCAAATCGAACTTGAGGGTCGGCCAAAGCTCCTAGATCGTCGGAAAAAATGATGCCGATGCCGATGAATCCCAGCAAGATGCCCAACAAACCCCAGCGGTCCAAACGTTCGACCGGTAATAGGAAAAAGGAGAAGAGGGTGACGAAGAGGGGCAGGGAGGAGAAGAGCACCGAGGTCAAACCGGACGGAACCCACTGCTCGGCCCAATAGACGATGCCGTAGGAAACACCGAAGGCGCATACGGCCTGGGTCAGCCACATGGCCAACAACCGGCGATCCGGCCGCATGGGAACCCGCAGGGCTGCACCGACGGCGAGCAAAACCAAACCGCCGGTCATGAAACGCAGGGAGAGACCGAGAAAGGGCGGGTAACCTTGGTGGCTAAAGAGAATGCCTGCCCAGGTCGTGCCCCAAATGAGGGTGGTGATCAGCGCGGCACCGGTAGCCATAGAATTGGAGGGTTGAGACCCTACCGATGACGAAGAAGAAGGGGATTGGGAGACCGAGGCTTTCATGCTGTTTTTTCTTCCACCTACTGAGTGTTTCCATTCGAGTTGGGCCTGTGGGCACGCCGGCGACGCCCTATTCGTGATCTCGAAGATGCGAATGTGTGGACTGAGGAGAGCCACCGAGTTCGGCGTGAAGGGCGGGCAGATTATACAGACTATCTACCCAAGGAGCAGGGGCTGTCGTCGCTTTGGATATGCGAAAGTGCTTTGGGCCGGCAAACGCCTGGGCAAAGGAAGGATCATTCCGTGGGTTGAGGAAAGATCAGGCGTCCGAAAACGGCAGGTCGAGGGTTTCGAGGGCGGCCGCAGCCGCGGCCTGCTCGGCGTTTTTCTTGCTGCGTCCTGTGGCATGACCAATCCGTCGACCGTCCAGACGACATTCGACGGTAAAGCGTTTGTCGTGGTCCGGGCCGGTTTCCTCGGTCAGCTTGTAGGTCGGCAGCCCATACCCAGCACCCTGGGTGAGTTCTTGCAGGTGGGTCTTTGAATCGGCAGGGCGGATTTTTGAGCGACGATCCAGCCCCCGCTCGAGCACCTGCACAATTAGCCGACGGGCGGGCTCGAGGCCGGCGTCGAGGTAGATGGCGCCGAAAAGGGCCTCGATGGAGTCGGCCAGAATCGACGATTTGTTGCGGCCGCCGGAGCGTTGCTCACCGATGCCCAACAGCAAGTGGTCCCCCAGGTCGATGGACCGAGCGAAGTCCGCCAGCACGGGCGAGCTGACCAAGAAGCTCTTGAGCTTGGCCAAGCGGCCTTCGGGCTCTTCGGAGAAACGATTGTAGAGCCATTGGGAGGTGACCAACCCCAAAACCGCGTCGCCGAGAAATTCCAAACGCTCGTAGTTGTCCTCTTGCCCTTGTTCATTGCTGAATGAGCTGTGGGTGAGCGCAAGTCGAGGCAGGGAGCGGTCGTTAAATTTGTGGTTGAGGGCTGCTTCTAGGGAGCTGAGGTTGTCTGAGACCATGGATGGACCTTATGAAGCCAGATACACCGACCGGGTTTGGGGGGCCCAAATGGGCAAGCGTGAGCCGGCAGGATTGGAGCGAGCATTCGGATACTATGAAATCAAGGTCTTAGAAGATTGTGCAAATAGTCTGACTGCCGAAAGCCGGAGATGAGCTGTCAGCCCCGGCGGCCGAATCGACGCTCGAGTTCCGAGTCGTTCATGGTCAGGACCGTAGGTCGACCGTGGGGGCAGGCGTAGGGATCCTCGGCGTCGAAGAGTTCGGAAACCAACGCTTCCATCTCTTCGACCGGCATCGGGCGATGGATTTTGATCGCCGCTTTGCAGGACATGTCCGCAGCCAAATTTTCCAGGATCCGCCGGCGCGTGCCTTCCACATCACCGGCGGTCGGCCCGTCGTCTGTGGCGAGGTTTTGGATCAGGGCTTCGGCCTGCTCCAACTTCAGCACATCCGGGGCAGAGGTCAAGGCGACGTCGTTGCCGGACAAGGGAGTGATGCCGAAACCGCACGCTTCCAGGGCCTCGGCCATCTCGCTGAGACGCATGGCTTCGGTCGGCGCGAGGTTCAACAGCACGGGTTGTAGGAAAGATTGGCTGATCGGCTCACGTTGATCCATGGTCCGGCGCAGGCGTTCGAAGAGAATGCGCTCATGGGCGGCGTGTTGATCGACCAAATAGAGCCCGTCATGGCCCTCGAGCAGGATGAGACTGCCTTTATATTGGCCCAATAGGCGAAACGGAGACAGATGTTTGCCCCGGCCGGAAAGGGGCACGGACCGTGGCTCGATGGGTCTGTAGTTGGCCCTGGCGATCGGCCGGATCGGCTGGCCTGCGGGCAAATGGGGACCCTCGCCGGCCGGTAGGTCCGGTTCCGAGCCCGGCAACGAAGACTGGCGAATCTCATGCCCTTGGGGCGGAGTCCAAACATAAGCCCCGGGATCGGCGGAATCTTCCGTCTGCGGCGGCGGGGAGGCTTCGGGTCTGTCGTAAGATCTGGCCTGGCGGCCGCCGAGCCCTTCCCAGGAGGCCGGCAAGTCGGGTAGGGATCTAGGGTTGCCGAGCGGCGCGTTCCCTTCTCGTCGTCCCCCTTCCAAGGTTTGCCGCAGGGCGTTTTCGACCCGATCGAGCACCGACAGGTCCCGAAAGCGGACCTCAGCCTTTTGGGGATGCACATTGACGTCGACCACTTCAGGACGCAATTCCAGGAAGAGGAAGAGGGCGGGGTAGTCCTCGGTGTGCCACACGTCTCGCACGGCCCGATAGAAACGGGCTAGAAGCGCCCGGTCCCGGATCAGCCGGCGATTGACGTATAGAAAAATGCGTCGTCCGCGGGTGGTGCTGCGATCGCCGATGAATCCGGTGACGGCTTCTTCCTCGGCGACGAATTCGAGGGGGATCTCGACCAGCTTTCGCTCCAACTCCCGGCCGAAGATTTGCGCGATTCGCTCTCGGAGCCCTTCGATGCCTTCCCCGGTAGGAGGGGCTTCCAGCAATGCACGGCCCTCGTGGGTTACGGTAAATCGAGTCTGGGGATGGGCCAAGGCATAACCCTGGACCACCTCCACGGCACGGCGCAGCTCGGTTTGGGGCTTTTTGAGAAATTTGCGCCGGGCAGGCACGTTGAAAAATAGGGAGGCGACCTCGAAGCGAGTGCCTCGCGGATGGGAGATGGGTTCCACTGATTTCACCTTGCCGCCTTCGATGCGAACCCGCTGGCCGTCACCGGGTTGCTCGGCGGTGCGCAGCTCGACCCGGGCGACGGCGGCGATCGAGGAGAGGGCTTCTCCTCGGAAACCTAATGTGGAGACCCGTTCGAGGTCGGTGAATTGTTCGATTTTGCTCGTCGCATGGCGATCGAAGGCCATCAAGGCGTCGTCGGTTCCCATGCCGGAACCGTCGTCGGTGACCACCAAACGGCGCTTGCCTCCGACTTCCAGCTCAACCCGGACGTCGGTCGCGCCGGCGTCCAGGGCGTTTTCCACCAGCTCTTTGACCACCGAGGCGGGCCGTTCGACCACCTCGCCGGCGGCGATCTGGCTGATCAGGTGGTCGTCGAGCAGTCGGATTCGACCCATCACTTTTCCTCCATCGCGTTGAGCCGGGCCACTTTCCAGTACAGCCGGCGACAAGCCTGCAAGAGTGCCAATCGATTTGAGCGCCTGCCCTCGTCTTCGTCCATCACCAGCACATCCGCGAAGAAGCGGTCTAGGGCCGGAGCGAGGCTCAGCAGGCCTTGGAGGGCTTCTTCATAGGATCTTTCCAGGACCGGCTTTTTTAGGGCTTCAGCTAGGATTTTAGCGACGACGCCCATTTGTTCGTGTAGCTCGAATTCGGCCGGCTCGGTCAACAGTTCGGGTAGCAGCTGGGCTTCGGGAGAGCCGGTGATCATTTTCGAGATTCTTTTCGCGGCTCGCACGAGCTCACTGAATCCTTCTTGATCACGGACCGCCCGCAGGGCTTTCAGCCGAGCGTAGAGGTCGGGTAAGTCCCGTGAGCCGACCGCTTTCACGGCCGCGATTTCATCCCGTTCGAATCCCTTGACGCCGAGCAGATGGGTGAGGCGGTCGTCGAGAAATTGTTGCAGCTGTTTCAGCAGATCTTCGGCGCTGTGGTCGAGGCGGTCCTCGTAGAGCTTGACGGCCCGCGCAGACAGCAGATCGAGATCGAGGGACATATCGGCTTCGATCAGGATTCTCAACAAGCCCAGGGCCAAGGGTCGTAGGCGATAGGGATCCCGCCTTTGGCTTGGAATCCGCTCACCGATACCGAGGAAACCCACCAGGCTGCCGAGACGATCGGCCACCGCCAGCACTTGGCCGACCCGGGATCGGGGGATCGGATCCGACGGTTTGATCGGCTGATATTGGTCGGAGATGGCCTGCCAGACCACCTCCACATAACCTTCTTCGCGGGCGTAGAGACCACCCATGGTCCCCCTTAGATCGGGCAGCTCGAGGACCGCGGCGGTCGCCAAATCTGCTTTCAACAGGGTGGCGGCTTCGAGGGCGGGCTCTAAGATGTCCTGCCAGCCGAGTTCGCGGCATGCGGGCTCCACCAGGGCCCGCAATCTTTGGCCTTTTTCCGCCCAGGTTCCAAGACGTTCGTGGAAGGTGAGTTGCTCGAGGCGGCGCACTCGCTGGGCCAAAGGCATGCTTCGGTCCGAGGTGTAGAAGAAGCGGGCGTCGCTCAGGTGGCCGGCGAGCGCACGCTCATATCCCCGGCGGATCTTGTCGTCGGGATCGTCGGGCCGATCGATGACGGTGATGAAAAAGGGCAGCAGACCGGCCTCGGAGCGAATCGCGAAGGCCCCCTGGCGCTTGGCCAAGGTGTGGATCAGAAGAGGCTCCGGCAAGGTCACCAGCTCGGGGTCCAGGTCGCCGTGAATCGTGGTCGGCACGGCACAGGAGGCTGCGGCGCGGTCGAGCAAACCCGGCAGCTCCACCGGCTCACCGCCGAGCAGCTCTGCCAGCTCGTGGATCTTGGTTTTCAGCAGGGTTCGGCGATCTTCGTAAGAAGGAACGATTCCCTGGGCACTCAAGGCTTCGGTCCAAGAGTCCCAGCCGGTCACCGGTATGGGCTCTGCGGCGCTGCCGGAGCGACCTCGGGTCCATGCCTCGGAGCTATGCCCTTCGAAGGTCAGCTCCAAGGGCTCGCCGTCGAGCAAAACACAAAGGCCGGTCACCGGGCGCGGCCAAGATTCGCCGCCGAATCCTCGGTCCGAGGGTTTGGCGAGCTGGGTCAGGTGCCGGTGGAGCATCTCCGTCAACAGGGGACGAATCGGCGCCCCCGCCCGGGTCTTGACCACCGCCATGAATCGCCCTCGTTCTGTGGGGGTCTCCCGAAGGTCCTCGGGTACGACACCATGGGCCTTACACAGCTCGAGCACGGCTTCGCTGGGCCTGCCGTCGATGAAAGCCTCTTCCACCGTCGGGCCCAGGGTGATTTGCTCACCATCGGGCTCGTGGCTGGGCAATCCACGAATAACAAGTGCGATGCGCCTGGGGGTTGCGCCGGTGAGGATCTCTTGTAGCTCGATGCCGCGGCTCATCAGTTCCTCAAAGACCCGGGTGGTGAGGCGTTTGAGCAACGGCGCAAGGATTCGATGGCTGAGTTCTTGGCAGCGGACTTCCAAGAACAGCTCATGGCTCTGGTTTTCAGTCATCGCTCGTTCCCTCGGGGGCGATGTCGGTCAATCCATGGGCAGTTTGGTAAAGGTCGGCGGCTTCGCGGACCCGGGAGCGTATTTGGTGCAGCCAATGCCGACGTTCCGGCGCCGGTAGTGCGCCGCGGGTTTCTAAGTGATCGAGTGCGGGCAGCGCGCGCACGGCCAGTTCGTAGGCTGCCAGCGGCAAGCCGGCGGCGAGACATCGGCTCGACTCCCGGTCTAGGCCATCGACCACCTGCTGCAGATAACCGACGTTGGCGACCTCAGTACTGTATCTATGGAGTTCGACTTCAGCCTCTCGCCTTTTCTCCCGAGCCCCTTCGTGAATTTCTTGATCGATGGCCCCTTGCCAGGGCACCGAGTAGACGTCGTCGGCGCCGCCGAGGAAAAGGGTTAAGCGTTCGATGCCATAGGCGATTTCGACCACCGGCGTGGCCGGTGGTCGATCGGCGAGGCGGGTGAGGAAGTTGATGCGAGCGATTTCGAGGCCGTCGAGTTCCACCTGCCAGCCGTGACCCTCCGCTCCGAGGGCCGAGACTTCGGTGTGGACCTCGGTCCAGCGCAGATCATGATCTTGGTGATGGGCCCCGAGTTGCTCCAGGCTTTCGATCAATGCATCCTGGGGAGCGGTCGGCGGCGGTGCCTTCCAAACCACTTGAAATTGCAGGTGTCGGTCGGTGCGGTAGGGATGGGTCCCGGCCCTGCCGTCGGCCGGCCGACTGATGGGTTGTAGAAAGGCGGCCATCCAAGGGTCGGGCTCCAGCAGACGGAAGAACGCTTGGGGATGGAGCAAGCCGAGGGGCACGCGGAAGGCGCATGGGGGCAGGACGGCGCAGCCTTGGGCGTCCCAATACATCGACAATTGCTGAATCACCTGCTGCATGCTCGCCATCGTTGCTCCCGAGGAATGGGTCCCGCCAAACCGGTTTTGGGTCGGCTTCTGCCGGGTCTGGCGCCTTTGAAGAACCCGGGCCGCGTTTCTGAAGGTGCTGCCGAATTATCCCGGACGAACTATCCAGACCGAATTATCCCGGCCGAATTATCCAGACCGAATTATCCAGAGAGTGTTTCTTTCATCACCCTATAACTTCGCAGCTCGGCTTGGAGAAAATTCCGTCGGATTTTGGTGCACAGATCCTCGGTGCGACGGAGAGTTTCTCGCGACGGCGGATCCTCGGCCAAGGCGGGAAGGCTAAGGCGTCCCGATCGCCGCAGCAGCTCCAGCTGACCGTCTGTGACCGGTGTCCAGGTTTGCCCTTCGGTACACTCCAAACCAACGATCGCCGCGTCGTTTTCCAACAGAGCGGCGCGGTCCCCGAGGGCAGTGCCACAAATCGGACACTCCCGCGGCACGGGTAGGATACCGCTCAACCGCAGGACCCAGATTTCCAGGTAGCGGGCAGCGAGGTCCGGATCCGTTCCCGACATCATGGCTTCTAGGGTGGAGTCGAGCAGGCGGTAGAAATGGCTCGATGGCTCGTCTTCTTGGGCGAATTGGGCCATGTGCTCCGCCAGATAGGTGCCCAAGAGAATGCCTTCGAGATCCTCTTGCAGCGTCGCAGCCGGGCGAATCAATTGGGCGTCCCGGATGCGGACCAAGTCTCGGCCTTCTTTTTCGGACCACTCGGCGCGAACTTTGGCTAAGGGTTGCAATTGGCCGGCAAAACGGCTGAATTTGGTCCTGGCGCTACGGGCAACCCCGCGTTTCTGGCCGAATTCCGCGGTCAGGAATGCGACGATTCGATCTTTTTCATGCAGATCGACGACGTCGAGGATCAGGGCGTCGGCTTGACGTACCAACATGGGCCGTCAGCCTCCGACCCCCAACAGCCTAAAAAATAGGGCGGTCATGCTGAAGTAAATCAAGATGCCCAAGACGTCGTTGGAGGTGGTGACCAGGGGTCCCGACGCGACGGCCGGGTCGAAACCCAGGCGTTGGAAGAGCACCGGCACCATCACACCGTTGAGGCTGGCGATCTGGACGGTCAGGAAGAGGGAAACGGCTACCGCGACGGGAATCGCCGGGTGCATGGTCTGGATGAAGGCGAAGATGCCGACCAGGACCGAGCAGGTGACACCGAGAATCGCTCCGACCTTCATCTGTTGCCAGGTGAAGCGCTTGAGCTGACCCGGAACGATCTTCAACCGTCCGGTGGCCAAGCCGCGGACGGCGATGGTGGAAGTTTGGCTGCCGATATTGCCGGCCATGCCCATGATCACCGGAATGAAACCGATCAACAAAGCCGTGTGGAAAGTGCTCTCGAAGCGATTGACCACCATGCCCGCAGCCAGAAGGCCGACCAGGTTGAAGAGGATCCAGGGCAGGCGGATGCCGGCGACTTTGAGGGACCGGTCCTCGTAGACGAGTTCATCGTCGGAGGTGCCTGCCATCTTGAAGAAGTCTTCGGTGGCCTCGTCCTTGAAAATGTCGAGAATGTCGTCGATCGTGACGATTCCCACCAAGCGGTGGTCGTCGTCGGTGACCGGAATCGCCAACAGGTCGTAGCGGGCGGCGAGCTGGGCCACCTCTTCTTGGTCCGTATCCGTATGAACTTGGATTACCGATGGGTTCTTGACTTCGTCGAGACTCTTGTCAGGATCCGCCAGCAAGAGGGTGCGGAGCGGAGAGACGCCGGTCAATCGGCCGTGATCGTCGACCACGTAGATGTAGGAGATCATGTCGACGTCGCGGGCGAAGATCCTCAGCTTTTCGGTGGCCTCGGCGATCGTGGTGGACTCCTCTAAAGCGAGGAATTCCGTGTCCATGATGCGGCCGGCGGAATCGTCTGCGTAGGCCAGCTGAGCCTGGACGTCGGAGAATTTCTCCTCCTCCAAGTCGACGATGGCGATCACTTGGTCCCTGAGTTCTTCGGGCAGGGCGTCGAGCACGAAAACGGCGTCGTCCGAACTCAAGGTCTCGAGCAACTTGCCGATGGTCTCGGGCTTCATCTGGTTCAGCAGACCCAGACGCGACTGGGGATCGAGTTCCAGAAGGATCTCGCCTGCTTGGTCGATTTCTTCGGCGACCAGCAGCTTGAAGACGTCGAATTGCTCTGCCGGCGTGAAGGCACGCATCATCACGGCAACGTCGCCGGGGCGCATATTGGCTATGACCCGGGCGATTCGCCCCCGGCCCCCCTTGCGCAGGAGCCGCCGTACCATCTTGCCTTGGACTTCGGCGTGTCGGGAAACTTGGAATGCATCCATGTTCGAGGATCGTAGCAGATGCCCCATGGGCGAGGTATACAATCTCGGCCCCATGGACTTCACTCGAATCAAGCGTTATCAGGACCTAATCGACGACTGGCCCGCTTTCTTGGACGCTTGCCAGGCGCCTCTGCCAACCACCTTTTGGTGCAATACCACGCGTTTGAGCAGCGCGGAGCTGGTGGATCATCTCGGCCGGGATGGAATCGAGGCCGCCGCCCTCGATTGGTACCCGGGAGGGTTCCGCGCCCCGTTCGAGGCGCGCCCGGGCAAAACCCTCGCTTTTATCCTCGGATACCTTCACATCCAAGAAGAAGTCTCGATGCTGCCGATTTATTTTCTCGATCCCCAGCCCGGGGATCGGGTGCTGGATCTGTGCGCCGCGCCCGGCAATAAAACGGTGCAGGCGGCTGTGCGTCTGGCCGATTCGGGCACGGTGCTCGCCAATGACATCAACGTCCAGCGGCTCGGCATGGTGATGCGCAACATCGATCGGTTGGGATTGACGAATACTTATGTGACTCACCACAACGGCTCGAATCTACCGGCAGACCTGGGAAAATTCGATCGAGTGCTGGCGGACGTGCCGTGTGGCTGCGAGGGCACCACCCGTAAGAACCCGGATCTGCTGTGGAGCGAGCCGCCGGATCTGGAGCGGGTCGCCCGGGGTCAATTGGCGATTCTGCGCAAGGGCATCCAACGTTGCCGGGCCGGGGGCAGAATCGTCTACTCCACCTGCACCTATGCGCCCGAGGAGAACGAGGCGGTGGTGCACGCGGCCTTGGAGGAATTCCAGGATTTGAGCCTGGTGGAATGTCGGGTGCCGGGCTGGACCTGCTCGCCGGGATTGAGGGAATGGCAGGGCAGGTCCTTCCGTCCCGAGCTGACCCGGGCGTTGCGGATTTATCCTCACCAGAACGATACCGGGGGTTTTTTCGTGGCGGTTTTCGAACGTGCTTCAGTCGGGGAGACCGAAGCATGAGCGTAAAAAGCGCTAGTGGTCGAGGGGTGGGGATCGGCCGGCGTCCGGTTGCAGACACGGTCAATGAGGTCGATCCTGCGCCCTATTTGGACCTCTTAGATCGGCGTTTCGGCATCTCTGCCGACCCTTTTTCCCGATACGTATTCTTTCAGCCCAATAAGGACGGTGTGTGGATCGTCAATCGAGATCTGCAAGCGCCCGTCCGGCCGGATCCGCATGTTCTGGGCATGCCGTTCTTCAGGGTCGATATGCGCTTTCCGCGCCCGAGCACCAACGCAGTACTCAAATTCGGCGGTTTGGCGACCCGAAATAGGATCGAGCTTTTCGACCACGAAATCGCCGCCGCGCTCTACCGTCGTGGCCTACCGGTAGATGCCGACCGTGCTCGGGCATTCGACGGCAACGGTTATGTGCTGCTTTTTTACCGAGGGCGTCCGCTGGGGCTCGGCTACTATCGGCCAGAAGGCCTGGGCCGTCCTGAAGACCTGGGTCGTCCTGAAGACCCCGGCCGGCCCGAAGACCAAGGCCGGCCGGGCGGTGGAGAAGTTAAGGGCATGTGTCCGAAGATGTGGACCTCAAAGCTGGGTCTCCTGCCGCCGGCTCAACGACCGGTTCCTTGGGAATCGCCGGAGTCGTCGGAGTCGTCGGACGCCGAGGATTCCGGCTCTTGAGCCCGGGCCAGCAGCTCTCGCCACCTATTTAAGGCAGCTTCTCGCACCTGCGGATGTTCGTCCTTCGACATGCGGCTGAGCAGATCTTCCCACTCCAAGCTGAGCTGCGAGGCGGCCAGACGTCGAACCCTGGGGCTGGGGTCCGCAAGAGCTTGCTCGTAGAGGGCTTTGCCCAAGCGAGGTTTGAGCTGGCTGGCAGCATTCTCCCGCAGCACTCGCGGCGTCTCGGTGGAGAAGAGACCTTCAAAACAGGATGCGCAACCGATTTCGGCCAGGAAGTCGTAATAGTCCCGTTGTCTGAAGGTCGAGAGCCGGTGGAGTATTTCTTTGGCCACGTGGTGACGCCACGCCGCGCCGGCTTCACTCTCCATGCGTTGGAGAAGCCGAAACCGGGTTTCCGGCGAGGCTTCCACCGCGCCGAGCATGTGGATCAGCTCCGATTCGATGCGGAATCGCACCTCACCCGAGATTTGTCCGAAATCGACCATCAAGAGGTCTACGAACAATTCGAGATAGGGGCCCCGGTCGAGGGGCTCCGGCAGGATAGGTGGAGTGTCGGGTGGCACATCGGAACACGACCAACTGGTATTGGAGTAAAGGGAGCTTTCCTCGAAGCGTCGTTCCAAGGAGCGGGTGCGGGAGCTGGGCCGGGTGACGCCCTTGGCTCTTCGATCTCGCTCCCGGCGCAAGAAAGAGATCAGGGCGTCCTTGGAAGGGCCGTAGTAGTCAGAGTCCTTTTTGCACAGATTGCAAGGCCAGCCGAGGGGAGAGCACTCCCGGTCGACTTGGCGCACCATGTCCGTCATCCGTTGCTTGGAAGCACGGGCTTCGCTGAAGGAGAATTTCGGCTGACGGGGCTCCGACTCCGACGTAGCTTCCAGTCCGAGCAAGAATCCGTTCACTTGGCCGTAGATTTCCAAGAGGCCGCCCGGGACCTGGGTTCCGCGGTAGCCGAGGATGCAGGCGTTTGGGAAGAGTTCCCGATAGGCTTCCTCGTTGCCGGCGATTTGTTGCACGGCGGCCAAGAGGCGCTCGGATTCGCCGGCGCGCACGGTGGTGTCTTCAATGATGTGCCGAACATATTCAATAGGGTCGCCGTCGAATCCTGATTTGACGTCGGTCCAACAGCCTTGCAGCATGACCACGCTGGGGGCGGTAAAGAATCCTTCACGGCCATCCACATACCGCAGCTGAGCTGCCAGCTTTTCGGTGTCGAAAGCACCGCGACCCAGATCGCCCGAGAATCCCGAGGCATGGTGGCCGGAGATCGAAAGCAAGTCGATCCCCCGTTCCTTGTAGATGTTGACCACGAATTGTGCGCTGCCGCCGAGGTATTGAGGGCGGTAGACGATCAGGTCGTCGTTCCAATAATCGACACCGTCAAGAATCAGCTCATCGGGGCAGCCTCCGGAGCGGGTACAGGGTTGGACGCACAGGTGGGAGAGCAAGACGTCATGCTCGATGGGGGCGTGATAATCGAGCATCAGGACCTTGATCGGCTCCTCGGTTGGGGCTGCTTGGGCGGTCCATGGCAGGGCCGACAGCAGGAGCACGAGGCCAAGGAATACGTTGGGGCGAGCGACGCCGGGGAAAGTGATCTTGGGGAATAGCGAAAGGTGTTTCAAAGGCATCTTGGTTATTTTCAGGCAGGAAATCGGTTTGGGTAGCTCATACGATTGTGGGTGAGAATTCTGATGCTCCAGACGGTCGGACGCGCCCGTGGTTGGGTCTTCGTCCACGGGAGGAATTTATCCCATGGTGGGTTGGAGGAGTTGGAAAATCGAAAAAAGAGGCTTGACTCCAGGCAGGTTTTTCCTGATGATTACATCATGAGACGGAACGAGTATCTTTCGACCCACGATACCCACAGGGCTTACGAGGCCTGTATGTGTTGTATGTGTATGCAGCCGCCAAGCGGTAAAGGACACATGCGACCCGTCCACCGAGCTGAACAAGAACATCACGAGTAAGACTCTCAGCTCCCCAACAAAGGTCAAGTTTCCGGACCCGCTAGGCAATCGCCGAGCGGGTCCGTTTCGTTTTGGGGCACATCGGCGAAGTCACGAGTCCAACACTTCGAATACGAATTGGAATCACGAATCGCCGCCGACAAGGAGTCCCCATGACCCGCACCTTTCTTCAAGCAGTTCCGCCCCGACAAAAACCCATTGCCGTCTACTACGAACATCCAGAGTGGTTCCGTCCCCTCTTTGCGGAACTCGAACGACGCGACATCCCTTTCGATGCCCTGCGTGCCGACGAGCTGGCTTTTGACGCGTCCGCCTCGTGGTCCGGTCGTTATTCCGCGGTGCTGAATCGCATGAGCCCGTCGGCTTGGGAGCGCGGGCGGGGTGGCGCCGTTTTCTTTAGCCAACACCTATTGCGCCATTGGGAAGAGCAGGGGTTGGACGTGATCAACGGCAGCAATGCCTTTGCCCTCGACGCCTCCAAAGGGTCGCAAATCGCGTTGCTCGAACGGTTGGGCATTCGGGCGCCGAAAACCTTGGTGGTCTACAGCATTGACCAGCTGCCGGCGGCGAGCGAAGCGTTGGAGTTTCCCCTGGTGGTGAAACCGAATATGGGTGGCAACGGGGCCGGGGTCGTCAGGGTCGACACCGGCGAGGAACTCGAGTTTCGGGTCGAGAACGACTTGCTCGAGACCGGGCCCGACGGGGTCTATCTTCTGCAGGAATATCACTCGCCTCGGGATGGAGCGATCGTGCGCGCCGAAACCCTCGAAGGTCGCTTGCTCTACGGCATCCGGCTCCACCTCGGGGACGCCCGGAGCTTCAGCATTTGCCCGGCGGACGTCGCCTGCACTTTGGACGGCCGATCGTTGGCGGCCAATGCGCGCAAGAGTTCGCAAGGCAACGGTGCCCGGGTGGAGGCTTTTCAGCCGGAGCCGGAAGCGGTCGCCGAGATCGAACGAATTGCCCTTGCTGCGGGCATGGATGTGGGCGGCGTAGAGTATTTGGTCAGCGAGCGCGACGGGCGGCGTTACTACTACGACATCAATGTGCTGTCGAATTTCATCGCCGACCCGGTGCGGGTGATCGGTTTCGATCCGACCGCGCGCCTGGTCGACAGCATCGAGGGTCGGTTGATGGCTGCGGCTGCGTGAGAACCGCTGTCAACCGACTTTTTCGACCTCGACTCGAGTGTCGTTGAAACAGGCGCCGGCTCCCAGGTCGGTCGCGGTGTCCGGGCATAGGACGTTCGACGTCCAGCCGTTTTGAGTGTGGCGAGCCCACAGGCCCTTGGGCAAGAAAACCACACCCGGCCGTAGCTCGTCGGTCACCCGAACGCGGGTTCGCACTTCGCCGAAGCGGTTGAAAATGCGCACCTCATCACCGTTCGCGATGCCCCGCGCGGTAGCGTCTTCGGGGTGCATTTCGAGCTGCACGGTTTCTTGCCACATCTGACCGAGGGTCGAGCTGATGGTTTTTCGGGTGGCGGGCGAGATCAAGGCCAGAGGAGCCTCGGCCGTTGCCGGGTCGCTTTGAAAGGCGTAGAGGCCTTCAGGGCTTTCGTGATCCAGCGCTTCCGGGAATAGGTGGATCTTGCGATCTGCGGTGCGCGGCATCACGTCCACGAATTGGATCGGCCGGTCGCCGAATTCAGGCTGGGTGGCACCTTTTTTTTGCATGTCCATTTTCTGGCGCGTCGACAGCCCTGGGTGGCGAAGTGCGGTTCGAAACATCAAACTCGCGGGCACGTCTTTTTCCCGCTCCAAGTTCAAAAGCTGCAAAAGCTGTTCAAAGACCTCACCATTGGGCAGGGCTTCTCCGACCGGATCGATGACCGGCTCCACGGATTGGAGCGTGAAAGCCCCGTATCCCGCCCTCAAGTCGTGGTGTTCGAGAAAGGTCGTGGCGGGCAGGATCACATCCGCGAATCGGGCGGTATCGGTTTTGACCTGATCAAAGACCACCGTAAATAGATCCTCGCGCTCGAGGCCCTTGCGCACCAAATCTTGGCGCGGCAGGGTGGCCAGAGGGTTGGAGTTGTAAACGAAGAGCATGCGAATGGGGTCTTGCTCAACCAAAAGCTCCCGGCCTAGACGGTTCATATTGACCACGCGGGTATTTTGCTCGGGCTCGGCGATCAGGGAATCGTCTCCCAGATGGCTCCAGGCACCGGAGTTGGAAGCGGTATAACCTCCGCCGCGCACACCGAATTTGCCTGCGACCGCCGGCAGCGCCAGGATGGCTGCGGTCGCCGAGCCGCCGTTGCGATTTCTCTCTTGGCCCCAGCCACAGCGAAGCAGGGCGGGAGACGCCGAAGCGTAGATGTCGACGAAGGCCTGGATGTCCTCGATCGACAAGCCGCACGCCTCGGCAGCCCGTTCGAGGGTCCAGGGTTCTGCTTTGGCTTGCAGCTCGTCGACGCCGGTAGCGTGCTCGGCCAGGAAGCGAAGGTCCGCCGATCCACGATGAAAGAGTTCTCGAATCATGGCCAAGGCCAACGGCAGGTCGGTGCCGGGGCGCAGGGCCAAATGCAGGTCGGCCTTTTTCGCCAATGGAGTCCGTCGCGGATCGACGACCACCAACCGAGCACCCTTTTCTTGGGCTTTGCGTATCGTGGGCACTAAGTGAATGCCGGACGCGGAGGGGTTGGCACCCCAGATCACGATCAACTCGGCATCCTCGAAGTCCGCATAGGCCACCCCGGGCATTTTGCCGTAGAGGCCCTTGGCCGCCGCCCCGGTGGCCGCTGCACACACGGTGTGGGCCAAACGCAGGGTGCCCAGGCGTCGAAATAACCGTTCGTCCATGGCGCCCTGGGTCAAGATGCCGTTGGAGCCGCCGTAGGAGAAGGGCAAGATGCAGGAGCCGCCGTGTTCTTTGACCAGCACGCGCATCCGGTGGGCGATCTTGTCGAGCGCCTCGGCCCAAGGGATTCGGGCGAATTGTCCCGAGCCTTTGGGGCCTTTTCGGATCGCGGGGTAGAGCAGGCGATCGGGTCCGTAGATGTGGCGGTGAAAGTTCCTGACTTTGGAGCAGATATATCCGTCCGTGACGGGATTTCGATGGTCGCCGTCGATTTTCGTCACTCGGCCCTTTTCGAGGGTGACCTGCAGGGTGCAAGTGTCGGGACAATCGAGGGGGCAAGAAGTTTGCGCGGTCGTTTGGGCCATGACTTGCTCCACGGTGCTCGTGAGGATGCTCATGAGGGCGCTGGTGACAGGATGCCGGCAGCTCATTCTTTCATGGGGACATGAGCTGATGCCACTTGACGTTATACCTGGTTCGACGGCCTGCATCGCCCGCCCGACCGTCGACTTCAGCGATAGGATGTCGTCATGAACCGCGAGATTTTTTTCCGCCGAGATGCGACCTGCCGCTGTTGGTTTTTTGGGCCAACGCTGATGCCTGTATTGATGCCTGTGCTGATGACGCTGGTGCTGCTGGTGATCTCGGTGATGCTGGGCTCATGCAGCACGGTGGACCCGGATCGTCCGACCGCAGGACCCGTCAACGGATACAACCCCAGACCGTGTGGTTTTGACCTGGACGACGATGGCGTGATCGGTGAGCCTGAGGATTGCCGGATTTGCGATGGCAGGACGCGGGACGTGGATCAGGACGGCGTCGACGAGGATTTGATTTACATCGACTGCCAGGCGGGCCAAAACGGACCTCTTTGCGGCACCCCGGATCGTCCCTGCGGGTCGATCGACTATGCCTGGACCTCCCGTGCGGACGGACCAGCCGACGGTGCCGAGGACATTCTATGTTTCCGTGGGCGTTGCTCACCCGAGATCTTGACCCCCGGTGTGGGTGGGCTTCCAGGCTTTCGTCTCCAGCCGGCGGAGGGCTCCCAGGCACGGGACTTTCGCTTTCCTACCAACCCCACCATGTTGGTGGGCTGGGATTTCGACGGCGATGGTCAGTTCCCGCCCTATGATCCGGACGACGTGGCCGTGCTCGATGGCGGGGGGCCACCCGGAAAGGGTTTGAGCCGAGCCTTCCACCTCGGCGACGGCAACAGCCAACTGGAAATGGCCCATTTTTCAGTCGTGGACTATGGACGTTATTCCGAGGTCGAGCGCAGCGGTTTCCTACACTTGGGAATTCGCGGCGGCTTGAGGGCAGATCATCTCTACTTTCACGACTTAGAGCTGTCGGGCATCAATCAGGATCAGCCGGCCCAGGGGCATCGGATCGTTTTCAATTACTTCACCGGCGGGACCAATTTTCATCACGTCGCATTCGTCAACTTGAAGCTTTCGGACATTGGCGGTTTCATGGTTCGTGGCTCGGGTCCTTATCGACCCGGCACCGTCGAAGAAGGTGGCAACGACGGCCCCTTACGCTGGCAGAACCTCAGCGTCACCGCCCATGGCTGCGACCACTCCTCGGAAGCTTGTCGCGAGGGAGGTGGCTCTGCCTTCATCGGTTGGAAGCTTTGGGGTTGGATCGACGGCATCGAAATCCTGGACTCGGTTTTTGACGCCAACGTCGGCAGCTGGGAGCCCAAACCCGCGGGCAACGGCGGAGCGCTGTTGGTCAATGCCACCCAATGTTCCCGGCAGTGGACGGTGAGGGGTAACGAGATCTACGATTTTAAGGTGGGATTCAAAGCCCAGGGCGGGGACGGCGCCTATTGCGGTTACGACACCGAGCATGAGCCTCCGCGTCAAATTCCCCGACGCACGGGCGGCGTGGTGATCGACCGAAATGTTTTCGTCAATACCTATCAACCCTGGCGCCGTGGAGATTATGGGGTGATTCTGAAGGGTGGCGACGACTTGAACCGAACCCTGGACGACGTGGTGATCTCCAACAATATTCTGGCGTCGACGGACGGTTTTGATGCCTGCATTTGGGTCGAGGTGGGCAATGGCCAGGGGCCGAATCCCGGCCCTAATCCTGGACGCATCGACATTTTCGCCAACACTTGTTTTGGAGCGAGGGCGGAGGGTCGCTCGACCGGTTTGGAAATCTCTAAAGCGCGAACGACGAATTTTCCCGCCCAAGACATTTGGGTACGCAACAACATCTTCGCCGGCTTGCGAGAAGGGGATTACGGCATGCGCTTCCGCTACCGTCCGCAAGGGCTAAGGCTGGGGGGCAATGTGGTCTCGCCCAGCGCCCGCTTTGCCCTGGGCAAGGATCGGGCCGAGTCTCTGGACGATCTTTCAACGTTGTTGGGCATGCCCCATGAGTCGCGGCAATGCGAGCCGCTCTTCGTGGCGCCGGAACTCGGTGACTTTCATCTGAGTTCCGTCGGCGATCTTGGTGAGGGGCGGTCCTCCGAAAGCGATACCCCTGGCGATTGTGCCCTCGAAGACGGCCACAACCTCAGCTTTTGGACCGCAAGGGACGTGGACGGCGAGCCCAGACCCGAGGGCGGTCCTTGGGCGGCGGGAGCCGACCAACCCGCCGAGTCTCCGTAAGCCTCGGTGCCTGAGGCCCCGGTCAGGCCGCCGACGTTTTCTGGATCGAACTCTCAGGAGCCGCTTCTTTGACGGCAGCTTCTTTGACCACAGTCGGAAGCGGGCGAAGATGCAGATCCGTCAGCTGGTGGGGCTCCACCCGGTCGGGCGAGTTGCTCATGCGGCATTGTCCCGATTGGGTCTTGGGGAAGGCGATCACGTCACGAATCGATTCCCGTTCCAACAAGAGGGCCACTAAGCGGTCGACACCGAGGGCTAGGCCGCCGTGGGGCGGTGCGCCGGCGTCCAGGGCGTCGAGCAGGAAGCCGAATTGCTGGTCGACGACTTCTTTGTCCATTCCGAGCAGCTCGAAAACCCGTTCTTGGGTTTCTCGCTGGTGCAAACGCAGGCTGCCTCCGCCGACCTCGACGCCGTTCAACACCAAATCGTAGGACCTCGAAAGCAGGGAGAGCAGGGCCTCGCGATCACCGGTCATCAGCGTGTCGAGGTCCGAAGGTTGGGTGAAGGGGTGGTGCACCGCCCGAAGCTCGCCCGATTCCGCATCGGTGCAGAACATGGGAAAGCTGTGAACCCACGCGAATCGATTCGGACCCTGGCGCAGGCCGAATCGGTCGCCGACGAAGAGCCGGAGCCGCCCGAGCACCCGGCAGACTTCCTCGGCAGAGTCGGAGGCCATGAAGAAAATCAGATCCCCGGCCTGGCCGCCCATGGTTTCTGCGATACCCCGAATCTCGGCGCCGGAGAAGAATTTTGCGATCGTGCTCTCAATCGAATCGGGCCCGGTGATTCTCGCCCAGGCGGGCTGCTTGGCACCCAGCGTTGAGGCGAAGGACCTCACAGCCTCGATATCCGTGCGCGTGGGTGCACAGGCCGCCGGCACGGCAAATCCTCGAATCGCTCCGCCTCTTTCCACATGCCGGCGGAAGACCTGAAATTGGGTGTCGGCAAAGATCGGCGTCAGATCTTGGATTTCGACGGCGAAGCGAAGGTCGGGCGCGTCGGTTCCGAAGCGCGCCATGGATTCGGCATAGGTCAGCCGTTCGAAGGCGGGCTGGTCGTGGCCGAGGGCGGTGACCGCCCGGGTCATTGCGCCTTCGACGGTGCTCATGACGTTCTGCTCGTCGACAAAAGACATTTCCAGATCGAGCTGGGTGAACTCGGGTTGACGTTGGGCCCGGAGATCCTCGTCGCGGAAGCAACGGGCAAGTTGGAAGTACCGATCCACGCCACCGACCATCAGCAGCTGTTTGAAGATCTGGGGTGATTGGGGCAAGGCATAACAAGCCCCGGGCTGAAGTCGACTCGGAACTAAGAAGTCGCGCGCCCCTTCAGGGGTGGATCGGGCCAGGATCGGTGTTTCCACCTCGAGAAAGTCGGCTGCTTCGAGACTTCTCCTCAGGCCTCGAATCAAGGTAGCACGAGCCCTCAGGGCTTGTTGCATGGAGTCGGAGCGCAAGTCCACCACCCGATGGCTCAGCCGATGGTCTTCACTGGCCTGGTGTCCATCTTGGGGACGGAAGGGGAGGTGCCTGGCACGTCCTAAGAGTTCCACGGAATCCGCCTCCACCTCGGTGGATTTGTGGTCGAGCTGGGTACGGTCCGCCCCCTCGGGACGACGGATGTAGGTGCCCTGAATGCGAACGCAATCCTCTGAGCGCAAGCCGCGAGCCTGGCCGAATTCATCGGCGGACATTCGGTCCGGGTCAAACACCACCTGAATGCGTCCGGTGGAATCGCGTAAGTGCACGAAAAGCAGACCTCCGTGGTCGCGATAGGTCTCCACCCATCCACATAGGCTCAGGGTTTTACCGATCCATTCGTCGGCCAGGTCGCGGGTGGTATGTGAACGAAAGGTTGTGCGCATGGTTTGGCTCCGGATGGGGTTCAAGATCTGTTGCATTGAATTTTATGGATATGAAAAGTAATGTCAAATTGTTATAAATAACTAAAATAATTCAAATGAGCATGGTATTCATAAATTTTAGTGATACATGGGTGATTTAAAGTGGTACTGTGATTTGGCCATTTCGTGGTCTAGCTAGTTGGAGTCGGCGGGTTTGAGGACGATTCTGATACCGATATAGGCTTCTGGATGTTTTGGGGATACTCAGCATCAGTTCGAAGCTATAATCTCGTTTTGAGAACGCCTCAAAAATCCTCGGATTGGAGTCTTTTAGGTGCCGAAAAAAACACATCTCCCACAACAGATCATTGCCTACCTTCGGCGTCATCCCACGGCCGATCGGCGTCGTCTGAGCGAAGTCTTGGGGGTCAGCTACCAAGCGGTACAAAAACATCTGCGGCGAATGGAAGAGCGAGGGGAAGTCGCCTCGGCGTTCTTGGTCTCCGATCGATGGGATGCGGGACGCCACGAATTTTGGATTTTCATCGAGACCCGTTTCGACCCGTCTTCGGCGCAGCCCGACTCGGACTACCAACGAAGTCTTTGCCGCTCCATAGCGGAGAAGCTGAGCAGCGATCCAGAGTGGGCCGCAGATCTTTCTTTCGTCGATGTTCGGGTTCTGCTCGGGGGCCAGTGGGACATCGTGTTGAGACTGAGTTCGGCCGACGCCGATGCGGTGGGCCGATTCGTCACTCGATACCTGCGTTCATTGCCCGGAGTGGTCCGCACCAGCACCGCCTGGGCCCTTTCGGATCAGGAGTCGTAATGCCGGCTTTCAACACCCCTGCCGGGGGTGTTAAGTTCCGCTCATGCTGCGACGCCTGTTTCTTTACTGCCTGCGCAAACCCATTCCTTTCTTCGCCCTGGGTATCGCCGGAGCCGCTTGCTTAGCCTTTTTGCAACAGGCGGTGGTGAGCTTTGCAGCCGATCGAGCCGAGCCGGGTAGGGGAGCTTGTTGGATTTGGGCCCAGGACGCGGCCAACGCGGCTCAACCCTTGGCGTTTTGGGCGGTACGAGACTTTCAGCTGATGGATCCAGCGGACCTGGAATCGGCGTCGGTCGTCATCGCCGCCGACGAGTCCTACGAGTTGTGGCTCAACGGGCAGCGAGTGGGGGCGGGGGAATACGTTCAAGGCATGGCAGCCGATCAATATTCGGTTTCCCACCTACTTCAGCTGGGCTCGAATCGATTGGTAGTGGAGCTGCGAAGCAGTCGGGGAGCCGGTGGCCTTTTGGCCAGCGTCAGATCCGGTGACCGGATCCTGTTTTCGAGCGACGACTCCTGGCGCATCGTGCACGAGGCCGACCCGGCGGTGCTTCGGGGCTCTAAGCCGCTGGACGGTCTTGGTGAAGACGTCAAAGTCTGGAGCGATTCCAGCACCGGTCGATTTCGGCTCTCGGGGTTCAAGGCGGTGACCATTAAGGAGCGATCTTGGCTCGAGCCGGGACACCGGACCCCAGCTCTGCCGGAACGCCTGCGCCATCTATCGGAGCGGGCTTCCTGGAAGCAGATCAAACCGTCTCCAGGCCGTCTGCCCGCTCGTCAAACGGTGTTTGACTTTGGACGACAGGTCAGCGGTTATCTGGAAATGGAGCTGGCCGAAGAAGGGGATGCGGGACTGGTGTTTTTCGGCGACGAGGAACCGCCGGCTCAAGAAGGCCGACCCAGCGTCATAGTTTCCCCCTTTCCCGGCCGCCGCCATTGGCGTGACATCAAGCCTAGGACCTTCCGCTATGTGGCCCTGGTCGGCCTACCGGCCCTACGCCGATTGGAAGTGGTGGAGGTGCCGGCGGAAGAGGCCGAAGCCGTCGACCCAGGCAGCCCCTTTCGAGGCGTCTTCGGTTTGCCTCCGGCCCAGCCCTACCTACCGGTGGAAGAAGCGGTTTGGGATCGACTCAAAGAGCTGGCCGCTCATCCGGACGATCCCTCCTCCGATCTGGACGAAGACATGGCCCCGTCCCCCGCCGATTCCTGAGTCATCCGCAAGGGTGATGAAGAGGTAGTGGAAAGCCGGCGCGGGAATCTTTGAGATCCCGTAAACCTCTCCGTGGGTTTTTCGTCCAATGGTGTTGAAGGAGAAGACGCCGCCCATGGATGCTGTTTCGAGCTACGCCGCCGGCTTACCCGAGGCCCCAGCAGATGTTGAAGATCGCCAAATTCCGTCGACCCATGAGGGTTTCGGCGAGTTGGTGACCCAACATCAGCAACGGATTTTTCGGGTCTTGGTGGGATGGACCGGCGACGAGGCGCTGGCGGACAATCTGACCCAAGAGACTTTCCTGCGGGCCTTTCGAGCACGGCACAGCTTTCGTGGTGATGCCGCGGTTTCCACTTGGCTGCACCGGATTGCGATTCGAGTGGCCCAGGATCACGACAAGAGCCGCCGGGTTGGTTTTTGGCGCAGCTTGGTGCGCTGGGCCACGGATCAGGAAGCGGATCAGCTGGCGACCGGGGAAGTGTCCGCAGGGGCTGAGATCGGCCCGGAACGTCGGATGATTGCCCGCCAGCAGATGCAGGACGTTTGGCGGGTGGTCGAAGGGTTGCCCCAAGGCCAGCGCGCGGTTTTCCAGCTCCGCTTTGTCGAAGACATGTCCTTGGCGGAAATCGCCGAGGTGCTGGAGATCCGTGAGGGCACGGTGAAAGCCCAATTGCATCGGGCGGTCCATGCGGTCAGAAAGCTCCTACCCCACGGCGGGCAGCTCTGACCGATGGCCAAAGGAGGATAGGGACCATGGAGCGAGACAACCGTAAGAGGACCCCGCGGCAGCCCGGGGATTCCGAGCTTGAGGATTTGCCGGCTGTCTTGGAGCTGACCCGCTCGTGGCGGCGGGAAGCGGATCGGATTTCGCAGCGTGAAGCGTCCTATTGGACGGTTCAGCGATGCGAGATCGAACGTCGCCTGGAGCAGGAGCCCTCTCCCATGCCGAGGCAGCGTGAGTCGGGTGGAACTCTGGGTTTTGGCCGACCCGGCACATGGACTCGTGGCCACTCGCGGTTTCGAGTGTTGGGTCCGGTTTTAACCGGATCCGCGGTCGCCGTGACCCTGGCGGTGATGACCTTTTCGTCGGTTGGTTTTCGTTACGGACCCAGCGACCCGTCCGCTCCGCCGGTGCGTACCGCCGCCGAGCTGCGGCAGCTCTTTGCCGATGTCGGCGAGACCTTGGCGCAACAAGAGCCCCGTGCCCTGGCTCCGGCGATTCCAGTCAGGCAGGCCTTGGAACAAGTGTGGGCCCAAAGAGATCAGGATGCCGATTCGCCTTGGAATTCAACCGTGAAGTTACATTTGGAAAAGGAGCTGAGATGAATCCTAGAGAATCTCGATCAATGCGCGGTCCGTCCACGTTTTGGAGTCAGGCGTTTTGGCGCCTGGCCTGGTGCGGGACCGTCGCCTGTGGTGCCTTGGCTTGGGGAGGTGTGCAGGCAAACGCCGCAGTCTTAGGAGACGGTGAGTCGGCCGGAGCTTGGTGGCAGCGCTCCGAGGTGGTGGCGGCGCTCGATTTGCAGCCGGATCAGGTTGCCAAGTTGGAGACGGAGCTGCTGGTCCATCGCCAAGAGGTCGACCTGCTGGCCGATCGTTTCGATCAAGAGCAAGATCGTTTGGACCAGCTGATGGAAGACTCGGAGGTTGAGTCGACGGAGCTCGAGCTTCAAATGCGCCGGGCGATCGAAACCCGCGGGGCGCTCGAGGTAGCCCATGGCGGTTTCCTGTTGGTGATTCGAGAGGTCTTAGATCCGGTGCAATGGCAGGCGCTGAAGGCACACGCCGAAGACGGCTCGCTAGCCTTGGATCCCACCCGTCCTTTGCCCCCACGGCCGCCAGAACCGCCCCTAGCGCCGACGCCGGTGCTTGCGCCGACGCGACCCCTAGCGCCGACGCCCGCCCTTGTGCCGTCGCCGCCCCTGGCGCCGAGCCCTCGTCCTGAAAGGGTGTCTACCCCGACCCCGGCTCCTCGAGCGCCCGCAGCACCTACAGCTCCATCGCCCAAGCCGGTGGTGGCGCCCAGCCCAGCTCCGGCAGTGCCGGAACCGCCCACTCCGCCGCCGGCGCCCACCGTTTGGTGGCACGAGCGAGACTCCCAGAAGCGATTGAGTCTGAGTCGCCGACAAATCGAAGCCATGGATGAGGCCGCGAGCCGTCACGCAGCCCGACTGGAAGATATCCAGCATTCCATTGGCCGGGTCGAGCTTCAGCTACAACCGATCATCGATGCCGATTCCGTCGACAGTCAGGACGCCCGCAACAAATTGGTGGAACTCGGCAGAGCGAGAATGGACCTACGTTTGGTTTTGCGAGACATGGATCTCGAGCTGCGGGGGATCTTGACCTCGGGTCAACGTTTGTTGTTGCAAAACACCGGTCCTTGATCGCCCCGAGGCTCCTGAGCGGAGCAGCTTTTTCGCTGGTTCGCTTGGGCGCTTCGCGCGGAATGTGATAGGGATTCAGAGCTTTCTTGCTCTCGAAAGAGAATTCACCCGAAAGGAGTTCTGATGACCGATATCGGACGATCGGCCGGGCAGGTGTGGGCGTTCCCATTCCGTGCCGCGGCGTTGGCAAGTGTCTTGTTGTTGGTGGCTGTCTCCGCCCACGCCGAGCTGCCGGATCCGCCGCCTTTTTATGCGATCAAAGATGCCCGAGTTGTGGTCGGTAACGGCCAAGTGCTCGAGCGAGCTACGGTTTTGGTGGCCAATGGCTTGATCGAAGCCGTGGGCACGGACCTCGAAATTCCGGCCGACACCAAGGTGCTCGACGGCAACTCGTTGACGGTTTATCCGGGTCTGATCGACCCGTTGACGACCTTGGGTCTGGTGGCCGAGGCGGAAGGCTCGGATGATTCGGGAGGCGGCGGACCCAGGTCGGGAGGCGGGGGAAGTGCACCGGCGCCGGTCCTCGGCCCGGAAACCCGCCCCGCCACCGAGCCGTGGCGAGAAGCCGGCGATTTCCTCGACCCCGAGGCTGATTTCGAAAGCTGGCGCCAAGCGGGTTTTACCACCGCTCTGACGGTCAAAGAAGGCGGTTTGTTCAACGGCCGGGGTAGCTTGATCCACCTTGGCGTGGGCGACCCCAAAGACCGGGTGCTGGCTAGGTCCGTGGCCCAACACATGGCATTGGACCCCCTGCGTAGCTTCCGTCTCTTCCCCAGCTCCTTGATGGGAGTGTTGTCGTACGTCGATCAAACCTTGATGGACACGCGCCACTACATGCAAGCGCGGACGGTTTATGGCAAAGATCCGGCGGGCAAGCCGCGGCCGCGCTTCGAAGCGTCTCTCGAAGCTCTGGCTGAGGACCTCGAACTGCGTCGATCGTTCCTGATTCCGGCGGACAACGACTTGGAGATCGATCGGGTCCTGGGCATCGCCCAAAAACACGACCTAAGACCGGTGATCTACGGTGCCCAAGGCGCCTACGCTCGGCGGGCGGAACTTTCCAAAGCCGGCATTCCGGTGCTGCTCAACTTGGACTGGCCGGAAGAAAATAAGGATCGCGATCCCGACGCGGATCTTGGATTTCGCGAGCTTTACCATCGCCGCATGGCCGTTCAATCACCGGTCATTCTGGCCTCTGCGGGCGTGCCCTTCGCGTTCTATTCGGCCGGGCTGGGCAGCCCCTCCCAAGTCTTCGAGAAGGTTCGAGAAGCGGTGGAAGCGGGTTTGGACGAGGAACTGGCTTTGCGCGCCATGACCTCCTCGGCCGCTGAAATTCTCGGTCTGGACGATCGCCTGGGCACGGTTGAGAAAGGCAAGATCGCGAATCTCTTGCTGGCGAGTTCCGTTCCTTGGGCGGAAGACACGGAAGTCGAAGCGGTATTCGTCGACGGGCGTTATTTTTCCGAGCGCAGAGAAGACGAAGGTGAAAAAGAGCCGCCGGCGGCCGACGTCAGCGGGACTTGGCTGCTTCAGCTGCAAACCCCACGGGGCGTGCGCGACGTCACCGCGACCCTTGAAATGGACGACGAAGGCAAGGTGTCCGGCGAACTCGACAGCGAGCGAGGCAAGTCGGATGTGGAGAAGGGGCGCATGAGCGCCGATCGCTTGACCTTTGAATCCACCCGCAGCGGTGGGGGACGGTCGATGACCGCTTCTTACACCTTGGTGATCGAGGGAGAACGGACCAGCGGCACCCTCAGCGCCGGGCCGATGGTTTTCGATATCGACGGCAAACGCACGGCCAAGGCGGAGAAGAAGGAAGAGGGAGAAGCCACCGCCGAGGCCGATCAAGTGACCCTCGAAGAGCTCGAATCTGCCATGGCGGTCTATCGGGGTCCGGCACGGAGCCTGGGCAACTTTGCCATTTCCAACGCTCGGATATTCACCGTGACCGGGGAGCCGATCGACAACGGTACGGTGGTCGTCCGTGACGGCAAGATCGCCGCCGTGGGTCACGACATTGAGGTGCCGGCTGGGCTCGAAATCTTCGATGCAGCGGGAGGTTCGTTGATCCCCGGCATCATCGACGCCCATTCCCACATTGCCATCGATGGGGCGGGCAACGAAGGTAGTTTGGCGGTGACTTCAATGGTCACCATTCAAGATGTCATCAACCCCCACGACATCGCCATTTACCGGGCATTGGCCGGTGGGGTGACGAGCGTCAATGTGCTGCACGGCAGTGCCAATCCGATCGGCGGCGGCAACGCAGTGCTCAAATTGCGCTGGGGAAGCGATGCCGACGGAATGCGATTCGAAGGCGCGCCCCCGGGCATTAAATTCGCCTTGGGCGAGAATCCCAAACGTTCCCGAGCCTCGGGCAGCCCCGGGCCACGCCGTTATCCCGCAACTCGTATGGGGGTGATGGACGTGATTCGGCAGGCTTTCTTGGACGCCCGTGCCTACCAAAAAGAATGGGCCGACTATCGAGCGAGCAAGAAAACTGCATCGTCGGTGCCGCCTCGGTTCGATCGTAAGCTGGAGCCGTTGGTGGAGATCCTCGAAGGTAAGCGGTTGGTGCACTCCCACTGTTATCGGGCGGACGAGATCTTGCAGCTGCTCCGTCTGGCTGAGGAAATGGGCTTCAAGATCGCGACCCTTCAACATGTGTTGGAAGGTTATAAAGTCGCCGACGAGATAGCCGCCCACGGCGCGGGAGCCTCGACGTTTTCCGATTGGTGGGGTTATAAGGTCGAAGCCTACGACGCCATTCCCCACAACGCGGCGATCCTGACGGAGCGCGGGGTCTTGGTCTCGATCAATTCCGACAGTGGTGAGGAAATGCGCCACCTCAATCAGGAAGCGGCGAAGACTCAACATTGGGGCGGTTTGACCGATGACCAGGCCTTACGGCTGGTGACCCTCAATCCGGCGAAGCAATTGGGTATCGACGACCGAGTGGGGTCCATTGAGGTGGGCAAAGACGCCGATCTAGTGCTCTATGACGGCGACCCTCTCTCGGTACGTTCGGTGGTGCAAAAGACCTTCGTCGACGGTGATCTTTACTTCGACATCGAACTCGATCGGGAGCGTCAGGCGAAGATCGACGGCCTCAAGGCCCGCCTCGATCCTCCCAAAGACGAAGAGTCCGATAAAGGAGACGACTCCGAAGATGGAGAAACGGCCGACCCCGCAGACAAATCAGCAGACCCACCCGGAAACAGCGAAACCCCGATGATGTATAGCTGCCGCCTACACGAAGGAGGCCATTGATGAACGCTCCGAAAAGCGTCTTGTGTGGAGTTGTTGTAGCTCTGCTTTTCCTGGTTTTGGGCACACCGGTCGACGCCGAAAGCCTCTTGTTGGAGGGCGGCGTGGTTCATTCTCTCGCCGGTGAGGTGGAGGAAACCTCAATTCTGGTAGTTGACGGCTTGATTCGTGAATTGGGCCCAGTGTCGGATTTGCCCGAGGACGTCCGGCGCATGGATGTCACGGGTTTGCACATCTACCCGGGATTTTTCGACGCCTTCAGCCGCTTGGGATTGGTGGAAATCGGTTCGGTGAGCGCCACCGTCGATACCTCTGAGCTGGGCAGTTACAACCCACACCTGGGGGCTGCCACAGCGGTGCATCCTGCGAGCGAGGTGATTCCGGTCACCCGAGCCAACGGTTTGACCCATGCCCTCACCGCGCCCGCCGGGGATCGGGCGGGAGGCATCGCGGGGCGCGCTGCCTTGATCCATCTCGACGGTTGGACGATCGAAGAGATGGCTTTGGATGCTTCGGCCGCCATGGTGGTTCAGTGGCCTTCGATTCGAACCCGTTCCTTTGATTTCTCGACCTTCACCTTCCGGGAGACGCCGTTTGGCGACGCCAAGAAGGAGGCCGAGAAAGCCCAAGGGATCCTGCGCGATTGGTTCGATGCCGCAAAGCACTACCAACAGGCCGAAGCCTCGGGGTCCGACCGCTTGCAAACCGATCTCAAGCTAGCCCACCTCGCCAAAGTCTTGGACGGCGGCCAGAGTGTGATCATCGTTGCCAATGCCAAGAGGGACATCGAGGCCGCGGCGGATTTCGCTGACGAATATGGTCTTCAGTGGATTCTGGCAGGCGGAAGAGATGCCTGGGAAGTGGCAGCGATGCTGGCGGAGCGTGAGGTGCCGGTGATCCTGGGCCTGACCCAGAGCCTGCCGAGCCAGGAGGACGACCCCTACGATCGTCCGTTCAAGAACGCCTCGGTCTTGGCTGCGGCCGGGGTCAAGATCGCGTTCGGCTCCAGTGCCGGGGGCGGATTCGGCCCGGGCGGTCCCCATGGTTCGCGTACCCTGCCCTGGGAAGCTGCCACGGCGGTGGCCTACGGCCTGCCGCAGGACGAAGCGCTGAAAGCGTTGACCCTCTATCCGGCGCAAATGTTGGGTCTCGGTGAGCGTCTGGGCACCATCGAGCCTGGCAAAGTGGCAAATCTGATCGTCGTGGACGGCGATCCTTTGGAGATCGGGAGCCGGTCCAAACACGTGATCATCAACGGCAAAGAGGTGTCGACCGAGAATAGGCATCGTTCTCTCTACGAGCGTTACCGCGGGCGCTGACCGAACTTAGCGGGTTACGCCCTAGGCTTTTTATCGACGTCGACCCACCTAATCTGGGCAGCGTTTTGAAGGATCCATCCACTGAATCGGATGGATCCTTTTCTTTTTTTGGCTTCAGCCGAGAGGGGCATCGGCGGGTTATGATCTGGGGAATGAGAAGCCCAAGGACTCGGAATCGTCGACACCCCGCCGTCTCCTTTGGCGTCGGTCGATGGAACTTGATGTTTCTGCTCTGGAGCCTGTGCCTCGTGTCGGCCCCTTCGGTATCTCGGGCAGAAGGGCAGCCCCTACGTCTGCCTCGGTTGGAGCACTTGAGTGTTGAGCAAGGCTTGGCTCACAACACGGTTCGAGCCGTCCATCAGGACCGATATGGATTCATTTGGCTGGCGAGTGAGAGCTACGTTCAACGTTACGACGGTTTAGAGCTGCGTCCTTTCAAGCACGATCCCGACGACGAGCACAGCTTGTCGGAAAGCCAGGTCATGGGAATCTTTGAGGATTCCCGGGAGCGAATGTGGCTCACCACCCGCAGCCGCGGGATAAATTTGTGGCTTCCGGGGCAGGAAAGATTCGTCCGGTACCTGCCGGACGAAGACGATTCCCAAACCCTGATGCCCGGCTTGATCCTGACCTTGGACGATGACCAGGATGGTTTCTTATGGGTCGGAAGCAGCGACGGTTTGAGCCGGCTGGACCCCGATACCGGCCTGGTGCGCCGATATTTCCATGACCCCGATCGTCCGGCTACGCCGCAACGACCGGGCAGTCTGGGCCATAACGCGGTGGTCAGTGTGTTGGTGGACCATCGTGGGGACCTTTGGGTCGGGCACCTCGCCGGTGTGGATCGTTTACCCCGAGCAAGCTTTGAAGGACCCGACTCGGCCTTCATGGCCTACCGCGCTGACCCCAGCGATGTACACAGCCTTTCCTCCGACAACCATGGAGCCTTATTCGAAGATTCCAAAGGGATTCTGTGGATCACCACTTGGGATGGCCTGCTGCATCGCTACGATCCGGACAACGATCACTTCGACCGTTTCGATCCCCTGAGCGCCGACCCGAAACCAGAATCCACCGGGGGGCGAGGAATCCAGGTGATCCAAGAGGATCAAAACGGCGACCTTTGGCTCGGCACGGTGGGGCGGGGAGTGATCTTCTTCGATCGGCAGGAGGAATCGTTTTCGTGGTGGTTGAGAGACCCTAGCGATCCCCATTCTTTGTCCTCGGAGCGCATTAACGACATCGAGGTCGACCACAGTGGGGTGCTGTGGCTAGCGACCGAAAACGGTCTCGATCGATTGGATCGGCAGCGCGGTCGATTCGAGGTCTGGCGCCAGGGATCAGAGTCCAGGGCGGAGTTCCCGGGGGCGCGAGCGGAGCTCCCGGGGCCGACGGTATCGGCTCTTGCCGAAGACCCTCAGGCACGGCTCTGGGTCGGCACCCAAGAGGGAGATCTGGCGGTTTTTGAGGGAGAGCACCGCAGCCAAGTCTGGAATGAACGTCAGGAAGGCCATCCCCAGGGAATGGTGCGCTCGATAGAAACCGACCCGTCCGGCCGAGTTTGGGTCGGAACCAAAAAGGGGCTGTGGCTGCTTCGCCCTGGCGGGCCAGACGGGAACCTGGTCTCGACGCCGGTCATCGAAGGTCGAGGCGCACCGCAAGTCAACGCCGTGGTCGAGGCATTTGGAGCCATCTGGTTGGGAACGAACAAGGGGCTGGCTCGACTTGAGCTTACGGACTTTTCGGTTCGGTCCGAACGGCCTTTGGAGTCGGGGTCGAGATCTTCCCAGGCTCAGGGGATCTACGGATTGTTGGAGACCGAGGTGTTTGCCGACCGTCCGGCCGGGATATTGCTGGTCACCGAGGGTGGGTTCTTCCACTTCGATCCCCTGACTTGGTCTTTTGCTGAAATCGGACAGCCGCCCGGCGGAGTCCCGGGCAGCCCGCCCCGAGGTCCCAGCTCGCTCAACCTGGTCTCCATCCATCGAAGCCTCGGTGGGCAGATTTGGTTGGGCAGTTACGGTGGTGGTTTGAGCCGGTGGGATCCAAAGACCGATACGTGGAAACACTTTTTAGAGAAGGACGGCTTGCCGAGCGACAAAGTGGTCGGCATTCTGGAGGGACCCGAGGGCCACCTCTGGCTGGCGACCAACGGTGGTCTCAGCCGTCTCGATCCGGCCACCGGTGAATTTCGAAATTTTGATGTCAGCGACGGCTTGCACGGCAATGTCTCGCTCATCGGTACGGTGCTGAAGCGGGCAGACGGGCGGCTGGTGATCGGTGGCCCAGGGGGCCTGACCCTCTTCGATCCGAGGGCCTTGACCGAGGATCCGATCCCGCCACAGGTGGCCCTCACCGAGCTGTCCCTGTCGGACGAAACCGTTGGAGTCGACGATTCCGAGGGTGTGCTGGATCGATCGATCTTGGTCACCGAAAGCTTGACGCTGACCCATAAATACCGAACTTTCGCCATCGAGTTTGCGGCCTTGCATTTTGCGGCGGCGGAGAAGAATCGCTACGCCTACCAGCTGGAGGGCTATGACGAGGGTTGGATCTACACAAATTCCCGTCGTCGTCGGGCTCGCTACACGAATCTGGATCCAGGTGAATACACCTTCCGGGTCAAAGCGAGCAACAAAGACGGGGTTTGGAGTTCTCAGTCCCGCGACCTTAAGGTCCGAATCTTGCCGCCACCCTGGCGGACTTGGTGGGCCTATGCCCTTTACGTGGTCGCGGTGCTGGGCTCGGCGCTGACCTACGTCAGAGTTCAGAAGGAAAAGCTGGCTCGGGAGAAGAGCATCAACGAGCAGCTGAGGCAGGTGGACCGGCTCAAGGACGAACTCTTGTCCAATACCTCCCATGAGCTGCGAACGCCGCTGCAGGGCATCACGGGCCTGGCGGAATCGCTGATCGACGGCGCCTGCGGTCCTTTGCCTCAAGAGGCCAAGGAAGATTTGAGCTTGCTTCTAGCCAGCGGCAGGAGGCTGGGGGTCCTTGTGGATGACCTGCTCGATTTCGCCAAGTTGGAACATCAGGAGATCAAGCTCAATCGCCAGTCAGTAGATATCCATGCGGTGGCCCAGGTGGTGCTCACCCTCAGCCGGCCCTTGGTGGACGAGGCTCAGGTGGAGCTGATCAACGAAGTTCCCCCCGAGCTGCCGGCGGTGGATGCCGACGAGCACCGCTTGGTCCAAGTGCTGCACAATTTGGTCGGCAACGCGGTGAAATTCACCCGCGAGGGTACGGTGAAGATTTCGGCAGCCGTGGAACCGAAGGACCCGGAGATGCTTCGGATCGAAGTCGCGGATACGGGCATCGGCATTTCGGCATCCCAACGGTTGGCGATTTTTGAGCCGTTCCATCAACTCGATGGGGCTACGGATCGGAGCTACGGCGGCACCGGGCTTGGGCTGGCGGTCAGCCGTCAATTGGTGGAGCTGCACGGTGGCACCTTGGGCGTTGACTCGGAGCTTCAGGCGGGTTCGACCTTTTACTTCACTTTACCGGTTTCCGGACAGCCCGCGGAGCGAACGACCTTGTTGTCACCGGAGTCGGATGCGCCGAGCTTGAAGTACCCGGGTCGCAAGCCGGCGTCGGCCCGTGTCCGGCCGTCGGCGCCGAAATCTTCGAAAGGGGCTTCCGCGTTGCCTGATGTGTCGCCGGTTGAAGGGCGGATTTTGGTGGTCGACGATGAGGCGATCAATCGGCGAGTTCTGACCAACTTCCTATCCGCCGAGGGATATGGAGTGCAGTCGGCAGCGGGCGGAGCCGAAGCTTTGGAAGTCCTCGAACACGAAAAGATCGATCTGGTACTGCTGGATATCATGATGCCCAGGGTTTCCGGTTACGACGTTTGCCGCGAGGTGCGCCAAAGCTACACCTTGGAGGAGCTTCCGATTATTTTTCTGAGCGCCAAGATTCAACCTGCGGATGTGGTGATGGGCTTGGCACAGGGAGCCAACGACTTCCTGCTGAAGCCGATTTCAAAGGCAGAGCTGTTGGCGCGCATCCGGCCACACTTTGCAATGTTGGAGATTTATCGCCATTTGGGTCGCTTGGTTGAAGAAAAGATGTCTCAGGTCAAAGTTCTGGGGGGTCTATTGCCGATTTGCTCGACTTGCAAGCGTATCCGTGACGATGCCGGTTATTGGGCGGAACTCGAAACCTTCATTTCCCAACACTCCGAGGCGGAGTTCACCCACGGAATGTGCCCGTCGTGTGCGCGCCAACATTTCTCGGAGCTGCGAATTGAAACCCCTTTGATCTGACCAGCGACCGGGGCGCGCAAGAGACGAAAAAAACCGCTAGCCGAGTCGCATCCGGACGATCGGCAGGCAGCGATCTTCACCGCAAACCGTTGAGCGAAATTCGCTGTGGGGTTCGAAACCCATGCGGCGATAGAAACCGTCTGCGTTGGGGTCTGAATAGACTTCCAACCAATCGGCACCCGTTTGCTCGGCTTGACGATGCAGCACTTCGAAGAGGGATCTGCCCAATCCTAGGCCGTGATCGGAAGGATCAATCCATAAATGCTCCAAGGCAACGACTTTCTCCTCCGGCCCACTTCCAATCTGCCGGTCGTTCGTGCCGGCGGGTTGTGTCCATAGGCCGGTTTGGGGATCCACTCCATCCAAGATGGTGAAACCCGCCGGCCGAGGCCCGTCATAGGCTACCCAGGTCCAGCAGGCCATCAGAGAACCTGCATCGAATGTGAGTTGAGGTGTCCATTCCTCAATCCACCGCTCGGGATAACCCCAGGACCGCTTGGCACGAAGGGCGATGGCTGTGAGCTTCGGTGCCATGGTGGTGGCGTCTGTGGCTTTCAGCCGGTGGATTTTAGGCACTTTCTTCATGGACGTTTCAATCTACGATAGAGACTTTACAATTGGCAAATCCGAGTTCAGAATCAGAGCTGGTGCCCAGAATCCCTTTGACTCGGCGCTCGAAAGACCTGAAATGATCAAGAATTTTGCCTTGGCTTGCCTCGCGATTCTAATTCTCGTGCTGTTCAACGGCTACATTAAGGAAGGTGTGTTCGACGCCCGGATGTCGATCATGTTGGCCCGGATTGAGTTCGACGAGGAGTCGGCAGATCTTTTCGCTGATGTTTTGGGAAGGGTTGGAGACGGGCATCGTCAACGGGTCTTTACCCAACCGGAACGAATTGCCCTTGAGGAGCTGATCGCGGAGATCAAGACGTTCCAGGGCAAAGAGATGCCCGAAAAAACCGCGGAAAATCTCAGTAACCGATTACAAATCATCACCGATCGCCACGGGCTCTAGCAGCTTTTGCCACAGCCTGTTGAACGCTTGGGCGACCTATAGGATCCGGATCACGATCAGGGTCCGGTCGTCCTCCGGGGCTCGATCACCGGTGAATCGGCGTAGCGCTTCGAGCAGCAAGGTCCTCGCTTCGGTGGCTGTTCGTCCAGCGCAATGGGCCAGAAGTGCCTCAAATCGTTCGAATCCGAACAGCTCCCCTTGGTCGTCCATGGCCTCGACCACACCGTCCGATAAGAGCACCCATAAATCGCCGCTTGCGAGAGGGGCGGTCGCGGTCTCGACGGTCAATTCCCCTCCCAGGCTCAGGCCCAAGGGTCGGCCCGGCCGACCCACCGATTCCACGACCACGGCTGATGTCTTGTTGCCGGCCTGCTCGGGGTTTGCGTGGTTTCCGCCGCCAGAAATTCGATAGGGATAGAGGTGGCCGGCGCAGGTGACCGCCACTTGCTGATTGGCCGGGTCGAATTGGCAATGGGCTAGGGTGATGAATGTGCGCCGGTCGGTGAGGCGCCGTAGCTGGCGGTCGAGGCGACCCAATATCTCGGGCGCCGGTAGGACCTCGGTGCTGAGCGCCGCCAACAAGCTTTGGGCGGCGGCCATGACGATGCCCGTGCCCAAACCGTGGCCGGAAACGTCCGCGACGACCACTGAGCTTGCTTGGCTGGATTCGCCGTTTTCCATTTCCCCGTTTTCCACTTCGCTATGATCGATGAAGTGGTAAAAATCTCCGCCGATGGCCGCGGCGGGACGGAAGCTGACCGCCAGTTCCAAACCGTTGAGATGAACGTCGTCGTCGGGTAAGAGGGATTGTTGGAGATCTCGGGCGACCTGTAGCTGTTGGTCGATTGCCCGCCGATCGGCCCGTTCGGCTACCGCCGTTTCGAGGTGGGCTGCCATCTCATTGAACCCTTGGGTCAAGGCACTCAATTGGTCGTGGCCGCGGAATCGGATGCGATGGTCGAATCGTCCGTGCTCCACGGCTTCCATACCTTGGTGCAGTCTGTGGGTAGCCCGGACAATGCGAAAGGCCAAGAAGGCTGCCAGCAGGGAAGCGACGAAAAACACCAAGACGACCACGGTCGCCATGACCTGGATGGACGTTTGAACTCCGCGGGCCAAGGAATTGTTGCTTTCCTGGTCTGAGAAAGTATCGAAGAGTTCGCGGATCTCCTGGGTCATGGAGGTTCTGGTCAAATAGAGGAAGGCGCGACCCGTGAACTCGGCGCTGCCGACCGAGTCCAGAGGATCGCCTAGACCCTGCCAATCGACTTCTGCCCAGCGGATATAAGGCATGTCCAAGAATCGCGGCCAATAGATGTTGGAGGCTTTCAGCTCGTGGTCGGACGGTTTGCCGGGAGGTGCCTCCACCACGATCGTTCGATCCGTGGTCTGTGGCTCGCCGGTGGCGTCGTCCGACTGGGATTGAACTCGCTCCTGAATCTGAATTTCGCCGCCGAACTCGAAATGTGTGCTGTCGATCACCCGATCCGGGCCCATTTCAGCGTAGGGAAAAGCAAGGCCGACCCGGGCCCGTTGTTGGAGGCGGTCCGCGGTGTGCGGCTCGATGGGCAGGTAAACCAGCAGATTGCCCGCGTCGATTCGGCGTAGCACGAAGAGAAAGTGGCGTCCGTCCTCCAACATGCCGATGCCATTCGTATCCTCGATCCGGCCGGCCGAAGGCAGCATGTCCTCCGCCGGCCAAGGACCGAAGCCAACATGGCCTGCTTCAGTGGAGTGAACGATGCCTGCTCCCGGCAAAGGTGCAATCCACTGCTCGAAGCGGCTTTGGATGGTTGGGGCAGGCAGACGATCTCGGAACGGTGTTGGTTCAGAGGCCGGTAAGTGGACCAGGCTCAGCTCGGCGAGGCCGGCGATATCTTCGAGTTCGTGGACCAGAATGCGCAGCTCGTCCGCCACCCGGCGGGCAGCCAGTTGCCCGGAGCCGAGGTAGGCGACGGCGTAGGTGATTCCGATTAGAAATGGGATCGGCAAAATCGCCAGGAGGAAGTAGGAAACCAAGAGGCGGCGTCCCACGCTCCACAGCAAGGGCCGGACAACACGGATGACCGCTAAACCGGCGGTCCAGACCAGCAACAGCGCCAGCAGGACCCAGCCCGCTGAGGAGAAGCCGGAGATATCGGTGAGGCTTCCGAGAATCATGAGCACGGCGCTCGACGCGATCACGCGGGTCAGAATCGGAAGGAAGCGGTAGGACTTCATGGTTCGAAGGCTAGCGCAATTCGGCCTTCAAGGAGACAATGAGCTGCATGTTGAACGGCAATAGAGATCAGCGAAGCGCCCTCAGGCGTGGATTGGAAGGCTTGGCGGTGGTCGTGCTTTCGGTGGTTCTGTTGGGATCCGTGGAACTCGTGCTGCGCCTCGTCCGGGATGTGAGCGGAGGGGCCACGGTGACCCGGGTCGAGCGGTTCTACCTTCAGATTCAAGAAGCCGTGGGGCTCTATCGGACCCATCCGTACCTCAACACAGGTCCCCGATCCAGCGTAGCAATCCAAGCCTTCGGTAAGTCGGCCACCTTCAACTCGGGCGGCTACCGATCGCCGGAACGGCCGTTGGAACGGCCCCGGGCCTCGATTCGCATGCTTTGCGCCGGCGGTTCTACGACCTTCGACATCGCGGCGGTGGAGGATGCCGCCACCTGGCCTTGGCAGCTGGAGGAGCGGCTCAATCAAGCGGCCGGGGTGGTCCCTGGGGTGGAGGTCCGGAATGCGGAGGTCTGGAATGCCGGTTTTCCGGGCTGGACCTCACTCGAAAACTTGATCTCATTGATCCAAAGGGATTTACGGCTCGAGCCGGACCTGCTGATTCTCTTTCAAGGCATCAACGATCTCCAGCCCGCAGCCCACCAACCCTTTGATCCAGGTTACGAGCTGGGCCATGCGGATGTGGCCAGGCGAGCACTCGGGCTTGAGCTGCCGCCGATCCATTGGAGTGATCGCAGTCTGGTGTTGGAACGGCTGCGCGATTGGATCGAAGGGCCCGACGACCCTTGGGCGAGATTGAAGGCACCGGTGAACTCGGCCAACCGAGTGCAGTCGCTGCCGGACGAAGCAGTGCAGGCTTTTCGGCGAAACATCAGATCCATCATCTCAGTGGCCCATGGGCACGGCATCCGAGTGCTCTTGGTGACCCAGCCGTTGCGCTTGCGAGCCCAAAGCCGCGCCGCAGATCTCGAGTATTTGGCCGGCTGGCTCGGGGGTCTCGCGCCAGAAGCGGCTCCCCTGGAACTCGAGCGCCTGAACGACGTCCTGAGAGCCGTGGCCCAAGACCCGACCATTGGATTGTGGGACGCCGCCGCCGAGGTGGATTGGCAGGATCGCCATTTCGCAGATCCAATGCATTTCTCGGCCGCCGGAAGCGAACTCTTCGCCATGGGTATGGCGGAGCAGGTCCTAAACCACTTCGACTAAAAACTCTGGCCAAATCCGAAGTAGATTTCGAAGTCGTCGTCTCGGGGCCGTGGATCCAGCGGTAGCGCAAAGTCGAGGCGCAAGAGGCCCACCGGGCTGCGGTATCTAACGCCCAGGCCGGCGGCCTTGGCCAAGGCGTCGTCGACGTCGTCCAGGCGACCCCAGACTTGTCCAGCGTCCAGGAAGACGGCTAAGGAGACGTCGTCGATCAGTGGAATCCTGAGTTCTTGATTGAGGATCAACATGGCCTCGCCGCCCTGTGCCCGTTCGGAACCGTCGTCGAGGGTTTCTTGGGGACCTAAGCTTCGGCTGTTGTATCCACGTACTGAGTATTGACCGCCGGCAAAGAAGCGGTTCGACCTACGCAGCCTGCTCTCGGAATCGCCTGCCCCGACCCGAATGGATTGAGCCCAGATCCAGCGTCGGCCCGCGAGGGTGAAGCCCCGGAAAAGGCTAGCCTGTCCATAGATCCGCCGGTATTCTCGATCTTGGCTTTCCAAGTCCCAAGCCCGTGTAAGGTCGAGGCTGAGGAAATAACCGCGCCGCGGATCGGTCGGTTGGTCTCGTCGATCGTGGATCCACTGCATGCCGACTCTGGGTGAGCGGAGCCTCTCGGGTTCCGACTCCGACAGCCCTAAATCGAAGCTCTTACTATTTTCAAACCGGGTGTAGAGCTGGCCCTTCGTGTATTTCCCCAGCGGGAAGCTCAATTGGGCGGAGAAGATGGTTCCTTCGGTGGAGAGGGAGTCGAGGTCGTCCGTTTCGAAGCCCTCGCCAAAGAGTTCCAAATCCCAATCCGTGCCCAACAATCTCGGAATTTGGCTGTATAGGCGCAGGGATTTCTGCTCGCTCAACCACAGGGCTCGGGCTCCGAGGCCAATGCCTCGACCGCCGGCATTGAGCCTCCGCAGGTCGACCAAACCACCCCATCCGGCGGCATGATCCCAGCGCAAACCATAAGCGAGGGTGTAGGGAGCTTTGTCTTCCAAATCCAACGTCAGCTCGGCTCGGCCCTGATCGTCGACCTCGCGTTGAATGCGGACGTGGTCGAAGATTCTGGTTTGCAACAGCCGGCGTCGGGTCTCGGCAACTTTGGCTGCATTGAAGGGCTGGCCAGTCTTGAAGGTGGCCATACGCTGCAGCCAACCCTCCTGAGTTCGGGTGCCGCTGCTGACTTTGAGCTGGCCAAAGGTGGTGAACGTGCCCGGCTCGGCCTCGAGCCGCAGGTCCAGGCGGGGTGGATTTGAGCCCTCGACTGGAGTGGTCACGGGGCGGACGGTGGCTTCGGGGTAACCCTGGGATCGCAGATGCCATTGGGCGGTTAAGGCAGCTTCCGCGATGGTATGCCCGGCGGCGGGCGCTCCGGTTTCGAGCTTGACGGCTTCTTGGGTGGAGGTCTCGAGTTCGGCGGGAAAACCGCTGAATTGAATGTCGGCGATCCGCTGCTGGGGCCCGGGCGAGATTTCGAGGATCAAAGTAGCGTCTGAAACCCTGATCGAGTCGATGGTGGCCTCGGGCAGTCCTAGGGATGACAAGCTCGCTTCTAAATTCTCAATGGCTTGGGGTTGCTCGAGGGCCAACCGCATGCGGGTGAGACCCCCGGCCACGGTGGGCTGGATCAGGTCAGCGACATCGCTGCTCAACCCGTGTAGCTCAACTTCCTTAAGCTTCATCCGCCGGCCGGGAGCGGAGTGCACCACCACCCGATGGAGAGGGCGGCCGGTGACTGAGTTCTGGGCGGTTGGGTCGAATTCTACCTCCACTTCAGGCTCTGGGTAGCCGAGGCTACGCCAAACCTCGATCGTCCTCTTCTTCATGGCTTCAAGGGATGCCTGGCGCGAAAAGTCGGTTTGATAGAGGGCTCGGATTTCATGGCGCCGAGCCCGTGGCAGCTTGTCGCCGGTCAGCTCGATGACGACCTCGGGGCCGAGTTCGACTTCCACCACCGCATCGACTTTTTGGGCATCGTCATCGACGGGTACCAGGCGGGCCTCTATCTTGGCCCCGGGGAAACCCCGCTGGCGCAAACTTTCCGCGAGATCTATTTCCAGGTCGAAGTCGCTGCCGCTGGGCATGGGATCGCCTTCGGCTACCCCAGACCAAGCGGTGAGCTTGCGAAGGGAAAAAGACTCGGCGCCTTGAACTAACAACCGTCTTAGGACCGGATCTTGTTCAGCGCTTTCCGCCTGGTCCTCGCCACCCAGCTCCAAGGTCTGTTGGAAGGTGGCCCCGTATCGATCTCCTTCATCCGCGAAAATCGTCGCGGAGAGGGAGGGCAGAATCCGCAGGCCGTGTAAATCGAGCAAATAGACCTGCTCGCGGCCCTGGGCGACATCTACCGCCACCGCTAAAGAGACATAGGCGTTTAGGTCCTGGCTGATCACCAGTCGGGCACCGGGGTCAGTTTCGCCAAAAATCCACAACGGTTCGTAGCGAATGCGCGTACTACCCAATCCCTGGCTCAAACGCGAGGCCAGTTGATTGCCGTAGAACGTCGTCAATCCACTGGCGATCTGGCGGCTCGCGTTGCGGCCGCCTTCTTCGTTTTCGGTGGCGAATGGATCATTGTCGCCGGGGTAGTCGGACGAGGCCAAGAACCGGCGATCTTCGGGGGTGGCGATGGAAGGATCCTCAATGGAGGATGTAGTTTCGAGCTCCAAACGGCTGGGCAGAGACGGATTGCCGGACAGCTGGAGCGACGCTTTGTCGATGCGCAACACCTGGCCGTAAGCGTAAACCCGGCCATCCGGCGTGATGTCGATGCTGCCGTGGGTTCGGGGCGCGCTCATGGGTCCTTCGATGCTCAGCAAGTCCCAGCTGGCATGAAGGTCCGCTAAATTGTTCTTGATTCGAATGCCGTCGATAGTGCCGATGTCGATGTCGAGATCGATGTTCGGGACCTGTCCAGGGCCCAGGTCCAGGGCAGGTGGAGCTAAGAGTTGATTGATCAGCTCGCGGGTCGCGTCGATCCGCCGGCGGGCCGATCCCCTTTCCACCAGAATATTTGCGCTCAGCCGGTCGGGCGGATCCTTGTCTCTTTTCCAGGTGAAATTTCCGCTCGAAAGGAGGGTCAGCCCATAGTCCAAGCGATACCGCACCCGATCGAAGAATCCCTTGAGCTCGGCAACCAGCTTGATCTCACCTTCGGGCTCGGCCGGTTTGAGGAATTCGATCTGACCGAAGACCTCGAGTTCGCCTTCATTCAGATGGGTGCGCAGGCTTTCGAGATCGAGTTTTCCTCGGGCCCATGAGCCTTCAATGTCGAAGCCCTCCAATCGGGTGGCATAGGGGCTGTTGGAGGTTAGCGCCGCCTCTTTGCCACTCACTTTAAACGTCGCTTGAAGCCAAGGAGGAAGGCCGAACGCATCGGACTGCAAATCCGAATTTCCGAGCGCTGCTCTACTTTGGCGGCTCCCTTCGACCCGGATGTCGACATCCAGCGGTCCCTCGGCGTCGAAGGGGTCGGTGAAGCCTTTCAGCAGTGAGGCATCCAGGCGGGTGTTGAGTTCGGCGGTGAGGGAAGCGGGCAGCTCTAGAATCGGGGCATCCAAAGTCCACCCAGGGGTCAGCTCACTCTCGGCCCAAATCGTCATGGGTAGATCATCGAGCTGACTCTCGGTCAGCGGCAGCTTGACCCAGCCATCGGCCAAGCTGAGGGAGACGGGGCTGTCACTGACCCAGCCGTGGTCTGGGGTGGTGATCCTCAGGTCTTCGATCCGCCATTGGCCGGTGGATGCAACCGGTTGAGCCGGATCGAAGGTCAGACTACCTTTGACCCTACCTTGGAGCCTGGCCCCTGGGGGAGCCTGGTGAAAGGCCTCCAGCCAATGGTCTGAATCGAAACGCGGCAAATCTACCCAGATTTCGATCGGCCCGCGGCTCGGGACCTCAAAGGGTAGATCCTCCACCGCAATCCCGAAATCTACCAAGGTGCCCAGGGGCATGGAGGCGGTTACCGATCCGGCCTTGGCTTCGGCCGAAGGTGGGGACTCTTCAATGTCGACGGAGAGCATGCCGTCCCGAACCCAAAGATGGACGCGCGTCGGTTCCACCGCGGGTTTGAGCACCGAGAGTTGTAAGTAGGCGTCGAATCGATCCACCAAAGGTCGAAGGCCGGAGGCCGAGTCGATCCAGCGTCCTTGGGCCTCGAGGCTGATGGGAATGGGCTCAGCATCCGCGGCGCCGGAGAATTCTCCTTCAAGGTTCCCCAAGTTGAATCCTTGTCGATCGATGGATGCGGACCAGCTCAGATCTCCGAGCCGCAGGTGTGGGCCTCCGGAGATCTCGATATCCTCCGAGGTGGCGAGACCTGCGCTCTCGGAGAGCGTCACGTAGTCGGCGCCCCCGGATAGATCGTAGGACCAACGCAAGGGATCGAGCATGGGACGGCCGGTCTTGGAATCGGCTACGGCAGATCCGGGGCCTTCCGCGGATAGGGCGAATTGAAGCGAATCCAGCTCCACGATTCGATGGGGTGGCAGCACGATCCGAAGCGGCCCCCCCTCCGGCGGCTGAAAGTCGAACTCGGCGGTGGCCGTGCTTTTGCCCCGATCCACTTGCAGAGTGATCGATCCCGAAGCCGTGGTAGAGCAAGGCTGGGAGCTGAGGGAGGCCTCGCCGGTTGGATCGATCGACCCGCACACCTCCAGAGCTGTTTCCGGAGGCAGAACAGCGGTCATATCTAAGTCTTGAAGCTCAGCCACGAGCTGACCGGTCAGCCGGCTCGGCCGAGCCTCGATCTCGAATTGGAGCAGCCCAGGGGTGAGCCGGCCCGCGGCTGCACCTGCGGACGGGTTGGAAAGCGGCCTGAACCGGCCGGTTCCTTGGATATTGGGGTCGCCGAAAGATCCTGCGACCTGGAGCAGGAGTTGGAATTGCCCGTCGGGAGCTTGGGTGGGCACCGAGTTGGGCCAATGTTGTCGCAGCTGGGCCAGGGTTTGGGTCAAGGAAGGCGTGGAAATTTCCACCTTGCCGTCCAGGAGCCGGCCTTGGTCCAAGCGGCGCAAATCGTCGGCGACGATTCGTCCCGAAACGCGCCGGATTCCCGAGGCAGAAGGCGAAGCCTGGACGTCGAAACTCAAAGCACCGTCGGGTTCAATGGCCATCTGGGCGGTGACCAAATCGGTGTCGCTGTTTGGGACTGAGGGTTTGCTCGGTTTGTGCCAGCGCAGCTCGGCGTTGCCTTTGGCGTCGGCGGGATTGGGTCCATTCAATTCCAGATCGGCGTTGGCATTGAGCAAGGTTCGCGAAGCGGAAAGACTTTTGAAAAGGTCCGGCGACATGAACGGCTCAAACGCTTCCGCGGGCAGATCCATCAGCTGGAGTTCTAAGCGGCCTTGCACTTGGCGTAGATCCAAATCTCCCTGCGCCAGGAGGTGGCTGCTCTCCGAGAGCTGGGCTGCCCATGCTCCGGGCCACGCGTCGATTGCGAATTCGAAGTGGGCCTTGGAATCGGGGCCCGGACCGATTTCTCCCGAGCCGTCGATTTGCAGGCCTTCGCCATTCAGTCCCAACCCTTCGATTCGCCAAGGACCGGAAAGGGGGCCCCTGAGCCGTCCACCCAAGCGAATCCGGGTTGGCCCTTTCGGCAGCAGGTCGGTGGCCGGAGATGGGTCACCAGACTGGATCTCGAGGTACCTCGGCGTCAGCACGAGATTTCCGCCCGTGACTTCAAGGGCGAGCCCTTGGTCGACCAAGGAGCCGTCGAGGTTGAGGTCACGGGCCGACCAAGCCGCCAACCACCCCTGGTCTAAGTCTCTCCCCCGGGTTTCACCGCCAAGTATTTGCCAGGCCAGGATACTGACGGGGACTTCCAGGGGGCCCGGCTCGGGATCCGGGTTGGGAGCGGTGGGCAGCTCAGCCGCCAAATCCAAAATCGGTGAGCGGACGGATACCGAGTCGAGAGTCCAATGACCTTGGTTGTAGATTTGGTCCCAAGACCACCCAATGGTGACTTGCTCGGCGACCAGGAAGGGGAGGTCGAGGTCGGAGCCGGCGGTCAGACCCTGAAAATCCATGGAGCCTGCCCAAAGCTGGATCTCACTGCTTTTGACGTGGATCTTCCAGCCGGTCGTTTGCTCCACCATAGAGAAGACCTTCGACAGGGCCAGGTGCCTGCCGGCGTCGGTGTACAGCAATGCCGACAACGAAAGCCCCAGGCAGACGAAGCATCCGAGCGCGAAGACCACGAGCTTCGGCCACCGCTTCTTGGCCTTGGCAGAGAATTGGGCACTATCGGTGGGTTTTGGGCGCGGGTTGGGATCGGAGCTATTGGATGGAGGAATCTGAGCGCTCACGGTGATAAGGGTAGGTCGGAAAAACGACTTACCGGTAGGTAGGGGTTCTGTTAGAGTGCCGCACCTCGGCAAATGCCGGGAAGCCGAACAAGTCTGGGATATCGAACTTCGAAGTTGATGCTGTCTTCGTCAAGGGCAATAGGTTGGTCAAGGGCAATAGGTTGGTCAAGGGCAATAGGATCCGAAGATGAGAATCATCTCATGGAACGTGAATGGAATACGTGCTGCGGCGAAGAAAGGATTCGGCCAATGGCTCGATACCTGTGGGGCCGAAGTGGTGGCCCTCCAAGAAGTTCGGGCCCGGGAGGAGCAAATCCCCGGGGACTTGCGTGAGCGATCGGATTGGCATTTGTCGGTTCATGCAGCGGAGCGGCCGGGTTATTCGGGGGTCGGCCTGTTGAGCCGTCGGGCCCCTGATTCGGTCAATACATCGATCGGAGAGCAACGATTCGACATGGAGGGCCGACTGCAGTTGGTCACCTTCAGCCGGTTGCTGGTGGTCAACGGCTACTTTCCCAACGGCAACGGGAAGAACCGGGACCTTTCACGAATACCTTACAAGCTGGACTTCTATCGGCGGCTTTTTGACGCGCTCGAAGCCGACCGTGCGGGCGGGCGCCCGATCCTGGTGATGGGAGATTTGAATACCGCCCATCAAGATATCGACCTGGCTAGACCGAAACAGAATCGGGAGACCTCTGGTTTTCGCCCGGAAGAGCGGCAGGAGCTCGATCGATGGTTGACCGAGGGTTGGACAGATACTTTTCGTCATTTCGAAACCGGCTCCGGACACTACTCCTGGTGGAGCCAGCGAAAGGGAGTGCGAGAGAAAAATATCGGCTGGCGCATCGACTATGTGCTGGCGTCACCGGGCGCCATGCCCTACCTTAAGAACGCCTCGATCCACGCCGACGTGCGGGGCTCGGACCACTGTCCAATCAGTGTTGATTTGGACCCTTCGATTCTCGGATGACCCTATCCGAGAGCGAAACGATCAGGAGAATTTGAAACCATGAGCCATCCGATCGAGAGAGTGGCAGTGATAGGCGCCGGGACCATGGGGGCGGCTATTGCGGCCCATGTGGCGAACGCGGGATTGCCTGTCCTGTTGTTGGATATCGCGCCTCGCGAGCTGACCGAAAAAGAAGCGGCCCAGGGACTCAGCCTTGGGGATCGCTCAGTGCGACAACGCATCGTGCAAACCGGATTCGATCGGATCCGTAAGCTCAAACCGGCTTCTTTCATGAGCCGGGAAGCCGAGAGCTTGGTGGCTCTGGGCAACCTCGAAGACGACATGGGACGCTTGGCCGATGTCGACTGGATCATCGAGGCGGTGGTCGAGCGCCTCGATGTGAAACGCGACCTGATGAAACGCATCGACGCCGTGCGTCGCGAGGCGACCATTGTCACCACCAATACCTCAGGCTTGCCGATCTCCCAAATTTGCCAGGGCTTGAGCGACGACTTTCGGCGCCACTTCTTCGGCACCCATTTCTTCAATCCGCCCAGGTACATGAAGCTGTTGGAAATCATTCGTGGCGACGAGGCGGATCCCCTGGCGGTCTCGTCGGTGGCGGAAATGGCGACCCAAAAGCTGGGCAAGGGAGTCGTTTTCTGTCGCGACACGCCGAATTTCATCGGCAATCGTCTGATGTCGATCAACGGCGGCGCAACGATCGGTTATGCGCTCGAAAACGGTTATCGATTCGAAGAGGTCGATGCGCTCACGGGTCCCTTGATCGGCCGGCCCAAAACGGCCACCTTCCGACTCCAAGATTTGGTCGGTATCGACATCGCTGCTGGGGTCGGCGGCAACCTACACGACTTGATCCCGGACGACTCCTACCGTCACCTGCTCAAACATCCCGAGGCCGAGCGAGTGATCGGCGGTCTGATGGAACGGGGCCGGCTCGGCAACAAGACCGGCTCGGGTTTCTACCGCAAGGGCAAGGGGCCGGACGGCAGCAAGATCTTTGAGGTGCTCAATGCACAAACCTTCGACTACGAAACGCCCCAGAAAGTGCGATTCGAGTCCGTGGGTGAGCTGCGCAAGATTGAGGATTTGGGGACTCGGGTCAAAGGTTTCTACGACCCCAAGTGGAAAGACGATCGAGCGGCTCGTTTTGTCCGTGCCACGGTCGGCAACCTCTTGGCCTACGCTGCGGCGAAGGGGCCGGAGATCGCTTTTGATTTGGCCGGCGTCGACCAGGCGATCCGATGGGGATTCGCCTATGAAGCGGGGCCCTTCGAGCTTTGGGATGCCATGGGAGTCGCCGAGACCGCAGAAGCTTTAAGGGCCGATGGTTTCGAGGTGGCTCCTTGGGTGGAAGCTATGCTGGCCGCCGGTGTGACCTCTTTTTACCAATGGTACCGGGGGCGGCCAGTTTCGGCTTGGGATTGGGACAAGGGCGAATACCGGAGCCTGCCCCAGCGCCGGGACGAGCTGCGGCTCGAAGAACTCAAGGCCGGCGGCGGAGTTCTGGAGAGCAACGACTCCGCCAGCTTGTTGGATATGGGGGAGGGGGTTCTGCTGTTGGAGTTCCACTCCAAGATGAACGCTATCGACGACGGTACCGTGGCCATGATGCGGCGAGCGATCACTCTGCTCGACGAAGATGCCTGGTACGGGTTGGTGATCGGCAACGACGGTCCCAACTTCTGTGTCGGCGCCAATCTGATGGGCGTCGGCCAAGCGGCCATGGCCGGGGATTTCGACGGCATCCGTGAGGCGGCAAAGGCACTTCAGCACACGCTGAGGGATTTGCGTTATCACCGCAAGCCGGTCGTGGCTGCGGTGCACGGCATGGCCCTCGGCGGTGGCGCTGAGATTGCCCTGGGTGCGGACCGGATCGTGGCCCACGGTGAGACCTATATGGGTTTGGTAGAGGTCGGAGTCGGTTTGGTGCCGGCCGGGGGTGGGCTCAAGGAGCTGGTTCGGCGGATCGTCACGCCCGCCATGGCATCCAAGGAGGGCGACCCATTGCCCGCTGCCGGTCGGGTGCTCGAAACCGTGGCGATGGCCAAAGTGTCCACCAGCGCGGCGGAAGCGGCGGAGCGCGGATTCTTGGACCACTCGGATCGCATCATCATGAATCGGGACCTGTTGTTGGCGGAAGCTCGGCAAGAAGTGCTTTCGATGGCCACGGACGGCTACTTGCCGGATCCCCCAGCAAAGGTTTATGCCGGTGGTCGTGACCTCTATGCCGCCCTGAGCATGATGCCGTGGTCCATGTCCCAAGCCGCATGGGCCTCCGAGCATGATGCACGGATCGCCAAGCGGATTGCCTACATCATCTGTGGTGGTGACGCCTCCTCGCCGGAGTGGGTAGATGAGGAGCACTTCCTGTATCTGGAACGAGAGGCCTTCGCCGATCTAGTGCAAACCGAGAAGACCCAGGCGCGAATAAAACACATGTTGGAAACCGGAAAGCCCCTGCGCAACTGAGCCGGCAAGGAGACTCAAAATGAAAGAAGCCGTCATTGTTTCAGCAGCTCGGACCGCCGTGGGCAAAGCCAATAAGGGGGCGTTGGCCGATTATCGCCCTGAGGACATGGGCGCCGCCGCGGTGGCGGAAGCCGTGCGCCGAGCGGCAGGATTAGAGGCCTCGGTGATCGACGATGTGATCATGGGGTGTGCCATGCCCGAAGGGCCCCAAGGTCTGAATATGGGCCGTATTATTGCGCTGCGCGCTGGGCTTCCAGAGGAGGTCACCGCCCAAACTGTGAACAGATTCTGCTCCTCAGGATTGCAGACCATCGCCTTGGGCGCCCAACAGATCATGTCCGGAATGGGTGAAGTGGTGGTAGCGGGTGGCACGGAATCCATGTCCGCCGTGCCCATGAGTGGTTTTCATTTCCGCCCGAATCCGTGGATGGTCGAAAATCGCCCCGAAGCCTACATCGGCATGGGTCTGACGGCGGAAAACGTCGCTCGTAAATACGGCATCCAACGTGATCGAGCGGATGCCTTTGCGGCGGCTTCCCATGAGAAGGCCTTGGCCGCGATTGAGACCGGCCGCTTCGAGGAAGAAATTGTGCCGCTTGAGGTGGAGCGAGTGAGCTTCGGCTCGAATGGCCAAGGGTGGGGGAGGAAATCGGAGACCGTGACCTTTAAGGTCGATGAGGGTCCCCGAGCGGGATCGACTCCGGAAATTTTGGCCAAGCTGAGGCCGGTCTTCCACGCTAAAGGGCAAGTCACTGCCGGCAACAGCTCGCAGATGTCGGACGGTGCCGGCGCAGTGGTGATCATGTCGCGCGAAAAGGCCGACGAGCTGGGTCTCGAGCCCCTGGCGCGCTTTGTTTCTTTCGCCACGGGCGGCGTGCCACCGGAGCTGATGGGCATCGGGCCGGTCAAGGCGATTCCCAAAGCGCTGAAGTACGCGGGTCTAGAGCTGTCTCAAATCGAGCTTGTTGAACTCAACGAGGCCTTTGCTTGCCAGGCCCTGGCGGTGATTCAAGAAGTGGGATTGGATCCTGAAACCACCAATGTCAATGGCGGGGCGGTGGCCTTGGGGCATCCCCTAGGGGCTACCGGTGCAAAGCTGACCACCCAGTTGCTCTACGAAATGCGTCGCCGCGGCAATCGCTTCGGAATGGTGACCATGTGCATCGGCGGTGGCATGGGCGCTGCGGGCATCTTCGAGAATCTGCAGGTCTGACAGTCTGTTAAGCGACCGCGAGCGCTCGGTCTTAGAACACCGGTCCAAGAGACTGCTAGGACTTGGCGCCCGCGGACTCCAGCACCTTGAGCATGTCGAAAAGCCGGCGCCTAAAAGGAGAAGACCTCAAGGCGCCGAGGGCATTGCGTTTGATCACCCGCCACACGGTGTTGCCGTGTAGGTCCGTCCCTTCGAGGTCGGCGCCCAACTTGATCAGGTGCCGGGTTGTGCCGCCGAAAATTTTCGAGTGGGGGTCCGGCACGTAGACGTCGGCGGTGGCGGAGTACATCAAAGGCGTCATGCCGGCTTCGCCGTGACGCCGCTCGAGATCGGCACCGGCCTTGACCAATCTGGTGATCACCTCGAGGCGCTCGGCAGAGGCGTGGTTGATCGCTTTGATCAACGCGGTTTCCTGGGCTTCGCTGGAATCCTGGGCGTCGACTTCAACGCCATAGTCGAGCAGGGCTTGGACGGTTTCTGCCGCCCCGAATTGCGCCGCCCACATGAGCGGCGTATGACCTTCTTGATCCCTTTCGTCGGGATCGAGTTCTTCCAGTAGCACCATCCGACGAGCGCCTTCGGGCGTCGTTTCGAGAAATGCTTTGAAACGTTCCATGCCGGCAAGATTGTGGGGATCCGGTCCGGTAAGGTCTCGGTCGATAGAGCCGAATAACGCGTCGAAAGCAGCGGCCGCATCAGCGGCGTTCCTCGGGGTTTCCATGGAGTCCAGGTCGGGGAGCGGGGCGAATTCTGCAGCAGGTGGCGCGGCCGGTGTTGCTGGTTGCGGAGTCACTTGCTGCTCGACCGGTTCGGGCTCGGTCGGTAGAGATTCGGGCTCGGTCGGATCCGGCTCGACCTCCTTGCGTTTGGCCCGGGCTTCCGCGACTCGCATCTGTCGCTCTAGTCGACGTTGCTCCTTCCGTCGCTCTTCTTCTTCTTGCCGGCGGGCCTCCTCAGCACTTCGCTCTTCCTCGAATTTTTTGCGCGAAAACAGCCTGAGCTCGCGCCCCAGCTCGTCATGACCGTTCGAGAAGGCCAGGTCGATCGCCGTTTGATCATCCTCGTTCCTAGCCCTTGGTGCGGCCCCTGCTTCCAGCAGCAGCCGTGAAATCTCGAAATCACCGGCCACGGCGGCGGTCATCAGCGGGGTAAATCCCTCTCCCACCCGTTGATTGACGTCGGCACCCGCTTCCAGCAGCATGCGAACGATTTCAGGGTCGCCCTCAAGGACAGAGGATTCCAGCGGGCTGGTCGCCCCGCCGTGGTTCGGATCGACTCCCGCCTCCAAAAGGGTGCGGACGATTTCCGTTAAACCCAGTTCTGCGGCCAACGCAAGGGGGGTGAGGCCGGATTCCTCGTCGATGATTTCTAGACCAGCCTTATTCTGGACCAATTGCCAGACCTTGCCGAAATCAGCCTGATCGATCGCGTCGAAAATCGTCGCCATCTTCACTCCATCAAGTAGTCGGGCGCAGCGCGTCCCGCACTTCAAGGCCATGCACCTCGACGGTGCTGCCTAAGCTCAATAATCGAAATAGTCCGGTAGTAACTCACACCCTCGACACTTGCCGGACGGTGATAAGCGGAGCTGACCAATTCTCGGCAATTTGAGATGCCTCTGGAATCAAGCTCCAGACGGACTGATGGGTGTCTTCGACGACGCTCCGGCCTGTTCCTTGACTAGCTTGGGAACCAAATAACCGGGCAGCTCCGCGAGAAGTCCGCGTGCTAGGCGCCGAGCGTCGGTTTCAGGAACTTCAAAATGGGAAGCCCCCTCCACTCGATCCAACACATGGAGATAGTACGGCAAAACACCGGCCTGGAACAATGCCTCGGATAAGGAGCTCAAGGTGTGGACATTGTCGTTAATATTTCTCAATAGAACGGTTTGATTGAGCAATGTCGCCCCGGTGGACTTCAATCGTGCCATGGCCGCAAGGGTTGCCGAGTCAAGCTCGTTCGGGTGATTGACGTGAAGCACCACGACTTTATCCAGTCGCGATCGGCTCAACCAACCGAGCAGATTGGCATCGACCCGCTCGGGTAATACCACGGGTAAGCGGGTGTGGAGCCGTAGGCGTTTGACGTGGCCGATCTCGGAAATGGCGCGGGCAAGGCTTTCCAGCTTTTCATCCGCCAAGGACAAGGGATCCCCGCCGGAGAGGATGACCTCCCGAATCGAACTGTCGCTAGAGATATAGGTCAGGGCGGATTGCCAATCGCCGGTGTGATCCGAATAGGGAAAGTGTCTGCGAAAACAGTACCTGCAATGGATGGCACAGGCACCGGTCGTGACCAGGAGCACCCGCCCGTGGTATTTGTGCAGCAGGCCGGTCGCCGGTGAAACCTGTTCCTCTTGGAGGGGGTCGAGGGAGTAACCGGGCGATGCTTCCAGCTCGCGGAGGTGGGGCAGCACCTGGAGCAGTAAGGGGTCATTGGGATCACCGATTTTCATCCGAGCCACAAAGCTGCGCGGCACCCTCAAAGGGAATTGCAGCCCAGGGGTTTCGGATGCCCCGACTTGCTCTGGCTGCAGTTCGAGCATCTTCAGCAGCTCGTCGAGGCTGGAAACCGCATCTCTTAAGGCTGCACGCCACCCTGGAACCGGGGCGAGGGAGTTCCGTTTGCCGGAAGTTGCCCGTGGGGCATGGGTTCGGGTTATCATGCGCGGACGTTACCCCCTCGGGGGGTTCGTGTTCAAGCCTGCCCGTAAGCGCGCTTTGCGCCCGCCCATTTGCACAAGATCAGCCTCGAGGAAACCATGGCGACTTTTTCAACCAATCAATTCAAATCTGGCCTCAAAGTGATGTTGGACAACGACCCTTGTTCGATCATCGAGAACGAATTCGTAAAGCCGGGCAAAGGCCAGGCCTTTGCCCGTGTCAAGCTGCGCAATCTGCTCAACGGCAGGGTGCTTGAGAAGACCTTCAAATCCGGTGAATCCATCGAGGCTGCGGACGTCATGGACACCTCCATGCAATACCTCTACAGCGACGGTGAGAAGTGGCACTTCATGGTGCCTGACACCTTTGAGCAATACGAAGCCGACGACAAAGCCATGGGTGAGGCGGTGAAGTGGCTGAAAGAGGAAGATCAGGTGGAGGTCACCCTTTGGAACAACATCCCGATCTCCGTCACCCCGCCGAATTTCGTGCATTTGACGATCACCGAGACCGATCCCGGGCTCAAGGGTGATACGTCCTCCGGTGGCTCAAAGCCTGCAACCCTCGAAACCGGCGCGGTCGTCAAGGTGCCTCTCTTCATCCAAGAAGGTGAGGCCATCAAGGTCGATACGCGAACCGGTGATTACGTTTCGCGCTCCAAGGAATAATGGCTCACGGTCGGCAGGCCGCTGATTGGCGGCCTACCGCGGAACTCGAGACCTTAAGGCGGCGGGCGGCGCTCCTGGGCGAAATTCGATCCTTTTTCAGGGAGCGCGGGGTCTTGGAAGTGGAGACCCCATTGCTTTCGTCCGCGACAGTCACCGACTTCCATCTTTCCAGCCTCGAGAGCGTTGCCTTGCTGCCCGGCGGTGAAACCCGTCTCTACTTACAGACATCTCCCGAATTCGCCATGAAGCGCCTGCTGGCGTCCGGCAGCGGCCCTATCTTCCAAATCTGCAAAGCTTTTCGCAACGCCGAGCGCGGGCGCCGGCACAACCTCGAGTTTACGATGCTCGAGTGGTACCGCCCCGGCTTCGATCACCATCGTCTGATGGATGAAATGGACGCGCTCTTGGGGCGAGCCCTCGGTTGTGGCGTGGCTGAGCGATCGACTTACGGCTCGGTGTTTGAAGACCATTTCGGATTCTGCCCCCACACCGCCGAGCCGGCTCGCCTGATGGCCGCAGCCAAGGACCGGGGAATCGAATTGTGGGATCCATCTGCGGAACTGGATCGGGACAACGGGCTGAATCTGTTGTTCAGTCAAGTGATCGAGCCCGGATTAGGGGCGGAGCGTCCGATTTTCATCTACGACTATCCCGCTTCCCAGGCTGCCTTGGCCCGCATCCGGCCGGCAGAACCGCCGGTCGCCGAGAGGTTCGAGGTGTTTTTCCGTGGGATGGAGCTGGCCAATGGCTTTCACGAGCTGGCCGATGAGGCCGAGCAGCGGAGGCGATTCGAGGCGGATCTAGAGCAGCGCCGTCAATCCGGCTTGCCGATACCTCCCCTCGACGAGCGGCTATTAGCGGCCCTGGCATCCGGCTTTCCCGACTGCGCCGGCGTCGCCTTGGGGATCGATCGCCTGGTGATGTTGGCCCTCGAAAAATCCCACATCGACGACGTCATCGCCTTTCCCGCCGGCCGGGCCTGATCACAGATTCTGGGCTGCGTCGTAGGCTGCCCAGGCCGAGGCGGTGGTCCACAGCCCGTTGGCCGTCAAACCGTGATCGCTTTGGAATTGACGCAGCCCCAAGTCGTCGAGGCGATACCAAGATTCGTCATCGATCGGGCCCATGCCGTAACCGAGTCGGTTTAGGACTCTTCGCCGACCTTTGGCGGTCCAGGTGTCGGACCAGGGATCGGGGATGTCGGGATCCTGGTAGATGCCGCGCAGGATGCGCGCGAAGGGGAAACCGGCCGGATCGACTTTATAACCCGGGCAAAGATCATGGTGTCCATGGTGGTGGCGAGGCCCGAGGTTCGGCCATCGATCGAGGATCTGGCGACCGACGAAAATCATCATTTCGATTTGCGGCTCAGGCCAAGGCTGGATCTGCATGAGCTGATGCCCCTCGACATCGTGAGCCCGGATCCAGTCGGGACCGGCTTTGACCCCGGGTCGAGCGAAGCCGATATTCACGGTCTCAATGCCGAGGGTGGTGCGGGTTCCTTTATCGTCCTGACTGGTCATGGATCGACCGTCGGGCCGCAAGGTCTGATTCTTGCCGGCATGCCAGCTTCGGTCGTCAAGGGAAACGTATTGGCTGATGCCTTCCTCAAAGCTTCGTCCGATCGCGAAGTGAGCCGACGCCATGCCTTTGAATTCCGGCTGGGAGCCGCCGATCAGTCGATCACAAGAGGCCAGATCCCATGTGGCGGTCCAATGCCAGGTGATGCCGGTGGGTTTGAAGTCGGTATGAGCGGGCCAGCCGGCTCCCACCGCATGCCCGGGTTCCAAGGGAATCCACAAATGACGGACCGAGAATCTCACGACGTGCCTCTGGACAGGATTTGCTCGCCGTGGCGCTCCAGAAGCAGTGCTGTCCAGTCATCGTTTTGTTCAACGGTGAGATCTCGCACGCGACCACAAAGGCCTTGAATCCAAGCGGCCGGCGCGCGGGCGGGTTGTTGTTGGATCAACCCTAGGAGCTGCTCATATCCCAAGGGTTCGTCGTGCTCGATCGGCGCTTCCGGCAGGCCGTCGGTCAACATCAACAACCGATCTCCCTGAGACAAGGTGAACTCTACGCTGCGGTATTCGAGATCCGGCCGGATGCCGAGCGGTAGGCGGGGAAAAGGTACCTCCACTGGGCTAATACCGTTAGGTTGGAACCAATAGGGGTCGGGTAGGCCTGCGTTGACGAGTTCTAAGCGGCCTGTGCCCGGCTCGAATGTGGCCAGAGTCAAGGCCACGAACTCGCGCGCTGCCAGGCTCTGAGCCAGGCGTCTGTTGAGAGAATTCATGGTGTCTACAGGTGACCGATCCTGGGCGATTAAGGGCAACATGGCTTTGACCGTCGCCATGATCAGGCTGGCAGCCATCCCTTTTCCCGCGACGTCTGCGACCACCAACCAAATTCGATCTCCGATCGGAAAGTGATCGTAGAAGTCGCCGGCAACGCCCCTTGCAGCGAGGTTGTGGGCGGCCAGCCGGAAACCGTTTCCCTCGAGTTCTGAGGCCGGTAGCAGGCGTCGCTGTAGGGCCCGGGCTAGGTCGAGCTCCTGGTCGGAGAGCAATTGACGACGCTGGGCTTCGAGGGCTTCGCGTTGGGCGTCCCATGAGGTTTCGATGGCAAGAAAAACGTAACTGGCTGCGGCAGCGAGGGAGTAGAGGAGCAGACCGACGACAAAGAAGAGCGCGGCTTGACGTCGATATAAGTCGTCGGCACCGGCGAGATTGGAGAATCGATCGAGAAAACCGGCCCAACCCTGGCCCAGCAAACGCCAAAGCACCACCGATGCAAACGCGGCGGCAACATGGTTCGGCACCGCACGCCACCATTGGGCAGAACTCAAAGGATTCGATTTGCTGGGGAACCAGGCGGCCAGGCAAATAAAGGCGTAAACCAATGCCAAAGGCATCCCGATAGCCCAAGCCTGCCACCAATTTCCCTGTCCGACTCGCACCAAGAGCAGAGCCAGCAGAGCGCCGACCAACAACCACGGCACCAAATAGGCGGCTAGGCGGTGGCGATGGGCAAGAATTGGATGCAAAGGGGAAGGTTCCTAGGGGGGAGTCAGTTAAGGACCTCAACTCCGGCCATCCACACGAATCCAGTGATCACCAATCTCGGCTTGAAACCTTCGATCGGCCCTGGTGGGCGGCTTTTGTCCTCGGCTCCACCCATGAATGGAATCACCCGCAGCTCGACGCTCCAATGGGAGGGAACTCGCACCTCCACAGCGCCCCACATGGCAAAGACTTCGAGGGTCGCGCCTTCAGGGGCCAGCTCGGCTTTGGTCAGATCGAGCTTGACTTGGCCCATGAAAGCCAGGCAGCCGGTGCCACGATAATTCTCGGAGGAGCTGGATAAATTGAGGTTGCGGAAGACAGCCGTTCGGTCGGATTCATCTTTTGGTTTGAGGCCGATTTTGCGCGGGCCGTCACCGAGAATACCTCGAAGCACCAGGATCACGCCGAAAGCCACCAGAATTAGGGGCCAATGCTCAAAGAGAGTTTGGATTTCAAAATTCGGTAAGTAGCGAGCTGCCAGGAAGACTCCGCCGATGCCGATCAATGTCATGGCGCCCGGCCAGTCGCGATCTTTGAATCGCGTGATTCCCAAACCCACGAGCAGCCAAGGCCACAGGGAGAATAGCCCTAAATCGAAGGGCAGCAGGCTGAGCTGGGCGAGCAAGAGCAGGGTGCCGACAGTGATCAGGGCAGAGCCGGCCAATACGCGTGGGGTACGTGTGAGGTGTGCCATGGGGAAAGCTTACCCGAAGGGCCGGGGTTGACAAGCAGAGAATCGGTTAGAGTCGGCTGAGGACCGGTGAATGGCGGTGAACTTTTTGAGTAGACGGTTGAGTGGGCTCTTGAATGGACCGCCAACGGACTGAGATGGAGAGTGCATTGGGATTTTTAAAGCGATTTTTTGCCGCATTCGGTTCCGGGGACAAACGGCCTCGGACGGTTCTTGACGAGCAATCGAGCGAGTTTGAACTCGAAGCAGAGCAAGGGCCGCCGGAAGAAGTCGTGATTGAAATCGGCGATGTGCTCGACCTACATAGTTTCCCGCCGAAGCAGGTCAAGGACTTGGTCCGAGATTACCTCGACCATGCCATAGAGCACGGGTGGCACCAGGTCAGGATCATTCACGGCAAAGGAATCGGCGTGCAACGTCGAACCGTGCGCTCGATTCTCGAAAAAGACCCAAGGGTTGAGGCTTTCGGAGATCCCCCGGGGGAATCTGGCGGCTGGGGAGCTACTTGGGTGCAGCTCCGATCGAATCCACCCGATCGGGGGCCCTAACCCGGAAATTTAGGGCGTTTTCGCTTTGGGGACGACCCGGATCAACGCATTCTGGTGGTAGGCGAAGGTCCAGTCTTTAGTGGTCAGAATATTTTCCCAGGCGGTGGAGCGATTGTCTTTCTGGAAACCCAGGGTTGGATTCTTGACGTTGCCCTTGGTGCCCTTGCTCGAACAGACGAATGCCCGGCGACCTTTGGCTGGATCCCAGCGCACACCGATATATGACGGACCGTTGGGAAGCTTGACCCCTTCGATGGCGACCGGGTACATGCGTCCGGCTTCTTTGGAGCTGTTGGGAAGGTCGGTTGCATGGCCTGTCACCCTGGCGTAGGGCTCCGCGGCGGGCACGCCGCCCACCTCTTGGTGGAATACCACCTCGAATTCGAGTTCGTCGACCCGGTCGGAGAGGAAGCAAACGCACACACGTTCCACCTCGCGGTCGAAGAGTTCCTTCGAATCAAATCGCTGAACGAAGCTGCCCCATTCGAGAGAGGAAATGAAACCATAACCCCCTTCGACGGTGCCGTCGTCGAGTTGCACGCCGTCTGCGCAGGTATCTTTCGGATCTTGTTTGAAGGAACCCGGTGGAGGTGGCTCGGGCAAAGGGCTCTTCTCGGAAACCGCCTCAAGTGGGGTCGGAACGGTCGGCGGTTCGGCGTCCTTCTCCTGAGCGGGGGCCTCCTGCTCCTGAGAGGGGGCTTCCGGGTCTGAGGGCTGAGTGGCGCTCTCAGCTTGTGGATCAGCTTTGGCGGTGGCAGGATCCTGGGCCTGGGCTGCGCTGAGAGGCCAACAGGCTACCAACAACAGACAGAACAACAGGCAGATAGGGAGCCGGACGAGATCGACCTCGGGTTTGAGCTTAGGGGTCATGGAATCGTTCTTCCTATTTCGAGCCCGGTGCGCCGCGCTCTGAAGTCATAGGGTCCATAGGATCGAAGTGAATCACTTGGTCGAGAGCACCATTCTCGAAGCGGTAGACCTTGCCCAGCTCGAAATACCACCAAGACGACTCTCTGCCTTGCACCCGAATACGGTCGGGGCGGCCGGCCTCGCGGAAAATTTTCTCTTCGTCAGGGCTCGAGCGATCTGCGAGAAATCGTTTGAGCCAATCGGCATAACCCTGCCGGCTCAAGGTGAGGGTAATGTGAGTCGGGATTTCTCTTGTCAGGCGATCGGAGAGATCCTCCTGGGACGTCAGGATCTCAAAATCCGCCGTTCCGCTTCGGGTGACTTCTAATCCGGCAAAAATGCTGAACTCGTTGTAATGGCGATCCCAATGCCACTCCAGCTCGAAACGGCCCTGCGAGTCCACGGTTGCGGTCTGGCGCAAGGGCGGCTCGACGACCTTTTGTCGTTTCAAGAAAGAGTAGGTAGAGCGGGCTGCAGCGAGCACGACCACCACGCCATCGACCGGTTGACCATCTGGATCCAATACCTGGCCGGTGATCTTGACGATATCGCCGTCTTTACGCTTGCCTTCCGCAGCAGCGCTGCCCAGGAGCAGCACTGTAAAGACCCAAGCCGATGCAAACGCAGTTATTCGTCGATCCATTCCACATCCTGTGGCGGTTGGAAGAGGCCCGTATGGGCCAGGGTTTGGTAGCCGCCGAGCTTGAATCGGGTCAGATTGCCTTCACCGTCGGTATATTCCAAGCCCACCACGCGATCCGAGACGGGATCGATTTTAATCGTGGCGTGGAAAGGTTCGCCGGCCCCTTCGGGGGTCGCCAACCGGATCTGGAAGGTACCGTCATCGAGCCTAGAGCTTTCGGCCACGTACCGTTCTTTGAGCTTCGCGACTTCCACCAGCAATAAGTCCAGACCGGGCTCTTTTTCCGGTTGGATGCTGTAGTGCCTCCCGCCTTCTTCCAAATCGTTCCAGAACCAGACCTGGTCCTCACACAGTAGGAAGTGTTTGGCTTGGGGCTCTTGGTAGTTCCAGCGTAGGCATTTCGGCAACCACAGGGAAAGTTGACCACTCTCTACGTCGCCGTCGGAGAATCCGGCAGGCACGTAGGTCTGTTGAAAAGAGCCGGTGATCGGACCGGCGTCCATCAGGCTGGCGCGCAGATCTTCGAGCAGCTCCCACGGATTGGTGGCCTGTGCTGATCGAGCGCCGATCGAGCCCCAAAGCAAGAGCACGACGGCACCCGTCAAGGAGGTGTATGAGCGTAACCTGGAGAATGACAATGGGGAGAATGACAAAGGCTTCATGGCTCTCATCTTATACGATCGCCTTGGCGGCGGACATGACTCGGCGGCGGACATCTGCTCAGTGGCGGAAATGACGGCGGCCGGTGAGCAACATGGCGATGCCGTGTTCGTTGGCGGCCGCGATCACTTCGGAATCGCGCTTCGAGCCACCGGGTTGGATAACCGCCGTAATACCGGCTTTGGCCAGGACCTCCAATCCGTCGCGGAAGGGAAAGAACGCGTCGGATGCGGCCACCGTGCCTTCGGTGGAGCTTTGGGCTTTGGAAATGGCGAGATGGCAAGAATCGACTCGGCTCATTTGGCCGGCGCCGATACCCACGGTTTGGTCACGGCCGGCGACCACGATGGCGTTGGACTTGACACCGCGACAGACCTTCCAGGCCAGCTCGAGGGCCGCACGTTCGTCGTCGGTCGGTTGGCGCTCGGTGGGGCAGGTCCAGTCGTCCGGCGAATCGGGCCCGGAGTCGGGGGCTTGGGCCAGGAAGCCCCCGTCCACCGCCCGCAGCTCCACTTCGCCCGAAGAGGGGCTGTAAGCAGGACAGCGCAGCACCCGGAGCCGTTTTTTGGCCGATAGTTTGGTCAGCGCATCCGCCGTGAAGTCGGGCGCGATCAGCACCTCGACGAAAAGCCCGGACATCGCTTCGACCAACTCGAGATTCACTTGGCGGTTGACCGCAATGATCGAGCCAAAGGCTGAAATGGGGTCGCAGGAGAGAGCCCGTTCATAGGCGGTGGCCAAGTCCGGTCCACGTCCGACGCCGCAGGGGTTGTTGTGTTTGACGATCACCACGGCGGGCTGATCGAAGCCGGCTACCATTTTGCGAGTGCCGTCGGCGTCGAGCAGATTGTTGTACGACAGCTCCTTGCCTTGCAGCTTTTCCATGCCGCCCAACACGCCGGGATGGCCTAGGGTGCGGTAAATGGCTGCGTCTTGGTGAGGATTTTCACCGTAGCGAGGTTTGAAATCGAGGGCCAGATCGAGGGATAACCGGCGCGGAAAGCGATCCTCGGACTCGGCTCCTTGATCTCCCAACCACCTGCTGATCGCGGCGTCATAAGACTGGGTGTGGCGAAATGCCTTGAGAGCCAGGCTGCGACGCAGGGGAGCGGGAATCTGTCGGTCCCCGGTTTCGAGGGCGGCTTGAATTTGAGCGTAATCTTGCGGATCGACCACCACTGCCACACTGTTGAAATTCTTGGCTGCGGCTCGAATCATGGTCGGACCTCCGATGTCGATCATTTCGATCGCCTCATCAAAGGAAGCCCCGGATTCAACGGTTTTTTGAAAAGGGTAGAGATTGCAAACCACCACGTCGATCGGCAGGATGCGATGCTCTTGAAGTTCTGTGAGATGACCGGCCCGTCGACGGTCAGCCAGGATTCCCCCGTGAATTCTGGGGTGTAGGGTCTTGACCCGGCCGCCGAGAATTTCGGGATGTTCCGTAACCTCGGAAACGGGCACCACGGGAATTCCGGCTTCTTGTAGAACCCGCTGGGTGCCGCCGGTGGACAATATTTCAATACCCAATGCCGACAGGCCGCGGGCAAAGTCTTCCAGGCCGGTCTTGTCGAAGACCGAGATCAAGGCTCTTTGGGTGGGAAGCATGGCTCTTCCTAGATCTGTTATCAAAGGGGATAGATCGGATAAAACCCGCCTTGGGGAGGTCTTGGCGCTGCCAGTCGGCTGCCAGGGTCAGCGGCGGGCTCGAGGAGGATCGGTCTTTCGGCTGAGGCGTATGATCTGACGTCCTCGTAAGGGTAGGAGCGGACGAGAGTCGGCCCCCCCAGACTCAAGCCAAATATAGCGCAGCACCTCAGCGATGTCACTGACAGCATGACTGTAACCGAGCGAGGCTACTGCGTAGGCGGTGGAGCGATCGTCGAAGGCTTTCGAGCCCGGAGCGAACGATACCCGGCGGTATTCTCGGCCGACCAGAGGGTAGAGGCGTCGGCTCCGAGCCAGGGATTCGGCGATGACGGTATCCAGGTGACCGGATTGGGAAGGCTTGCGGAAGCCGTAGAACACCATTTCGACCCTGGGCTCTACGTTCTCGAGGTAGTGAAGAAAATCCTGGGCCCACCGGCCCTGCTGCGGGTCCGACGCATCCGTGTATAGCGGGTTGTTGGCCATGGCTACGTAGTGGGCAACGACCCCGAGACGGAAGGCTACGTCGTTGAAGCGTTGGTGGGACTTGATCGAGGCCATGGCATGTTGGGCCGATATCTTGATCGCTTCATCCAATCGTCCGCGACCGTCCGTGAGTTTGTAACGGTCGTCCGGGTGGCCGTTGCGATAGGGATCTTCGATGCCGAGCCTAAAGGAGGCGCGATTGCGCACCAATTGTCGGTAGAGGTCGGGCGGTACTAAGCGCGCGGCCTGTTCACCGATTTTGTATTGGCTTCTGGCGGTCCAAGCGCCGGCATTAGGCGCGAGGGCGAGTAGTAGACCCACGACCCCAAGGGCCGGTGCATGTAGGAGAAGGCGCCGCAACGTCATCGGCCTATTCTAGTGCAAATGTCGATGTTCAAACGCAAATCCACGCCTTCCGGGGAAGATGGTTTGCAAATTGCCGGAAGTCGATTCAGATGAGGAGGCGAGGCCCCTGACCTCTGAGATGACGTGCAGTCTTTAAGTTCGTTTGCCGGCAGGATCTGCGATCCTTTGGAGACCTGATCTGAGAATCCCGACAGATCTTTGTTGACACGCCTCCCTGGTCATTGATAAAAATTGCGTCCCGCCGGGGACAGCCCTTGCGACTTACGGTTTCAAAGATTCGTGCCCAGATAGCTCAGTTGGTAGAGCACCTGACTGAAAATTAGGGTGTCCGTGGTTCAAATCCGCGTCTGGGCACCACTTAGATCGCAGTTAAGTCCCTGAAAACAGGGAACAAACGCTCGGCGAGCCTCATAGGCGGCCGAGCGTTTTGCTTTGAGCCGTTTTCTAGGGCCCTTGGTTTCCCAGAGCCCTGTTTCTGAACCCTTTGTTTCTGAACCTTCTGTTTCTGAATCCCTATCAGGCTGTGGCGGAAGTCTCGCGCCGGCGAGAGCAGCGAATTTTTCGTCGAATCGAGGCGTGAAAACCGCAGGCGATTCGAGAATCGTTGAGGTTTTTCAACGAAGAGTCGGCGGAAAGGGCGCGCTCGCAGCGCGATGAGACTTCCGCCACAGCCTGTTAGTAGCTGATTTTGACCGACAGAGTCTTGGCGACATCCAAGCCGTAGACCAGGGTTGAGCGCAGGGCGGTCATCTCCTCTCGCCGCTCCTCCTCGTCCATGTCTTCCTCGCCGTGATAGCCGTCGATCTTTCGACCCTGAGAGTCGAGCCAAAAGATTTCCAGCTCCGCCTCGATGTCTTTAGAGGCATCGTTGCTGTATTCCACCTGAATTTGGACGTCGCGAACCATCTCGTCATTTTTTAGCCCCGGGCGAAAGACCCTGGATTTGAAGTTGCCGTCGACAGCCTCCACACGGACTCGGTGAATGGTGATCGGGCCGTCTTCGAAGTTGATGTCGAACCACTCGTCGAGCTCGAAGGGAAATTTCTTCTCGATCACCTCCGCACCGGCCAGGGTCGGCACCAGCATGGTGATGGTGAGGAGTAGAGCGGTCCACAGGATGAGTCGAGAACGCAGGAACGGTCGAATAAGCGAAACAGCAGGCATACGCATCGGTGAATCTCCTTGGAAGCTAAGCGTTGTTGGCCTGAATCTTAGCATTTGGGGGGCAGGGAGGAGCAGCCATAAACGCAAAAGCCGCCCAAGTAGGCGGCCTTTTCTATATGGCAACCCTCTAGAGAGGGTGGCTAATCTGAAAATGGTACCGATGCCCCGATTTGAACGGGGGACCCCTTGATCCACAATCAAGTGCTCTAACCTACTGAGCTACATCGGCACTTCCCACACCTCGGTGTGGGCGGCGAATAATACTGCGGGGCGATTCGAGTTGTCAAAGGGCTGGCTGAGGAATTTCAAATTCCAGAGGCTGAGCAGCATTTTAAGCCGTGAGCAGCGCGTATCGTGGGTCCGGCTGATAGGATCCGGCCACCGCGACGCGGGGGTATTCCCGCCGTAATCTTGGATTGACTCTCCCGCGAATAAGGAGGCTCGAATGAGCGAAGAAGAACGGGAAGTTCTCGATATTGACGTACTTTTCGTGGGCGCCGGACCTGCGAGTTTGGCTGGTGCCTACCATTTGGGCAAGTTGATTGAAGCCCACAACGAAGCCGGTGACGGAGAGGCGATCGAGGTGTCGATCGCGGTGTTGGAAAAAGGGCAGGAAGTGGGCAGCCATGCGCTCTCGGGTGCGGTGGTGGATCCCAGGGCTTTCAAAGAGCTGATGCCCGACACCTGGGAAGACGCCCCCTTTGAGGCCAAAGTAGAAGACGAGAAGTTCCTCTACATGACCAAGAAAGGTGCCGTGTCGCTTCCGATTCCCCCTCCGTTGGTCAACAAGGGCAAATATGTGGCTTCCTTGGGTAAATTGCTCAAGTGGATGGCCCCCCAGCTGGAAGATATGGAGATCGACGTCTTCTGTGAGTTCCCCGGTCAGAAGGTCCTGATCGAAGAAGGGACCGGCGGTAAGAAAAAAGTCGTCGGCGTACGCACCGGGGACCGCGGGCTCGACAAAAACGGCAAACCGAAGAGCAATTATGAGCCGGGCGTGGATATCCGCAGCCAAGTCGTGGTGCTCGGCGAAGGTCCTCGCGGCACCTTGGCGAAGCAGCTGGAGGCTGAATTCGAGCTTACGGAGGGCAAAAATCCTCAAGCTTACGCCATCGGCATCAAAGAAATTTGGGAGCTGCCGGAGGGCCGGATCAAACCCGGCGAGGTGATCCACACCATGGGCGAGCCCTTGGGATGGGATGTCTTCGGCGGCGGATTCATCTACGGCATGCAAGACAACCAAGCGATCGTGGGCTTGGTGGTCGGTTTGGACTACAAGAATCCCCTCCTGGACCCCCACAACGAGTTCAACCGCTTCAAGACCAACCCTTGGGTCAAACGCTTGCTGACAGGCGGCAAGATGGCCTTCTACGGCGCCAAAGCCATTCCCGAGGGGGGGTGGTTTTCGATGCCCAAATCGTGGGGCGACGGCTTTTTGATTTGCGGCGATTCAGGCGGTTTTCTCAACAACCAAAAGCTCAAGGGCGTGCATCTGGCGATGAAGAGCGGCATGTTGGCCGCCGAGACGATTTTCGAATCTCTCAAGAAAGGGGAAGTGACCGAAGCCGGCCTGTCCCAATTCGAGCATCGGGTCGATCATTCCTGGATCAAAGAGGAAATGTATCCCAGCCGGAACTTCCACCAGGCCTTCAACATTGCCGGCAATATCGGTTTGATGGTGCAGACGGGGCTGGGCATGGTCACCGGCGGCCTGGGTTTCGGTTTTCTTCCTCGATTGGCAGGGCATCCGGATCACGAAGGTGCGAAGAAACTCACGTGGCCCGAAGGCTGGAATCTCGAACAGCCCGATCAGGTGCCGATCGACAACGAGCTGACGTTCGACAAGTTGGGGGATGTGTACAACTCGGGCACCGGGCATGAGGAAGATCAGCCGGTCCACTTGATCGTGCACGATCCGGAGCATTGCGTCACGGTTTGCGCCCACGAGTTTCGCAATCCATGCGAACGGTTTTGCCCGGCGAGCGTTTACGAGATCGTCGACGACGAGACCCACGCCACGGGCAAGCGACTGCAAATCAACGCCTCAAATTGCGTGCACTGCAAGACTTGCGATATTGCCGATCCCTACCAGATCATCACCTGGGTGCCGCCGGAAGGTGGCGGGGGTCCGAATTACAGCAAGATGTAAGAGCTGTCTCGTTTAGGCCGGATAGAAAAAGACCCAGGAAGGCACGGAGCCGACCTGGGTCTTTTGGGTCGCGGACTGAGCTGCAATTTACAGGAGCCGTCTCCGCAGGCTTTTGCGCTTGGGGCGAAGTTCCCGATAGGCATCGACCCCTTCGACCTCGCAGCGGTCGATCTCGTGGCCGATCAAGCGCTCGATGTCTTTGATCATCACCTTATCGAGCCAAGTGCCGATCGACGACACCGTGCCAACGGCCTTGCCACGCGCGGTCCGACCCGCGCGATGCACATAGTCCTCAATGCTCTCCGGTAGGCCAAAATTGACCACGTGAGAGAGCTGCGGCACGTCGATACCCCGAGCGGCGACGTCGGTGGCGACCAAGATCCGGATCTTGCCTTCGCGGAACGCGCGCAGGGCACGGACTCGCTGGCTCTGGCTGCGATCCGAGTGGATTCGGTCCACCGGAAAACCGGCGACTTCCAGCTGTCGGGCGAGCCACTCGGTGTCGAGCTTGCGGCGGGCGAATACCAAGGTCGTGCCCTCTTCCTGTTCTAGCAGGTGCGCCAGGCAACTCTTTTGGTCGCCGTCCTTGACCAAGTACAGTCGATGTTTGATGCCGGCAGCTACCCGGTTCACGGGCCGTAGGTCGGCGGTGTAGGGATCCTTGAGGAACCGCTGGGCCAGACGCTCGATCGGTGGCGGCATGGTGGCAGAGAACATCAGCGTGCGTCGCTCGTTGGGAATGCTCTCCAAGATCTCTTGGATCTGGGGAAGGAATCCAAGGTCCAACATGTGGTCCGCTTCGTCGAGCACCAGCTCCTCGAGCTGATTCAACCTGACGTTGCCTCGGCGCAAATGGTCCGCTAAGCGACCGGGAGTTGCCACCACGATGTCGGGATTGCGTTTGAACGCGTCGAGCTGAGGGCCGAACTTCACTCCGCCGATGATTACCGCGGTTTCAAGATCGTGCTTCTTGCCGAAAATGTCCAAGAAGGCCTTGGTCTGCAGCGCGATCTCGCGGGTCGGGCAGAGGATCAAACCTCGCAGACCACGACCGTGGTGCAATCGGTCAGCCAAGGGCAGGCCGAAGGCCCCGGTTTTTCCCGATCCGGTCTCCGCCAAGCCGATCACGTCGATGCCGTCCATGGCGATTGGGATCACGGCCGCCTGGATCGGTGTCGGGTGATGGAAACCGATCTCTTCGAGGGTCTCGATCAGTGCCGCCGAGATTCCCAGGCTTTCAAAGGTGTCCTCGGTGGTTTCCACGGGATTCTGTGGAATGGCGCCGGTGAAGAGGCCGTCGGCGACCGGGTCGCTGTCGTCGAGGGGGTCGAGTTCATCGGCGGGAAGATCGCCTGCGGCTCGGTTCTTCTCGCTCCCGGCTTCCGTTGAGCTGTCTGCGGGAACCTCCTCCGAAACCGCAGAAGGTTCCTTGGCGTCGTCGGACGAAGGACTCACGGCTTTTTTCGGCTTCTTTTTCAGCAAAGAGCCAATATTCAGCCCTTCGTCGACCAGGGTGCCCAGGTCGATTTCTTCGGTCACCAGGCTCTGGGCGTCAGCGGCCGGGGCACTCGCCTCCTGTGCCTCTTGCAGGGCTTTTAAGGTCCTGATGTCCAATTCCTCGGTTTCAGTGCCGGAAGCCTGGAGGGCAAGAAGCGCCTCTTCCTCGGCCTGGGCTTGCAGCACGGCCGGATCCAGTTCTTCGGTCTGGGCCGAAATTTCGGAAATCGCGAAAAGCTGGGAAGGAAGCGCCGGGTCGAGTTCGGGTGGCCCCAACCATGAAGACGGCAACGGCGGTAGCCCGGGTAGGGGCGGCGGGCTCGCAAAGCTGGGCGCGTCAGGGGTTTCCGAGGAAGATGTCGGCTCCGACACCGGGTCTTGATCGACGTCGGTGGCGGCATCCGGCTCGTCGCTTTTCTTGCGACGGGATCCTCGCCTGGAACGGCGGCGTTTAGCGACTGCCTCTGGTTTCGACGGCGTGTCGTCGGCCTCGGCTTGATCGACCTCGGCTTGATCGGCCTTGGCTTGATCGGAGTGGGCTTGTTCTTGCGCGCCTATCTCGGGATCGGCGGCCACCGCTGTCTCGGGCAAGTCCGGTTCGCTCGAGGCAGGATCACCGTCATCCTGCTCAGCGCTGTCTAGGGATTCGAAGCGGTGCCCGGCTCGAGTCAACGCCTCAATGGCCTTGGGCAGCTTCTTGGACCGCACCAGCAGGTAGTCGGTATCGTACGTTGAAATGGTAATCAGGCCGATTCGTGCGTCGGCGAGGGGTAGGGAGAGAGATGCGAGCACGCCGAGCAAGGTCATGTCTAGGGTGCCGACAACTTTGAACGCGCTCCAGCCCCCTTCAACCTTGACGCCGCTGGGAACCACGGCTTCCTCGCAAATCAGAGACAGCTCTTCGGGGCTGCGGGATATGGAATAGAAAGAGCTGTTGTGAATCCACCTGGGAATCCGCGTTTTGGGGCTCAGGCGGCAAATGCCGAAGGTCTGGGGTAGAACGGCCAGGCGCAAACCGGGCGGAGAAGTCGTATCGTCTTGGGGATGTGTCATCAAATTCCGGGAGTTGGGGAAGACTTGGGTGAGGTGAGGCGGTAGCGACGACGTCGAGGAGTCGCGTCGGCGAACGTCTACTGCGGTAGGAGCAAACAACGCAAGGATCCTACCTCATCAGGCACGCGCTTTGTAGTACGATACGCCTTTCTTTGGAACGAGCAACGGGAGACTTGGCCTCGGCCACGGGTCCTGCTCGTTTTGTGTATTGATCTCGAGAACGGTTCTTAGGGCGGTGCCAAGGCATCTTGTCGGCACGGAGGAGACTTTGTGAGCAGTGTTCCACGCGGTAATTGGAATTCGAGATTCGGCTTCATTCTCGCAGCGGCCGGCTCTGCCATCGGCCTGGGAAACATCTGGCGTTTTCCCTACACAGCGGGCGAATACGGCGGCGGCGCTTTTGTGCTGCTGTATTTGATCTTTGTCTTCGGCATTGGCCTACCGGTTTTGCTGGCCGAGTTGTCGGTCGGTAGATTCACCCAAAAAAGTCCGGTGACTGCGTTTAAGGCGCTCAAACCCGGAACCAGCTGGTCCTGGTTGGGTGGGTTGGGGGTGCTCACGGGGTTCGGCATCCTGTCGTTCTACGCGGTCATCGCAGGAGTGACGCTCGGTTACATCTATTTGTCCTTGACCGGGAAATTCACGGCCGACGTGGACGCGGCGGCCGTCTTCGAGGGCTTTACCGGTAACGGCTTCCAGATGATTGCCCTTTCCGGCCTATTCCTCGGCTTGACCGCCTTTATCGTGCAAAAAGGCATTGGCGGAGGCATCGAGAAGTCGGCCAAAATCTTGATGCCGACTTTCTTCGTATTCTTGCTTTTCTTGGTCGGCCGAGCCCTAACCTTGGAGGGCGCAGGTGCCGGTTTGGAGTTCATGTTCGCTCCGGACTTCTCAAAGCTAACTAGAGAAGGCGTCGTCAGCGCATTGGGACAGGCTCTCTTCAGCTTGTCCCTGGGCATGGGAGCCATGATCACTTACGGTTCCTACTTGTCGGAAGAAGAGAATATTCCGGTCTCGGCCGTGTGTGTGGCGTTCTTCGATACCGGGATTGCATTGTTGGGTGGCCTGTTGATCTTCCCGACCCTTTTTCACGCCGGTGTAGATCCGGCGGCAGGCCCTGGTTTGGTGTTCGTGGTCATGGCCAGCGTTTTCGATTCTCTTCCCGGTGGTGCAGTCTTCGGCGTGGTCTTTTATAGCTTGCTGTCGATCGCTGCTTTGACTTCGACTATCAGCCTATTGGAGGTCATCACCTCATATTTCATCGATGAAAAAGGTTGGACTCGGTCCAAGGCCACTTGGTCGGTCGCTTTTGCCTGTTTCTTGCTTTCCGTGCCGAGCGCCCTCTCCTTCGGTGCCAGCCAATTCTTTTCAGAGTTTCCAGGGGGTGGATTCCTCGGCCTGATGGACAACTTGTGGGGGAATTACTCCCTGCCGATCGGTGCCATGTTGCTGTGTTTCTTCGTGGCTTGGTCGTGGGGCGTGCCGAAAGCGCTGGCGTCCATCGAAGCCGGTGGCCACAAGCTGCCGGCCAGCGGCGTGTGGGCCATCTTGATTCGCTACGTATGCCCGGCAGCCGTGCTCGTTGTGTTCGGGACCACACTTTGGCAGCAGTTCTTCGCCTAAGCGACGAGTCGACGAGCCTAGGAAAAGATCGGGTCGAAGCACGGAGCCGACGATTCAAATCGTCGGCTCCGTGCGTTTAAACGCACCCAGGAATTTCAAATCCTTCGCTGCATGCGAAACGTCCGAATGCCTCCATGCATCGAATATCCAGAAGCATGCGGGCGGCCGCCCAATTCGCAAGATCCACCGGAGCCACCGGATGCCATAGGAGATGCCATGAATCGCCGCAAGATCATCGTTGTTCTCAGTATTGTGATCGCTTTGGGAGTCGTGTTCTCGAGCAGGGAAACCGAAGGCAAAGATACGTCTCTCGACAAAGCAGACGTGGAAGAAAAAGGGTTGGCTCGTGCAACTTTTGCCGGCGGGTGCTTCTGGTGCATGGAGCCGCCGTTCGACAAGACGGAGGGGGTCTTAGCGACGATCTCCGGTTATATCGGTGGCAGCAAGGACAATCCAACCTACAAAGAAGTTTCCGCCGGAACCACCGGACATACCGAAGCCGTCCAGATCATCTACGACCCCAAGGTCGTGGATTACCAGAGCCTGCTCGAGGTTTTTTGGCGCAACATCGATCCGACGGTGGAGAATCGCCAATTCTGTGATTGGGGCGATCAATATCGAACGGGAATCTTCTTCCACGGTGCACAGCAAGAAAGCGCGGCCCGAGCATCGAAAGCGGAGATCGAGAAGTCGAAGCGATTTCCGCGCGTGGTGACGGAGATCACAGAAGCGTCGACCTTCTACGTGGCCGAGCCATATCACCAGAATTTCTATAAGAAAAATCCCGGCCACTATCAGCGCTATCGCCGGGGTTGCGGCCGGGATCAAAGGCTACATGAGCTCTGGGGAGATCAATAGTCCTTCCTTGGGGCAGGCGACCTAAATCCTTGGGGCGAAGCGACCTGAGCCGGGCTCAGAGTTCGCCGTTCGCGGCCTTTTCGGCTTGATCGTTGAGGTCCTTGATCTTCTTGCGCAGTTCGATCTCCTTGCGGTGCCGTTCCTCTTCCGCCAAGTTGGCTTGGTGGATGCGATGGGCGTCTTTGGCTTGGGCCACTCGATCTGCGGCCCCGGCCTTTGAGTAGTGTTCGATGGCATCGGAGTAGCGGTCCAGCAATTGGAGCGTGTATCCGAGTTCTTCATGGGTTCGCTTCTTTTGGTCCGCCGTGGCGATGTCGAAGAGGCTGGTGAGGGTCTTTGCCGCCTGCTCCAAGTTGCCGGCCCGGCTCTGCTGGCGCGCGAGCAGGAATGCCGTATCCCAATCCCGACTTCCAACCTTCATCGCCTTTTGGAGATGCTGGGAAGCAGCCTCGGAATGACCTGCACAGGCCTCTATTCGCCCCGCGAGCTTGAGGTGTTTGGCCGACGGCTCGAGCTTCAATAGAGCATGACCCTGGTCTACCAAGGCTGAGCAGGCTGCGGCCTTGTCGTCGGTTTCGCTTAGGTCTCTTGTCGCGTTTAGATCCCAGGCCAATCGTTTGGCCAAATAGATCGGGTCCTTGGGGGCCAGTTGGGTGGCTTGGCCCAACAGCTCACGGGTCGCGCCCGAGTCGCCGAGATCTTCGGTGATCGACGCCAGGAGATATCGCAGCTTGGCGTCGTTGGGAGACATGGGCAGTAGAGCTTCGAGATCTTTCCGGGCCGCCGGCAAATCGTTATTCTGCCGAGCGGCTTCGGCCCGGAAACGCAACCACTGACCCCACAGCTTGTCGGGGGAAGCGTCCGGTCTGGGGCCGTCCAAGGTCTTGGCCGCCAGCTCAGGACGTCCTGCGTCGAGGGCTGCTCGGCCGAGATCAAAGCGGGTCGCGGGATCCGAAGGAGAGAGTTCCAAGGCTCTTTGGAGCGCGGTCATGGCTTCGTCCGGTCGCTCGAGCCTGAGCAAGACTTGGCCGAGCATGCGATGTCCGCCGTACCAATCCGGCTTTTCGACCGCGACCTGCTCGAAGTGGCCCTTGGCTTCGTCGAGATTTCCGGCCTTGAAGGCTTCGAGTCCTGCTTGCCAGTCCGCCGCACAGGGCGCGGCGATCCCAAGGAGGAGTAGAAAAGTGAGCAGCCACACGAGAGAAGCGGGAGCGTTGGAGAGATGTTGTTGGATCGACATTGAGCTTCTTTCGGGCATAGGAATCCTCCTTGGCTCGGCGGTGCCGGCCCATCCATTAGAGTCCACTGATGAAGTTCTTTCGGACCGTGGGAGCCGCAGGCGGATCGCGAGCAGCTGGTTTAATGGACTCGCTCGGTGCAGAAAAAGTTCCCGAGGAAAAGTTCATTGGCCCAATTAATAACCCGATTAATAGCCCAATTGTTAGCCCAACGATGAGTCATCAAGAGCCGTCAGAAGGTCCTCCAGGAGCGAAAACCAGCCGGCTGGAGGTCCTTTTTGAAGACGACTTCTTAGTGGCGATCACCAAACCATCCGGGTTGTCGGTCCACCGAGGTTGGGATCGGCAAGGTCCTTTCGCCCTCCAGCTGACCCGCGACCAAATCGGTCGTCGAGTTTTTCCGGTGCATCGACTGGATCGACCGACCAGCGGCGTGTTGATTTTTGCTCTTGAAAGCGAAGTGGCCGCACGAATGCAGGAGCAATTTCAAAGGACGGAGGTCGAAAAGACCTATCTCGCCTTGGTGCGGGGAATCCCTCCCGCGTCCGGGACCATCGATCATCCCGTGCCACGGTCGAAGGATCGCCCGGAGCGAGTGTCGGCGGTCACGGACTTCGAGCTGCTCGGGACCTTTGAGCGATACGGCTGGGTGAAGGTCAAACCGCGCACAGGACGAACCCATCAGATTCGCCGGCATATGAAACACCGCAGCTGGCACCTAATCGGTGACGTGCATTACGGCAAGGGTGAGCACAACCGGCTTTTTCGCCGGCGTTTCGATTTGTTTCGCCTAGCCCTGCACGCCCTTGAATTGCGTTTCCACCATCCGGTGGACGGTGGGCTCGTGACGATTCGATCTCCCTTGACCGAAGATCTGGCCGAACCACTGCGGATGATGGGTTTCGACGAGCATCAGCTGCAGGGCGGGAGAGGACCGATTCCCTGCTCGTCGGCCCAAGAGCCCTGAACTGTAGGGGCTTGCAGGGCGAAATCCAAGGCGTCGAGAAATTCATGCCGTGGGCATTCCACGGCCCCCAAACTTTCCAAATGGTCGGTGTGGATCTGGCAATCGATCAGCTCGAACCCCCAGCCGGCCGCTTTTTGGCATAGGGCCCAAAGGGCAACCTTAGAGGCGTTGCTTTCGTGGTGAAACATGGATTCACCGCAAAACATGGCGCCCAATGAAAGGCCATAAAGCCCTCCCACCAATCGATCTCCCCTCCACACCTCCACCGAATGGGCAAAGCCGAGTTCGTGCAGCTCCAGAAATCCTTTGCGCAGCTCTTCGACAATCCAAGTTCCCACATCGCCCGCCCTGGGAGCCGAGGCGCAGGCGTCGATCACAGCTTCGAAATCCCGGTCAAAAGTGGTGGTGAAGCAGCGCCTGTTGAGGGTCTTGCGCAAGCTCCGGCTGGTATGGAATTCCATCGGTCGCAGGATGAGGCGCGGGTCGGGGGAAAACCACGAAAAGGGCAGCTCATCGCTGGGCCAGGGGAAAATGCCGTTGGCATAGGCGGCCAGCAGCATCTCGGGCCGGTAATCACCGCCGATGGCGACCAATCCGTAGTCGTCGGCCTCCCGGGGGTTGGGAAACACCAAGCGCCCGAGCGCGACGGGATCGAATCTCTCGGTGCCGCCTTTCGGAGGTGTGGGTCGTTTCTTCCTCATGGTTCGTGCCCTTCGCAGCTCAAGTCTTGAGGATATCAGGACGCACTGGTGGGTTGGCAGGCAAGCATACAGGTCTCGATCGGGGCCTTGGGCAGGCTGAGGATCGATCTTGGGAAAGGGGAGCGGACCTGCTAATATCGCCAGCCCCGGGTGAGACGCATGGATCCCACGGGTCCGCCTGGGTCTTCTGGGCCGTCCGGCCCGCTTGACCCGCCGTTTCACAAATCGCGGCACCCGCCGCGTCCCCATACAACAACCGAGACATCTCCGATCCCTTCCATTAAGGAGGTAGGTCTTGAAGATCCACGAATATCAGGCCAAGGAAATTCTGCGCCGTTATGGAGTGCCTACTCCTAAAAGCCAGATGACCCGCGATGCGGCCGAAGTCCCTAAAATTGCCGAATCCCTGGGCGGACGCTGTGTCGTCAAGGCTCAGATCCACGCCGGTGGGCGTGGCAAAGGCGGTGGAGTCAAGCTGGCGAAAGATCCTGCTCAGGCGGGTGAGTTCGCTGAGCAGATCCTCGGCATGCAGTTGGTGACCCATCAAACCGGTCCCGAAGGTCAGGAGGTCAAAACCTTGCTGATCGAGGAGGCCCTCGACATCGACCGTGAACTCTATCTCGCGATCACCCTCGATCGGGAGACCGGCCAACCGGTCATGATGGCTTCGCTACAAGGCGGCATGGACATCGAAGAGGTCGCCGCCGAAAACCCGGACGCGATCATCAAACAGCATTTTGATCCCCACTTGGGTTTGTTGCCTTTCCAGGCCCGAGCGCTGGCCGACGGTCTCGGGCTGAAAGGTCAAACTTCCCGCCAAGCGCAGAAGCTTTTCGCAGCCTTGGCCAAGGCCTTCCTCGACACCGATGCCACGATCGCCGAGATCAATCCGTTGCTGATCACCGGTGCCGGTGATGTCTTGGCCCTCGACGCCAAAATGAATTTCGACTCCAACGCTCTCTTCCGTCATAAGGATATTCTCGAGATGCGGGACCTCGACGAAGAGAATCCCCTCGAAGTGCGGGCGTCGAAATTCGGGCTCAACTACATCAAGCTCGACGGCAACATTGCTTGCATGGTCAACGGTGCAGGTTTGGCCATGGGCACTATGGACATCATCAAGCTCTACGGCGGTGAGCCGGCCAATTTCCTAGATGTGGGTGGCTCGGCTTCCCAGGAAGCGGTCAAAAACGCGTTTCAGATCTTGGTCGATGATCCGTCCGTAAAAACGGTGTTGATCAATATTTTCGGTGGAATCGCCCGCACTGACCGGATCGCCCGGGGCGTTGTCGGGGCCATTGAGGAGCTTGGAAACGTGAGCTTGCCGGTGGTGGTGCGCCTGGAAGGCACCAATGTCGAGCAGGGTCGTCAGATCTTGGCCGACGCCGATTTCGATTTCATCGTCGCCACGGACATGGACGATGCCGCTAAAAAAGCCGTCGATGCCGCGGGAGGTGCGTAATGTCGATCTGGGTTTCCAACGAAACACGATTGCTGGTCCAAGGTATTACCGGAAACGAAGGTGAATTTCACGCCATGGGCTGTCGCGATTACGGCACTCAATTGGTGGCGGGAGTCACCCCGGGCAAAGGGGGCCAGGAGGTCCAAGGGGTTCCTGTTTTTGATGCGGTCGCCGAGGCGCGGGCAAAAACCGAATGCAACGCCACTATGATTTTCGTTCCGCCGCCGTTCGCGGCCGACGCGATCATGGAAGCGGCGGCGGCGGGAATCGAGCTGATCGTTTGCATCACGGAAGGCATTCCGGTCAACGACATGCTCAAGGTCAAGGCCTTCATGCGTGACTACCCGGGGAGTCGCTTGGTGGGGCCCAATTGCCCCGGTGTCATCACCCCCGGCCAGGCAAAAATCGGCATCATGCCCGGTCATATCCACACCCCCGGCTCGGTAGGCGTGGTCAGCCGTTCCGGCACTTTGACCTACGAGGCCGTTTGGCAGTTGTCCAACGCGGGTCTGGGGCAGAGTTCTTGTGTCGGCATCGGAGGTGATCCGGTCAACGGCACGAATTTCATCGACGTCATGACCGCTTTCGCCGCGGACGACGAAACCGAAGGTGTGATCTTGATCGGCGAGATCGGTGGCACGGCGGAAGAAGACGCAGCCCGCTGGATCCGTGACAACTACGACAAACCCGTGGTCGGTTTCATCGCCGGCCGAACGGCTCCTCCAGGACGTCGGATGGGTCACGCCGGAGCTATCGTTTCCGGTGGCCAAGGCGGTGCCGAGGAGAAGATGACCACCATGCGCGACTGCGGCCTACACGTGGTGGAGAGCCCCGGAGGAATGGGCGTGACGATGGCGAAGGCGCTCGGCAAGTGACACCCACTTTGAGTCGCATCGGCGACCAAGGTTGGTTGGTCCTCATCGGCGGCGGTGAGTTCAGCTTTGAGGAAACAGATCTCGCCGACGCCGCTTGGCTGGCCAAGCTGGAGCCCGAGGCTGCCATCGGATTCATTCCAGCGGCCGCCGGCTCCGAAGATTACGCCAATCACTTTGGCGTTTATCTCGACGAATATTTCGGCCGCCGTTTAGAAACCTTGCCGATCTATCGAGGGCGTGACGCACGCAGAGCGAAAAACGCCGAGCGGATCGATGGAGTGGCCGGCATCTATGTCGGTGGCGGTGTTGCCGATCGTTTGACCGAAACCCTCGCCGAATCGCTTTGCCTCGAAGCCATGGCGCGGTGTTTGGAACGTGGCGGCACGGTCACGGCAATCGCCGCAGGAGCCCAAGCCCTAGGGCATACTTTTCGCGGCCTCTTTGGCGGCAAAATGCTCAAAGGCCTTAATTGGTTGCCGGGTGGAGTAGTGGAAGCCAATTTCGAGCCACCGGGGGGCAACGCCAATTTTGATCGACGATTGCGTCGCCTCATGGCCCAAGACGGGGTCAGCTGGGGGCTGGGAATTCCAGCCGGCTCGGCGGTTCTGATCGGCCCTGGCGGTGATTATCAAATCCTCGGTGAGGCGTGGTGGTTGGGCGAACCGGAAGGGGAGTTGATTCCCCTGTCTTCCGACGATCCCGAGCTGGCAGTATTCAAAGTTTAGACCCGATCTCGAAGTGTAAGCACCTCCAAGTGTAAACACAGGGGGAAAGGGACCGTCCCAATCCCGGCTCGAAAGTTCGAGCCGAGTCGAACATTCAGGCCGAGATTCTCGGTCTATCTCGAAGGAAAGATAAAAAATGTCCAAAACTCTGACCATCATCAAACCCGATGCGGTCGCCGCCGGAAACACCGGCAACATCCTCGCCAAGCTCCAAGAGAGTGGCTTTACCATCCGCGGATTGAAGATGATGCGCTTGAGTGAGGCACAAGCCAAGGCCTTCTACGAGGTCCATAAGGACCGTCCGTTCTACGGTGAGTTGGTGAGCTTCATGACCAGTGGCCCTGTGGTTCCCGCAGCCCTCGAGCTGGAAGGCGACAAAGCGGTTCCCACCTTGCGTGAGGTAATGGGTGCCACCAATTCGAAGGAAGCCGCCGAAGGCACGATTCGCGCCCTCTACGGCACGGATATCGAGCGCAACGCCATTCACGGCAGCGACTCCGACGAGAACGCAGCCATCGAGCTGGCCTTCTTCTTTTCCCGCACGGAGCTCCTTGGCGCCCAATAAGAAGGCACTCAATAATCCCTCGTTTCTCTGAGGTCTGCTCTGAGGACGTCTTAAACCGAGCGGCAAACCCCGAGGGGGCCGCTCGGTTTTCTTTTGGTGTCGAGCGAACGTAGTCACAGTCAAAAAGTCGCCGGTCGGCGGGCTGCCTTGATAGAATGCTAAAGTGCCCAATTCACGACCTCTTCCTGAGTCCGAGGTGAACTCCTCGGGTCGGCCCGGCTCGTCCCAAAGATCGCCGAGCAGCATCGGCGGAACCGCTTCAAGCGAGCCGGCGGCTGATACCGACGGCCTTCAAATGCCCGGGCGCCCGCCCTTGGTGGGACGCCGGTTCGGCCATGTGCGCATCGATTCCCTGATCGATCGGGGAGGCATGGGCGAGGTCTATCGAGGCTTCGACGAAGCCTTGGAGCGACGGGTAGCGGTCAAGGCGATCCGACCCGAGCAGCGTCCCCATGAGCAGGCTCGACATCGCTTTCACCGTGAGGCGCGTCTTCTTTCCAAGCTCGAGCACGTCAACATTTGCCGAATCTACGACCTTTACGAAGGCGATGCCGAAACCGGCGACTTGCTGATTCTCGAGCTGGTGGAAGGCCGGAAGCTCGGGGATGTTCTAAAGCGGGGCCTGGGCTTCGAGCAAAAATTGCGCATCGCGGAGGAGATTTCGTCGGCGTTGGAGGCCGCCCACCAGCTTCGAATCGTGCACCGAGATCTCAAACCCGGCAACGTGATGATCAAGGCGTCGGGTCGGGTCAAAGTTCTGGACTTCGGCTTGGCGCGCTCCCTCGACAATCCTTCGGACCCGCCATCGTCCCCTGCGTTTCGGGGGCTGGTGAATTCCGGGGACAGCGGTGACTCGGACCCTCCGCACGATCTCGACGCTCAGACCAATCATAAGTTCATGGTCGGCACCCTGGCTTTTATGAGCCCGGAGCAAGCAGTTGGGGAGACCCTGACCGAGGCCAGCGATCTGTATTCCTTTGGATTGCTTCTGCAATGGTTGTTTACCGAGATGTCTCCGTACGGAGAGGAGGTCAGTCGGCTGGATTTGCTGCGCCGGGTGCTTCAAGGGGATACGGTGCCGACCCGGACACCCGATCCGCACTTGACCCTTCTGATCGAGAGCCTGAAGCGCCCCAATCCGGAGCATCGACCTAGCGCGGAGCAATGCACCCAGCAGTTGCAAGCCATTGCCGGCAAACCCATTCGCCGACGTTTTCGCCGTACCCTGATTTCTGTGGTCATGGCCTTGATTCTCTTGGCCTCAGGGGTATTCTGGCTCAACCATCAGCGAGTAGAGCGGCGGGAAGAGCTGACCTTAGCCTTCACCCACGAAGCCAAAGATGTGGAGTGGTTGATGCGCATTGCCCACTCCTTGCCGCTCCAAGAGCTTACGGCCCACCAAGCGAGCATCCGCCGACGTATGGGTTCCATGCACGGGTTGATGCAAATCGCCGGAGGATTGGGTCAAGGTCCGGGAAATTTCGCCCTCGGGCGAGGACATCTTGTGCTCGGGGAGATCGGCAAAGCGGACCAATATTTGGCCGCAGCGTGGGCGGCTCAATATCGGCACCCGGAGGTGGGATTCGCCTTCGCCATGGTCCGGGCGAAACAATACGAAGACGCACGGGCCGAGAATGCGCTGGTGGCGGATCCGACTTGGAGACGTTATCGACAGGTTTGGATGGAAAACCGATTTCGCCGCCAGGCCTTGTCCTATCTTCGTCTCGCCCAGGGGCCTGGTGGTGGTCCTTCGACCTTTGTCGAAGCCTTGATCGCCCTGTTCGAACGACGCTGGGGCGAAGCCCAACAAGGGCTGCTGCAGACTCGGCGTAGAGAGCCCTGGTTGTACGAGGCCAGTCAGTGGGGCGGGGAACTCGAAATCTATCTCGCCCTCGAGCGCCTGGAGGCCGGACGATGGGCCGCCGCCCAAGAGTCTTTCTCCCGTGCCGCCGAGCACTTTTCCGAAGCCCTAAAGGTCGGATCCAGCGATGCTCGATTGCATCTTTCGGTCTGCCGGCTGTGGAATTTGGCCTTGTCGTGTTCATTGCTGCCTTTGGGCGATGGTCTTCCGGCTTTCGACTGGCAACCCGAGGAACTCTATGCGCAGGCCGAAACCAGCTGCCAAAGATCGGTCCGGGTTGATCCCCAGCTGACCGCTGCACGGCTTGAATCGGCTCGCAGCTTGGGATGGCTGGCGATGGAGCGAGCCTCGCAGGGCAATCTGTCCGAAGCCCAACAATTGATGAGCCGTGCAATTCAGGGGATGCCGGACCTTTCCCGCGAGGAAAGCCGAGCGGCGAGCCTTCGATGGCGATCATGGGCCTTTGGCCAAATCGCGGTCCTCAAGGAGCTGGAAGGTGCGGACCCGATCCAGAACCTCTTTGCTGCCGTAGAGCAAGCAGAGCACGCGCGGACCGCAGACCCGGAAGATCCAGCCGGCCTTTGGTTGCAAGTGGAATCGCTCAACCGGCTGGCAGATCATCTACGGGATAATGGTGAGGATCCACGACAGGCTTGGGATCGAATCGAAGACATCCTGCGCCGGGCCTTGAGACAGGATCGGAACTTGACCGCTGCCTACCTCGATTTGGGCCGACTGCACCGTTCCCGAGTTCTCCATGACATGGAGTTGGGGCTAGGGCCGGAAGCGTTCCTGGCGGCCGGCCGGACCGCAGCGGCTAAAGCACAGAATTTGGAACCCGAGAACCCTCAGGCCCGTGACTTACTCGAAGACTTCGATCGAATTCGAGCCGGTCTCCGCGGTCGCTTAGGGCAGGATTTAGACGATGGTGATCAGGAGGAAGAGCTCGAATGAACGATCAAGCAAAATATGATGGGAGCTTTGCCGCGCTGCGAGTGCGCCTCGGCAGAACTCGCCTCGGCAGAACTCGCCTCGGCAGAGCTCGCCTCGGCAGAGCTGTTGGGATCGGCCTGTCGGTCGTGCCGTTGCTGTGCACGACCGCCTTGTGGTCCCCGGCCACGGTGGCTGAAGCGCAACGTACCGCGAAACCTCCATTGCATGGGCGTCACTGGGTGGCCATTACCGGCAAGCCCCTAGGAGCCACGGCCGGCGCCATGGCCTATGGCCAGGGGGGCAATGCGGTCGACGCCGCCTGCGCCATGCTGGCGGCCACCTCGACCATGTGGGACACCCTGGGGTGGGGCGGTGAAACCCAAGCTCTGATCTACGTGCCGGGGGAGAAGAAGGTCGTGGGAGTCAACGCTCTGGGGGTGGCACCCACCGGAGCCACCGCGGACTTTTTTCGTAGTCGGGGAATGCAGTATCCGCCGGAATTCGGACCCTTGGCCGCGGTAACCCCCGGAACTCCCGGTGGTTTGATGGTCATGCTCGCCGAATACGGACGATTGTCTTTGGCGCAAGTCCTTAAGCCGGCGATGGAGATGGCGGGGGGATATGCCATCGAAGCGGCCCAGGCGAACAACATGGAACGGCGCCGAGCGATCCTCGAGCAATGGCCCGCCTCACGAAAAGTCTTCTTGCCCCATTGGCAGGAAGGTTCGAAGGAGCGCGCAGCTCCCAAAGCCGGCGAGATCTTCCGTCAACCGGATCTGCTGAGCACCCTAGAAAAGTTGGTGGCCGCAGAACGTCGTGCGTTGGCGGCCGGCAAGTCCCGGAAAGAAGCGATCTACGCTGCCTATGACCGCTTCTATCGCGGCGATATTGCCCAAGAGCTGGTGCGCGCGACCCAGGAAGCCGGCGGGTTGATCACCCTGGAAGATTTGGACCGGTGGCAGGTCTATTTGGAGGAGCCGGTATCGACCAGCTATCGCGGCGTTGAGGTCTACAAGCTCACCCATTGGGTGCAAGGACCGGTCATGCTTCAAGCTCTCAACATCCTCGAGCAAGCGGATCTTCGTTCCATGGGGTACAACAGCTCTCGCTATATCCACACGCTCTATCAAGCCATGAACAAATCGTTTGCGGATCGGGATTTTTATTATGGCGATCCCTTCTTCCCGCCCGAAGAGCCGATCCAGGGGCTGTTGTCCAAGGATTACGCCAAGAAACGATTCGCCGAAATCGATTGGCAGCGCAACGACGAGAACGTCAAACCCGGAGATCCTTATCCTTTTCAGGGAGGAACCCATCCCTTCCCGGAGCTGCTCGAGCGCTGGACACCCATCCCGCCGGTGGCAGAGGGTGCCGGCGAGGACGGCTTTCAACAGGCGTCCATGAGCAGAGAAGAGGCGTTCCGCGCCGGAACCACCTCGATTCAGGCCGCGGATGCCGAAGGCTGGATTGTTTCCGTGACACCGTCGGGTGGATGGGTGCCGGCTTTCATCGCCGGCTCCACAGGCGTGGGTTTGTCACAGCGGATGCAGAGCTTCGTGCTCGACAAAGCCCTGAATCCATACAACGTAGTGGAGCCGGGTAAACGTCCGCGGGCGACCTTGACCCCGGGAATGGCCCTCAAAGACGGCCAGCCTTACCTTTCCTTTGCGGTCCAAGGGGGCGACACCCAGGACCAAAACCTGCTTCAGTTTTTTCTCAACATGACCGAGTGGGGCATGACGGTTCAACAAGCCGTGGAAGCTGCCAACATCACCAGCTATCAAATGCAGAGTTCCTTCGGCGCACATTCCGCGGAGCCGGGTCGACTGGTGGTCCGTGAGGATGTGCCGGCCTGGGTCAGGTCGGAGCTGAATCAGATGGGATACGAGGTCGAGACCCGTCGTAGAACTTCCGGTCCGATCACCGCGATTTTCTTCGATCGCGAGCACGGCTCGCTGTGGGGCGGAGCCTCGGACTTTGGTGAGGACTACGGCATCGCCTGGTAACAGGCATGAGATGCCGGCCTGGGCTCTGAACCGGACTCCTGATTTCCGGGTTTTAGAGACGGCATCGGTGGCAGGGGTATCGGGGCAAATGTATACTGAGGATCCCCCCGGGGAGACCGCATCCTGTCCCTCCGACCTCGATCTGTTCCGTTGATCGTTTATCGGCGCCATGTTGTTGAAGTTGCCATGTTGTTGAAGATGTTGTCGAAGAGCGCCTTGTCGTTGAAGAGCTTTTAGTGTGAAGACCTTAAAAGATCCGTCCACCAAGCCGGAGATTGCCGTCGCTACCGAGGCCCGACTGCCGACTCGCTACGGAGAATTCGTATCCCGTGTGTGTGTCGACGCCATTACCAACGCCCACCACGTGGCCCTCATGCTAGGGGACGTGGGCAACGGCGAGCCCGTTCTGACTCGGATCCACTCTGAGTGTTTGACCGGTGACGTTTTCGGATCCTTGCGCTGCGATTGTGGGCTTCAGCTCGATCGAGCTCTGCAGCAGATCGCAGCCGAAGGCCGGGGCGTGTTGCTGTACCTGCGCCAGGAAGGCCGCGGCATTGGTTTGTACAATAAAATTCGTGCCTATGCCCTTCAAGATCAGGGATTGGACACCGTGGAAGCCAACGAGCACCTGGGATTTCCCGCCGACGCTCGGGACTACAACGTGGCGGCTCAGATGCTCGAGGCCATTAACGTACGTCGTCTGCGACTGTTGACCAACAATCCCAAAAAATTGGAGGCGTTGGCAGGGCACGGTCTCGAGGTCACCGAAAGGGTGCCGCTGGTGATTCCTCCCTCGGCGGAAAATCGCAGCTACCTCGCCACTAAACGTCACAAATTAGGTCATATGTTGTCGCCGGTCGGTCCAGCACCTACCGGCAGCGACGATTGAGCGAAGTCTGATCGCCAATGGACAGCTCCACTGGATCCGCCAACTGGTATTTGGAAGGATTTGTCGACGAGCGGCGCGAGACTTGGCGTACCGAGGTGACGGCGTTTCCGTTCAACATCGGTCGGATCGAAGGATCGAGCTTGAGACTCGCGTCCCCTGAGGTTTCAAGCCGTCACGCGGAGCTTCAGTCGCGAAACGGCGATCTCTGGATCCGAGACTTGGGCAGCAAGAACGGCTCCTACGTCAACGACCTGAGAGTTACCGACGAGACTCGACTGCGCACCGGCGACGTGCTCAGATTTGCCACTTGGGAATTTCGTCTGATCCACGACGAATCCACCAGCCGCTCGATTACTCAAACCTTGGTTCTGTCGACTCAAATGCCGGGAAACCTGGCGAAGATGGTGATGGAAATGCGCGAGATCTTGGCCCTTGGTCGAGTCACCGCTTACTTCCAGCCCATCGTGCGTCTGAGTGACGGTGGTTTGTCGGCCTTCGAAGCCTTGGGTCGAGGTTTGAACGCAAAGGGCGAGACGGTGCCTCCCGGGCACCTTTTCGACTTGGCGGTCGGTTTGCGCCAGGAAGCCCAGCTATCGGTCAAATTACGGCAGAAGGCTTTGGAGGAGGCGAAAGCGCTGGCCAAGGCTTCGGTGACCGGAGAAAAACCGGTGATTTTTGTCAACACCCACCCGGCCGAGCTTTCCGACGGTGTGGGAAATCTGTTGAAGTCATTGGAAGAGCTGGTAGAAGCCGCGCCTTGGGGCAAGATGGTGCTGGAGATCCATGAGGCCGCGGTGGCGAGCAGCTACATTTTGAGGGAGCTGGGCGCTGGGGTAGCCGACCTGGGGATCGACCTGGCATTCGACGATTTTGGCACCGGCCAAGCCAGGCTGTTGGAACTCGTAGATGTGGCGCCCCGATATTTGAAATTCGATCGAGCCTGGATATCCGGGGTCCACCTAGCGGGCAGCGCCCGGTTGGAAATGTTGGAGCGTTTGGTGACGATGGTGTCGGGGTTGGGGGTTGCGACTTTGGCCGAGGGGGTGGAGAAGGAAGAGGAAGCCGAGGTCTGTCGCCGGCTCGGCTTCGATCTCGCCCAGGGCTACCACTTCGGTCGCCCTGCCCCGGCCGAGACTTTTCTCGATCCCGCCTGATCGGCATGACAGGACAGAAGCTATGACGATCAGTGGATCAGCTTTTTGTATTTGATCCGATGGGGTTGATCCGCTTCGTTGCCCAGGCGCAGACGGCGATCCTCTTCATAATCCTGGTAGTTGCCTTCGAACCAAACCGCCTTCGAATCGCCTTCAAAAGCCAAAATGTGGGTCGCGACTCGGTCGAGGAACCAGCGATCATGGCTGATGATCACCGCACAACCCGCGAATCCGTAGAGAGCCTCTTCCAGAGCCCGCAAGGTGTCGACGTCCAAATCGTTGGTCGGCTCATCGAGCAGCAGCAGATTGCCGCCGGCTTTGAGGGTTCGGGCTAGATGCACGCGGTTGCGCTCACCACCGGAAAGATCCTTGACCCGCTTCTGCTGATCACCACTCTTGAAGTTGAACCAAGAGGTGTAGGCACGGGCGGAAATCTCTCGATTGCCGTAAGGCATCGGGTCTTGGCCGTCGGAGCAGACCTCCCACACCTGTTTTTCGTCGGGCAAGGAATCGCGGCTTTGGTCGACGTAGGCAATCTCGACCGTTTCACCGATCGACAGGGAACCGGAGTCGGGGGTGTCTTGCCCCGTCAGCAGTCGGAATAGGGTGGTCTTGCCCGCGCCGTTGGGGCCGATAATGCCGACGATCCCGGCCGGCGGCAACCTGAACGACAAGTCCTCGAACAGCAATTTGTCGCCGAAGGCCTTGCTCAGCCCTTCGGCCTCGATGACCTTGTCTCCCAACCGCGGTCCAGGCGGAATGTGGATCTCGCGGGTTTCACGCCGATCGAGGTCCATGTCCTGATCTTCCTGCAGGAGCTGTTCGTAGGCGTTCAGACGGGCCTTACCTTTGGCCTGGCGGGCTTTCTGCGACATGCGCACCCATTCGAGTTCTTGTTGCAGGGATCTGCGTCGGGCCTTGGCCTCGCGCTGCTCTTGACCGAGGCGCTCTTCCTTTTGCTCCAACCAAGAAGAATAGTTGCCTTCGAAGGGGATGCCTTGACCCCGGTCCAGCTCGAGAATCCAACCGGCCACGTTGTCGAGGAAGTAGCGATCATGGGTGATCGACACCACCGTGCCTTGGTAATCCTTGAGGTGTCGTTCCAGCCAGGCGACAGATTCCGCATCCAGGTGGTTGGTCGGCTCGTCGAGCAGCAGCAGATCGGGTTGTTGGAGCAGGAGCCGACATAGGGCGACGCGTCTTTTCTCACCACCGGACAAAATGCTGACATCGGCATCACCGGGTGGCAGGCGAAGGGCGTCCATGGCGATTTCGAGTTGGCGATCCAAATCCCATGCGTTCAAGGCGTCGATTTGATCCTGGACCTTGCCTTGCTCCTCCATGAGCTTGGCCATCTCGTCGTCGGTCATTTCCTCACCGAAGCGCGCGTTGATAGCGTCGAATCGCTCCAGCAGGGCTCGGGTCTCGGCGACCGCCAGCTCAACGTTGCCCAACACGTCCTTGGTTTCGTCGAGCTGGGGCTCCTGGGACAAATAGCCGATTTGGGTGCCCTTGGCCGCCCACGCCTCGCCGTCAAAGTCCCCGACCTCTCCCGCCATAATTTTCAGCAGGGTACTCTTTCCCGAGCCGTTGACGCCGAGCACGCCGATTTTGGCTCCCGGTAAAAAAGACAGCCAGATATTTTTTAAGACCTCGCGGCCGGGTGGGTAGACCTTGCGCAGGCCCTTCATGACATAGATATATTGATCGGCCATCGTTTCCTCTCAGGCTCGAATGGGTTTTAGTAGTGCGCGGCGGAGGGCGCCAAGGGCACCGGTTCGACGAAGTATCGCCGATCCTGGGTTTGGATCCAACTCGTCAGGCCGAGAAAAGCGTAGCCAGCTAGCCGGTGAGCTACGCGCGTCTCGAATTATTCGGAACCTTTGGGTTTTGAAAGACTGAACACGATGGTGGTGCCCAAACCTTTGCCTTCAGATTCGGCTCGAATCCAGCCCTGATGATAGGCGGCGATCCGTTGGGCGTGGGCTAGACCCATGCCGGTGCCTTCAGAGTTGGCAGAGAAACGTTCAAAAGGTCCAAAGGCCTTTTCCAATTGCTCCGGTTCTAAGCCGGCGCCATGATCACGTACAAAGATCTCATCGCGGCCCTCGGCTCCCGGCCTTCTGCCGACCTCGACCTCTGGTGTTTGTCCTTCGTTGTGATAGCGCACGCTGTTGTCCAACAGGATGCGAAAGAGCTGTTGGACTCTGGCCCGGTCGACCTCCCAAGTAGGTAGGTCCTCGGCGACTTTGATCTCGGCACCTTTCTCTTCAATCAAGTTGCGAACTTCGTAGAGAGAATCGTTTACCACCTCATTGAGGGGAGCAGGGGCTGCGTCTTCGTTGAAGCGGCCGATCCTGGAAAGCTCCAAGAGGTCGTCGAGCAACTGGCGCATTCTCTGGGTTGCCTTGAAGATATGCGCTAGATCTTCCTCTATGGCCTCGGGTTTGCCTTCTTCGACGTCCATTCGCAAGATGTCGGAAAAACCTTGGATGGTCAGCAGGGGGCTGCGCAGGTCATGGGAAACAATGTAGGTGAATCGATCCACCTCAGCGCTCTTGGCAGCGACCTCGGCTCGGGTCTGCGCCGCCTCGGCTCTGGCATCGCTCAGATCTTGTCGCAGACTTTGGAGGGTGTCCGTGGTCTCAGAATCAGATGCGGGCCCACGTGAGACGACCGCCAAAGCGACCAGCGCTTGGATGACCACGGCAAATCCGAACAGCAGGTGGCCAGAGCCCTGGGAAACAGGCAAAAAGGATATGACAAAAAGCGCGGCGGCCACGAGCGTCGCACTGACCGCGATCACGCTCAATCGACGATGGGATCTATCTTTTTTCATGGATTTGCGTCGGGTTGTAGTCCATTCGTAGTCTCATCGACATCACTATATCGAATGCTCGGGCTGAAGAAAGCCTTGAAACAAAGGCTACTGGACAAGGAAGATTCGATTAAAACTTCGTAGCTCTCGCCGGCGGCAGACTTCCGCCCCGGGTCGTTGCCGGCCTGTTAAGATAAACCCACCTTTTCGAGCAGTTTATGGACACTCTATGGACACGCCCCACACTACTCTCAACAAAGTGGTCCTCGAAGCGATGGACCGGTTCAGCGCCGATACCTGTTTCAGGGTTTGGCGTGCCGGTCGATATCGAGATATTTCTTATCGCCACCTTCGGCGCCGGGTCCTGAGGCTCAGCCGTGCGCTGAGAAATCGGGGGCTGCGTGGTGAGCGGCTGGCGATCTGGGCCGCCAGCTCACCGGAATGGATGGTGACCTACATGGCCGCAGCCTTGGCTGGGGTCGCGGTGGTTCCGCTTCGTCGATCTCTGCCGGCCAAGGCGATTCGACGGATGCTGGTGGACGGTGAGGTTTCGTGGGTAGCTGTGCAATCCAGCCAGGAAGCCGTCTGGCTCGGTGAGCTGGCCGATGGATTGCCGGCCTTGAAGGGCGTTTTGGTGCTCGAAGACCTCAAGGCTGAGGAACCGGCAGCCGATGTGAACTCCCAGGGCTTGGAGGTCGCCAGTCTTTCTGCCTGGGTCGCCGAACGGTTGACTCGGGAGCAAATGGAGGAGGCACGACAAAGGGCTCTCGACCTGGTCCCCGAAGCCATCGTAGGCATTCATTACACAGCGACTCCGGAGGGCATTCCACTGGGCGCGGTTTTTGATCAGGGCCAGCTTGCTCTGGCCCTCACAAGTATCAGCAAGTGGTTGAAGGTCGAAGCCGACGACCTGGCATTCTCGGTTTTGCCTTGGGATTATCCGCCGAGCCTGTGGGTGACCTTGCACTATTTCGTCGCCGGAGTGCCGAATGTTCTGGCGCGGTCCCGAGACTTAGCCTGCGAGGAAATTCAACAGGTCAGTCCGACCTTGGTGGTGACCATACCCAACGCCCTGGAGCGTGCCTATGAGGAAGTCCTCGACACCAATATCCGCCCATTGCCGTCCTCGTCCCAAGAGATTTTTCAATGGGCCCTGGCCACCGGCAAGAAATTGCAGGCTGCGGGATCCCAGGCCTCCGAGGAGTTGAGGGAGCGCCACGCACGCGCCGACCGAACTTTCTTCAGCGGTATCCGCGGCGCCTTCGGCGGCCGATTTAGGTACCTCTTCTGCACCGGCGCCACCCTTTCTAGAGCTTTGGCCGAGTCCCTTCGTGCGGTCGGGCTGATCCCGGTCAACATTTATAGTCTGGGCGAGACCGTCGGTTTTCCTGCCGTTAATTTGCCCGACCGTTCACGGTTGGATGCCTGCGGGCCGGCGGCAGAAGAGTTCGAAATTAAGCTGGCAGAAGATGGAGAGGTATTGATCGGCGGTCCCTTGGTGATGCGTGAGTATTGGCGCCGTCGCGAAGAGACTGACCGCGTTCTGCTGGACGGTAAGTGGCTGAGGACCGGCGACTACGGCCGCTTTGACGAACGCGAGCATTTGTACTTGACCGGAAGGAGGGGGGAAACCCTCTTGCTGTCCACCGGCGCCCGGGTTGCGCCGACTTTTCTGGAGAAGTTGCTCACCGATAGCCCGTTGGTGGACCAAGCTGCGGTCTTCGGCGAAGGGAGACCCTACGTGGTCGCCTTGTTGGTTCCCGATCTGGATCAGCTCGCCGAGCATCTTCATTCCGAGGCGGGCGAGTCGGTGGATTTCAACGCCCAGGCCGGCGCGGACAAGGGCGGATTGACGTGGTTCTGGGAAAGTGACCGAGAGAGTGGCAAGGGGTTGACGACCCATGCCCATCCGAAGGTCAAAGAGGTGCTGGACAACCTCATCGCCCAAATCAACAGCCAGGTCGACGATGGTCAGCGAATCGCGCGGTATTGCTTGGTGGCTCAACGGTTGTCGCCGGAGTCAGACCGCTTGGTGGAGGTCTTGTCCCAGAATCGGGCCCAATTGGCGCAGCAATTCGCGGAGCAGCTGCGGACCATGTATCCCGAGGGCCTGCGCGAATCGGAGCGCGAGATTACCGAGGTTCAGGTGGGGCCGGAGCGATTGCGGGAGTTGTTGGAAAAAGAGTCGATTCTCGACGCCTGGACCGCCGACGCCGGCATCGGTTTTCTCTTGAGTTTAGCGCGGCAGCACCGGATCGATACGCCGTCCGTGATTCACATCTGCGATGCCGCGGCCGCGGTAGCTCAAATGGAAAGCGAAGAGAAACCCATGTCGACGGCGTTGATCGTCGGCGACCCCATGCGGATTCACCGCCTACTACGTTCGAGCCTCATTCAATTGCACCGCCACGAGCACATCCGTCGGATGCGCTCAAAGTTGGTGGATTTGTCGAAGCTGGTCGACGGGTTGGTGCTTGCTTACGTGATCGACCGCCATGGGTTCGTGCGCGGAATCTGCCGCTTGGACTTGGAGGTCAAGGAGACGCCGATGGCGTTGTTCGGTCCGAGATTCCGATTGCACGCCGAGATTTCGCGGCGCTCCGATTCAGTGGTGTTTTTCGTGCCCAAAGGTGGGCGCCAAGTACGGATTTTTGCCCGTGGCCAGTTGGTCGGTCGCTATTCCAACGGCGATTGGATGCCCGAGCGGGCCTCCGTCCTGGCGGGCACCCTCGACGAGCTGTCGACCGAGGGAATCTTTGATGCAGCCCTGATCGCGAGGATCCTACGCTGTGCTTTTCGGATGTCGGAGGACAACCACGGAGCGATTTTCATGATCGGCGATGCGGATCGCATCCTGGCCAAATCCGACAGCCCGGACATCAGCCACTTCGCTTGGATCTCGAGTGCCCCGGTCGAGGCGCTGTCGGATGAGGAGCTGATCAATTTTGCCAAACAAGACGGCGCAACCGTTATCGACAGTCGTACCGGCCGATTTCGCAGCTGCATGGTGTTGTTGCGGCCCGATGCCGCCACTCGGGCAGATGTCGGGCCGGGCAAGGGGGCGAGACATTCCAGCGCTTCGAAAATGAGCGCCGAGGCCCAAGCGTTGGCGATCACCGTATCCCAGGACGGACCGATTACGGTCTACGACCGAGGCCGAAGGGTGTTGGCCCTGTAGTTGTGACTACGCGACCTCGACGTCCCAGAAGCGATACAGCCTGAGGTGATGCAGCAGGGCGCGGCGTAGCTTGATCGCCATGGCCCCGGGTTCTTGGGAGCTGAGCAGGCAGTTGACCTGGAGGTAGAACGCGACCTGCCCATCCAGGGGTTTGACGTTTTCCGCCATCAAAGCGACGAAGGTCTTACGACGTACGTCGAAGGGTAGCTTGTAGATCGGCTCCAGCGGCTGACACGGTGGAGCCGACGCTTTGGTCATGCGGACCAAGAAGATCGCGGCCTCGTTCTCTTGCAAGTGCTCACACGCTTCCGCCACGTCGGTGAAGTTCCTGACCTCCTCCATGCCGATTTTTTGGAGGTTGCGCGTGACTTCTTGATCGGCGCTGAGATCGTGATTTACCACATACGCGATCGGAGGCATGCCCTCGATGAGCTTGAGATCCGTAGAGCGCAGGGGCGTGAGTCGGGTGAACGTCCCGGTATCGACCATCGTATCGCGGTCAGGATCGTCCGAAGAGGAACTCGAAGGTTCGACAGGCGCCGGCGCTTGCGGCTGAGCCCCAGAAGCTTGAACTCCAGGAGCCTGGGGAGCCGCAGCCGGTGGAGCGGCGGCGGAAGGAGCGGCGGCCGGCGGAACGGGTGCGGCCCCTTGGGTCGGATCCACGACAATCCTGCCCTTACAGGCCGGGCAAGCAATAGAGAACGCACGCTGGGGCACCTTCTCATCGGGCAGATTGAATTGCTGACTGCATTCGCCGCAAGAAATATTCATATCCGACCTCCCGGGCGACCGGCCGCAGGTTGGGGCATGCCAGGGGTTTCCGGTTCATGGGGTGAAGACCCTCCCGGCGGCGTCGGCGGTTGCGGTGGAGGAGCGGGCGCCTCGGCAAAAGTTTGAGCCTCACCGACTTCCACGCTTTGAACCTCGCCCGCGAGATCAGCCAGTTGGAGTTCCATATTTCCGGGATTCGTGGCATAACCCATGCCGGTCTCGCGGGAGATCACACCCGTGCGAATCATGTCTTCCAATACGGAGTCAAAGTCTTGCATGCCTTCTTGGTCGCCATCCTTGATCGCTGCGAGCAGGGAGCGACCTTCGCCTTCGCCTTTCAGGACGTAGTCCCGGGTGCGGAAAGTCGATTTCAGGATCTCGATCGCAGCCACTCGGCCGCCGCCCCGTTTGGGCAACAACCGCTGTGAAATCACATACTTAAAAGTTTGGGCGAAGCGAGTCCTCACCTGCTGATGCTGCTCTTGAGGAAAGACTCCGATGATTCGGTCGATGGTTTTCGAGGCATCGATGGTGTGCAGGGTGGAGAGCACCAAATGGCCGGTTTCCGCTGCTTCGAAAGCGGTTTCGATGGTTTCCAGATCGCGCATCTCACCGACCAAAATGACCTTCGGCGCTTGGCGCAAGGCGGCTCTTAGGGCGAGGGCAAAGCTCGGGCAATCGGCCCCTATTTCGCGCTGATTAACCGTCGACTTCTTGTTTGGATGCAGGTATTCAATCGGATCCTCGGCGGTCACGATATGCACCGATTGGGTCTCGTTGATCTCGTTGATCACCGCGGCGAGGGTGGTGGATTTTCCGGAGCCGGTGGGCCCGGTGACCAGCACAATGCCGTTTTTCAAGCCACAGATGTTGCGCAGCTCCGCGGGCAAGTTGAGCTCGTTGAGGGTCGGCACGCCCTGGGGAATGACCCTCAAAACCGCCGCGAGGCTGCCCCGTTGGTAGAAGATGTTGACCCGAAATCGGGTCACACCCGGAATGGCGTAGGAAAGATCCACCGAACCCCGGCGTTTGAGATCCACCATGTGCTTGCGCTGGCCGCGCATCAAACCCATGGCGATGGCTTCGGTGTGGTAGGGAGTGAGCTCCGAAAGCCCCTTGATGTCCACCGCTACCAACTTGCCGTCGAGTTCGACTTGGGGCGGGCGCCCAGAAGACAAGTTCAAGTCGGAAATGTTCTTGCCTGCCTTCAGCATGCGCATCAGCAGGTTGTCGACCTTGAAGTTGATCAAGTCACGGCCTCCACCGGTGGTAACCCAAAAGTCCAGAGAAACGGCTAGGGGGAGGCGATGATAACAGGTCTAGGGGCCAGAATAGAGCTAGGCGGTCTTCAGATCGACCCAAAAAAGGCGCCCGTTTGGCACACCGCAGGCGATCACGGGGCCAAATTGGCGATGCGCCAGAAGGTGAGCGCAAGGATGGAGGTCAAGAGCGCAGTGATCAACGCCCGAGAGTCGTAAGTGGCTAGGCCGCCAAAACCCAAGGCCGTGCTCAAGAGACCTCCGCCGATCGCCGCGGTGATCGCCAGCAGCACCGTGCTGCCGATGCCCAGGGCCGGCCGGCCGGGCAACATTCGGGCAGCCAATAGGCCGACCACAAGACCGAGAACTATCCAGGAAATTAGACCGAGAAATAGGATCATGTTTGTCTCCGCTGCGTGCTGGATCGGGCAAATGGGGCCAACCCGGGCCTGCCATTCTAAGCTGCTGAACCCATGCGGGAAGCAAAATACATGCCCGGATGCGGGGTTTCGGTGACCTCGCAGGTCGACGGGGCGCGCACGGATTACCGACGTTTCGCCGACGTTCACCCGGGGCGGCTGGGCTGCTACGATCCGTCCATGAGTGAGCCTGAATCTTCCAGCCCGCCCGCCGCATCGTCCACGGACCGTCCACGGATTTTCCTGATCGACGGCTTCTCGAATATTTTTCGAGCCTTCTACGCCATCCGCAATCTCTCGACGTCACGGGGAGAGCCGACCAATGCGGTCTTCGGCTTTTTGCAGATCCTGCGCAAGCTGCTGAGGGAAGAGCATCCCGCCTATTTGGGCATTGCCATGGACACCTCCTCCGACACAGTGCGCAAGGAAAAATTCGAGGATTACAAAGCCAATCGCAAGCCGATGCCGGAGGATTTGAGGCCGCAGATACCGGTGATTCGCGAATTTATCGACGCCTACGGTATTCCCATGGTCGAAATGCACAAATACGAGGCCGACGATGTCTTGGGCACCTTGGCCAATAAGGCGACCGCCGCCGGCTTCGAGGTCATCCTGGTGTCGCCCGACAAAGACCTCATGCAGCTGGTGGGCAATGGGGTCTTCATGCAGCACACCGGTCGCGACAAGCTCTACGACGCGCAGGGCATCACCGAAGACTTCGGCGTGCCTCCGGAGCAAGTAGTGGACGTGCTCGCCTTGATGGGAGATGCCTCGGACAACGTGCCCGGGGTTCCGGGGATCGGTGAGAAGGGTGCCAAGAAGCTGATCGCCGAGCACGGTAGCCTGGAAGCCCTGCTCGATGCCGCCGAGACCGTCAAGCGAAAGGCTTATCGGGAAGGGCTGCAAAACCATCGCGAGCAAGCCATGCTCTCCAAGGAGCTGGTAACCATCCACCGAGACTTGGAGATCGAATTCGATCCCCAGCGGTTCGCCGTTGAAACGCCGGATTGGAAGGCTCTTTTGGAACTCTGCCGGCGCTCGGATTTCCACCAGCTGGCACGCGAGATCGAGGAGACCCAGGGAGCGGAAGTCCCACCCCCCGAGCCGGCCCGTGAGCTGATGACCGTCGAAGATTTTGCAGCCTTTGCCGAAGGCGTCTCCGACCGGCTGGCCGTAGCCATGTTGGGCGAAGCGATCCACGAGACCCGGGTGCTCGGTTTGTCGTTTGCGCTGCCGACGTCGCAAGCGGATGAGGATTGGACCGCCGCTTACGTCGACTTCCGCCGTGAAGGTCTGAAAGACGCGGTGGTTCAGCAGCTGCGAAAATGGGTCGGCGCTTCCCGTCTGAAGCTCGTAGGCCATGACCTTAAAGAAGTCGTACGTCTTTTGGGGCCCAGGCCGGATGTCCAGTGCAAGCTGCTGGATGTGATGTTGATCTCCTACTTAGCCCGGACGGCCCTGCGCAACCACGATTTCCCGTCGGTGGTGGAGGATCGGCTACACCAAACTTCCATGTCGTTGGCGGACGCCGGGCTCGGCAAGGGTGATCTACCCATGACCGGGGACGACCGCTTAGCCGGTTTTGCGGCGGAACGGGTCATTTTGCCGTCCAGGATGTGGGAAGCGATGGCGAAGGACCTGGAAGATCAGGAGTTGGAAGGGTTCTATGCCGAGTTCGAAGAGCCGTTGATCCCGGTACTTTCCACCATGGAAGAGAACGGTATCTTGATCGACGCGGACTTTCTGGCCGGCATGTCGGCCGAGCTGGCGGCCGAGCTGAAGTCGGTGGAGGAGAAGATCTACGAAATTGCCGGTGAGGTTTTCAACATCCAATCACCCAAGCAGCTGGGCGAGATCATGTTCGAGAAGCTGGACTACCCGGTCCTGAGGAAGACCCGCAAGACCAAGAGCTATTCCACCGGTGCCGAAACGTTGGAGGAACTCGCTGCTCGGGGTTACGACCTGCCCGAGAGAATTCTCCACTTCCGCGAAATGGCGAAGCTGAAATCCACCTACGTCGACGTTCTGCCTGCCTTGGCCGGCAGCGACGGCCGGGTCCACACCCGTTTTAATCAAGCGGTGGCCGCCACCGGACGCCTGTCGTCGGCGCATCCGAATCTTCAGAACATCCCGATTCGAACCGAGCGCGGGCAACAGATCCGCAAGGCCTTTGTGGCCGCGCCCGGCCACGTCTTGGTGGTTGCGGACTACAGCCAAGTGGAGCTGAGGGTCTTAGCCCACGTGGCCCAAGAAACGGTGATGATCGAGGCGTTCAATCGCGGTGACGACATCCACGCCGCCACCGCGGCCACGGTTTTCGGCGGCTCACCTCTGTTGATCAATCCCGATCAACGACGGATCGCCAAGGTGATCAACTTCGGCATCATCTACGGCATGACCGCCTTCGGCCTCGGGCGTCAGCTCGGGGTCTCAAGGGCAGAGGCTCAGCGTTTCATCGACACCTACATGGAGCGTTATCCCGGGGTTCGCGGATATACCGAGAAAACCCTCGACGGTGCCTTCGAAACCGGCCGAGTCCACACCCTTTACGGTCGTGTCCGCGAGCTGCCCGACATCCGAAGCCGCAATTGGAATCTGCGCGAAAACGCCAAACGCATGGCGATCAACGCACCCATTCAAGGCACCGCAGCGGATCTCCTCAAGAAGGCCATGATCTCCGTCTCAGCCCGCCTGCTCAAGGACCTGCCCGAGTGCCGACTGTTGCTGACCGTGCACGACGAGTTGGTCTTGGAAGGTCCCGAGGCGCTGGCGGATCGTCTGGTGGCCTGTGTTCGCGAGGAGATGGAAGGGGTCGCGGAGCTGAGCGTGCCCCTGGCGGTCGACGTCGGGGCCGGACGGTCTTGGTACGACACCAAGTCTTGAGGTGACGGATCAGGCCACCATTTTCGAGAGCAAGGCGGTGGCGAAGCTCAAGGTGAGAAAGAAACCGCACAGGTCGGTGACGGTGGTCAAAATTGGGCTCGACGCCAGTGCGGGGTCAAATCCCAGCCGTTGTAGCACCAGCGGGATGACGCCGCCCATGGACACGGCGATCAACGTATTGAGCGCCAAGGCGCCGCCCACCACCAGGCTGATGTAGAGGTTGCCCTGCCAAAGCCAGGCGAGCGCGCCGAGCAGCACACCCAGGGTCATGCCGTTGAGCAGGCCGACCCCCAGCTCTTTCCACAGGGTCCGGAGAACTTCGCGCGGGTGCACCAGCCCGAGGGTCAGCTCGCGCATGGAGACCGCCACCGCCTGATTGCCTGAGCAGCCGCTCATGTCGGAGATGATCGGCAAGAAGGCTGCAAGGGCGATCACCGTCGCCAAGGTGTCTTGGTAAAAGGCGATGACGCTGGCCGCCAGAACATTGAGCAAAATGTTGACCGACAGCCAGGAGAGCCGCCGCCGCGCACGCTGTAACAGCGGCATAGAGCGAATCTCATCGCCGCCGATGATGCCTTGGGATTGCAAGTAGATGCTGTCGGCCCGTTCCGCCAACGCTTCATTGATATCACCGCGGCGAATCAGGCCCAACAGCTCGCCGCTGGGGGAGACGACCGGCAGGCCGAAGAAGGAGTGGGAATCGAAGACTTGTTTGATCTCCTCGAGATCGGCGCTGTCGGCCAAGGCGAGGGGGGCGGGAATCATCTGCTGCTTGAGCTTCGTGCGCCCGTCGCTCAGCAGCAGATCGCGCAGTTGGAGCACGCCGATCAAGCGGCGTTTCCCGTCGATCACGTAGACGTATTGGACCTCGTAATCGGCATAGGTCTCCGCGTTGTGCCGCAAATCCTCGATCACGTTCTCAACCGTGGTTTCGGCTTTGAACGCCAGATACTCGGTCACCATCAAGCCACCGGCCACGGTCGCCGGGTACGACACCAGCTGCCGAACCCGGTTGGCTTCCTCGGGATCCATCTTGCCCAAGATCTCCTCAGCCTCTTCGCTTTGGAGATTCTGGAGAATATCGGCCTGTTCGTTGCTGGGCAGTTCGAGCAGAATCGCCGCCGCCTCGCTCGCCGGCAGCTCTTCCATCAAGTCGGCGGCCTGGACGACCGCCAGGCTGTTGACCAGATCGGCGGCATGCTCGGGGCCGAGCATGGCCAAGACCTCGGTCTGTCGCAGGTCGGATAAACGCGAGAGGGCCCGTGCCGCTTCGTTTTGCGGCAAGGTCGTCAGAAATCGCTGCAGGTCGGCCACGTCGCCGTCCACTGCGATGCGATTCATCTCTTCCCAGGGGCGCTGGCTGGTTTCGATCATCATGCTTCTATTTTGACACAGGGATCAAGAATAGACTCTGAACCTTGACGACGGACCGACAGCCCGCAGGGTCGTCCCGTCGGGACTGATCCGTCGGGACTGATCCGCCGGAGACCTTCGCAGGGTGAGTTCGATTTTGTCGGCCGCCGATCACAAGAGATAAGAACAGCAACCCCGAGTATCCAATATGAGAGACCTACCGACCCCTGGTAGCCGCGTTGATCTAATTTGCCGCAGCGGATACGACGCCATCAAGGCGTCTTTCCTCGACGACGGAACCAACACCATTGTGCGCACGGGCATCTCGCCCGTCCTTCCCGTGACCGGTGAGGTGTTCACCGTGGAGGTGGCGAAGTCTTGGGTCTTCGGCAATACGCCTTACCTCAGTGGCACCGTGACCGACGTCCGGTTGGATGTCGACGCCCTCGGTCTAACACCGCTGAAGCTGACGGAACTGGGCCCTTTCCCCCTCCAAACCCACGACCTGGAGGAACTGCCCGGCGACGTGGTCGCCGAGCTTGAACGCTCGATGCCGTTGACCGCCTTTGAGCTGGAATGGGTCATGCCCGGATTCGATCCAAGGTCCTTCGAGGAAAGCCCCATCGTGAAAGCCGCCGAACTCCGGGCGGTCGATCGAGGTGACGAAGCTGAAGATCTCCTGCTCGACCTGTTGGCCGAGGATCTGCGCTGCCTCGACGCCCACGCCCACCTCGGCAACCTTCACTTCGATTCCTCATTCGGCTTCTTTCAGAAAAATGCGGAGAGGCATTATCGCGTCGGGGTGGCGATCGGGGATCTGAGCTTGCCCCGCGACAAGCCCATTCTGCTGCCGTATCCAATGGTCGACAATCGTCCCTACCTGCGTTGCCTCCATGGCCTGGGTCTTTGTCGGTGGCGGTCCGGCGACCTGGAAGAAGCGGAGAAAATCTTCCGTCGAGGGTTGCTGCTCAGTCCTCACGACAACCTGGGACTTCGGTTTCTGCTCGAAGATTTAAAACACGGGCGATCCTGGGAAAACGCCTCCGGCTGAGAATCCTCCAACGACGGAAGACCAAGTCGCGGTAGTGCCGCTTTCGAATCCGTCCGCGAACAGCGGATTCTCTTGCTCAACGGCGCCGACGTCGCATAAGGCATTCCCGTCGCCGTCGCCGTCCTGTGGCCGCTCGGAGCCTCGTTGGTCGCCGCCGCCGAATCCGTCGGTGCCAAGGCGACCAGCGCGAGTGCGATGGTGGTTGCGGAAAACAGCGTACGATTTGCCATGATGCGTCTCCTTGCCTCCGGCGCCGATCCGTTCGGAGCCTTTTTGGAGCGTCGAGAACTGTTCGTTGAGATTGCGTTGAGCGTCAACGGCATATTGCAAGTTCAGTCGAATTTGTGGACCTGCCCGCGGATGTCGCCGAAGTAGGTTTGACCCGTGGTGTGGAGGTTGAAATAGAGTTCACCTTGCAGCGCGATGTGGACTATGCCCGAGACGGTCGTCGCGGCTGCTAAAATTTTGCTCTATTGAGCCTCTTTCCCAATTTGATTCAACGACGTAAGCCATGAGCATAAAAAGCGCTACCGGGGCGCCGACGCGCATCCTGCTGATCGAAGACGACGAGCGTTTCGCTCGCGCCTTGGTGGCCGGGCTCGAAGACCTCGACTTCGATGTGTTTCACTGTGCCGACGGCCTTGAGGGCTGGGATTTGGCTCGGTCTCACGCTTGGGGCGTGGTGATTTTGGATCTGATGATTCCGACGCTCGATGGTGCGGCCGTTCTCCGGCGCTTGCGGCAGGAGTCCAACGTGCCGGTGCTGGTGCTGACCGCCAAGCGCAGCCTGGAGCAAAGGGTCGGCCGCTTGGACGACGGTGCGGACGACTATTTGAGCAAGCCGTTCGAGCTGCCAGAGTTGGTGGCGCGGCTGCGGGCGTTGATTCGCCGATCCGCCGGCGCGGCCGATCGCAGACGACAGTTCAGCGATCTCGAGATCGATCTTTACGCCCGCACCGCCTCGCTGGCCGGCGAGGTGCTGGACCTGACGTCGACCGAATATCGCTTGCTCGAGCATCTGCTCCGCCACCGAGGAGACGCGGTTTCGACCGCTCGACTCGCGGAGATCCTGTCGCCGACCGGTGACCCCATCAGCTCGAGCACGGTGCGCGCCCATGTGCGCAACTTGCGCGAGAAGCTGGGTCGGCGGTGGGTGCGCACCCGCCGTGGCTACGGCTATTTCTTCGACGATCCGGGATGACGGCACTGGCCCAGCTTCGACCGCGGCGCAGGCTCGCCGGTGCCGCCGAACGGCTGCTCCGTCTCGAACTCGGCGACCCATGCCATGTGCAGCTCGCCATCGGGGGCTACTCCGCGACGTTGCGGGCTATCGCTGCGGTGACATGCGGCTTCGCCGGCCTGCCAAGGTTGGCGCTCATCAGCAGTCTCGGTGCGCTCTTCCATGCCATGCTCGTCAGCCAACGGCATCGGCCGAGGCATCTTCACTTCTTTATCTTCGCTAGTGGTGTGGAATGGCTGCTCTGGGCGATCACCCATTTCGTGACGTTCGGATTTGCTTGCTCGTTCCAGCTCTACCCGTTGCTGCTGCTGTCGATGTTTCCCTTACTGTTCCATGGCCTTGGGCCGGGGATGCGGCTGTCTCTACTGGTCACGCCGCTGGTCATCTACGCCCCTATCACCTGGCTGTTGTGGTCTATCGAGCCGATCGTCCAGCTGAGTTCCAATGTCCAGCAGTCGCTCTCCTTGGTCAACGAGATCGTGGTCGCGGCGTCGGTGGTGGTCATCGCCGGCGCTGCCTTGCTGGAGCATGTTCGGGCTCGGCGCGTGGCCGAGCACCGTGAGGCGGCCCAAGCCCAGCTGGTGGAAGATCTCAGTCATGAGCTGCGCACGCCGCTCGCCACTCTCCTGACCTTGGCCCAAGGGGCTCAGGCGCCGGGCCAAAGTGTCGAGCGGGTAGGGGAGCGTCTCGGATGGATCGAAGAGTCGGCAAGGGAAGCAGGCCGACTCGTCCAACGACTGCTCGATCTCGCCGCGCTCGATCATGGCCGCGAGACGCCTGGAACCACGGCTCCGCTCTCAGAAGTTGTGCGTGGGGCTGTCAAAGGTGCCCAAGCTGTTGCGGTGGTGCGAGGCGTCACCGTCGACTTCGAAGAGCGAGATCCATGCGAAATGCTGATCGACGTGGCGTCCCTCGAGGTGGTGCTGCGCAACTTGCTGGCCAACGCGATCTCCCACTCGCCCGATAACGGCTGGGTCGAAGTCCGGGTGCAGTCGAATGCAGAGGGAGTCCGGATCGAGGTCGAAGATCAGGGGGAAGGCATCGCCGAAGAGCATTTGCCGTTGATCTTCGATCGTCTGTGGCGAGCGGATCCAGCTCGTTCGCGCTCAGAGGGGCGCTTCGGCCTCGGCCTTTCGATCGCCAAACGCCACGCCGAACTGCTCGGTGCCAAAATCACCGTCCGATCGCAGCTGGGCGTCGGCACAGTGTTCTCACTAGTTCTATAGAAGAAGCCCATCGCAGGACTGCCGGCTCATGCTATTTCTGCCTGCATTTCTGCGGTTCCGCAAGCTCGCCGATCCCCATTCTGCCACGTGGGCCTCACTCGGACCTGGGTTACCGACACCGGATAGAATCTCGCGGAGCAGCCGTTGATAGCCCATCGGCAGGAGTCCCCCAGCAACTTTCGATCCGGGTGACGGGCAGGGTTGAAGGGGAGGGCGCTCGAGGAAGCGGAGAAAATGAGGGATGATTTTGAAGAAGTCCGATAGGTCGGATCGTGAGGATTGGTGGATCGACGGCGCTTTGTGGATCCTAGGCAGCCTAATTCTAGTCATATCGGCATTCTCATTGAGATGGCGCATGGATTTCGACACGCCCTTATTGCTCTACCTTGGGCGCCTTGTGGAATGGGGGAGGGTGCCCTACCGTGACTTCTTCGATGTGAACTTGCCCGGCACTTATCTCGCTAATGTTCTAGTGCTCAAGATCTTTGGTAAGAGTGACTTCGGGGTGAGATTGGCCGACTTGGCGATCCTTTTCGCGATCTGTGGTCTCGTCATGGCAGCCCTTTGGCGCCTGGATCGCCGAGTCGCCGGCGCAGGCGCCTTTATCTTTGCCTTGCTCTACCTCTCCTTTGGTTCTCTATTTGCCTTGCAGCGCGATTTTCTTCTCTTGTTGCCCTTAGCCGCAGCTATCTGGCTTTTCCTTAGTGAACGTGCTTGGAGATTTGGGATCCGTGAGGTGGGGATCGGCCTCTCCTTCGGTGTGATCGCTTTGATTAAGCCGCAAGCTTGCCTGGCCGTCCCTGCATTTTGGGCAGCTTCTTGGGTGTCGAGCGGGAGTGATGGCAGCCATTGGCCGGGCAATCGGGCTGGTCGCCGCTTCATCCTTCTGACTGGGCTGGGATTTGCGATTCCAGTGGCTATTGCCTGCGCATATTTGCTGGGCAATGGGGCTTGGCGGCCGTTTCTCGACATCGTGTTGGGGTATGGGCCGCTGTTCGCCGATCTTTCAGGAGAGCAAAGGGTCTTGGCCGGGCTCGAGAGCCGCGTGATGTATCGCGTGCATCGATTCGAAGAAGAAATCGGCAAGCTTCTCTTGTTGATGCCTGCGTTGTACGGAGCCTGGATAGGGTGGGAGGTCGGGCGAAGCCGGCCGCGAGTCCGGAGAGCCGTGGTTCTTTTTATCGGCTTGGCCATAGCAGGGGCCGTTTCGGTAGCTCTGGTGGGGCGTTTCTGGTCCTACCACTGGCTGCCTTGTTGGTTCGCGCTTTGTGTCTTGAGTGGCTTCAGCCTATTGCCTCACAACGCTCGTGCACGCAGCCAGTTGCTGTTGGCGATCTTCGTGCTCCAACTGGTCCTTCCCTTTTTACCGAGGCTCTACGGGGACTTGCGGTTCGGGCATGTGACAGCGCCGAAGGGCGGCAGAGTCGATGAAATTGCCGACTTCTTGCGAGCGAACGCTCGACCGGGAGACACAGCTCAGCCGTTGGACTGGACCGAAGGTAGTCTCAATGCCATGTTGGCCACCAACATAGAAGTTGCGACTTCTTTCGTCTACACCTACCAATTCCATCACCACGTTTCCTCTCGGGTAATTCAGGACCTTCGCCGGCGATTCATGGCAGAGCTCCAGTCTCGCCGCCCCCGGTTCATTATTGAAACCCACAGCATTTGGTGGATCGTGCGGGGTCCCGACACGTCCAGCGAATTTCCCGAGCTCCGAACGCTGATGGAACAGGACTACACCGCCCGGCTCAAAGGCGCCGGATACACGCTCTATGAGCGGACGGCTTCCCCTGATGGATGACGGTCTTGTCTAGCTCAAGCTCGAGCTGGACGTGCGGCAAAGCTCTGCCGAGCCGTATTCGACTTTATTGGCGAAGATGTGCCCTTCCCTTACGGGCAGGGGCGGCGACCAGGCAGATGGAACAGGCGGGACCTAGCTCGCTGCTCGATGTACCCGGGGCCCTCGCTACTTGTGGTGATGATGGGCGGCGCACACATGACTTCGTGAAATGTTCGGGCTAAACTGAATAAATGACCAATGAGCGCTCTCAGGGAGAAATGAGTCAGACCTCGGACTCCGAAGATCTGAATGCAGCTTCTGCGATCACCGATCTCGTCGAGGTCGTGGGTGCAACCGGCGATGCGCATCTTTTTTTGACAGTCGTTGGTTGCCCGGACCTGAATCGGATCGGCGAACGATCGACATGGCTGCTGCAGCCAGAGAAAACCTATCGACTGTCGAGACTTGAGCCGAGGTTTAGCCACCCCGGCTCAGAGGCGGCGCGGCCCCTAGGGAATCGCCGACTCAGCCGCAGCCCCATCAGCTTCGGTTGGTCAGGAGAAGTACTGAGGATCGATCCGTCAGGCTGGCGAAATTCGATCATGCTTGGAGCCCAGCCCTTGGAGGGAGTCGCAGAAATCTCGAAAGAAGAGCTGATGGACGGGATCGTGCTGCTCCTCGCTCGCACGGTCGTGCTTTTCGTGCAGCTACGCACTGAATATGAATACCGCGATTTACCGGCGGCCGCCTCTCACGGACTGATTGGAGCGAGCTCCGAAATGGTCCGGGTCTATCAGGCGATCGATCGAGTCGCTGCCCTCGACGTGCCGGTATTGCTTTCTGGTGAAACCGGCACGGGTAAGGAGCTCGTAGCACAGGCGATCGCCCGACATCCCCGAAATCCCCGGAGGGAGCGCGCCTTCCAGGTGATCAACCTGGCGGCCCTGCCCCCATCGTTGGCCGTAGTCGAGATGTTCGGCGCAGAAGCCGGCGCCTACACCGGACAGAAAGGGAGGCGGCAAGGAGCTTTCCAACGAGCTGAAGGCGGGACTCTCTTCCTCGACGAGGTAGGTGACGCGCCGCCAGACCTTCAAAGTTTTCTGCTACGAGCGCTCGAAATGCAAGAGATCCAACCCTTGGGCAGCCAGCATTCGACGAAGATCGATGTGAGAATCCTCGCAGCAACTGATGTCGATCTCGCGAGGGCCGGCCTTGAAGGAAACTTTCGTGCTCCTCTCTACCATCGGTTGGCTGGATTTGAGATCCAACTGCCGGCGCTGCGCGAACGCAGGGAAGATATCTGTAGATTGGCGGTTCATTTCTTTAAGGAGATCGTTGAAGAAATCGGGGCGCCGGATCCGCCTTCCAACGAGAACCCGGTCTCATCGTGGCTTCCCACCGAGTTGATGTTCTTGTTGGTGCAGCAAGATTGGCCGGGGAATGTCCGACATTTGCAGCAGGTGATGAGGCGATGGGCTTTCCTGCTCGCTGAGGCGAGCTGGGAGCCGTTCGACCTCATGACCAAGGGCTTCGAGGGACTCGCCCGAGATCTGAGACTTCACTCGATGCACGCCGTTGAAACTTCTCGATCACTTTCCCCAGAGAAGATTCGAGAGGTTCTGGAGCGCCATGGATGGAATGTGAATCGATCTGCTCGGGAGATAGGGATAGGCCGGTCGCACTTGTATTCACTGATCCGCGAGCACGGTCTCGAATCGCAGAATCTAGAGCCTATCGAAATCGCGGGCTTGATCGAGACCCATCGGATGATTGGCGACTATCAGCTCATCAAAGTTTTGGGTTCAGGCGGCATGGGGACTGTCTTTCTGGCCAATGATCGTCGACTTGGACGTCCGGTTGCCCTCAAAGTGATGCGCCCGCGAAACGATGGCGCCGATTCTGTCGAGCGCTTCCTCCAAGAGGCCGCCGTCCTCGCCCAGATCTCGCATCCATACCTTGTGCAGGTCTTCGATGTCTTCGCCTGGAAAGGCCTATATTGCCTGGTTATGGAGCACATTGACGGCAACACTATCGAGAAAGTTGCCCGTCAGAGTGAAATGCCAATCAACCGCGCAATCCGTTACTTTGAAGAGATCACGGAAGCGCTGGTGACCATTCACGGACATGGAGTGATTCACCGGGATCTCAAATCCGCCAATGTGATGATCACCCACCAAGGGCACGTTAAGGTTCTCGACTTCGGCTTGGTGAAGCTCATCCTCAACAACAGGGGGCCAAAGGAGATGCCCGGAAGAATCGCCGGCACGTACCATGCGATGTCGCCTGAACAGACAGAAGGTCGTGCCCTGGATGAGCGATCCGACCTCTTCTCCCTCGGTGCCCTCGGCTACGAGATATTGTCAGGCATCCGGCCTTTCCTTGGAGAATCGAAGTCAGACTCCATGGAACGGGTCAGAAGTTACTCTCCGCCGCCTGTTCATCATATTCGACCTGAAATACCCGAGCCGGTTTCAGGCCTCATCGAAGATCTCCTCGCCAAGCGTGCCGAGGAGCGACCTGATTCCGCCCGGATAGTCCTACAACGTCTTCGGCAGCATATTGGCGGCGAATTCGCGAGACTCGTAGATAAAGATTCGCGGAAGACCGACAGCATCTCGCGGATCCGCCTCGGATCGTCCGGGACTCACGATACGGATTCTCGTTTGGCAACGATCTCGTCGGTGTCAGGTGCCTTGGCGCTAGCGCTCGCACCAGAGCCTGAGCCCGTCATGTGGGGGCAGGCAGAGGCTATGCCCCAGAGTTCCTTCCGATTCCGGCCTGAAGCTGCCTACCGGCGATTTGCGGATCTCGTCGACAGAAGCATGGTCGGGCCCCTGAGCCCTGAGGAGGAAAAAGAGTTCGAGCGCATCGAGGCGTTTTTTGATGAAGACGAATCGCGCCGCCTCGAGCCGCTACGCCAGGCCCTCGTCGACCTGAGGGACGAGATGAGGGTCAGCCATGAAGAGAAGCCACCTTGATGGCGATTTTCAGACGCCGGAACGAAGCCCCGGATGTGGACGGGCGTAGCTACACCCGATTTCGGCCGTTCGTGCGCGAAGATTTCTCGGCCTGTTGTGCTTATTGCCTCATGTACGAACGGGCAGCAGGAGGTGCCGAGGCTTTTGAGCTCGATCACTTCAAGCCGAAGTCTAAAAAGACTTTTCGAGGCCTGGTCGACGACTATTTCAATCTGTACTACGCCTGCCACGTGTGCAATCGCTTCAAGGCGGCTCGGTGGCCGAGTCGGGAGCAGGAGCTTCAAGGCTGGCGCTTTCTCGATTTTTGCCGCGACCTCTTTGACGAGCACTTCGAGGCGACCAGCTCCGGCCGTTGGTTGCCTCGGACGGCCGCTGCACGCTACACAGAAAAGCGTTTGCGACTCAATCGCCCTCATTTGATCGAGATTCGCTGCCTCTTGACTGAAATTGCCGACTATTCGGGCCTAGGTCCTGTCGACTGGAACCGGCCTATGGGGTCGACCCTCGCGCCGCTATTCGATCGTCTCTCGACCGACTCGTCGTGATCGTGGGAGGGAGGCTGCCTAAACCCTCGTAATCGCGGAGTTAGCCGCCGTGCCGCCCTGCTCGTAACCTTCGGTGAGTAAGGTGAGCGAGAGCGGCTAGCCGGCGTAACCGAGAGCACGCAGCCGCTCTTGCTCTTCGTCGGTCATCGGTGGTGAAATCTTTTTTCATCTCGTCGACGGAGCCCTGCCACCTCTCGAGTTCAAGCCTCAATGACCGTAAAAGCTCCGGTTGCTCATGCGACCGGTCTACCTTTTCTTGGGGGTCTTGCTCCAAGTTGAATAGACGGTGACGGTTCGTGTCATGGTCGAAGAGTAGCTTCCAACCCTGTCGATAGACCGCGTCGGATCCGCGCCATCGGCGGGTCTCCGTATAGACAAAATGTTCTTGGTCCGGATGATCCTCGACCGGCAAGGGTGCCTCGCCGAGCTGTTTGAGCAGCGTAGGGCTTTCGATTTTCAGCTCTTGCAGCAGCATCGGTAGGACTGCTCGAGTACTCACGGTGGTTTGAATATGACCCCGCTCCCGACCGGAGGGTAATTTTATGAGGAGTGGGACGTGAACGATTTCTTCGTAGAGATATTTGGTGTGACCGATCCAGCGCTCCCGCTCGGCAAACAATTCCCCGTGGTCTGCGAGGAAAACGACTACGGTGGACTCATAGAGGCCAAGCTCCTTGAGGCGCCCGATCAACTTGCCGACATGCTCGTCGGTGAAGGCAACCTCCGAATCGTATCGTGCCCTTAGGTGGTCGAGAGCTTCAGTGCTCAGCCGGCCTTCTTCGGCTTGCTGTCTCAATTCCTCGAAACTGCCCAGACGATCGAGGGTCGCGGAATCCGTTTCGTCGAAAAATGGATATGTGTCGTGTTTAAGGTACTCATAATGCGGGTCGAAGTAGTGGGCGAATAGAAAGAATGGCTCTTGGCGCTCGGCGAGGGCGTCGAGGCATTCAAGGGCCATTCCGGTCACCCAAGGCGATGAGATGTCTTCGTGACCTCCGGCGGCGGCTTCGTCCCAAAACTGGAACCCGCGATGAAAGTTGAATTTTCTTCCGATATAGAAGTGGGACACGATTCCGGCTGTCGTATACCCTTCGTGACGCACGATCTCCGTCAGTGTTAAAGCCTCGGCGGGTAAGCCGGTTGGCTCCCACATGATGCCCAGCGCTCTTGGTGGCAGGCCCGTCAGCACGCCGGCCATAGAAGGGGTCGTCCAGGGGGCAGGCGCAATAGCGTGATTGAAGACCAATGAATCCTCGGCTAGAGCGTCCAAATGGGGTGAAGTGTCGCGAGTGTAGCCGTGGTATCCCAAATGATCGGCCCTGAGTGTGTCTGCAACGAGCATGACGACGTTGGGGCCGTTCCTGGGGTCTGGACGTCTGTGGGATGCACGTTCAGGAAGTCGGCATCGGCGAAGAACACCCTGGCCGTGGGGGTGGATGGTCCCCCGATTCAGGTCCACGGTCGAGAGGCTGTTGCTCAACGACAGAGGTCGCGAGCTTTCTGGCGTATCGCTAGAACATGCGACCGTCAAGATGAAGGCCAACCAGACGGCGAATCGTGGGATGCAGCGACAACGGACGTCAGCGCGAGGAAACGTAAAGCGGAGCTTCGCCATGGGTTCGGTCTCTTATAGGTTCCGAGAGTGGGCCGGAAGGTCGATCCTTGGCCCTGGCCATCGGGCTCGAACCAAGGCTGCTCGCCGTGGACGTCGACAATGTGGCGAACCAAGCGAGCCCGATGCGTCAACAAAGAATCGAGGGGGCTGGGCGTTTGACTGGCTACAGCTCGAACTCGCTCTGGTCGCGATGCAAACTCCGTCGAACGTCAGTCCGGGTAAATGAAACGGACTTCTTTGTCGATCTCGGGCAGCAGGGAGCGGTGCACGGGGCAGGTGAGCGCGCCGCGTTCGAGCTTCTTGCGTTGGGTGGGGGTCAAGCCCGCGGGCATGTGAATGTCGACCGGCAGCCGGTCAATGCGACGAGGGGGCTCGGCAGTCATGTGTTTCTGGACCGAAAAGTGACAATCCGATAAATCGATGCCGTCGCGTTCGGCGATGATGCCCATGATCGTGACCATGCAGGCACCGAGAGCCGCGGCCACTAGGTCGGTGGGGGAGAAGGAGCTGCCGTCGCCATGGTTGTCGACTGGAGCAGCCGTGTAAAGCTCTGCTCCCGAAGGACCATGTTGCATTTCGACCCGCAAGTTCTTCGAATAACGTCCAGTGATTTCGACCGCCATAGCTCTATTTCCTTAGGAAAATTGGGTTTTCTTGGTCCATTCGGCACATCTTGCTCATTGTGCCACTTTCTCGCCACATTTCGGCCCTATATTGCCTTGAGCATTGCAGCTCAGCGCCCTAGGGTTTCGATGGAATCCTCGTTGAGGACAGCATTCGAAACCGACAAGAGGATCAGAGAGGAATTGTCGATGGTGGTTTGTAGGCGACCTGGAAAGCAAGAAGAAAACGAAATCTCGAATTCGACGTCGGACCTGCTGGTGTCTGGCGGGCCGATCTTCCTTCCGCGACGAAATCCGTCGCGTTTGGCTGAACGGCTGCTGGCGGAGCTGAGCCACGAAGCAGGGGAGAGCACGCGCAAATCTCTTCCGACGCTCTAAGATCGGCGGAGTTTGCCGACCTCTGACCACACCCCTCGGCGTTTCGCGAGTTCCCGTTCAGTGAGTTTCCCGGCGAAGGGTAGCTACTGCGCAGGTCGAGGGCGTTTGAACACCATGGCAATATTGTCGGTGGCGCCGCTCTTGAAATTGACCGAAGTCAGCCCGACCAGCTCCCAACCCTCGTCTCCCAAGTCGTCCATTTGAATCGACGCATCGGGATCCAGCCGATAGTGCTCGCTTCTGATGTTGATGATTTTGTACTGCCAGCGGGTCATTGGGATTCTCCTTGGAGAAGGCCGATGGCTGAGCAGGCAGGGGAGTGTGAGTGCCTTTTTCCCCTTCGGCTCAGGTCCGAAGGGGCGGAGGAGTGGAAACGGTTTTCCCACTTTTCGAATGCAGTGAATTGTTGAGAGAGACCATTTTTCTGGGACAAAGTATAACGCTCCGAGACCATGCCAGAATCGGCTGCGGCGGCAGGCCACAGGCGAAAAGAATGACGTGTTGAAGGTGCCGCCGAAGATCTCAAATCGAGATCGGCGCCGGTGGAGGCTCGGGCTGAACCCCCCGATACCCGAATCCCGAGCCACACCCCCACCCTCCACCCCATCAGGCAACTCATCAGTTGCCCGGCACGGTTGCGAAGTCAGCCTCTACTCTATATACAATCGCGGTCACGGAGTAGGGCGATTTTGGATCAAGGCCACCATCTGGTGGTTTTCCTAAATCGCGAATGATGAGATCGAAACCCGGCTGAACCCTTTGAGGTCCAATGAGGATGGCGACGCGACCCGATCGAAACAGCCCGAAAGGCTGTCCGAGGAAGCTCTTCCTTTTTACCAAACCGGCCATTGCAGGTAGGGTTAAGACCCGGTTGATCGGCGAACTCAGTGCCGAGCAGACCGCCCAATTGCACCAAGCTTTTTTGTGCGACGTTTGCAAATCCGTGCGCCACGGGGACTTTGATCTCACCCTTGCATGGGCCCTCGACGACGCTGAGGCCGTGCCCAACGGCGTGGGGAGCTACCAAATCCAAGGGGTCCGTCAACAAGGTGAAGACTTGGGCGAACGCTTATTTCAAGCGCTGGCTGCCGGTGCGCAGGACGGAGCCCATGTGGCAGCTTTGGGCAGTGACCATCCCGAAATTTCACCACAGACACTCCATGACACCTTTGGCCGGTTGGATGCCGAGGCCGACGTGGTGTTGGGTCCAGCATCCGACGGCGGCTATTTTCTAATCGCGCTGAGGTCTTCTGCGGTGGATCCGAGAATCTTCCAAGACATTGCTTGGAGCACCTCGGAGGTGCTTCGACAGACTCTGGACCGTTGCTCCGAGCTCGAGCTGCGGGCCGAACTCTTGCCCATGGGCCACGACGTGGATGTGGCTGAGGACCTGGAGGCTTTGGTCGACAGGCTGCGTCGCAGCGAAGGGGGATGCTCGGCGACCCGCGAGCTGTTGGAATCTTGGGGACGTCTAGAAAGGACCGATCGATGAGGGTCTTGACCGCAGCCCAAATGCGGGATGTGGATCGGCGCGCGATCGAAGAACTCGGCATTCCGGGTTTGGTGCTGATGGAAAACGCTGCTGTGGGTGTGGCCGATGCGGTGGGCGACCGATTTCCCGACGCGACGTCGGTCACCATCTTTTGCGGGCCCGGAAACAACGGTGGCGACGGTTTGGCTTTGGCGAGGATTTTGGATGCCAGGGGATACGGAGTGACGACGTATCTGGTGATCCGAGGCTCCGAGCCCTCCGGGGACGCGGGTGCCCAGCTGTCTATTCTCGAGCGAGCGTCGAGATATGTGGAGAAAGTCACACCGGAAGTGGCCATCGAGCCCTTGATTCGGCAAGCAGAATCTTCGGACTTGGTGATCGATGCGTTATTCGGAACGGGCCTTTCTCGGGCCCTCGAAGGGCATTTTGCCGACCTCGTGGAGGCTCTAGGGCGCATTTCGACACCCAAGCTGGCTGTGGATCTGCCCAGTGGTCTCGACGGCAGCTCCGGCATGGTCCTGGGTCCTCACCTGCCGGCGGAGCTGACGGTCACCTTCGCCGCCCCCAAGATCGCCCATGTGTTGCCGCCGGCCTGTGAATCGGTAGGGGAGCTGGCGGTCGTAGATTTAGGCATTCCTCCCGAGCTCGTGGAGGAGGCCGACGGCGACTTGCATTTGTGCACCGAAGATTCCATTCGCGCTTTGTGGATGGACGATGAGCCGTCTGCCCACAAAGGCGATCACGGGCACTGCCTTTTGGTCGGCGGCTCCCGGGGAAAGTCCGGTGCTATGGTGCTGGCGACCCGCGCGGCGGTGCGGGGCGGTGCCGGCTTGGTGACGGCGGCCGTACCCGACTCGCTGGTGCCGATCGTCGATGCCGGATGTCGGGAATCGATGACGATCGGCCTTCCGGAAACGGCGACCGGGGAGCTGGGGCCGGATTCCATTGGAGCCCTCCAGCGGGCTGCACAAGGAAAATCTGCGGTCGGTTTAGGGCCAGGGCTCGGTGTGGGCGAGGGCAGCCGATCGACGGTGGATGTTTTTGTTTCGGAATCCCCCTTGCCGTTGGTTGTCGACGCCGATGCCCTCAACGTTTTGGCCGGTCAATGGCAGCTCCTGAGGGATCGCAACGCGCCCTCGGTTCTGACGCCCCATCCCGGCGAAGCGGCCCGGTGGTTTGATATTTCCGCCGCGGAAATTCAGCAGGACCGAATGGCTTGGGCCACCAAGATGGCTGCCCGATCACAAAGCGTGGTAGTGCTGAAAGGATTCCGGACCCTGATTGCCGAGCCGGACGGCGGGCTTTGGATCAATCCCACTGGTAATTCCGGGATGGCCACGGGAGGCAGCGGCGATGTGTTGACCGGATTGCTGACCGCCCTATTGGGTCGGGGCTACGATCCGTTGGCTGCCGCGCTTTTGGGGGTCTTCGTTCATGGCGCGGCGGGTGACGTCGCCGCAAGGCGTCACAGTCGAGCAGGTCTGGCCGCCGGGGACTTGATTTCGGCTTTGTCGGAAGTTTGGAGGGCATGGGAGGTGCGGGATGGTCGCTGAATGCATAGAGTCTGAAGGCACAAGGGTTTGGACTACCTCGAACGAAGCGGAAACCGAGGCTGTGGGTGCCATCTTGGCGACCTTATTGCCATCGGATACGACGATCCTCTTGGCCGGCGACCTCGGCGCCGGTAAGACGGTTCTGGTCCGTGGATTGTGTACGGCCCTCGGAGTGGATCGCCGAGAGGTGCAATCGCCCTCCTTTGCCTTGATTCACGAGCACCAGGGTGCGAAAGGCAGCTTGGTGCACGTAGATCTCTATCGATTGGAGCCTCAGGACATACCGTCCTTAGGCCTCGACGAGCTGCTTTCGGGCCCGGGTTTCAAAGCCATCGAGTGGGCCGAGCGTCTTGGGGAGATACCGCCCCGAGCGGTCTGGGTCCACATAGAAGCGTCCACCGAACAGAGCCTGCGCCGCATTGTCCTCAATCTGGGACCATTTCACGGCTCCGATCCGGCTTCTTAGCTAGGGCCTATCCAGAAATGCTGTCGCGGGCGTCGGCCGGATGGCCTGCGGGCGTCGCTCCGAACTCGCGCCACCGCTG